>NZ_CP022540.1:3231004-3977008 GCF_002237555.1 Antarctobacter heliothermus | reverse complement strand
CGCCATCCATCAACTGGCGGCTGTCGCGGTCAAAGACCAGTGGGCCAAGCGCGTTGCGCGCGGTAAAGACAAGTTCCTTGCGGCGGGCCAGCGCGCGCAGGCGTGCCTCCAGCTCATCCATCTCGAACGGTTTGACAAGGTAGTCGTCGGCCCCTGCGTCCAGCCCGGTCACGCGGTCCTGCGTGTCCGAGCGCGCCGTCAGCAGGATCACCGGCGTGTTGTCGCCCCGATCGCGCAGACCGCGCAGCACCGCAAGCCCGTCCTTGCCCGGCAGGTTGATGTCCAGCACCACAAGGTCGGCCCCTTCGTGAGACAGGAAATCCGCCGCTTCCTGTCCGTCGTGCAGCACGTCGACCGAGTGGCCACGGTCGCGAAGCCGGTAGGCGATGCCCTCGGCCAGTTCGGCGTTGTCCTCTATGACGGCGATCCGCATTTTTGAACTTTTCTCAGGCTGCACAAGTTTCGTGCAAGGTTGGAACAGCAAAGTGGGTGCTATGGAGGAGGGATTGTATCCCTTGCACAGAATCAAGTCGCACCGGCAGGCAACTCCTGACCGGTCCCATAGGTCTAAGGGAGGATACCAATGACCATCAAGCACCTCGCAGCATCCGTTGCAGCATCCGCCATCCTCATCGCGGCCCCGGCCGTGGCCGAAGTCGATCTGTCCGGCGAGACAATCGAATGGGTGATCCCGTTCTCGGAAACCGGCGGTTCGGCCAAATGGGCCAACTTTTTCGCGCCGCTGTTGTCCGAACAGCTTCCGGGCAACCCGACCGTTGTGGTGAAATTCATGCCGGGCGCAGGCTCGACCAAGGGCGCAAACTGGTTCCAGGAGCAGGAACACGAGGACGGCACACTGCTGTTCGGCACCTCCGGGTCGACACAGTTCCCCTTTTTGCTGGGCGATCCCCGTGTGCGCTATGAATACAGCGACTGGATTCCGGTCATGGCCTCGGGCACCGGCGGCGTGGCCTATCTGAACCCCGAAGACGGGGCCAAGTTCGACGGATCGGCCAACGCGCTTAAAGACATCGACTTTATCTACGGTTCGCAAGGCGCGACGCGTCTGGATCTGGTGCCGTTGCTGGCATGGGAAATGCTGGGCATGAACGTAGAGCCGGTGTTCGGCATCAAGGGTCGCGGCGATGGCCGCCTGATGTTCGAACGCGGCGAAGCCACCATCGACTATCAAACCTCGTCGGCCTATCTGGGCGCGTCGGCTGATTTGGTTGCCAGCGGCAAGGCCGTGCCAATGATGTCTTGGGGCGCGCTGGACGATGATGGCAACATCGTGCGTGATCCGACCTTCCCGGACATGCCGACCTTCAAGGAAGTCTGCGAGGCCACCGATGGCTGCGAAACCTCGGGCGAGGCTTGGGACGCATGGAAAGCCTTTTTCATCGCCGGTTTCCCGGTGCAGAAGATCGCCTTTCTGCCCGCAGGCACGCCGCAAGACGTGACCGACGCCTATGTCGCGGCCTTCGACGCGGTCCGCAAAACGGACGGCTTTGCCGAGCGTGCGGCCCAGCAGGTCGGCAAGTACCCGGTCTTTGTCGGACAGGGCGCTGCCCGTGCGACGGTCGAGGGCACCACGGTGTCCGCCGAAGCCAAGGCCTTTGTCACCAACTGGCTTCAGGAAGCCTATGGCGTCTCGCTGAAGTAAACGGCGTGACGCGGCCCCGGATAGAGAGTCCGGGGCCGTTTTCCTTTCTTTGAACACACTGAGGTGGCGTGATGGACGTCTTTGCGACCGCTCTGCCGGCACTTGCCGATGCATGGGCTTTGATTTTGCAACCCATGGTGCTGGGTTATCTTGTGCTTGGCGTTGTCATGGGGCTGGCCGTGGGCGTGTTTCCGGGCCTTGGCGGGATTGCGGGGCTATCGCTGCTCCTGCCTTTCATGTTCGGCATGGACCCGGTGCTTGGCCTGGCGCTGATGGTCGGCATGGTCGCCGTGGTGCCGACGTCGGACACCTTTGCCTCGGTGCTGATGGGCATTCCCGGATCGTCCGCGTCACAAGCGACGGTGCTGGACGGGTTTCCGCTGGCCAAGAAAGGGCAGGCGGCGCGGGCACTGTCGGCGGCGTTCACCTCGTCGCTGTTCGGCGGACTGGTGGGCGCGACCTTTCTGACCTTGTTCATCCTTGCGGCGCGGCCGCTGGTGCTCGCCTTTGGCCTGCCAGAGATGCTGATGATCTCGATCCTCGGCCTGTCGATGGTCGCGGTGCTGGCGGGCCGTGTCGCGCTTAAGGGTGTGGCGGCGGCGGGCCTTGGCATGTTGATCGGCACCATAGGTGAGGCCGATGCCGGCGGGTCGCTGCGCATGGCGAGCTATGACATTCCCTATCTCACCGACGGGCTGATGCTGGTGATCGTGGGTCTTGGCATCTTTGCTGTGCCGGAAATCGTCAGCCTGCTGCGGCAGGACCGGTCCATCGCCAAGGACGCGGCGCTGGGCTCTGGTTGGGGTGACGGGGTGCGTGACTGGGTTGCCAACAAGTGGCTGTCGGTGCGTTGCTCGCTGATCGGTGTCGTTGTCGGCGTGATCCCCGGCCTTGGCGGGTCGGTTGTCGACTGGATCGCCTATGGCCACGCGGTGCAGACCACCAAGGACAAGTCGCAGTTCGGCAAGGGCGAGATCCGCGGTGTGATCGGGCCGGAAAGTTCGAACAACGCCAAGGAAGGTGGCGGCCTTGTGCCGACGCTGCTGTTCGGCATTCCGGGGTCCGGGTCCATGGCGATCTTTATCGGTGCCATCGCACTATTGGGGTCGGGCGACATTGAGGTCGGGCCGAACATGCTGCGCGACAATCTGGACATCACCTATTCCATCGTCTGGCTGTTGGCGCTGGCCAACGTCGTGGGCACGATCCTGTGCATCGCGGCCTCGGGCGGGATCGCCCGGTTGACCACGATCCGTTTTACCTATCTCGCACCTTTCCTGTTCATGCTGATCTCTTTTGCGGCGTTCCAGTCGGGACAGAATTTCGAGGACATCCTCGCGCTGTTCCTGATCGGTCTGATCGGTATCTTCCTGCGCCGGTTCGACTGGTCGCGCCCGGCTTTCCTGATTGGCTTTGTGCTGTCCAACCCGGTCGAGAAATTCTCTAACCAGGCGTTCCAGATCGCATCGTTCCGGTTCCGCAAGTCGTTTGAAGAGGGCATGGAATACATCTTTTCGCCCATCGTCATAGTGTTGCTGATCATCACCGTCGTGTCTGTGGTGCTGGGAATCCGTCAGGCCAAAAGCATCATGGCCGAGGGAGACGTAAAGTCCGGCACCAAGCGCGCGCCGCTGGTGTTCCTGCTGGTCATCATGGCCTACGTCGTGGCGGCGCTGATCAATGCCAACCTGATCCCCGACTACAACATGACAGACAAGATCGTCCCGCTGGTGGTGGGGGGCATCACGCTGACGGCGTTGCTGATCCTGTTGGTGCAGATGATCATCCGCCCGGAAACCGATCCGATCTTTGCCGACAAGGAAGTCGCCGGAGAGGACGCGGACGCACCCTATAATCTCTGGGGGACGCTGGCGTGGTTCGTGGGCCTGATTGCGGCCACCTATGTTCTGGGCTTCATTTTGGCGCTGTTTGGCTTTCTGGTTTCGTTCCTGCGGGTGCGGGCGCAGACCGCGTGGCCCAAGACGCTGATCCTGACGGCCTGTGGCATCGCGCTGATGTGTGTGATGGCGGGGGCGCTGAACCGCGATTTCCCGCCCGGACTGCTTCAGGATGTAGTCGATCTGCCTTGGCCCCTGAACTGATCGTGGAGTTCTAAAGATGACACAAACAGCCATGCCCTTCCTGTTCCTGCGCGGCGGCACGTCGCGCGGGCCATATTTTCGCCGCGCCGATCTGCCCGAGGATCTCGATACTCTGGCAGAGGTGCTGATCGCTGTCGTGGGTTCTGGCCACCCGCTGAATATCGACGGGATCGGCGGCGGGGCGGCGGTGACCACAAAGGTCGCGATGCTGTCGACATCGGACGATGATTGGGCCGATGTGGATTACTTTTTCGCTCAGGTGTCGGTCGAGGATCGACTGGTCGATTTCAAACCCACCTGCGGCAATATCCTGTCGGGCGTCGGCCCCGCCGCCATCGAGATGGGGCTGATCCAACCGCAGGGCGACGAGACCGAGGTGAAAATCCGCGCGGTGAACACCGGCGCGCGGGTCGTGGCGCGGATACAGACCCCAGGCGGCGAACTGACCTATGAGGGCGACGCCGCCATCGCAGGTGTGCCGGGCACCGCCGCCCCGATCGCGCTGAACTTCATGGGCGTTGTCGGTTCTTCCACGGGGGCGTTCCTGCCCACCGGCAACCTGCGGGATGAGATCGATGGGGTCGAGGTGACTTGCATGGACGTGGCCATGCCTATCGTGATCGCCCGCGCAACGGAATTCGGGCTGACCGGCTACGAAAGCGCCGCCGAACTGGACGCCAACACGGATTTCTTCGCACGGTTTGAGGCGATCCGCATCGAGGCGGGCAAGCGCATGGGCATGGGCGACGTGACGAAGTCCGTAACGCCGAAGTTTGGCATTCTTGCCCCGGCCCGGGACGGCGGCACCATCGCCACCCGCTATTTCATGCCGTGGAACACCCATCCCAGCATGGCGGTCACCGGCTCGCAATGCCTCGCATCCTGTGCGCTGACGCCGGGCACCGTGGCGGACGGGCTGTTGAATCGCCCGAATGAATGCCCGGCCAACGTGGTGTTGGAGCACCCCTCTGGCACCATCGAGGTGCTGGTGGACTACGACAATCGCGACGGGTTCGAGCTGAAATCTGCGGGCCTGCTACGCACCGCCCGCAAGTTGGCCGAGGGCCACGTTTTCATCCCTTCGCGTATCTGGAAAGGTTGATCCCATGCCGATCATGAACCTTCTGGTCGCCTACAACGGCACCGACTCTTCTGACGCCGCGTTGCGGTATGCCGCCGCGCTGGCGCGTGACCGCAAGGCCCATGTCACCGCAATGCTGGCCCATTCCACGCATGACACGCTGGATACCTCTTCGCGCTGGATTCCGAGTGCGGCGCGGACGCTGTTGGCCGAGGCCAAGACCGGCCTGTTGACCGAGATCGAGGCGCGGCTCGACGCGTTGCGCGAAACGCTTGGGCTGGGAGAGGCGCTGACATTCCGCGCTGCGCCCGGGCCGGTGGATGGTCTGGTGTCCGAAACGGGGCGCGCGTTTGACATGATCATTGCAGGCCGCCCCATGCAGGATGACGACGAACATGTCCGCCTGCATCCTGACAAGATCGCCCTGATGTCCGGGCGCCCTGTGATCGTCGTGCCCAAGGGGTACGATGCCGATGCCCGCCACAGCCACGCGGCACTGGCATGGGACGGGGGACGCGCCGCGGCGCGCGCGCTGTCGGACAGCCTGCGCTTGTTGGAGACGCAGGGAAAGGTGTCCGTCCTGACCGTGGGCGCGGCACCCGGGTTGGACGATCTGATGACCCATTTGGCACGGCATGACGTCTCTGTCGTGCACGAGAACTGGGCCGCCGGGCAGCCCGTCGCGGAGATGATCCTGGACTATTGCCGGCGGCGTGACCCCTCGCTTTTGGTGATGGGGGCCTATGAGCATTCCAAGTTTCGCGAGGATCTTGTGGGGGGCGTGACCGCCTCTGTCCTGCGCAACACCGCGATCCCCGTTTTGCTGTCTCACTGAAGGTCCGACACGATGCCCGAATACAACCAGCTCCGCGCCATCGAAAAATCGCTTGAAGAGTTGCGCAACGATCTTTGCCTGAAGATCGAAACGAAGGACGGCGATGTCCGTACCTTGACAGATCTGCACCAGCGCGTCGCCAAGGCACTGCGGGCGCTTTCTGGTCAGGGGTGAGGTCTCGCCAAAGGGTGATTTCTGGCCAAGAGTAGGATGCCGGGTTTTGTTCAGTCGCCGGAGTCCTTTGCACCGAAGAATACAGTGTGGAGGAGAATTGACCTGACCCCTGTCGGTCCCTCACTCATAGCGAGAGTCTACAAGTTGGATTTGGGAATTTGGGTTCTGCGTCTGGCGCAAGCGCGCCGAACGCGGAGCGCTCAATTCTTCCGAACGCTCGGCGCGCTTGCGGCGGTGTCTGTTTGTCCTCTTGCTCTGGCACGGGCCTTTTCGCGTGTGAGGTGATCGTTGTGTCGGCAGAGTAGACGCGGGACATTTGCTGAACCCCGTTTTCGGAGCTATGAGACATCAAAGTTTCTCGCCTGTTGAACTCAGAGGATTTGGTGCCACTCCGATCTGGCCAGTAACCGTGTGAGTGGGGTAAATCGAAGCTCGACCAGATTCGGGGGGCCGTCTGACTGTGGCGGGGCTCTGGTGTGACCATTGATGGGCGAGTCGGTTGGTGCTGCTTGGTATCAAGTGAGTTTGGACAGCCTCCGGAAACGGCGGATTGATCTCTAGGATTCGAAAGAGTTTTCGGCAATTGGCTGCCAGCGTGAAGGGTGTTTAAGTATATGAAACAAGATGTGAAATATGCTTCACGGCTCTCCGTCGCACCCATGATGGATTGGAGCGACCGTCACTGTCGCTATTTTCACCGCCTGATGTCGGGGCAGGCATTGCTGTATACTGAGATGGTGACCGCCCCTGCGCTGGTGCGGGGGGGCGCGTTGCATTTGCTGGACCATTCCCCCGAGGAACATCCCGTCGCATTGCAATTGGGCGGCTCGGACCCGCGTGAACTGGCGCTGGCGGCGCGGATGGGGCAGGCGGCGGGCTATGATGAGATCAACCTGAATTGCGGCTGCCCTTCGGATCGGGTGCAATCGGGTACGTTCGGCGCGGTGCTGATGAAACACCCGCAAACTGTGGTCGATTGCGTGACCGCCATGCAAGACGCGGTGGATGTCGAAGTGACGGTGAAATGCCGCATCGGCGTGGATGATCAGAACGCCGAAGAGGTCCTGCCCGAATTTCTGGCGCGCCTTGGTGCGGTGGGCTGTTCGCGCATCATCATCCACGCGCGCAAGGCGTGGTTGCAGGGGCTCAGCCCCAAGGAAAACCGCGAAATTCCGCCGCTGGACTATGACCTGATCCAGCGGATGCGGGGGTTGTTCCCGCATCTGCATCTGTCGGTCAACGGCGGCATCACCGATCTGGATCAGGCGTTGGGCTTTCTCGACAACGGGCTGGACGGTGTCATGGTGGGCCGCGCCGCCTATCATCAGCCCTGGGACATTCTGGGAGAGGCCGATGCGCGGATCTGGGGGCAGGGTAACAGCAAGACGCCCGAGGACGTGGCCCGGTCCATGCTGCCCTATATCGAGACGCACCTTGGCAATGGTGGCCGATTGCATCAGGTTACGCGCCACATGATGGGGCTTTTCGCCGGACGTCCCGGCGCGCGGCGCTGGCGGCAAGTCCTGTCTGAGGGGGCGAGCCGCGATGGCGCGGGGCCCGAACTTGTTGAGCGCGCACTTTCACACATCGGACCGGCAAAGGCAGCCTGATTTATGGACTATTCGGTACTATTGCCCCTTGTGGGCATCCTCATTGTTGCGGCCGGTTTCGCGGGAATCCTTGCCGGCCTGTTCGGCGTCGGCGGCGGGATTATCCTTGTGCCCGCCTATTATTACGTCTTCACGGCGCTGGATCTGGACGGGCCGCAAATGATGCAGGTCTGTCTTGCCACCTCGCTGGCCTCGATCATTGTCACGTCGACGCGGTCGGTGATGGCGCACAACAAGCGCGGCGCAGTTGACTGGGAACTCCTGCGCCGTTGGGCGCCGGGCATCGCATTGGGCGCGGTGCTGGGCGTGCTTGTGGCGGCGCGGTTGCGGTCAGACGCGCTGGCGCTGATCTTTGCCGTTTTGGCGATGATCGTCGGGCTGTATCTTGCCTTTGGGCGCAAGGACTGGCGGATCGGTCCGCAGATGCCGGGCGGTGTGACACGCGGCGTGCTGTCGCCGACAGTGGGGTTCTTGTCGGTTCTGATGGGGATCGGCGGTGGCAGCTTTGGCGTGCCGCTGATGACGCTATACAGCGTGCCGATGCACCGGGCGGTGGCGACGGCGGCGGGCTTTGGCCTGCTGATCGCCGTGCCCTCGGTGATCGGGTTTGTCCTTGTGTCGGTCGACGGCGCGCCGCCGTGGACGCTGGGGGCGGTCAACGGGCCGGCCTTTCTGATCACCATTTGCATGACATTCCTGACCGCCCCGCTGGGCGCGCGTCTGGCCCATGCGTTGCCCGCAATGGTCCTGCGCCGGATCTTTGCCGGGTTCATCTTGCTGGTTGCGGTGAACATGATGCGGGAGGCGTTGTGGGGATAAGGGCGCTGGAAGCGCGCGGCTGGACGCGCTTTGACGCCACACCCGAAAGCCTGAATTGGGTTCGGGCCGCGCATGGTGCCGGGCGCAAGGTGCTGGCCGATCCAGCGATGCGCGCCAAATGGTTGCAATGTGAGGGCACCTGGTTTGTGGGTGTCGATGTCATGCCCTCGGCGCCGGATGGCAGCATCGACGGTGTGCCGCTGGCTGGCCCTGCAATCGACGCGCTATCGCCATTGCCGGACCTGCATCGCGCGCAACTGTCCGTCACCTATCCGGGCTACCCGCGCCCGCGCAACGGCGAAAGTGAGGCCGGGTTTCGCTATCGGCTCCGGCGTGATGCGGCCCATGTGGACGGGATCGTTGCCCAAGGCGCAGACCGCCGCCGCTACATTCTGGAACCGCACGCCTGGATCCTGGGCCTGCCTCTGTCAGAGGCAGATCCGACGGCCAGCCCGCTGGTGGTGTGGGAGGGCAGCCATAAGGTGATGCGCGCAGCCCTGCGGCAGGCATTGGATGGCCACCCGCCTGAAGAGTGGCATGCGGTCGATGTGACAGAGGTCTACGCCGCCGCGCGCCGCACCTGTTTCGAGACGTGCCCCCGTGTCACGCTTCCCGCCGCACCGGGAGAGGCGATCCTGTTGCACCGGCAAACTCTGCACGGCATCGCGCCGTGGCAGGAAGGGGCCAAAGCCCCGCCCGAGGGCCGCATGATGGCCTATTTCCGCCCGCAGATGGCCGGTGGCGTCGCGGCATGGTTGCAGCCCTAAGGTACAGCAATCGCCGCTATTTGAAGTCTTTGGTGAGCTAAATAAAGATACTCGCCACTATTGTTTCTCGCTGACCGGAGAACGTAAATTATCGTAACAAATTAGAGTGTTGGCGTGTCCAGTACCCTCGCGTATCTCGGGAGGGCTGTTGCTATGAGTATTCCAATGTCTGTTTTGCCGACGTTATTTCAGGGCCTCGTGCTGGGGGCACTGGCGGCGGTCGTTCGGGGAAAGATGAAGGCGGGGCCGGCGGTGACACCGACGCTGACAAACCCACGGCAGGCGATGATGAGATCTACGCCGTTGGCGATGTCGACGTGTACGGTGACGCCGGGGATGACCTGCTGGCGGGAGCCGTGGTCTATGGCGGTGAGGGCGAAGACACGCTGGACGCTCTGGCCTCGGAGTACAGCCCGATCTTTGTCGATTTCGTGTCGGGCGAGGATGTGATCACCTTTGACGTGACCGCCAGCGATCTGGCGCTGTCCGAGGTCACGATTGTGAACAGCCCGCCGGGCGCGACTTATCCGACGCCGGTTGAACTGCGTGTCGACGGCTTTGTGGTCGAAGAGGTCCAGGGGGGTGGTCCGGTTGTCCTGGCGGATGTCGTTGTCCAGACCGGTGGCTTTGCCTAGTCCTGACGTTTGAGGCGGGCCGCGCGCCCGCCGCGACGCTTGCGCAACCGGCCCGAGCGGTTTGCAAGATCATCCATGACCTCGCGCCGTTCATCTTGGGACATATTGGACCACAGGGTGATCTCACGCGCTGTGCGCAGACAGCCGGTGCACAGCCGCTCTTGCGGGTGGATCACGCAGACCTTCACACAGGGGCTTTCGATCTCGTCGCGGTGCCAGATATCGTCTTTCATCATTCCCCGTTTCGGTCCGGGTCGGGTTTGCCAAGGTGGCGCATCCGGTCCAGTGCTCCCTGAAGGATATAGGCCGCAGCAACGTGATCTATGACCTCAGAGCGACGTTTTCGTGTCGTATCCGCCTCTAACAGGGCTTTTTCGGCAGCCACGGTCGACAGGCGTTCATCCCAGAAGCCGATCGGTCCGGGCCAGAGCGCGGAAAAGTTGCGGGCAAAGGCGCGGGTCGACTGACATCGCGGGCCTTCGCTGCCGTCCATATTGCGGGGCAGGCCAAGGATGATGCCGCCAATCTCGCGCGCCTCCAGGATCTTGATCAGTTGCGCTGCATCGAGCCCGAATTTCTTGCGTTTGACGGTCTCTAGCGGCGTCGCCACGGACCGGAACCTGTCAGAGACGGCCACGCCAATGGTGCGGGTGCCCAGATCCAGCCCGGCAAGGGCCGACATGGGGGCAAGTGCGTCGGTAAAACCCTCGATGGCGTCATGAATCATGTGAGGCTTTCCTGTCTGACGGACGCGATCCAGAGGGGCGCCTTGCGGCGCGCCGGATGTCTCGGCCCCGGCCTTTGGCCGGGGCCTCGGGGCAGGGGGCGCTGCCCCTGTCGTAGGTGTGTCGTGTGGCCAAACACGCCTATTCCGCTATGCCGGCTTGCTGCGCCGCCCCTTGCAGGAGGGCCAGCGCCTTGGGGCTGCCGCCAAAGACGGTCTGCGCCTCTGCGTAGATCGCGCTGGCCTTGTCGGTGTCGCCCAAGATCCCTAGCGATGAAATCAGCCGCGCCCAATCCTCGACCGGGCCGCCCTTTTCGGCAAGCCGGTCAGACAGTTGGCCGACCATGCCACGGATCATCTGTTGGCGTTCTTCCGGGGTCAGGTCAGCGGCAGCGGCAACATCAGCCTGACTGGGACCGGGGGCCGCGCTGGTGAGGCTGGGCATCTGGAAGTTCTGCTCGCCAGCGAGAAAGGCCAGATCCTCAATCTGATCGGTGATTGGACCGACCCAAGGGTCGTCTGCCGCACTTTCGCGCAACAGCTTATTCCACATGCGATAGCCCACGTCGGGACGCCCGACCTGCGCCATCATCAGCCCGCCGTAGTACCGCGCAACACCATTGTCCGGGTCACGCGACAGGGCCTGTTCCAACACCATCTGCGCCTGTGGCGAGACGTAGCCGCCGGCAGCGAGGATCATCATGTCGGCAAGGTCGGTATAATCCTGCGCCGTGGCGGCGTCGCCCTTGAGCTTTATGATCTGGGCCTGTGCCTTGTAGGCGGCGACAAAGTTACCCAGCGCGGCCTCGGACCGGGCCAGCAGCACATGGCCCTGCATTTCTTCAGGGCGCTGTGCGACGGCCCCACGCAAGCGTTCGACCAGTTGCAGATATTCTGCTGAGGCGTCGGGGGCGGCACCGGGGGGCATGCGCGCCTCCATCGTCTCTTGCGAGGTGCGGCTTTTCAGCGCCTCTTCGGCACGGGCCAGTCGGGTTTTCAGCGGGGCATCGACATACCCCGGCGCGCCGATCCATGTATACAGGCCAAAGCCACCGCCAACGACCAGCACCGTGATCGCCGCCGCCAGAACATAGCCCAAAACACGCGGTTGATCGGCCCGAACGCCAAGGGTTTGCATCTTCGCGTCAGCGCCCAGCAGGCGGCGCGAAATCTCGACCCTCAGGCGTTCTGCCTCCTCAGGTGCAATCTTGCCGCGCGCGGCATCGGCGTCCACCTCCCGCAATTGATCGCGGTATACTTCAAGGTCATAGGCCTCTGCCGGGCCGGTGGCCCGCCGTCCGCGCAAAAGCGCCAGAACAAGCGCCGCGGCTGCCAGCACGGCGGATGTCCCCGTCACGATCCAGAATAGCGTCATCAGCCTCCCTTTCCCTTGTCCTGACTTAAGCCGCGGGCGGTCCGGAAAAAAGGGCAAAATCCCGGCATGACGCGCCATGTCGCAACTGCACGGTATTGTGACGGTTGCACACACCTCCCCATATGCGTTTGAGTGCATCACACCCGAAACGGACGAACCGGATTCGAGCCCTATGAAACGTTATTCCGCCTTTGCCATCGCCCGCGAAGCATTCTTTGGTCACAAGAACTGGGAGCGCGCGTGGCGCAAAGCGCAGCCCAAGGCGCGTTACGATGTCGTGATCGTGGGGGCGGGCGGCCATGGCCTTGCCACTGCCTATTACCTTGGCAAGAATTTTGGCATCACCAATGTGGCGGTGATCGAAAAGGGCTGGCTGGGCGGCGGCAACACCGGCCGCAACACCACCATCATCCGGTCGAATTATCTGCAGGACCCGTCGGCGGCGATCTACGAAAAGGCGCGCAGCCTGTATGAGACGATGTCGCAGGATCTGAACTATAACGTGATGTTCAGCCCGCGCGGCGTCATGATGCTGGCCCAGACCGAACATGAGGTGCGCGGTTATCTGCGCACCGCCCATGCCAATGCTCTGCAAGGGGTGGAAACCCGGTTCATCACCCCGCGTGAGGTCAAGGAAATCGTGCCGATCATCAATCTGGATGGCCCGCGCTATCCGGTGCTGGGCGCGCTCTGGCAGGAGCGGGCGGGGTCGGCCCGCCACGATGCGGTGGCGTGGGGCTATGCGCGGGCCTGTTCGGCCATGGGCATGGACATTATCCAGCAGTGCGCCGTCACCGGCGTGACGCAAGAGGCGGGCCGCGTCACTGGCGTGCAAACAACCAAAGGCGACATCTCCTGCGAGAAGCTGGGGATTGTGGTGGCGGGGCATTCTGGCGATCTGGCCAATATGGCGGGCTTTCGCTTGCCGCTGGAATCGGTGCCGCTGCAGGCTCTGGTGTCTGAGCCGATCAAGCCGATCATGAATTGCGTTGTCATGGCCAACACCGTGCACGGCTATATGAGCCAGTCCGACAAGGGCGAAATGGTCATTGGCGGCGGCACCGACGGCTACAACGGCTTTACCCAGCGCGGATCGTTCCACCACGTCGAGGAAACCGTGCGCGCGCTGATCGAGACGTTTCCGATGCTGTCACGGCTCAAGATGCTGCGCCAATGGGGCGGGATTGTGGACGTCACGGGCGACCGCTCTCCGATCCTGTCCAAGACGCCGCTGGAGGGGTGTTTCATCAACTCCGGCTGGGGCACCGGCGGGTTCAAGGCGATCCCCGGCTCTGGTTGGGGCTTTGCCGAACTGATGGCGCGTGGGCAATCGCCGCTGACCGATGAATTCAGTATGTCGCGCTTCCGCGAAGGCAAATTCATTGACGAAAGCGTGGCAGCGGGGGTGGCGCATTGATAGATTCAGCGCCGGGTGATGCCGTCATCTGTTCCCTGCCAAGGAACCGGAACGCGGGCAAAGGCGTTCTCCTGTCAGATCGCAAAGTCGAGATGACAACAAAGGAGAGCTTCCCATGTCGGATGCCACACATAACAATACGACCACAACGACGACCCGGGACAACGGTGGAAATTCCGGTCTCGCCTTTATCGTCGGCATTCTCATCGTTGTTGTCGCGGTCCTTGCATATGTCATCTTCGCGGGGGACGTCGGGTCGCCCGCAGCAGACGGCGGCGGTGCTGACCTCAACATCACCGTGCAAAGCGACGGTGACGCCGCGCCTGCCGCTGCTCCCGATGCCAAGAGCGCTGCCGACGACTGATTTCCCTGATTGTCTTCGGGCCTATGTGATGGCCGGGGTGCGCGTGCGCCCCGGCCTTTTCCTGTCCCGTCTCCTGTCCTCCAAGGAGGTCGTTCCATGCTGACCTTTGAATGCCCCTATTGCGGCGTAGATGCCGACGAAACCGAACTGCATGCTGGCGGCGAGGCGCATCTGAAACGCTTTGGCCCCGATGCATCGGACGATGATTTTGAGGGGTATCTCTTTACCCGCGAAAACCCCAAGGGCGTGCATTTCGAACGCTGGCGGCATGTCAATGGCTGCGGCAAGTGGTTCCACGCCGCGCGCTGCACCATAACGATGGAGGTTTTTGGCACCTACCCGACGCAAACTCTGCGGCCGCCCAAGGACCTGCTGGACGCCATCACTGAAAAGCGCCCTGGCTGGTCGTGGAGAAACGTATCCTGATGTTTCTTCTTTGTAAAAATACCCCTCTTTCCGACCGCCAGACAATCGTAAGGGCCTGAGCCATGAGCATCCGTCTTGCCACCGGCGGCCGTCTGATCGACCGCAATTCGACCGTCAAATTCACCTTCAACGGCAAATCCATGACTGGGGCGGATGGCGATACGCTGGCCTCGGCGCTGTTGGCCAATGACCGGATGCTGGTTGGGCGCAGCTTCAAATATCATCGTCCGCGTGGGATTGTGGCCAGCGGGGCAGAAGAGCCCAACGCGTTGGTGAATCTGGGGCAGGGCGTGTATCACGAACCCAACCAGCGGGCGACCACGACGGAACTGTTCCCGAACCTTATCGCCTCATCGCAAAACCATTGGCCGTCCCTTGACCATGACATTGGCGCGCTGAACGGATTTTTTGCGCGGTACCTGACGGCGGGTTTTTACTACAAAACCTTCATGCAGCCGCGTGCCTTCTGGAAGCACGTCTATGAACCGTTCATTCGGCAGTCGGCTGGTCTGGGCAAAGCACCAGACCCCGAAACGCGTGACCCCGATACCTATGAGCATTTTCACGCCTTCGTGGATGTGCTGGTGGTGGGTGGCGGTGTTGCCGGGCTGCAGGCAGCCAAGGCGGCGGGCGCTTCGGGGGCCAAGGTTCTGGTGCTGGAACAGACCGCTAACTGGGGCGGGCGCGCGCCGGTGGATGGCGGTGAGATTGACGGCCTGTCGCCAGAGGAGTGGGTCAAGAAGACCGTTCAAGACCTTGATAATATGCCAAATGTCACGCTGCGCACCCGCAACATGGGGGCGGGGATCTATGATCATGGCTATGTGCTGGGCTATGAGCGGCTGACCGACCACTTGGCCAATACGCGTGGCCCGCGTCACCGTTTGTGGCGCATTCGCGCCCGTCAAGTGATTGCTGCAACCGGCGCGATTGAACGCCCGATCAGCTTTGCCGGGAATGACGTGCCGGGCGTGATGCTGGCCTCTGCGGCGCGGGATTATCTGATCAATTTCGGCATTGCAGTGGGTCGCAAGACCGTGGTCGTCACCAACAATGACGACGCCTATCGGACCGCTATAGCCTTGAAAAAGGCGGGTCAGGACGTGCCGGTGGTGATCGACGCGCGGGAATTTGGCGGCGGTGCCCTGATGCAAGAGGCCAAGGCGCTGGGCATCCGGGTCGAAACCGGGCGCGCCATCGCCAAGGTCAAGGGCGGCAAGCGCGTCACCGGCGTGGCGCTCTGCGCAATGGCAGGCGGCGGGGCAATGGTGGAAGAGATCGCCTGCGACGCGGTTGCCATGTCCGGCGGCTGGTCGCCGGTGGTGCATCTGTGGTCGCATTGTGGCGGCAAACTGATCTGGGACGACGCACAGGCATTTTTCCGTCCTGATCCCGCCAAGGCGCCCACTGGGGCGGACGGACATGGTTTTGTCGTCTGCGCCGGTGCAGCCGACGGGCATATGAGCTTGAAGAGTGTTCTGCAAGATGCTGACCTAAAAGGAAAAGACGTGTCTATATCTCTGGGCGGTGACCGCCCGGAAACGGCGCCACCGACCGTGCCGGACAGCGAAGAGGTGCCGCTGATGCCGGTCTGGCTGATGCCCGCCAACGCCTGGGACGATCTGCGGATGAAGGCTTGGCTGGACTTTCAGAACGACGTCAAGGTGTCGGACGTACAACTGGCCGCGCGCGAGGGCTATGAGAGCGTCGAACACACTAAGCGTTACACGACGCTGGGCATGGCAACGGATCAAGGGAAATTGAGTAACATCAATGGGCTGGCGACCCTTGCTACCGCATTGGGTGAGGACATTCCGAATGTCGGCACCACCACCTTTCGCCCGCCTTATACCCCCATCAGCATGGGGGCGATTGCCGGAGAGGCGCGCGGCGAAATCTTTCAGCCGTTGCGTAAAACCCCATTGCATGATTGGCACGAGGCCAACGGCGCCCATTGGGAACCGGTTGGCCACTGGCGTCGGCCCTTTTGCTTTCTCCGTGATGGTGAAGATGTCGAACAGGCCGTCCATCGTGAGGTGCTTGCCACCCGCAACAGCCTTGGCCTGCTGGATGCCTCCACACTGGGCAAGATCATCGTCAAGGGGCCAGACGCGGGCCGTTTGCTCGACATGCTGTACACCAACATGATGTCGTCGCTGAAACCGGGCAAATGCCGCTACGGGCTGATGTGTTCGGAGAACGGGTTCCTCAGTGACGACGGCGTCGTGGCGCGGATCGATGAGGAAACGTTCCTATGCCACACCACCACCGGCGGCGCGGATCGTATCCACGCCCATATGGAGGAATGGCTGCAAACCGAATGGTGGGACTGGCAGGTCTACACCGCCAACGTGACCGAACAATATGCGCAGATCGCCGTGGTCGGCCCGAACGCGCGCAAGCTGCTGGAAAAGCTGGGCGGCATGGATGTGGACAAGGACACGCTGCCGTTCATGGGCTGGGCCGATGGCACGCTGGCCGGGTTCCCGGTGCGGGTCTACCGGATCTCCTTTTCCGGCGAACTCAGTTATGAGATCGCCGTGCCTGCCCATCAGGGCCGCGTGTTCTGGGACAAACTTCGAGAGGCGGGGGCCGAATGGGACGCCACGCCCTACGGGACCGAGGCGCTACACATCATGCGGGCCGAAAAGGGGTTCATCATGATCGGCGATGAAACCGATGGCACGATCATTCCACAGGATCTGGGACTGCACTGGGCGATCTCGAAGAAGAAAGAGGATTACCTTGGCAAACGCGCGCAGGCCCGCAGCCACATGGCTGACCCGGAGCGGTGGCAACTGGTGGGGCTGGAAACGCTGGACGGTTCTGTCCTGCCGGACGGGGCCTATGCCGTGGCACCGGGCAAGAACGCCAATGGGCAGCGCAATACCCAAGGGCGCGTGACCTCGACCTATCATTCGCCGACGCTGGGCAAGGGCATTGCCATGGGATTGGTCAAGCACGGTCCGGATCGCATGGGTGAGGTCATCACCTTCATGGGTGACGATGGCGAGACGGAACACCCGGCCCGCATTGTGAATCCCGTCTTCTTTGATCCCGAAGGGGAGAAACAGAATGTCTGAACCTGTCCTGCCACTGGCCGGGGCCAGCTTTGACGGTCTGGTCGAGGTGCGCGAAATCGGACCGCAGGGGATGATCACCCTGCGCGGGGATCTGGCCTTGCCTCAGGTGATCGCCGGCGTCACAGACCTGACCGGGCTGGAGATGCCCGATGTCCGCGCCGCCAACACCGCCGGGGATACCGGGTTGCTTTGGATGTCGCCGGATGAATTGCTGGTGCTTGTGCCCTACCGGCAGGCGCTTGCCGCGGTGGATCGTCTGAACGCGGCACTGTCCGGGTTGCATGTTCTGGTCGTGAACGTCTCTGACATGCGGGCGCTGTTCCAACTGCGCGGCACGCAATTGCGCGATGTTCTGGCCAAACTGGCGCCGGTGGATTTCGCCCCCGAGGCGCTGCCCGTGGGAGAACTGCGGCGCACGCGCTTTGCGCAGGTCGCTGCCGGGGTCTGGCTGTTGGATGACACCAGCGCGCGGGTTTTCTGTTTCCGCTCAGTGGCGGGCTACATGTTCAACCTGCTCAGCACAGTTTCGGACCCGGACAGCAATGTGGGCTTTCACGTCACATAGGCGTGCGGGCGGTTGCGCTGCGGTACTCTTGTTCGGATAGTGGCTGCGGACACCCGAACAAGAGGCGCGTGATGCACCGCATGATCCTTTCAGGCCTGCTGTGGACCGCCCTCTGCGGGGCGGCAGCGGCCGAGAAGACGGCCTATCAGTGTGCGATCAACGGCACCTCTGGTCGGCAATGGATACAGCCACTGATCTTTTTTGCGCTGGACCGGGCAATCGACCGCGTTGTCGTTTCCGACGCGTCCATCCTTGGGTTCAACGACGGCGTTCCAGTCGAGGGCACGCTGGTGCGTGACAATGCCGCCCGCGTCACCGTTTCGTGGGAATTGGATATGCGGTCTTCGTCGAACCAGACCGTGCGAATGAACTACCGTGCCACCTTTCTCAAGGCCAATGGCAAAGTGAATGTTTCCGCACGTCCACTAGGCTATGAGGGCCTGTTCAGCCGGGCCGGGACATGTACGGTGACAAAACTTTCCGACTGAACATGGCTTTCCGTGGCGCAGCAGGGTTGACGTTCCGTCGTGGGAGGGACACCTATTGGGCAGTATTCAGCTACATCACGAAGGGGTGAACCATGGCTTTTGAACTTCCCGATCTTCCGTACGCACATGACGCTCTGGCCAGCCAGGGCATGAGCCAGGAAACGATGGAATACCACCACGATATTCACCACAAGGCCTATGTCGACAACGGCAACAAGCTGATTGCCGGGACCGAGTGGGAGGGCAAATCGCTCGAAGACATCGTCAAGGGCACATATCAGGCGGGCGCGGTTGCGCAGTCTGGCGTGTTTAACAACGCCTCGCAGCACTGGAACCACACCCAGTTCTGGGAAATGATGGCTCCCGGCCCGAACGCGATGCCCAGCGAACTGGAAGCGGCCATCAAGGAAAGCTTTGGCACCGTTGAAGAGTTCAAATCGCAGTTCTCTGCTGCGGGCGCGGGCCAGTTCGGTTCTGGTTGGGCGTGGCTGGTCAAGGACGCCGACGGCGGCCTGAAAGTGACCAAGACCGAAAATGGCGTGAACCCGCTGTGCTTTGGTCAGACCGCGCTGCTGGGGTGTGATGTGTGGGAACATTCCTACTACATCGACTTCCGCAACAAGCGTCCGGCGTACCTTGCCAACTTCCTCGACAACCTGGTGAACTGGGAAAACGTCGCCTCGCGGCTGTGACCCGGATCTGACCAGATCGATACGTTACCGATCAACGCCCCGGAGTTTTCCGGGGCGTTTTTTTGTGCCGCGTTTCAATCCAGCGGCCAATTTCCAATGCGCTGAGAAGGTTTCGCCAGCAGCGCGCTCAGTGGTGACAGCAAGCCCACCATGCGGCCCGACAGGGCGGGGCAGCCAGTTTCGGCCAGTGCGCGCAGGTTGGCACCGATAAAGCCTTGCGCCCCCAGCATCTGTTTCTCCAACTTGCTGCCCGGCACTGCGCGGTCGATGGTCAGGGAAAATTCGCAGCCGTCTGCATGTTCGGCAAGGCGATAAGTGACAACGCAGGGTGGCTCATCAATAGTGGTCATTCGGAAGGTGTGAGAATACAGGCGCGGCGGCTCAAAGGCCAACACCTCACCCACCACCATGGCGATCTTGCGGTTGCGGTGCACCATCCGCATTTTCGCGCCGGGGTGCAGCCCGTCCACGGTTTCGCAGATCCCGCCAAAGAAGAACGGCAGCGCCTCATCGGTCTTGGTCAGGATCGACCAGACGGTTTCGACCGGGGCCTTGATCAGCGTGCGGCTGACATGGGTTGTGGTGGTGGGCGCGTGGCCCGGGGCGGCGTCGTCATGGGTGGCGATCATGTCTCGGTGTCCTTTGCGGCATGTGCGGCCTCTGCCGCGTGTTTCAGGTCAAGAACCCGGTCGGTCCAGACGGCGCTGTAGGAATCCAGCCAGCGCAGTTGCATCTCGCGGATCGGGGTGGCGTTCAAAAACAGAGTTCTTGTGCGCCCGGATTTCTTGCTGATCACCAATCCCGCCTCGGACAGGACCGCGAGATGGTTCATCACCGCGATCCGGCTGACATCGAAATTGGCAGCCAATGCGCCCACCGTGATCCCCGGCGTGTCGCGCACAAGGTCAAGGATCCGTCGCCGCGTTGCGTGGGCGAGGGCGTTGAATACTGCATCCATGCCATCATTGGTAATCATGTAATTACATTATTACATGATTCTGAAAAAAGCAACCGCTGCGTCGCTTTGACCCCGCCGGTCGGGGGTGGGACCTGCCCTTGAACCTGATCCGGCGGGCGCATAGCGTGGCACCTCTGGCGGGAAAGCCGTGCCTGCCGAAAGGTTTTTTCATGCAAGACAGCACCAAAGGCATTTTCCTCATGATCGGCGCCTGCACGATCTGGGGGCTTTCGCCGATCTACTACAAACTGCTGGTCAATGTGCCGCCACTGGAACTGCTGGCGCATCGCACCTTCTGGTCGCTAGTTGTCTTTGCCGGGTTGCTGGTGGTGCAGGGGCGACTAGGCAAATTGCGCGATGCGCTGGGGACGGGCAGGGCGGTGCTGATCACCGGTTTTGCTGCGCTGATGATCTCGACCAACTGGTTTTTGTTCATCTTTTCGGTGCAGATCGGGCAGGTGCGGGAAACCTCGCTTGGGTATTACATCTTTCCGCTGGTCGCCGTTCTACTGGGGGTTGTCGTTTTGCGAGAGCGTCTGGCCGCATTGCAATGGGTGGCGGTCGGTCTGGCGGCGCTGGCGGTGACCACGCTGACCGTCGGGCTGGGCAGCGCGCCGTGGATCGCACTGACGCTGGCCGTGACATTTGGGGCCTACGGTCTGGTGAAAAAGCGTCTGGCCGTGGGCGCGGTTGTCTCTGTCACCGCAGAGGTGGTGTTGCTTGGCCCGCTGGCGTTGCTTTGGCTGTTGTGGTTGCAGGGGCAAGGCACAGGCGTCTTCGGCGTGGATGTCCGGACATCCGGCCTGCTGGTGCTTTCCGGCCTGCTGACTGCCTTTCCCATGATCCTGTTTTCCGCCGCCGCCAAAAAGGTGAACATGGCGACGCTGGGTTTGTTGCAATACCTCAACCCGACCCTGCAGTTCTTCTGCGCCGTGGTGTTGTTTGGCGAACCGCTGACGCCGTTTCACATCACGACCTTTGGCCTGATCTGGATCGCGCTGGCGCTGTATTCGGGTGCGGGGCTGGCTCAGGACAGGGCGCGCCGCAAGAGCGTCATGACCTCATCCGCCGAGCCGCCGGCCTGAACAAAGTCCAGCAAAGACCCATCGGCAAAGCCGTTATCGACCACATGGCGCATCAGCGCCTGCAGCGGTTCCCAGTACCCGGCCACATCCAGCAAGATGATGGGCTTTTGGTGCAGACCCAACTGCCGCCAGGTCAGAACCTCGAAAAACTCGTCCAGCGACCCGGCCCCGCCGGGCATGACCACCACCGCGTCGGCGTTCATCAGCATGACCTTCTTGCGCTCATGCATCGTCTCGGTGATCACGAACCGGGTGAGATCGGTCTTGCCGACCTCCAGCTGCAGCAGGTGGGTCGGGATCACGCCAAAGGTCTCACCGCCCGCTGCCTGTGCGGCTCGCGCGACGGTGCCCATCAGGCCGACATCGCCGGCACCGTAGACAAGCCGCCAGCCTTCTTTGGCCAGAGCCTGCCCCAGCGCCTCGGCCTCGGATGTGAAGAGGGGATTTCCGCCCTTGCGCGACCCGCAATAGACACAGATGGAGGATGTAGACATGCAAAACCTCAAGGCTGCCGAAAGAAAACGACTTTTGACCCTTCGTAGCCTGTGGGATATACACGCTCAACCACCCTGTGGTCCCGTCGGGGGGCTGCGGCCTCAGGGACAGACGTTCGGAAGGCTGCCATGAGCAAGATTGCACTCTATTCGGCCATCGCTGGTGCCGGGACCGTCGGGACCGTGACCGTGATGGTGATGACCGGCATAATCCAGATGCCGGGCACGCCCGCCGTGGACACGCCGCCGCCCGCAGCGGTGGTGACCGCGCCCGAGGCACCCGTGCCTCCGGTCGCGCCAAATGCCGATGCGCCGCTGGCGACAGCCGATCCCGTGGCGGC
The DNA here is from genome assembly GCF_002237555.1 of Antarctobacter heliothermus. Taxonomy (NCBI): domain Bacteria; kingdom Pseudomonadati; phylum Pseudomonadota; class Alphaproteobacteria; order Rhodobacterales; family Roseobacteraceae; genus Antarctobacter; species Antarctobacter heliothermus. The sequence continues at coordinate 3,955,310 of NZ_CP022540.1, read as the reverse complement.
TCCGGTCGTAACAGCAGATGCACCCGACCCGACCACCGCGCCTGTTGCGACGACGGATGCGCCTGACCCGACCGCCGCGCCGGTTGCAACGGCGGATGCGCCCGATCCCGCAACGCCGCCGCTGGAAACCGCAGCCATTGCCGATCCGAAATCACCCGCTCCGGACGCGACATCCGTCGCGGACGCCCCGATCGAGACCGCCGCCGCGCCCGCACCCGTCAAGGAAGGGGCCGCCCCCGAACCGGCCGCCAGTGCTTTGCTGCCGCTGTTTGATCCCGGCGCAACCGCCGTCGTCCCCGAATTGCTGTTGGACGGCGACGTGGCGATCAAACGCCCCAACTTTGACGTCGTGCGCGCGGAAACCGATGGGTTTTCGCTGATCGCAGGCGGGGGAGAGCCGGGTGCCAAGCTCGAAGTGATCGTCGATGGAGAGCCGGTTGAAACGCTGGAGATCGGGAGCGACGGCAAGTTCACCACCTTCCTTAACCTGCCGCCGGACCGGGCGGCTGTGATCAGCCTGCGCCAGACCGCCGACGAAAAGACGGTCCTGTCCGAAGGAGAGGTGATTGTCGCGCCGCAACAGGTCGCCGCTGTCGACCTCTCCCCCGAACGCCAGCCCAAAACCCCCGTCGACACAAGCCTAGTAGATCCGGGCCCCATCTTTGAGACACGGCCCGACCCGAATGCGTCTGTTGCCGATCCGGCGCGCGCCACAACCTCACCTGTCGCCACCATTCCGCCTGTCGGAGACGCGGGCACAGTGGCGGCCACGGACCCGGTCGTCGATCCCGGTGCGGTCGAAGGCCAGCCCGCCGTGGCCCCCGACCAGATCGCCCGAGCGTTCCCGCAACCCGAGGTCGGCGCCGGACCCGATCCGCTTGGAGCGCCCGTATGGAACGGCGCACCGGCGCGTGGCCCCGTTCCGGGCACACAGCCCGCACCAGAGGCGGGGGCGGCCCCCTTGCGTCCGGTGGCGGCGACCGGCACGCCCGTTGCCGTCGACGACAAGGATCCCGACGCGCCGCAGGTCGGGACCGTGACCGCCGGAATCCCCGATCCTGCCAGCTCAGTCGGCGCAGTCGATCCGGCGTTGCCCGCAGCGGATACGGTGATCACCGCCCGCGTCCTGCCAGAGGCAACAGACCCTCCGTCTTCGGCGCGCGGACCTGCGGTGCTGCTGTCCACCCCGCGCGGGATCGAGGCGCTGTCGACCGCACCCATTGCGCCGGGGGACGTGGCGCTCGATTCGATCAGCTATGATGATCAGGGCGATGTGCTGCTGTCGGGACGCGGTAAGACAACGTCCTTTGTGCGCGTCTATCTGGACAACACGCCTGTCACCACCTCGCGGATCCGCGAAGACGGCGGCTGGCGGGTAGAACTGCCAGAGGTGGATCAGGGCACCTATGTGCTGCGCATCGACCAGATCAATGAGCGCGGTCAGGTCACCGCCCGCGTCGAAAGCCCGTTCCTGCGTGAAAACGCGGCTGTGCTGGAAGGCGCCCTTGCCGGTGGCACCGGCCTTGTGCGCACCGTGACGATTCAGCCGGGCAACACGCTCTGGGGAATTTCAAGCAACCGGTACGGCGACGGTATGCAATATGTCCGCATCTTTGAGGCCAACCGCGAACGGATCCGCAACCCCAACCTGATCTATCCCGGCCAGATCTTCAACCTGCCGGACGGCGCGGGGAACTGATCGACACCGGGGCCGCGCCAATGTCAGGGCGGCTATGGAAACCCGGCAACCAAAGGGCTAGGTGAGGGGGATCAGCCAAAGGTCCCCCATGCCCCCAGATTTGACCTCCGCCAGTGACATCGCCCGCGAAGAGCGCCGCTCTGGCTGGCGCACCATCCGTCGCGTCGGTCCCTATCTCTGGCCAGAGGGCCAGACATGGGCCAAGCGCCGCGTGGTCATCGCTCTGGGCTTTCTGGTGCTGGCCAAGCTGATCGCCGTGTTCACCCCCATCCTGTATAAGGCAGCGGTCGATACTCTGTCGGGCGACGTGTCCGACTTGATGCTGGGGGCGGTGGGTCTGACCGTGGCCTATGGTATGGCGCGGCTGATGACCGTTGGATTCCAGCAACTCCGCGATGCGGTCTTTGCCAAGGTCGGACAACGCGCGCTGCGCCGTCTGGCGCTGGAGACCTTTACCCACATTCACCGCCTGTCCATGCGCTATCACATCACGCGCAAAACCGGCGGGCTAAGCCGGATCATCGAGCGCGGCGTCAAAGGCGTGGAATTCCTGCTGCGTTTCCTGCTCTTCAGCATCGGGCCTTTGATGCTGGAACTGGTGCTTGTCGCGGCGGTGCTCTTTTTCCTGTTTGACGTCTGGTATCTGGCCGTCGTTGTCGGGGTGATCAGCCTCTATATCCTGTTCACGTTCAAGGTCACGGAATGGCGGGTCAAACTGCGCCGCGAGATGAACAAGCAGGACACAGACGCGAATCAAAAAGCGATCGACAGCCTGCTGAATTTTGAGACGGTCAAGTATTTCGGGGCCGAAGGGCGTGAGGCGGCGCGTTATGACGTGGCCATGCAGGGCTATGAGGCGGCGGCGATCAAGACGGCTACGTCATTGGCGGCGCTGAACACCGGGCAGTCGCTGATCATCACCAGCGGTCTGGTTGCGGTCATGGTCATGGCCGCGACGGGTGTGCAGAACGGCGCGCTGACCGTGGGCGATTTTGTCATGGTCAACGCCTACATGATTCAGATCACCATGCCGCTGAACTTTCTCGGCACCGTCTACCGAGAGATCCGGCAGGCGCTGGTCGACATGGGCGAGATGTTCGAACTGCTGGAACAACCGCGTGAGGTGTCGGACAAGCCCGGCGCGCCTGATCTGGCGGTTGCGGGCGGCGTCGTGACCTTTGCGGATGTACAATTCGGGTATGAGCCGACCCGCCCGATCCTCAAGGGCATCGACGTGACGGTGGGCGCAGGGGAGAACGTGGCACTTGTCGGGCCGTCGGGGTCGGGAAAATCCACCATAGGGCGGTTGTTGTTCCGGTTCTACGATGTGGACGGCGGCAGCGTCACCATCGACGGGCAGGATCTGCGCGACGTGACACAGGACAGCCTGCACGCTGCCATCGGCGTGGTGCCGCAGGACACGGTGCTGTTCAACGACACGATCCGCTACAACATCGCCTATGGCCGCGACGGCGCATCCGAGGCCGACATCATAGCCGCGGCCCAAGCCGCACAGATCCATGACTTTATTTCCAGCCTGCCCGAAGGCTACGAAACGCAGGTCGGCGAACGCGGGTTGAAATTGTCAGGCGGCGAAAAGCAGCGTGTCGGCATCGCCCGCACCCTGCTGAAAGATCCGCCGATCCTGCTGCTGGATGAGGCGACCTCGGCGCTGGACACCGAAACAGAGGCCTCAATCCAAGAGGCGCTGCGCCGCGCGGGCGAAGGGCGGACCGTGATCACCATCGCGCACCGCCTGTCCACCATTGCCGATGCAGACCGGATTGTGGTGTTGCAGGACGGCATCGTGGTCGAACAGGGCACCCACGACGATCTGTTGACGCGTCAGGGGCGTTATTCGGCACTCTGGGCCCGCCAGCAGTCAGGTGAGGATGAGGCAGCCGCCTGAGGCGGACGCCTCGCACGGCGTCAGTCCGCGTCCAACGCCTCTTGCACGGCGGCGAAATACGCGCCCATATGCTCGCCGTCCACCAGCGCGTGATGCACCTGCAGGCTCATCGCCATGCGCCAGCGGTCACACTCCGAGACGATCTTGCCCCAGGCCACGCGCGGAATGCAGTCCTGCGCATCGGGCATGGCGTTGTCCAGCGATGTGAAATCCATCCACGGCAGGCAGGACATATAGGCTACCGCGTCGCCGCGCCCGGTGTTCGCCTCCAGCGTTGTCCGCTGCCGCGCCTCTGCGATCGCGGTGATAGCGCCTTTGTCGAACTCTTCGAAACTTTCATGAAATGGCACATAGGAAAAGCTGAACCCGCCTTCGGGGCGCGGCACCGGCGACGACAACAGAACCCTGTCATGACGCACGACCACATCGCCGCGAAACCGCATGTTCAGTTCGGGCACCGCGTGCAGCCCGTGGCCGATGGCATGAAGACAGGCGCGAAAAACCGATATGCCCTGTGATTTGCGCTGCGTCATCAACTGGGTCGCATCCAGCCGGACGGTCACCGCATAATGCGGCCGGGCGAATCCCTTGAACCATCGAAACTGTTCGGTCCGGGGCCAGCTGTCCAGATCGACCTCATGTTCAGCCATGCGTGCCCCCTTTTTCGACTTTGCCGGATAAAGTGCTGTTTCAAACTTAGCCTGAAACAGCTTCTCTTTCGGGAAGGCAATAAATGCGATGCCCCTTGTTGCCTATCGGAAACAGAATGCTACGGTCCGCGTCAAGGCATTAGAAGAGGTATACCATGGTCGACCGTGTAGCGCGCGCAGGTCTGGACGTTGACACACGTCTGGCTGCGTTCATCGAAGAGCAGGCCTTGCCGGGGACGGGCATTGCAGCGGATGCGTTCTGGGACAGTCTGTCTGCATTGGCGCATGATTTCGGCCCCCGCAACCGCGCGCTGCTGGACACCCGCGAGACGCTACAAAAGCAGATTGACGATTGGCACAAGGCCCGCGCCAACCAGCCGCATGACCATGAGGCGTACAAGGCATTTCTTTCCGAGATCGGCTACCTGCGCCCCGAGGGCGGGGACTTCGAGATCGAAACCGCCAATACCGACCCCGAGATCGCCTCCGTTCCCGGCCCGCAACTGGTGGTGCCGATCACCAATGCCCGCTACGCGCTGAACGCGGCCAATGCCCGTTGGGGCAGCCTGTACGACGGGCTGTACGGCACCGATGCCATCGGCTCGTCCCCGCCCAAGGGCGGCTATGACAAGGGACGCGGTGCCCGCGTCATCGCCCGCGCGCGGGTGTTTCTGGATGAGGCGTTCCCGGTCGAGGGTGTCAGCCACGCCGACGCGCGCCGGTATCACATCAAGGGCGGCGCTTTGTTGGTGGACGATTCACCGCTGGCCGATCCGTCCAAGTTTCGCGGTTATCGCGGCCACCCCAAGGCGCCCGATGCGATCTTGTTGTGCAACAACGGGCTGCATGTGGAACTGGTCTTTGACCGCACCCATCAGATCGGCGCGCGCGATCAGGCGGGGCTGGCGGATGTGCGACTGGAATCCGCCGTCTCGGCGATCATGGACTGCGAGGATTCCGTCGCCTGCGTCGATGGCGAGGACAAAACGCTGGCCTATTCCAACTGGCTGGGCCTGATGAAAGGCGACCTGACTGAGAGCTTTGAAAAGGGCGGAGCAACGCTGACTCGCCGTCTTACGCCGGACCACGAATTCCTCGGCTCTGATGGCGCACCGTTTACGGTCAAGGGCCGTGCTCTGATGCTGGTGCGCAATGTCGGCCACCTGATGACCAACCCCGCGATCCTTTTGCGCGACGGCTCTGAGATCTTCGAGGGTCTGATGGACGCGATGATCACCGTCCTGATCGCCAAACACGATCTGGGCCGCACCGAAGGCGGCCTGCGCAATAGCCACCACGGGTCCGTCTACGTCGTCAAACCCAAGATGCATGGCCCGGATGAGGTCGCCTTTGCCGATGAGGTGTTCACCTTCGTCGAACAGGCGCTGAACCTGCCGCGCTACACCGTCAAACTAGGCATCATGGATGAGGAGCGCCGGACCACGGTGAACCTGAAAGAGTGCATCCGCGCCGCCAAACACCGCGTCGCCTTTATCAACACTGGCTTTCTGGACCGCACCGGCGATGAGATCCATACCTCGATGGAGGCGGGCCCGTTTTCCCGCAAGGATTTCATCAAACGTAAGGGCTGGATCGGGGCCTATGAGGCGCGCAACGTCGACATCGGTCTGGAATGCGGGTTGTCTGGCAAGGCCCAGATCGGCAAGGGCATGTGGGCCATTCCCGACAAGATGGCCGCCATGCTGGAGGCCAAGATCGAACACCCCAAGGCAGGGGCCAACTGCGCCTGGGTGCCGTCGCCCACTGCGGCCACGCTGCACGCGCTGCACTATCACAAGGTCGATGTGTTTGCGGTGCAAAAGGCGCTGCGCGCCGGGGGCCGCCGCGCCCATGTGGACGCGGTGCTGGAAATACCGCTGGCCACTTTCCGCAAATGGCGGCCCGAACAGGTCACGCGTGAGGTCGAAAACAACGCCCAAGGTATCCTTGGCTACGTTGTCCGCTGGATCGATGCCGGTGTCGGTTGTTCCAAGGTGCCCGACATCAACGACGTCGGTCTGATGGAAGACCGCGCCACCTGCCGGATTTCAAGCCAGCATATCGCCAACTGGCTGCACCACGGGGTCGTCACCCGCGACGAGGTCATGGAAATCATGAGACGCATGGCAGAAGTGGTCGACCGTCAGAATGCAGGCGATCCGACCTATCGGCCCATGGCACCGGGGTTTGACGGCGTGGCCTTTCAGGCGGCCTGCGAACTGGTACTGGAGGGCCGCGTGCAGCCCTCTGGCTATACCGAACCGGTTCTGCACCGCCGCCGGTTGGAGCTCAAGGCGGCGGGCTGAGCGCGCCGCGTCCGGTCCTTCGCGGGCGGCGAGGGCGGAGGGGGGCGCTGCCCCCGTCTCCCTTTGGTCGACTCCCCCGGGATATTTTGGGACAGAAGAAGCAGCGGCGCGTGTTTTTGGTGACTGCCTTTACAACGGGCAGTGTACGCGCCTGTGTGCGGGTGCAGGGCGCTCTGTGCGGGCCAACACTTTTCGTGGCGACCGATGTGGTCTACACATCGGCTGTTCACAAGGAGCAGGATTCATGGCGCGCCCCATCGTCGGCATCATCGGCAACCAGCACCTGATCAACGATCAGTACCCGACCCACGCGGGGGGCACGATGAACTCCGAGGCGGTGTCAGAGGTGGCGGGCTGTCTGCCCATGGTGATCCCCTCTGATCCGCGACTGGTGACGGTCGAGGAACTGCTGGAGGTCTGCGACGGCTTTGTGCTGACCGGCGGCCGTCCCAACGTCCACCCCGAAGAATACGGGGAAGAGTGGACAGAGGCCCATGGCCAACCTGACCGCAACCGCGATGCCATCACTCTGCCGCTGGTGCGTGCCTGTGTGCAACGCGGCCAGCCGTTCCTTGGCATCTGTCGCGGGTTCCAAGAGGTCAACGTCGCCATGGGTGGTACGCTCTACCCCGAAATCCGCGATCTGCCGGGCCGTATGAACCACCGCATGCCCCCCGACGGCACGCTGGAAGAGAAATTTGCCCTGCGTCACAAGGTGTCCCTGACAGAGGGCGGCGTCTTTCACCGGTTGTTTGGTGCGACCGAGGTGCTGACAAATACGCTGCACGGGCAGGGGATCAAGACCCCCGGCACGCGCATCGTGGTCGAAGGGCACGCGCCCGACGGCACGCCAGAGGCAATCCATGTGCGCGACGCGCCGGGGTTTACCCTGTCCGTCCAGTGGCACCCGGAGTGGAACGCCGCGAATGACCCGGTGTCGCGTCCCCTGTTCGCGGCCTTTGGGCGGGCGGTCCACGCATGGGCCGAAAACGGCCCCAAGGATCTGCGCGCGGCCAGTTGAGCCTTTGCTTTCGTACATCGCTGTCGGATAAAAAAGCCCCCGCCGCAAAGGCGAGGGCCGAAATCGTTAACAGGGTACAACGTGCCCGGGAGCAAACCCGGGAGGGGTGTCCTGATGGTCAGCCAAGGACGTTGTCCGGGCAAGGACAAAGACGCGTTTTCCCGCCCGTTCACGATTTTCAAACGGTCTCGCGACGTAAACACGCGCGGCCCCCGGATCTGCGCACCGAGGGGCCGCGCGTTTGATCCTCAGACGTAGAATTCAAACGCCTTGTTCAGCGGCAGATCCCGCACCCGTTTGCCGGTCAAGTCAAACAGCGCGTTGGCCAGCGCCGGTGCGGCGGGCGGGGTGCCAACCTCTCCGACACCGTTCAGGCGCTTCTGGTTTTCCAGAATCCTGACCTCGACCGCAGGCATCTGCGGCATCCGCAGCGGATCATAGTCCGGAAAGTTCTTTTGCTCGGCCACGCCCCCGGCAAAGGTGATCTCTTCGCCCATCGCCGCCGACAGCCCATAGGCCATCGCTCCGGTCAGCTGTGCCTCGATGATCGACGGGTCCAGCGCCACGCCGGGATCGGCTGCGATCCACGCGTTTGTCAGCCGGATCATGCCGTCCACGTCGCGCACCTCGATCACCATCGCGCAAGGCGTGCCAAAGCTGTAGACCATGGCAATGCCGCGCCCCACGCCGTCCTCTGTCTGGCCGGTCCAGCCGGACATGTCGCGCACCGCCTCCAGCACATAATAGGCGGGCAGCCATTCGTCGCGCGTCAGGTCCAGACGGAATTGCAGCGGATCGGCCTCTGCCGCATGGGCCAGTTCGTCCATGAAGCTCTCATGGAAAAACCCGTTATAGCTGGCCCCAACAGAGCGCCAGAAGCCCAGCGGCGGGGTGATCTCGGCCTTGTGGCCGGTGACGCGGTAGTTGGGAATGCCGTAGGGCTGATTATAGATCGCGTCGACAATGCCCTTGTCCGGGCCACCCGGCGCAAAGCCGACCCAGCGGTCCAGCGCCTGTTCGGCAATCGACGGCGACGACACCTGCGCATCAAAGGTCAGCGCCTTGCCGTCCAACACCGCGCCGGTAATGCGGGCGAGGGCGGCGGGGCGGTAGAAGTCATGCGTCATGTCCTCTTCGCGTGACCATGTGACGTTGACCGGCGTGCCGGGCATGGCCTTGGCCACCCGCGTGGCGATCACCGCATAGTCGAACTCGCCGCGCCGGCCAAAGCCGCCGCCCATCAGCGTGACATTGACCTCGACCTCTTCGGGGTCGATCCCGGCCTCGGCGGCGCAGGCGTCGCGCAAAAAGGTCGGGCCCTGATTGCCACACCAGATCCGCAAGTGCGTGCCATCAAACCAGGCTGTGGCGTTCATCGGTTCCATCGTGGCATGGGCCAGAAACGGTACGCTATACTCTGCCTTGATGCGCATCGCACCTGAGGGCAGCTTGGCCGTGTCGCCATCGTCGCGCAGGGTCGAGTTTGGCTCGGCATCAAACGCCGCCTTGATGGCGCGGGTCATGTCCTCGGTGGTTTCGGGGTAGGATGAGGGGGCCCATTCGACCGGGATGGCATCGACGGCCTGCTGGGCCAGCCAAGTGTTGGTGGCGATGACCGCCAGTCCATCGCCCAGATCGACCACCTTTTCAACGCCCGCCATGCGGCTGGCCTCAAACGCGTCAAAGGATTTCATGCCGCCCCGCGTGGGGGACATGCGGACGGCGGCGTAGCGCATTCCGGGCAGACGGGTGTCGATGCCGAATTGCGCGGTACCGGTGGATTTGCCGGGGATGTCCTTGCGCGGCAGCGAAGTGCCCAGCAGCTTCCAGTCCGACCGCTCGCGCAGTTCGACCTTAGGCGGCTCAACCTCGGCGGCCTCGGCGGCCAGATCGGAATAGGGGATCGTGGTGCCGTCGGGGGCAATCACTGCACCGTTCTCGGTGCGCAACTCGTCCAGCCCGACGCCCAGTCGCTGTGCGGCGGCGGTCTTGAGCATTTCACGCGTGGCCGCGCCGGTGACGCGCATCCGCTCATAACCGTCTTTCATGGCGGTTGACCCGCCAGTGACCTGCATGGAAAACACCTTGCCCATGACGCCCATGACCTCTCCCAGCGAATGCTGGAAAGATGAGACGTCATAGCCCTTGTGGGTCAAGCCCTCGCCCATCAGGGCGCTGTTGTAATAGGCCTGCGCGGGCGGGCCGTGAATGACGCGCACGTCTTCCCAAGCCAGATCCATTTCCTCGGCGATCAGCGCGGCCCATGTGGTCATGGTGCCCTGACCCATCTCGGCGCGGGGCGCGACCAGCGTCACGCCGTCGCCGTCGATCAGCACAAAGGCGTTCAGCGATGCCTCGCCCTCAGCGGGCTTCAGCGGGTTGGGGGCGGGGCGGGTGACGTACCACGCGCCAAAGGCGGCGCCGCCCGCGACGGCCACGGCCCCGAACAAAAAGGTGCGGCGGGCAATCTTGCCGATGCTTGCCATGGCTCAGGCTCCTTCAGCGGCGGATTTGATGGCAGCGCGGATGCGCGGATAGGTGCCGCAGCGGCACAGGTTGCCCTGCATTGCGGCGTCGATGTCATCATCGTTCGGGTTGGGGGTTTCTGCCAATAACGCGGCGGCCTGCATGATCTGGCCGGACTGGCAGTAGCCGCATTGCGCAACCTGATGGTCGATCCACGCTTTTTGCAGCCGGTGCAGGGCATCGGGCGTGCCCAACCCCTCGATCGTGGTCACCTTCCCCCAGACGTCGCCGATGGGGATCTGGCAGGAGCGCACCGCCTCACCGTCGATATGCACGGTGCAGGCCCCGCAGGCCGAGACACCGCAGCCAAACTTGGTCCCCGTCAGGTTGAGCGCGTCCCGCAACGCCCATAGCAGTGGGACGTTTTCGGGCAGATCCACCTCTTGGGCGGTGCCGTTGACGGTGAGCGTGGTGGCCATGTCGTCCTCCTGACTGGTTTCTGACAGAATTAACCCATAGTGTCACAATGTCAATTGACAGTTTCTGGCGATTTTGTCAGGCTCTGCCCATGATGGAGACATCCGATCCTGACCGCGTCAAGCAAGAGGCGATCCTTGGGGCCGCCATGGCGGTACTGTGCCAATATGGCTATCGCCGCACTTCGATGGAGGACATAGCGCAGGCAGCTGGTATGTCGCGTCCCGCGCTCTATCAGCACTTTCGCAACAAGGAAAACATCGCACGATGCATGGTGCAGGTCTATTTCGACCAGGCCGTGCAGGCGGTCACGCAGGCACTTGCGGGGCAGGGCACTGTGCCGGATTTGCTGCGCGCGGGCTATGCTGCCAAGACGGGGCCGATGATCCGGGACATGCTGGACAGCCCACACGGTGCGGAATTGCTGGACCTCAAGGACAGCCAAGCGCGCGATCTGGTCGAGGATGGGGCGGCCCGGATCACAGCGGTCTTTGCCGATTGGCTGACGCGCGAAGTGGCCGCAGGCCGGGTGACGCTGGACGCCCCGCCGGATGAAACCGCCACCCTGTTGCTGCGCGCGCTGGACGGCATCAAACGCCCACCCTACGCGCGGTTTGTGGCAGAGCGGGACCGGCTGGCCGCCCTGCTGGGGCGCGGCCTGCAAGCGCTGCTGTAAGCGCCGCGCTGCACCCGCAGCCGACATAGGCCTATGCAAACCGTCCTTTGCTGGCGCAAACTGCCCCATGGGACGGCATGCCCCGCCGAATGGGCGGGTCTTGCGCAGACCCGTTTGGGCAGCGTGATGCCCGTGTCATTGGTACGGTCAGGTCTTGGCGCACAAAGTATGAAGGACAAAGACATGAAATCAGCTCTTTTCACACGGATTGCCGCCGCTGCATTTGCAACTCTGTCGATCACACAGGTCCATGCCGATCCGCTGGTCACACCGGCAGCAATGTCGGTCGATAGTCTGCGGGTGATCCTGGCCGCCGGGGCATCGCAATGCGACACCTCGTGCATGACTTCCTACGACAGCTGTGTCTCGACCGGGCTGGCCGCGCAGGCGGTGGCCGACGATGAGGTCGTCTACGAAGAGTGCAGCGCCAAGCTGGAAGGCTGCCGGGACGTCTGCATCAACCAAGGCGCCTGCATCACCGACAATTCCGGCTTTGTGCTTTGCCCCTGACTGTTTGACCGTCAAGAGGGAATAACCCTCGCCAAACGCGGCGGATCACCAGGCGGGGTTACACCTCGCCCCCCGCGATCTGGATCGCCTGACCGTTCACGCTGCCTGATGCGTCATGACACAGCCAGACCGCAGCCTGCGCGACTTCTTCGGAGGCAATCAGCCGCCCGTGCGGGTTGACGTTGACCATGGTGGCGCGGGCCTCGGCCTCGGACTTGCCGGTGCGCTGCATGATCGAGGTGACGTTCATGTCAACGATGTCGGTGTCCACATAGGCGGGACAAAGAGCGTTAAAGGTATAGGGTTTTTTGGCGTAATCCGCTGCCAGCGCGCGGATCAATCCCAAAAGCGCATGTTTTGACGCGGTGTAGGTCGGCGCGCCCTTCAGGCCGCGTATCCCGGCAATCGACGACACCGCGATCACCCGGCCCCAATCGGTGTCCACCATGGATTTCAGCGACTCGCGGATGGTCAGGAACGCGCCGTCGACATTGGTCGCCATCATCGTGCGCCAGAATGCCATGTCGGTCTTGAGGATCGACCGCCCTTCGGCAATCCCGGCGTTGGGCACGCAGATCTGGATGGGGCCACGGGCGGCGACCGCCTCTTCGACGCCTTGCACAACCGAAAACTCATCCATGACATCCATCGCCAGCGGAAAGATCTGGTCGCCGCGTGCCGCCTCCAGCCGTTCGATCCGGCGGCCGGTGATCGTCACCTGCGCGCCCTCGTCGGCCAGCGCCCGCGCGATGGCCAACCCGATACCGCTGCCGCCGCCTGTGACCAGCGCGTGTTTTCCGTTCAGCATGAAATCCTCCCATGTTTGCCGCAGCCTACAGCGGCAAAACCCTGTGACAAGAGGTCCGCGACGGATCGCTTGGCAATGCTATTCACGCATGTGAATATGATAGTGATTACCGGGAGGATCTCATGAAACGTATTGCCCAGATCTCTGTTCTGGCCCTCTGCGCCACAGCCGCGCTGGCCAGCGAGGATATCGCTGACAAATACCCGCAATCGGAACTCTACGACAAACCTGTCGAGGTTATTCCGCATGTATTTTCCGCCATCGGGGCCACCGCGCCGCCGACCTATGAAAATTCGGGTCACAACAACAACCTGTCCTTTGTCATCACCGGAGACGGGGTTGTGGTGATCAACGGCGGTGCCTCGGCGCGGCTGGCCGCAGCCCTACACGATGAGATCAAGACGATCACCGACCAGCCGGTCAAACTGGTGATCAACGAGAACGGGCAGGGGCATGCCATGCTTGGCAACTCTTACTGGGCCGATCTGGGGGTGGACATCCTTGCCCATGAGGACGCAATCCACGAGGTCGAGGAAAACGGCGATTTCATCCTGCAAGGCATGATGCGCTACAATCAGGACAAGGCAGAGGGCACGCGGGTTGCGGTGCCGAACCTGTCATTCTCGGACGCCTACACCGTGGAAATGGGCGATGTGACGCTGGAGGTGCTGCACCTTGGCTCGGCCCATGGGCCGGGCGACACGCAGGTCTGGATACCGCAGTGGGGCATCGTGATCGCGGGCGACATCGCGTTCCATGAGCGGATGCCGCCGATCTTTGCCGACACCTGCACCAGTTGCTGGGTAGAGACGTTTGACGGCCCGTTCACCGATCTGGGCGCAACCTATGTCATCCCCGGCCACGGCCACCCGACCAACATGGCGCAGGTGACGCGCTATACTTCGGACTACCTCAAGGATCTGCGGACCAAGATCGGGCAGCACATCGACGATGGCGGCGATCTGGCCGGGGCCTACTATGTGGACCAGACCAAATGGGCGCATCTCGACACGTTCGAGGAACTGGCGACCAAGAATGCCGGTCGTGTCTTCGAAGAGATGGAGTGGGAATAACCCTCTGACCAGCGCGCTGCGGCCTTTCGTCGGCTCAGAAGACGGCGCAGCGCGCCATAGATTACATGCGAAGCTACCAAGGGGGCCGCTGTGCTGAAATGGATCGACATGCCGCCGGTTTGGCTGACCGGCGCGCTGGTGCTCGCATGGGTGCAAAAGACATACTTCGGCTTTGGGCTCAGCTTTGGTCCGGTCTGGGCCGATTTGCTGGGCGGGGTGCTGGTGGGCGGCGGTCTGATCCTGATCGGGCTGGCCATCTCTGAGATGCGCCGCCACCGCACCACCGTGATCCCGCACTCCGAGGCAGAGCGGCTTGTGACCAGCGGCATCTTCAAACGCTCGCGCAACCCGATCTATCTGGGCGATTCGATGATCCTGACGGGAATGATCCTGTACTGGGGCGCGGTGCTGGCGTTGCCGCTGATCCCGGTTTTTGTCTGGGTGATCGAAAAACGCTTTATCGTGCCGGAAGAGGACCGCTTGCGCCGGAAATTCCGCGCAACTTTTGCCCAATACACAAATGACGTGCGGCGCTGGGTCTAAGCGGCATAGACGGCCGCTTGCCCTGAAAAAGTGTTTTTTTGCCGCAAGTTGCGATGTGCGCGCGCAGGTATCGCCATCAGAAACGTCAGTGCTGCTGCCGAAACCTCTTTCAACTGCCTGAGAAAGCAGAGAAACTGGGCAGGATTAGTGATTGACGTTGCGGAGTTGGCGCAACAATGTTTCGACCGCCACTCATAAAGCGCAAGAATAGATGCTTGGGTTTAACTTTTTGCCCCGGTGTGTTTTACAACGCGCGCTGCTTGTCGCTGCAGGGCCGCATTCGTGCGGCGAAATGCGAATTAACGCCTCATCAGGGGCGTAGGAGTACCTGAGAACAAAGGGGATTACCGTGAAGATAGGGACGCCAAGAGAGGTTGAATCCGGAGAGAATCGCGTTGCGATGACCCCGGATTCGGCTCGCCAGCTACAGAAGCTGGGCTATGACTGCATGATCGAGGCCGGAGCCGGGGCAAAAGCCGGGTTTTCGGATGAGACCTACCGGGACGCCGGAGTCGAAGTGGTTGATAGTGCCGATGTATTGTGGGCTGGGGCCGATATCATTGCCAAGGTCCGGATTCCCACGCTGGACGAGCTGGATTACCTGACGGCGGACAAGACGCTGATCACCTTCTTCAATCCCGGCGGGAACGAAGAGGGCCTGAACAAGGCCAAGGAAAAAGGTGCCAACGTCATCGCCATGGAAATGGTGCCGCGGATCTCCCGCGCGCAAAAGATGGACGCGCTGTCGTCGATGGCCAATATCGCGGGTTACCGCGCGGTGATCGAGGCAGGCAACAACTTTGGCCGCTTCTTCACAGGTCAGATCACCGCGGCGGGCAAGGTGCCCCCGGCCAAGGTTCTGGTTGTCGGTGCCGGTGTGGCGGGTCTCGCCGCGATCGGCACATCCACCAGCCTTGGCGCGATCACCTACGCCTTTGACGTGCGCCCCGAAGTGGCCGAACAGGTCGAAAGCATGGGCGCGGAATTTGTCTATCTGGACTTCGAAGAAGAACAGCAGGACGGGTCGGCCACCGGTGGCTATGCCGCCGTGTCTTCGCCTGAGTTCCGCGAAGCGCAGCTGAAAAAGTTCCGCGAACTGGCACCCGACATCGACATCGTCATCACCACCGCGCTGATCCCCAACCGTCCGGCCCCCAAGCTGTGGCTTGAGGATATGATTGCGGCGATGAAGCCAGGCTCGGTCATCGTCGACCTTGCGGCTGAAAAAGGCGGCAACGCCGAAGGCACCGTGATGGACGAAAAGATCGTCACCGAAAACGGTGTCACGATCATCGGCTACACCGACTTCCCCAGCCGGATGGCAACGCAGGCCTCAACCCTGTATTCCACCAACATCCGTCACATGCTGACTGACCTGACGCCCGAAAAGGACGGTCAGATCAATCACAACATGGAAGACGACGTGATCCGCGGCGCGACCGTCACCCATCAGGGGGAAATCACCTTCCCGCCGCCGCCGCCCAAGGTTGCGGCCATCGCGGCCAAGCCCAAGGAAAAGGTCAAGGAACTGACCGCCGCTGAAAAGCGCGCCAATGAGGTCGCCGCCTTCAAGGCGCAGACCAAGCAGCAGGTGACCCTGCTGGCTGTCGGTGGCGGTCTGCTGCTGGCGGTGGGTCTGGTTGCCCCGGCCAGCTTTATGCAGCACTTCATCGTCTTTGTGCTGTCAGTCTTCATCGGCTTCCAGGTGATCTGGAACGTGTCGCATTCGCTGCACACGCCGCTGATGGCCATCACCAACGCCATCTCGTCGATCATCATCCTTGGCGCGCTCATGCAGATCGGATCGGGGAGCTTCCTTGTGATCCTGCTGGCGGCCCTGTCGGTCTTCATGGCGGGCATCAACATCTTTGGCGGGTTCCTCGTCACGCGGCGCATGCTTGCCATGTTCCAGAAATCTTAAGGGGTAGGGGATCATGGATTTCGGATTCACCACCGCGGCCTATGTGGTCGCAGCTGTCCTCTTCATCCTGTCGTTGGGGGGACTTTCGGGCCAGGAAAGCGCAAAACGCGCTGTCTGGTACGGCATTGTCGGCATGGGCCTTGCGGTCTTTGCCACGCTGATCGGGCCGGGCTCTGGCCTCTGGCTGCTGTCGATCATCCTGATCGCGGCGGGCGGCAGCATCGGCTGGTACGTCGCCAACAAGGTCGAAATGACCGAGATGCCGCAACTTGTGGCGGCGATGCACAGCCTTGTCGGTCTGGCGGCGGTCTTTGTCGGCCTCAACGCGCATATCGAACTGGGCCGCGTCATGGCCATGGACGACACCGCGCGCAAATCGCTGGAGGGCTTTGCCGCCCTGATCGCCAAGAAAGACGGCGTCGAGCAAAGCATCCTGCGGGTTGAGCTGTTCCTTGGCATCTTCATCGGTGCCGTGACCTTCACCGGGTCGGTCGTGGCCTTTGGCAAACTGGCGGGCAAGCTGACCTCGAAGGCGCAAAAACTGCCGGGCGGTCACTTGCTGAATGCGGCAGCGGCAGCACTCTCTGTGCTGTGCCTGTTCTGGTACATGGGCACCGGCGGCTTCTTCCCGCTGTTCCTGATGACGCTGGCGGCGCTGTTCATCGGCTATCACCTGATCATGGGCATCGGCGGCGCCGACATGCCGGTGGTTGTCTCGATGCTCAACAGCTACTCGGGCTGGGCGGCGGCGGCGATTGGCTTCAGCCTTGGCAACGATCTTCTGATCGTGGTCGGCGCGCTGGTCGGCTCCTCCGGTGCCATCCTGTCCTACATCATGTGCAAGGCCATGAACCGGTCCTTCATCAGCGTGATTCTGGGCGGCTTTGGCGGCCCTGCGGGTGAACAGATGGCGGTCGAGGGTGAGCAGATCGCCATCGACGCCGACGGTGTGGCGCAGGCCCTCGAAGAGGCCGACAGCGTCATCATCATTCCGGGTTACGGCATGGCCGTGGCACAGGCGCAGCAGAACGTCGCCGAACTGACTCGCCGCCTGCGGGCACAGGGCAAAGAGGTGCGTTTCGCCATTCACCCCGTTGCGGGCCGTCTACCGGGGCACATGAACGTGCTCTTGGCAGAGGCAAAGGTGCCCTATGACATCGTTCTGGAAATGGACGAGATCAATGAGGACTTCCCGGACACGGATGTGGCCATCGTCATCGGCTCCAACGACATCGTGAACCCGGCAGCCCAGGAAGATCCGAACAGCCCCATCGCCGGGATGCCGGTTCTGGAATGCTGGAAGGCCAAGCAGGTGTTTGTCTCCAAACGCGGGCAGGGCACCGGCTATTCCGGCATCGAGAACCCGCTGTTTTACAAGGACAACACGCGGATGTTCTACGGCGACGCCAAGGCCTCGCTGGGTGAGTTGCTCAACCGCATCTCGTAAATCAAACCGGGCCTTGCCCGCACGACCGGGGCCTCGCGTTTTCGCGGGGCCCTTTTTTGTTTCTAGGGGGCCATGCGCCGCACGCCCGCAGAAAACGCGCTAGCCCTCTGAAAAGGTGTCCAGACACCAGGACCAGACAACATCCAGCATGGGCCGCGCGCGCTGTGATTTCTTCCGGACGAGATAATAGTCCCGAACGGACGCGCCCCCTGCGGACCCCGCATCAATCAGACGCCCGGCGTTCAGATCGCTTTGCACAAACGCCCGGCTGACAATGGCCAGTCCCTGACCCGCCAACGCCGCATCAATCGCCAATGAGATCTGGTTGAAGACCGGCCCCGGCAACCTGTCCGTCGTGCGAAAGTAGGTTTGCCAATGCTCATAGGAATCGTGCAGCAGCGGCAGGTTGCGCACCGTGTCCGACGTCAAGGGCAGGGGAAGATCGTTCAAAAGATGCGGGCTGCCCACCAGAATGAAATCCTGACGGAAAAGCAGCTGCGCCTCATGGGCCGCCGGAAACGGCGGACAGGTTTCGCGCACCGCAATGTCAACTTGATCCCGGTCAAAGTCGATGACCTCAACCGTGGCGATGGTGCGAATTTTGATGCCGGGAAAGGCGGTATTCAAGGACGGAAGGCTCTGAATCAACAGCTTGGCCGCGAAGGTCGGCGTTACGCTTATCGTCAGGCTGTCATCGCTTTCATTCAATTGCCCTGTCGCGTCCCGTAGTATGTCAAAGGCGCGGCTGACTTCGGCGTGATAGATCGCGCCCCGCGATGTCAGCGCGACGCCTCTGGGCAGCCGTGTGAACAGGGCTTGGCCAAGGTGCTGTTCAAGCAAACGAATCTGTTGCGCCACAGCGCCTTGCGACACATGAAGCTCTTCTGCGGCGGCGCGGAAATTCAGCCGCCGTCCGGCCACCGCAAAGGTCCGAAGGGCGTTCATCGGCGGTAGGGCAGTTTGGATTTTGCGCAAAAGGAGCCTGCAGTTTTGCTACAGTATAAGCCGTTCCGATCTGACACGAAACCCGCCACGAAATAGACGATACAACAGACGCAGTTCACGACCGGTCACTGCCCGGTGCAATTCCATGTCGGGGCCAAACATGACGACTCAACGCGCGGCGATATTGCCGACATCCTACACCGTGATCCTTGCGGTCAGCAGCACACATCTGATCAATGACCTGATCCAGTTCCTGCTACCCGTGCTCTATCCGATACTGAAAGCGCAGTATGGGCTAAGCTATTTTCAACTCGGTTTGTTGACACTGGCGCAGCAGATCACAGCCTGCATCATGCAACCCGTTCTGGGACTATATGGCGATTTGCGGCCCAAACCGTATTCGCTGGCCGTCTCGATGGGGATCGTCGGCGTCGGGATCGTTTTGTTGGGAACAGCGACGTCGTTCGAGGGGCTGTTGGTGGCGTCCTCCGTGCTGGGGCTTGGCTCGGCACTGTTCCACCCCGAGGCGTCGCGCGTGTGCCGCATGGCCTCTGGCGGGCGACTGGGGTTCGCGCAGTCCAGCTTTCAGGTGGGGGGCAACGCCGGTACGGCGCTTGGTCCCTTGGCGGCTGCGTTTATCCTGCTACCGCTTGGACAAATCAGCACGGTTTGGTTCAGCCTGCTTGCGGTTTGCGCGGTCATTATCCTTTTGTGGGTCGCCCGGTGGTTTACGGAACATCAGCGCATGATGCGCGCCAACGGCGCGCGCGCCGCGGTCGGGCCTGCCTTGCCGCGTCGGCGGCTAATCATTGCATTTGCTGTCTTGGGGGCGCTGCTCCTCAGCAAGTTCGTCTACATCGAGACCTTCAAAAGCTACTATGTCTTTTTCCTGATCGAGAAATTCGGGCTGGGCATCCCTTATGCACAGGGGCTGCTGTTTGTCTTCCTCACGGCGGTTGCCTTTGGGACGTTCTTTGGCGGTCCGATCGGTGATCGGATTGGTCGCAAAAAGGTCATCTGGGGCTCTATCGTGGGCGCGCTGCCGTTTGCGATTGTGCTGCCGTTTGTCCCGCTGTGGGCCGCTGCGGGCCTTAGCGTGATCGTCGGGCTGGTCCTGTCGTCAGCCTTCTCCGCCATCGTGGTCTTTGCCCAAGAGCTGTTGCCGCAGAAAGTGGGCATGGTGTCGGGGTTCGTCTTTGGTTTTGCGTTCGGGATCGGGGCGGTTGGGGCGGCTGCGCTGGGGGCGCTGGCGGACGTGATCGGCATGCAGCAGGTCTTCAGCTACCTATCCATTCTGCTTTGCCTTGGATTTTTGACGGTCTTTCTTCCTGATCTGGAGTGACCGTTCGCGGCCTCCCCCTTAACGGCACGGGCCGCGCTCAACGCACAACCGGCAAGGGCGTGGTCCTGTGGTCCTCCGCCTGCGCCTCGTCCCATGGCTATCGTGCGTCTGCGGCGGGTTTTCGCCTGATGCCTCCTGCCAAGGAAATCAGGGTCTCGCCCATTTGCTGCGCTCTTTCTAGTTTGGGCGGACAAAGGGGAGAGACCATGCAACTGGCGTTACAGATCAACTCGGTGTTTCGCGGGGCCGGCTGGCAGGTCGTGAAACCGCTGGAGCTGTTGGAACCCGCAGGGCAGGCCAAGGAACTCGCCCGATACGTCAAGCGCGACGTGGTGGTCGAATTTGGCTATCACGCGGACGATGCGACGGGCAGCTATCGCATCTTCGCCGTACACGATCAGGATTGGGAGCACCCTCTGGCGGCGATCACCCTGCGCAACGCGGACATGGCGCTGGACGTGTTGCGCCAATTGCCCGGGCTGTTGGGTCGGTTGGGGCCGCTATAATGCCTGCCGCCCGTCCCGCCGGTGCCAATCCCGCAGCACCCCGGCGATCGCTCTCACCACACAGGACGCCAGCCCCTTTGACCGCAATGCCGGTTTTTCAGGTGCAAACTTCGACTTTGCAAATTTGATGAGGCCCGATCCGCATGCGCTCTTGCGATGCGTGTGACCTTGGGGCAGAACCGTCTGAACGCATGACAAGAGAAAAGGGGACACCATGAACCTCACTTTGAACCGCAATGTGCTGGTTGAGACCTTCGGCGCCACCGAAGGAACCGCACTGCGACTGAAACAAGCCGCGCTGGTTGTGGTGGGCATTCTGGCCCTCGCCGTGGCGGCCAAGATCAAGGCGCCGGTGCCCGGTACGCCGGTGATGATCAGCATGGGAACCTTTGCGGTTCTGACCATTGGCGCCGCCTATGGCCCCAAGCTGGGCCTGACGACGATCATTGCTTACATGCTCATCGGTATGCTGGGCTTTGACATCTTCCAAAGCTCGACCGCCGACCTGAACGGCATCTCCTACATGATGGGCAGCACGGGTGGCTATCTTGTCGGCTACGTTCTGGCGGTGCTGGCGCTGGGTGTGCTGGCGCGCGCGGGCTGGGATCGCTCTGCCCCCAAGATGGCCGGCGCGATGCTGGTCGGCAACGTGCTGATCTATGTCCCCGGCCTGATCTGGCTGGGCATGCTGTACGGCTGGGACAAGCCGATCCTTGAGTGGGGCCTGACACCCTTCCTGCTGGGCGACGGCATCAAGCTGGCGCTGGCCGCTGTGATCCTGCCGCTGGCATGGAAACTGGTGGGCCGCGCCCGCGGCTAAGCTGTGGTGCCGGGCTGAAGCCCGGCCTACGGACTGACGGCAAAGATGACACGACAGAAAAGGCCGGGCACAGCGCCCGGCCTTTTTCGTTGTGCGGTGCCATGACACTCCAGTCAGGCCAGTTCGGTCTCGATCTCCGCACCCTGTTCCAGCGTCTTGTGCACCGGGCATTTGTCGGCAATCTCCAGCAACCGCGCCCGCTGGTCGCTGTCCAGATCGCCCTCCAGCGTGATCCGGCGCAAAAATCGGTCGATCCGCGTCGTGGCAGAGGTGCCGGCGTCTTGCGCATGTACCTTGTCATGGGTGACGTCGACGCTGATCCCGGTCAGGGGCCAGCCCTTGCGCCGCGCGTACATGCGGATCGTCATCGACGTACAGGCCCCCAGACCCGCCGCCAGAAACCCATAGGGCGACATCCCCTTGTTGCTGCCGCCATAGGCCGCCGGTTCATCCGCCAGCGCATGGTGGTGCGGCCCGTTCTGGATGTCCTGCAAAAACCCGTCCGGGGCGGCCTCTGTCACCCGCACAACGCCCTCAGGCGCGCCGATGGGCGGGGCCGGGGCGGGCAGATCCAGATAGCGATCGGCCCATGCGGCGATCACCTCGGCCACATAGTCCGCGTCGTCTGCACCTGTCACCAGATGGTCGGCATCGTCCAGCGTGACAAAGCTCTTGGGATGTTTGGCGGCGGTAAAGATCCGCGTGGCGTTCGATATGTCCACCACCGCGTCGCGCGGCGCATGCAACACCAGCAGAGCCTTTTTCATCGACCCGATGATCGGCTCCAGCTCTTGCGCCATCACATCCTCGACAAAATCGCGCCCGATGACAAAGGGACGTCCGCCCAGATCGACCTGCGCCTGTCCCTCGGCCCGGATAGTCTCCAGCGCGTCGGCAAAATTATGGGTGACATGGCTGGGATCAAACGGCGCGCCGATGGTGACAACCGCCTTGGCCGACGCGATGCGCGGCGCCGCCCGCAGCACCGCAGCGCCGCCCAGCGAATGGCCGATCAACAGGTCGGGGCCCAACCCCCGGCCCTCAAGGTACTCTGCCGCCGCCACAAGGTCGCCGACGTTAGAGCCAAAGGTTGTGTTGGCAAACTCGCCGCAGGAATGCCCCAGCCCGGTAAAATCGAACCGAAACACGGCAATCCCCATGGCGCAAAGCCGCTGAGCGATGCGCCGCGCGGCGGCAATGTCCTTGCCGCAGGTGAAACAATGGGCAAAGAGGGCGGTGGCAAGCGGTGCGCCGTCCGGCAGATCCAGCCGTGCGGCCAGCTTGTCCCCGGCGTGACCGGGAAATGAGATGCGTTCAGTGGGCATGGGGCGTCCTGATGATGCGATTGATACTAACAATGGGCCGCGCGGCACACTGCGACAAGCAACGTGTCAGTCGCGTCACGCCATGGTGAGGATACTGGACCCACTGTTGAAGAGTGTTGCAGCGGTCTTGACACTGCTGGTGCTGGCCTCATGGGCCGGTCCACTGCATCCTGCTGGCGATACACTGGCGGTCGTGCGGGTGCCGCTGCTGGCGCTGGCCGCGCTGGCGGTGATCTGGACAAGCTGGCCGCGCGGGGTGCGTTGGCCACTGGCGGTTTTGGCGCTGCTGGCACTGGGGCAGGTGGTGGTGATGAAACTGGTCGCTCCCGCGCCCGGCGCGTTTTCCGTCTATCAAAAGAACCTTTTGTACCGGAACGCGCAAATCCCCCAGCTTTCACAGGATATTCTGGCGGCGTCCCCCGATGTCATCACCTTGCAGGAACTCACCGGGCGGAACGGAGAAATCCTTGATCGGCTGGCCGCCGACTATCCGCATCGCAGCACCTGTCCCTTTTATAGCTGGAGCCGCAACGCCGTCCTGTCCCGCCACCCGATCCTGCCGAGCGGCACGCTGTGCCTGTCGGGGCAGGGGATTGCCGGGCTACATCTGGACACGCCGCAAGGGCCGGTCTGGGTTCTGTCACTGCACCTGCGCTGGCCCTTTCCGCATGGGCAAGGCGCACAGGCGGCTGCACTGGAACAGGTCATCGCGGGGCTGGAGGGGCCGGTGATCTTGTCCGGCGATTTCAACATGGTACCTTGGGGGCATTCGGTCCGTCGGCTGACGCGGGCGGCGGGGCTGCGGCGCGCGGGTCCGTTGCGCCCGACCTATTGGCTGGCCCCGCATGGCTGGCCCGGCGGACAGGTTCTGCCGATCCCGCTGCCGCTGGATCAGGTCTGGTCGCCGGGGGGCGGCAAGGCCGAAAACCGGCCGCTCTTTGGATCAGACCATGCTGGCGTCTTGGCAAGGGTGCATCTGGATGCGGATTGACGGGATCGGTGAATTTGCGGCGCGCGATGCGCGGGACGCGGCAGAGTGGTCCCGCTTGGCGGCCTTTTGCGCGCGCCACGGGCAGGCGGCCTTTTCCCGCGATCCGCATATCGGCGGTCATGTGACCGGCTCGGCCTTTGTGCTGTCATCGAACGGGATGTCGGTGCTGTTGACGCATCACGCCAAACTGAACCGCTGGCTGCAACTGGGCGGGCATTGTGACGGCATCGCCGATGCGCGGTTTGTGGCCTTGAAAGAGGCGTATGAGGAAAGCGGCCTGTCCCGAATCCGCCTGCTGTCCGACGCGGTGTTCGACGTGGACATTCATGAGATCCCGGCACGCGGGTCAGAGCCCGCGCACCTGCACTATGACGTGCGCTTTCTGATGCAGGCCGAGGCCGGAAAAATCACAGCCTCAGCAGAATCCCATGCGCTTGCATGGGTGCCGCTGGCCGATCTCAGCCACCATACCCGCGCCGAGTCCGTGCTGCGGATGGCCCGCAGGTTGGAGGAATAAGGATTAAGCGAAGGTAAATTCGCCTCTGTAACCCCTTGATATTTATAGGACGGAAATCCCGCCACGCGTGGACAGCCTATCCCTCACCCATCAAGGCAGGGTCAAACGGATAGCTGATCAGGTTCTCATACCCATTCTCGGTGATCACCACCTGCTCCTCCAGCTTGATCGAAAAATCGCCCCCCTCGGGAGAGACCAGAACCTCGACACACAGGGTCATGCCCGTCTCCAGTTCATAGTCGAACGCCCCCTCAACCATCTTGTCCGGATAGGCCACCAAAGGCCACTCATCACACAGCCCCACCCCATGCATGAGGCAGCCATATTTCAGCTTCTGAAACTCAGGCCGCAAAACATGGGTATTGCGGGACAGATACGGGATCGAAACGCCGGGCCGGAGCATTTCCATATTGGTCCTGATATGCTCGACCCCGTGCCGCATCGCATCAATCATGTCCGGCCGCGGGGCCTGATCACCCACCCACCATGTGCGTGAGATGTCGACGCAGATGCCGTAGCAACCCACCAGATCGGTATCGAAGGCGACGATCTCATTGTTCTGAACGATACGCGGCCCACTCTCCTGAAACCAGGGGTTCGTGCGCGGCCCCGAGGTCAGTAGCCGCGTCTCGATCCACTCCCCACCCCGGCGGATATTCTCGGCGTGCAGCACCGCCCAGATGTCATTCTCGGACACCTCGCCCAGCGGCACGTTTTCCCGCGTGAACCGCTCCATCTCATACATGGCCGCCTCACAGGCGTTCACCGCGCAACGCATGGCCTTGATCTCATCGGGGCCTTTGACAGAGCGCGCCTTTTCGGTGACTTCCTCACCGGGGACCACGGTCAACCCCTGCGCCTCCAGCGCGCGCAATCCGTGCAGCATGGGCTTGTCGACCGCCAGCCGCCTGTTGTCGGGGGCGTGTTCCTCCAGCAGGATGCGCACCTCATTGGCAAAGACATCGGCGGCCACATCCACCTTGTCGCCCCGGTCGAAATAGAACAGGTCCGCGCCGGACCGTGCCTCACGCACCAGAGGGTTGAACGAGGACAGAAACGGCGCGTTCTTGTAGTCCCAGATGACCATGTAGCCGTCGGCACAAACCATCACCGCGCGGAACGGATTATGGGTGTTCCACAGCTGCATATTGGTCGAGTCGGTGGCGTAGCGGATGTTGAGCGGGTCAAAGACCAGCAACCCGGCCAGATCGCGGGCGACGATGTGTTCCGTCAGCCGCTGCCAGCGATAGCGCCGCATCGCTTGCAGGTCGGGCTGTTCCAGTCCCGCCGTGGCCCATTCTCCGAGGGCAAGCCGGGTCGGGCCGATCTCTATCCGGTCCATGTCGTTAGGGGTGTTGTCGCCGGTCAGCGTACCGCGCGTCGGGTCGATCTTGCGGGTGTCACGAAAGTGGGTGTTCATGGTCTGGCGTCCCATAGATGTCCTCGTGTCCAGCCTGCCGGGGCGGGCCGTGACAGGCGCGCCGTTTTGCGACCGCCTGTGGCGTCGTTTTCTGGCGGCGGAGCGCGTCTGGCGGACGGTAAATGGGGGATTCCTGCCAGTGCATTGGCGGGCTATCATTTGCGCATGATCTTGCAGTCCTGCATCCCCTACGACATTCACGAAACCCCAAGGCTGCCAGGGATCAAGCCGCTGAACCCGGCGGATTGGTTGCAGGTGGATGAGGTCTACGCCGAGCAGATGGCCAAACGGCGGCACCTGCTTGACACGCAGCGCGGGGCGGTTCTGGCGCTGGACCCGCAAGCCGCAGTTGCGGCACGGGAACTGTCAGAGATGGTCCTGACGGCCTTGCCGGAGGGGTTCACTGTCTCCGCAACGTCCGTGCGTTGTCCGGACGGCGCGGTGGTCGCGCGGGATGCCACGGACCCGTTGGGCACGTTGGGCCGCATCGTACAAGAAGATCTGTGCCTGATGGAAAAGCGCGGACCTGAACACGTCCTGACCGGCGCTGTGCTGTGTTTCCCGGCAAGCTGGCGGCTGGACGAAAAGTTCATGCGCCCGATGACGGGCATCCATGATCCGGTGGACAGTTACGACGACATTCTGGCCCGGCGCGTGCAGCGTCTGTTTGACGGCGTGCGGGAAGGACAGCCGCTATGGCGGTTCAACGCCTTTCCCTATGCCAAGGCTGAACTGCATCAACCGCGCTCTGTCACCGCGCCACGGGCGGGGGTCGATCCGCGCATTGCGCCGTTCTGGCGGTCGGAACGGCAATGCCTGATCCGCCTGCCAAAAACGCAGGCAGTGGTGTTCTCGATCCACACCTATGTGGTGCGAAACATGGCCGTTACGGCAGGAACTGGCTGAACAGGAGTTGCACTTGCCCGGTTGAGGTAAGAACGGCCAAAAGCCCCGTCACGGCGGCCATTTGTCCGACGCGGCGCAATCCGAAAAAGCCGCTGCGCGCGGGCGGTGTCTCTGGCGGCAAGTCGGCGGCGGTGTCCTGCGGGGCGTCGTCGCTGGCCTCGGGGTAAAGCGTGCCACAGATGCCTTGGGCGGCATTGGCGCTTTCGAACAGGGCATCTTCGACGGTCGAGTCGATGTGGCCGATCCGCCGTGGCGATACGAATTTGCGCAGCCGGACAAAATCCTCTCGATCGATCAGCACACCGGGCGAATACCATTCCAGAATATCGGCCGATGAATGTTCCAGTGCTTCGTACACTGTGTCCGACAGCAGCCGCGCGGCATCGGTTTCGTCGGGTGGCCTGCCATCTGTTGTCACCACTTCCAGTCGCACACGCGGGCCGTAGTCGCTTTGTTCCTCGGGGATCACTGCAATCCCGATATGATCACCAAAGACGCGCATTCCGTCACATTCCGTCGGCGCGCCTCGGTCATCCTGCGGAAACAGCCGGGCCAAGACCCGCGCCGCGCTTTCAAGGTAGGGAGTGGGCGACAGATCCTGCGCATCCGGCAAGATCAGACCTGCATAGGGATAGTCGAAACTCATGGTTCTCTCCTCGGGCGGAGTCGGGTCCGCTCAAGGAGAAGGTGCGTGTCAAATCTGGTCGCAATCGGGCAATTTCGAGAAAATTGCGCGGTTTTCGCAGTTTTGTTTCCAAATGCGGATCAGCGATGGATGCGCTCAGCTGCGGCCGAGATCGCCTGCTGATAGACAGTGGCGGCATTCCATTCATTCAGGACACGGAAGTTATGTGTGCCGGGGCCGTAGGGCTGCCCCTTTTTCCACCCCTTCTGGCGCAGGAAATTGGCGGTCGAGGCCAGCGCATCGGACTGGTTATAGAAGTCGACGCGCCCATCGCCGTTGGCATCGACGCCGTAGCGCATGGCATTGCCGGGCAGGAATTGGGTGTGACCCAGCTCACCATGGAACGCGCCCTTTTGCGTTGGCGACAACATGCCCTGATCCACCATCTTAAGCGCGGCAATCGCGTGCGGGCGGAACAGTTGTGGGCGGCGGCAGTCATAGGCGACCGTCAGGATCGAGTTGATCACCGGCTCTGTCCCCATGGAACGGCCATAACCGGTTTCCATGCCGTGAATGGACACGATGATCCCGGCAGGCACGCCGAACCGCTTTTCAAGCGAATCGTAAAAGGCCTTGTTCTGGTTGATCCGCTTGCGCGCGCCATTTGCGAAACTGTCGAGTGACCCAAGACGGATCTTAACAAACCGATCAAAGCTGTATTTCACGCCTTTCTGGTTGCGGTCGGCGTTGATGGTTTTGGTCGAATAGCGTGCGCTCATCAGCGCATTGACGCCACGATCACCGACACCGGCGGCGCGCGCTTCTTTGGCGAACTCACCTTTCCAGGCGTCAAAGCCTGAAGCGGTATTGCCGCATCCGGCTGCGAACACGGGGGCGGCGGTCAGTAGGGCAAGGGCGAAAGCAGGAACAAGGCGACGCATCGGAGATCTCCGGTCAGGATTGCTTGACCGAAAGTCTAGCGCCGCGGGAAGGACTGCGAAAGGGGGAAGGCTGTTGGTGACAACTCAGGGCGCGGCTATTCGCTTCCCGCAGCAAAGACCTGAACGGAGTTGTCGGCAAAGAGACGCGGCAGGGCAAAACTCATACCACCGATCACCACAAGGCCGCCGACAAAGGACAGGAGCAACAGTTTCAACGGGCTGCTAACACCCTTGCGCCGGGGCGGCTGTTGTGACGACGCGCATGCGGGCTGGTCCCAGGTCGTGACGTTGCTGGCTGACTTGGCGTTGATCCGTGCAAGGCGTTCTTCAAAACTGTTGTCCATGCAAAGTCTTCCCTGAATTCGGCTGCCAGTGATGGCTTTGGTTGTTCGGAGGCAGCTTTCGAGGAAGGTGGGACATTTTCCGGGCAAGATCGCGGCAAGGGCATGACATTCGGGGCGTGGTCGAGACAAAAAAACGGGCGCCCAAAGGCGCCCGTTTTGCCGGTGATCGCGGAGGCGATCAGCAGCTGTAATACATGCCGAACTCAACCGGGTGCGGTGTGTGTTCGTACAGTTCGATCTCTTCCATCTTGAGGTCGATGAAACCGGCGATCTGATCTTTGGTGAACACGTCGCCTTTGAGCAGGAAGTCGTGGTCGGCCTTGAGGCAGTCGATGGCTTCACGCAGCGAACCACAGACGGTCGGGATACCTTCCAGCTCTTCCGGCGGCAGATCGTACAGGTTCTTGTCCATTGCCTCACCCGGATGGATCTTGTTCTGGATACCATCCAGACCAGCCATCAGAAGGGCGGCAAAGCACAGGTAGGGGTTTGCCGACGGATCGGGGAAACGTGCCTCGACGCGCTTGGCCTTGGGCGATTCCGTCCACGGAATACGCACACAACCGGACCGGTTGCTGGCCGAATAGGCGCGCAGAACGGGGGCTTCAAAGCCCGGGATCAGGCGCTTGTAGCTGTTGGTCGACGGGTTGGTGAAGGCGTTCAGCGTCTTGGCGTGCTTGAGGATGCCGCCGATGAAGAACAGTGCCTCATCCGACAGATCGGCATACTTGTCGCCAGCAAACAGCGGTTTGCCGTCTTTCCAAATCGACATGTTGCAGTGCATGCCGGTGCCGTTGTCGCCATAGATCGGCTTGGGCATGAAGGTTGCCGACTTGCCATAGGCCTGGGCCACGTTGTGGATGATGTACTTGTATTTCTGCAGTTCATCGGCCTGCTTGGTCAGCGTCCCAAAGATCAGACCCAGCTCATGCTGGCACGACGCGACCTCATGGTGGTGCTTGTCGACCTTCATGCCGATGCGCTTCATCGTCGACAGCATTTCCGAACGGATGTCCTGACCGTCGTCGGTCGGGTTGACCGGGAAATAGCCGCCCTTTATGCCCGGACGGTGGCCGGTGTTGCCCATCTCGTATTCGGTGTCAGAGTTCCACGACGCGTCAAGCGCGTCGACCTCATAGGACACCTTGTTCATGGTGTTCGAGTAACGCACGTCGTCGAACAGGAAGAATTCCGCTTCGGGGCCCCAATAGGACACGTCACCGATGCCGGAGGCCTTGAGATAGGCCTCTGCCTTTTCGGCGGTGCCGCGTGGGTCGCGCTCATAGGGTTCGCCGGTGTCGGGCTCAACCACGGAACAGTGGATGCAAAGCGTCTTTTCCGCATAGAACGGGTCGATATAGGCGCTACTCTCATCGGGCATCAGTTTCATGTCCGATGCTTCGATCGACTTCCAGCCCGCGATGGACGATCCGTCAAACATAAAGCCTTCTTCGAGGAAATCCTCGTCGACCAGGTCGGCCACGACGGTAACGTGCTGAAGACGGCCGCGCGGGTCAGTAAAACGGATGTCGACGTAGGCGACGTCTTCTTCCTTGATCATGGTGAGAACAGCGTTGCTCATACCAGTGAGTCCCTTTCTGTCATATTATTGGGATGTCGTTGATACAGTTCGCACGACGCGGATGTGCCGTGCGCAAAATGCGGATTACAGAGCGTCCGAGCCGGTTTCCCCGGTGCGAATGCGGATGGCCTGTTCGACATTGCTGACAAAGATCTTGCCGTCGCCGATCTTGTCGGTCTTGGCGGCTTCGACAATGGCCTCGATGGCGCCATCGACCTGATCGTCATCCAGAACGATCTCGATCTTCACCTTGGGCAGAAAGTCGACGACGTATTCCGCACCGCGGTAGAGTTCGGTGTGGCCCTTCTGACGGCCAAAACCCTTTACCTCGACAACCGAAAGGCCCTGAATGCCTGCTTCTTGCAGGGCTTCTTTAACTTCATCCAGCTTGAATGGCTTGATGATTGCTTCGATCTTTTTCATAGACCCCGCCTCTCCCTTGCGCTCCTTGTGGAATTGGCAGATCACTTCTCTTTCGCGGTCACAATCCGATAGACTGTTCCGCAGCGAGTTGCGCATCGCGATTGATGGACTCTGCCCAAGTTTTAAGCAAAACGCACATAAATCATGCGAAACTGAATCGCGGGAAAAATGACGGAACTTTTGACATCTGAGCTGATGCGTGCGGTTGAACTGGTGGCCATTCAGAGTGGTCAAGTGACCGGGCTGGAACTGATGGAGCGCGCGGGACAGGGCGTGGTCGACGCGGTTCTGGAGGAATGGCCAGATCTGGGGCAGGGCGAACACCGCGCTGTCGTGCTTTGTGGGCCGGGCAACAACGGCGGCGACGGATTTGTCGTGGCCCGCCTGTTAAAAGAGCGCGGTTGGCAGGTTGAGGTGTTCCTTTACGGTAACCCGGACAAACTGCCGCCCGATGCCAAGACCAATTTCGAACGCTGGGGCGCTGCGGTGCGTCCACTGGACGCCTATGCCCTTGGCGAAAGCTGGGGCTGCGACCTGCTGGTGGATGCGCTGTTCGGCATCGGGCTGACACGAGGCCTGCAGCCCTTGGGCGAATTGTTCTGGAACATGGAGGACATGGTCGATTGCCATCCCGTCGAAGTGGGGCATCCCCGCGGTCGACCCGCTATCGTGGCCATCGACGTCCCCAGTGGCATTTGTGCCGATTCGGGGCGCTCCTTTCCCCACGCAGAAGAACACAGGCGGTTCGCGGCCAGCGCGCACCTGACAGTAACGTTTCACACCGCCAAACCCGGACACTATCTGGACGAGGGGCCATCGGCCTGCGGGAAACTGGTGGTCAAAGACATCGGTCTCGTGACGCCGAAAGACAATGATTGGCGCGCCCAGCGGCAAGAGACGTGCACGCTGTTCGGACCTGTCGATCCTTCATTGTTGCGAAAAGATGTGAAGCATCACAAATACGGCCACGGTCACGCGCTGATAATGTCGGGGCCGCCGGGTAAAGGCGGAGCAGCCCGGCTGGCCGCGCGTGCTGCTCTGCGGGTCGGCGCGGGTCTGGTCACGGTGGGATGCCCTATGCGCGCTGTGTCGGAGCATGCGGTACATCTGAACGCGATTATGGTGCAAGGGCTGGACGGCACCCATGGGCTGGCGGAACTGCTTGAGGACAGCCGCTTCTCTGCGCTGTGTTTGGGGCCGGGGATGGGATTGGGCCCATCAACCGGCGAGTTGGTGAAAACCGCCCTCGCATCGGGGCGGGGCATCGTGCTGGACGCAGACGCGCTGTCGCGCTTTCAGCGCACGCCGCAGGCGTTGTTTGATCTGTTGCATGAGAGTTGTGTTCTGACACCGCATGGCGGCGAATTCGCGCGACTTTTCCCGGATCTGTCAGAAAGGCTGACCACAGCGCCCGACATCGGCCCCGCCTATTCCAAAGTCGATGCCACCCGCGAGGCCGCGGCGCGGGCCGGGTGCGTGGTGGTCTTCAAAGGGGCGGATACGGTGATCGCCGCGCCGGATGGTCGGTGCAGTATCAGCGCGGCTGTCTATGAAAGAGCCGCCCCTTGGTTGGCCACCGCCGGGTCTGGCGACGTTCTGGCGGGGATCATCTGTGGCCTGATGGCGCGCGGGCTGCCGGCGATGAATGCGGCAGAAACAGGGACATGGCTGCACGTCGAGGCGGCGCGAGCGTTTGGACCGGGCCTGATTGCCGAAGACCTGCCAGAGACGCTGCCAAGGGTGTTTCGCGATCTGGGACTGTGACCCTGCCTTAGGTCAGGACTTGCCGTTGTGCGGATGAGGCCAGTTCAAGCCCGTCTGCATAGACGATATGGGGCGTGTCAAAAACCAGTTCGTATAACTGCAGGTCTACCTTTCCCGCGTCGCGGATGAATGTGCCATCGACCAGCCTGGACAGGGGGGCAAGCGCCTGGCGCGCCCCGAATAGCGCACTCGCCCGCCAATCCCGCAACAGGATTTCCTGCACAGCAGGCAACGTGACCTCATGGTCGGGACGCATATGGCCCAATGTGCCCGGCGCGATGGTAACGGCGGCCAGCCGTCGCCGATGCGTGTATAGAGCCTGCAATCGCGCGGTGCCGCTGTCGCGGGTGATCACGCGGTCGCCGGGCGTCAGATATTCCACCGGCAACGCGCCATCAAGGGTCAGTACAAACGTGCCATAGGTGAGCGCGTTGAACGGGGTGTCCTGAGCGACGTGTCGGGCCGTGGGAATCCCACTGCCACGCTGGACCTTGTTCGGGGCCATCGTTTCCTGTCCTGTATCTGCTGCCTAGTCGTTCTTTTTTTTCACAAGATACGGCAAGAATTGGTTTATGTCCCATGGTTTTCTTTTGAAGCTTCGAAGAAATTTCTGCTCGCCTCGGCCGGGTCCCTTTGGTATAGGCGCGGCGATGCGGGTGTGGCGGAATTGGTAGACGCACCAGATTTAGGTTCTGGCGCCTATGGCGTGGGGGTTCGAGTCCCTTCACCCGCACCACTTTAGATTTCATCCCTCCAAGGTGCCGTAACACCTTGAAAGGATGAGTGGTTTCTGCGGTTCGAACACCGTTTTTTCGGCTAACGGGCAAAGGTTGCGAAAATACCAGTCGCAGCACAGTACGGCGCACTTCCAGGTCGCCTTTTTCCCATACGTGATAAGGGTTTGCGAGGAAGCGCATCGAAAGTTCGAACATTTCATCAAATGGATGTGCGGGACTCGCGATTTCGGCCATGGCGTCCCGCAAAATCGCCTTTTCCTGCTCAAGCTCCGAGATGCGACGTTCGTATGCAGCGATCAACTTGGTGTTGCTCTCGACCTGAACCAAACGCTCAAGCAGGTTCTCGACGTCTCGGTCTAGTTGCCGGACCTTGGCCTTGAGGCGCTTCGTTTCGTCGGAGGCCGAATTGCTGCGTTCTTCCCACGCGGCTCGAAACGTGCGTTCGGCGAGTTCGAGCGTGGTTCGAACCGGGGTCAGGGTTTTCAAATACTCTGCAAACTGCGCTTCAATGTCGTCTCGACGCATCGACTTGCCCATTTCCGAGCACCCTTTGTGGCTACAAAGATAGTAAGGGTAGCGTTTCCCGGTATGACTTTTCGACCAACAGGCCGTAACGGAGTAGCCACAAACCTCACATACGAGGAAGTTCCGGAGTGGAAAGTCGTCTGCGATGTTTTTCCGCGCGGGTGCGATCTTTCGCTCCTTCAGACGCTCCTGATTGATCTGATACGTTGAGAATGAAATGAGAGGCTCATGTTTCGCCTGCGTGAGCGCAATACCCAATTTGGGGTACTCGACGTAGCCAGCATAAAGCACGTTGGTCAGCATATTTTTGACTTTGTCGAAGTGGACCTCTGTGCCGCGATAACTCTTGGGAAATTCAGGTTTCGAATCCAAGAATCGCTTGACCTCAACCTGCGTCTGGAAACGACCCGAGGCGAAACCCTCCAATGCTTCTTTGACGATACTTGCGAGAGGCTCGCGCAACATCAACATTTTGCCCCCTCCGGGGGCTTTCTCGAGCGTGTAACCATATGGGGCGCTAAAGAACCAATAACCGTTCTTGAGGCGCGCCAGCGAGCACCGTTGCGTCCGTTCGGCGTTGCTGGTCCGGTCGTGCTCCGCTACTGCGGCCATGATGATCTCGACGAAGCGGCCTCCCGCATCCTCGCCAAATTTTTGATTTGGGCTTTCAATTTTCGCGCCGCTGGCAGTGATCTTGTCGCGAAGCGTGGCGTGTGCTGATACATCACGTGCAAACCGAGCAATGTCTTCCACAACCACGATGAATGGCTCGTCACCCGCTGCACGGAGAAACGCGAGAAGTTGGTTCATGCCGGGCCGGTCAGAAAGCCGTCCCGAGATGACATCACTGAAGACCTCAACAACTTCATATCCTTTGCGTTCGGCATAGTCGCGACAAGTGCGTTCTTGGCTTGATAGCCCTGCGCCATCGCTCGTTTGCTTTACGGACGATACGCGAATGTACACGATGCACCGCTTCTTCTTCGGGTTGGAGGGAGGGACGATCATGTCGATCCTTTCATTTTTGGGGGGGCAGATGAGAGATGGCTCAAAGCAAAAGCGATGCGTTTTCGCTCGCTGGTAGATCGATTCTTTGAAGCAACTGCTTGCAGGCGGTGTGCAAAGCAAAAGCCATTCGACTACCGTTTCCGGTGTCGGCAACGGATATTCGGCTATGCTTGTTTAGGAGGCGAGATGTGATTCAGAAAACGCGATGCCGCAACTTTACTGAATTTCTTTCGTGGGGCTTTCAATCGTGACCCCACACGCAGTGATTTTATCGCGCAGTGTCGCGTGGGTCGAAACATCACGCGCAAAGCGCGTGATGTCATCCAAAACTACAATGTAAGGTTTGGTTTGCTCCGCACGGAGAAATGCGAGCAGTTCGTTCATTCCCGGACGGTCAGCATGCCGACCCGAGATGGCATCCTTGAAGACTTCTGCAACTTGATAGCCGCTAAGTTCGGCGTAGTCGCGGCACCGGCGTTCTTGGCTAGACATTCCTGCGCCATCGCTTGTCTGCCGTGCAGATGAAAGGCGAAGGTACAGAATGCACTGTTTCTTTTTCGGGTTGGAGGGAGGCTTGATGATCATTTTCGGTCCTTTCGGGTTGGGGGCCAAACGGTGGATTGCTGACGATGTAATCGAAGGTTCGGTGAGCGCGATCCGATGGTCTTTTGAAAATAGGATGTTCCACCCATTTTCGGTGCTCGATCACTGGCAATGTCTTCGTGAACATCTGCAATGCCTGCGCTAAAGCATTTGGACTGCGGACCAAGAAGTCATTGATATGTCGATGACTGAACTTGGAGCTGCACCAAACGAAGTCGAGGCTACGCTGCATCACGGCAAAACCCTGCTGCGAGCGTTGCGAGGCTGCGGTTCTTGTTGGCCGCGATCCGAGTGTGCTGGACCGCCGAGGCTCCAAAACCGACTTCGACAAAAGCCGAGATATGCGCAGAAGTTGGTGACGCGTGATCAGGCGGCGTTTTGAAGTTGGCGGACGCCGTCGCGGAACTCAACCCCGCTGATGACCTCCGGGAGGCGATTCCGCCCGTCGAGTTTTCGCCATTTCGTCTGAGCAGACATCATCAGCCGGAAAGCCATGGCGAGCCCAGTCTTGCGGCTGAGGCAGCCCTTGGTGCGTTTCGTCCTGTGTCTGACGGTGGCGAACGTGCTCTCGATCGGATTTGACGTCCGGATGTGTTTCCAGTGTTCGGCCGGGTAGTCGTAGAAGGTCAGTAGTGCATCCCGATCCTTGACCAACTTGGCGACTGCCTTGTCCCATTTCACGCCGTAGGCATCGACGAAGAAGTCGAAGGCGGCCGACGCCGCGGCTCGGGTTTCGGCCTGCCAGATGTCGTGCAGGTGCGCCTTGGCCTTGGCTTGCACCGATTTCGGCAGCGCGTTGAGCACGTTCATGGTTTTGTGGAGCCAGCACCGCTGCTCCTGTGTCGAGGGGAAGACCTCGCGCAGTGCCGCCCAGAACCCCAGGGCGCCGTCGCCTATGGCGAGCTTGGGATCCTGCTTCAGTCCGCGGCGTTTGAGATCGAGCAGAACCTCGCGCCAACTCTGAGTGCTTTCGCGGAAGCCGTCGGTCATGGCCAGCAGCTCCTTGCGGCCGTATTCATCCGCACCCACGATCACCAAAACGCATTGTTTTTCCTCGGCCCTTCGCGGCTTGAAATAGACGCCGTCGGCCCAGATGTAGAGAAACCGCCGGGTGCCGAGGTCACGCTTTTCCCAGGCCTCGTACTCGGACCACCAGTCCGCTTTCAGCCGCGTGATCGTAGTGGCCGAGAGGCCCTTGGCGTGTGGCCCCAGCAGGGCGGCAAGCGCCTCACTGAAATCGCCGGTGGACACGCCCTTCAGGTAAAGCCAGGGCAGCAGCTCTTCGACCGACTTTGCCTTGCGCAGATACCGCGGCAGGATGCTGGGCGTGAACGCGATCTTGTCCGTGCCCGGCTTGCGGTCCCGCACACGCGGCACCGTCACGGCAACAGGCCCGACACCGGTCAAAATCTCACGCTCGGGCAGGTGCCCATGACGAACCAGTCTTGCGCGACCATCCTCAAGCTTGTGATCGGCAAAGGCGCCAAGCAGCGTGGACAGTTCCGCCTCAATCGCCTGCTCGATCAGCTTGCGCGCGCCGTCCCGGATGAGGTCGGTCAGCGGGTCCGGCGAAATCCCGGATGGATCAGATAGCTGGGTGATGGTATTCTCTTGCATGTGGCATATCCCTTTCTCGGTTGAGAATTGACGGCGCTTCGACACCGCCATGATATGTCGCCCCTCAGGGCATCACCAACTTTCGCGCATATCTCCAAAAGCCTCCATGATGCGCCGGATGGCAGCATCACTCTCGGTTTCGTTTTGCGATTTTTTTTTGTCGCTGATTTCAGACTGCGAGGGCTGTTCCAGTACTGACTCGGGCGTGTCTGCCTGCGGGGACTTTGGGCTTTCAGTTTGCATGGTTTGATCCTTCTCTCAGTATTGAAGCCGCTAGGATGTTGGCTTCTACTCGAATGCTGTCTGAAACGGAAAAGGTCGTCAGCTAATTGATTTTACTGCCATTTTTTTTAACAATTGCAAGGTGGATGTGGCGCGCAACGAGGGGGTAAGTGCCCAAAATTCAAGGATAGTAGACTGGGAAACGGTCGTGCACCCAAGCGTAGGGGGCTTGCTACAATTACCTGACACTCTAAAATTGGAGTGGGCGATTGACGTGTATTTGGTTCGAACAAGGTTCGAACCGATTCGCGGTTCAAGTTGGCGACTAGAGTGACGGGCAGGTCCGCTAATGCGCCTTCACATTCTAATCCGACAACCCTTCAACCGACCGTAAATGTGATGCCAACACTTCGTCAGGGATACCCGGTTGTTGTGCCCATCAAGGTGTCCAAGAGAGCGGCAATCGGTGACAAGCCCAATTTACAGCATGGAAGGCATGAACGCTCGCGGCCCAGAGCGGCCGTTCGTTTCCCGCGCGCTGGATGGCCGGTGTCAGCCCTACAATACACTCGCTTTTAAAGTGGCGGGGCTGCCCAGGGCAGAATTAGGTCTGATCAGCAAGGCAGCACGGAAGTTGGAGGAAGTTGGAGCAAGTGTTAGATTCGACTGGTGCGAATGCCTGCCCGGTCCGTCGGCGGGCAGAAAGCACCGTGATCTGTTCAGCCAAGATATGCCTGATCCGAGGTCTCTTCCCATGGCCATGAGCGACTTCGTCAGCTACTCTACCTCTGGTTAATCTGCACAGGGGCAGTCAGTGGTACTAGATCTTAAGAAATTAAAAGCGGGAAACTCGTCGAAAAAGCAGACTGATCCTCGCAAGATATTCACAACATTGAAGCGTAATCCGCGTTTCAAGCGGCCTTCTGATGAGCAGGGCGACGTCTTGGACGCTTGGTATGCTGTACGAACCCAAGAAAATGTAACCTTGAAAATGAATACGGGCTCCGGAAAAACCATCGTTGGTCTTCTTTGCCTGCAAAGCTGCCTGAATGAAAGCAAAGGTCCAGCCGTCTATGTTGTACCAGACAACTTCCTCATTACTCAAGTTGTGGCTGAAGCAGGCGACCTCGGCATCGCGGTGACGGAAGATGTTGAAAGTGCAACTTTTCTATCTGGTGAATCTATTCTTGTCATCAATGTCTGGAAGTTGTTCAACGGGAAGTCAAAGTTTGGCGTTGGCCAAGGCAACACTCAAATCCGAATCGGTTCGATCGTCATCGACGATGCGCACGCTTGCCTCGCTACGGTTGCGGACCAATTCAAGATCAAACTAAGTGGTGACCATCCGGCATATGGACCTT
Source organism: Antarctobacter heliothermus (assembly GCF_002237555.1). NCBI lineage: Bacteria > Pseudomonadati > Pseudomonadota > Alphaproteobacteria > Rhodobacterales > Roseobacteraceae > Antarctobacter > Antarctobacter heliothermus. Next base: position 3,917,280 of record NZ_CP022540.1, on the reverse strand, counting down.
TGTTGGAACTGTTCGCAGACGATTTGGAGCAGCAATCCGAGCAGCTATTTCTCGATGTACAGGCGGATGATCCCACTGCGGTGATGTCTGTTCCATTCTGGGCATGGGAGAACAAAATAAAGCAGGCGACAGCCATTCTTCACCCGCACCGAAAGGACGAGATCCTTCAATGGCCATGGCCACTGATCCGTGATGTCCTGCCGCTATGTCAAGTGGCGTTTGGTGGTGGTCACCTAGAGATCGCGCCACGCTATCTCCCGATCGATAACATCCCAGCTTTCACTGACGCTACCCGTCATATTTATATGACGGCAACATTGGCGGATGACGGTATTCTGGTGTCTCATTTCCAAGCAGATCCAGACGAAGTTCTGTACCCCATTCGTCCCAAAAGTGGTGGTGATATCGGCGACAGGATGATTTTAGCGCCGCAAGAAATTAATCCGGATATTACGGTAGATGAAATCAAGGACCTAGCGCTTCGCCGATCCAAAGACGTCAACGTCTGCGTGATTGTTCCTTCAAGGGCACGCGCAAAATACTGGGATGACGTAGCAAGCCAGACGCTGGACAAAGACTCTATTGAGGCTGGAACAGAGCGCCTTCGACAGGGGCACGTCGGCATCACTGTGTTCATCAATAAATACGATGGCGTCGATCTTCCCGCCGAGGCTTGCGAAATTCTTATCATCGACGGCCTCCCGGAGGTTGAAGGGTTGTTGGCGAGAACAGAGCAACTGGCACTCAACGAGACCCGTCGACAACTGGTTCGGCAAATCCAGCGGATTGAGCAGGGCATGGGACGAGGCGTACGATCAAGCGAAGATCACTGCGTGGTGCTTTTAATCGGATCGCGCCTAACACAGAGAATTCACAATCCCGCGGCGTGGAGCCTGTTCTCTCCTGCGACCCGAGCTCAGCTAGCATTAGGCAAGGAGATAACCGAGCAGATCCGAGGGAAACCATTGGATGATCTTGAGGCGGTAATTGATCTGTGCCTTTCGGAAGATGAAGACTGGGTCGATACTAGCAAAGATGCAATTGTTAATGCGGACGAAGCCGAACCCGGACATGTAGAGCCATCCACAATCTTTCTTAGGCAAGCATTCGACGCTGCCAGGCTGAAACGCTTCGATAAAGCAAAGGAACTGGCTCAAAACGCAGTGTCGAGCGTGACCGAACGCCGTGCCAAAGGATATCTGAAGCAGCAGCTTGCGGAATATGTTCACCACATCGATCCGAGCCAAGCGCAGGAGATCCAACTGTCGGCGGTTGAAATGAACCGCGCACTCATTCGCCCCATTCAAGGTATTACCTATAGCAAGCTGCAAATGCCTAAAGGCAGTCAAGCTGCGGCTGCCGTTAAGGCAATGGAGCGTCATCTGGAAAAAAACGAACTCATCCTCTGGGTGAACGCCCTTGTTGAGGCGCTTGCCTGGGGTGAGGCGAATAGCAAGCGTTTCGAACGCGCCATGCGTGACTTGGGTGCGTTTCTCGGCTTTGGATCCCAAATGCCTGAGGACGACTACGGCAAGGGTCCCGATAATCTTTGGTCTTTGGGGGGGTTGGAATACTTAGTCATAGAGTGCAAAAGTGGTGCAACCTGCGCCAAAACAATTAATAAGCATGATTGCAATCAATTGACTGGGTCGATGGCTTGGTTTGGAAAGCAGTATGACAAATCGTGCTCTGCCACACCGATAATGGTGCATCCGAAGATCAAGCCGGAAAACGCAGCAACCCTTCACCCGGATACTCGCATTATAACTGTTGAAAAATTGGATAAACTTATAGAGTCATTGCGGGGATATGCCCGAGCTATAGGAGATGAAAATGGCTACGCAGACGAAAAGATAGTAGCCAGACAACTCCGCGATTTTGGCCTGACTGCCGAAGCGTTCGTTAGGAACTTCACAGTCAAGGGAAAGTAGATATCAGATACACAATACCTCGCCCATCATCGGCCAACACCATTGGGTCGATGATGGGAGGGGAATAATTTTATCTATCCTCAATGGGCTGCAATTTTTCTCGCTCATAGTGTTCGGCTGCAACCCGGCAAGGCCCACTTCCTGCGCACTGCTGCCGTTCGTCCAAGACGCAGCGAACTTCCGCTCCCCGCCGCCACTTTTCCTGAGGTTGTTCAATGCGTGGTCTGCTTGCCGACGAATACTTCTCCGCCTGTTGTTAGATCGGTTAACAGGCGGAGCTCTGGGAGATTTGCGAGTTACCAGTTCCGTGCCGGTAGGCTGTCCTCCCAGTTCATTGTTCCGCTGATACAGTTTTCCCAACGCATAAGTATAAGGAACAATGAGTTCGAAGTTTCTCGCTTCAGGTGCACCACTTCACAAAGAATTTTCAGCCATCGTTTTCAGCGAGCACCGCGAATGATGGGGTGCATGTTTCACACTTGGTTTGGGCTCTCATGCAGCTATTTTTCCATTTGCGGCGTGTGAGAGTGCTAAGACGCCGCCACTTGAAGGGGCTGTCGATTGGCATGGGACCGCAGATGTCCGAGCCGTCGCAAAGGGCGGGACTGTGACCGGTGGGATAACTCGGTCTGAAAACGATGAATGGCGGTGCCGCGAACGGATTGTCGTTCCGACGCCGCAGATCAAGGGGCTGCCCTGTCTCTTTCTTCGACGGTATGTGGCAAGATGGGAGTGCCATCAGTATCGGCTTGCGCTGCTGGCGGATCAACCGTCGGCGGTTAGAGGCGGCCAGGGGTAGGGGTCGTGCGGCACCACCCGGGCGATGACGCGACGCGCCACTCGGCGTGATGACAGGACTGGCATCGTCCTTGTGAGCGGACAGGATGCCAGCCTCGGGCCTACGTCTTCAGGTCTTTTTCTTCATCGCAGCTTGCAACGCGGCCCCAAGCGCGCCTGTCTCATTGCCCTGCGAACGCTTGCCCGATCCTTCGGGTTTGCCGCGCCTAGGCTTTGGTGCAGCTTTTTTGGAGGCCGAATCCGGCTGCGGCGCGTCGCTGGTCTGCTTGCGCATCGACAGGGCGATGCGTTTGCGTGGCAGATCAACTTCGAGCACGCGGACCTTGACCACATCGCCGGCCTTGACCACCTCATGCGGATCTTTGACGAAGCGGTCCGCCAACTGGCTGACGTGGACCAATCCATCCTGATGCACGCCAATGTCGACGAAAGCGCCAAAGGCGGCGACGTTGGTCACCGTGCCCTCCAGCAACATGCCGGGCTTGAGGTCTTTCATCTCTTCAACGCCATCGGCAAAGGATGCAGTCTTGAACCCGGGCCGGGGATCGCGTCCGGGCTTTTCCAGCTCGACCAGGATGTCACACACCGTGGGCAGGCCAAAGCGGTCATCGACGAAATCCTCGGCGCGCAGGCGTTGAAGGGCTGTGCCATCGCCCATAATTGCCCGCAGATCGCGCCCACAAGCCTTTACGATACGCCGCGCCACGCCATAGGCCTCCGGGTGGACCGATGAGGCATCCAGCGGCTCTTCGCCGTCGCGGATGCGCAGGAACCCGGCGGATTGCTCAAACGCCTTTGGGCCCAAACCGGGCACCTTGAGCAAGGCCTTGCGCGAAGCAAAGGCACCCAACGCGTCGCGCTGTTCCACAATTGCCTCTGCCAGACGGGTGCCCAGCCCCGAGACCCGCGCCAGCAGCGGCGCGGAGGCGGTGTTGAGATCAACGCCAACCGCGTTCACCGCATCCTCGACCACCGCCTCTAGCGCCTGGCCGAGTTTGCGTTGGTCGACGTCGTGCTGATACTGGCCGACACCAATGGATTTCGGTTCGATCTTGACCAGTTCGGCCAACGGATCCTGCAAGCGCCGCGCAATGGACACCGCACCACGCAGCGAGACGTCGAGATCGGGAAACTCTCGTGCCGCCAGTTCCGAGGCGGAATAGACCGATGCGCCCGCCTCTGACACCACCACCTTGACCGGGCGCGGTGCGCCGTCGGGCAACAGGCGCAGGGTATCCGCGACCACACGTTCGGTTTCCCGGCTGGCGGTGCCGTTGCCGATGGCGATCAGTTCGACGCCGTGGCGTTTGACCATCTCGATGATCTTGGCCTCGGTGCCGCGCACGTCCATGCGGGGCTGGTGTGGATACAGCGTTGCGGTTTCCAGCACCTTGCCGGTGGCATCGACCACCGCCGCCTTGACTCCAGTCCGCAGGCCGGGATCCAAACCCAGCGTCGGCCGCGCGCCCGCAGGCGCGGCCAGCAAGAGCGCGCGTAGGTTGCGGGCAAAGACGGCGATTGCCTCTTCAAAGGCGCTGGCGCGCAACTCGCTCATCAGGTCGACGTACATGGCAAGGCTCAGCTTGACCTTCCACGCCCATGTGGCGGCCTTGCGCAGCCATTGATCGCCGGGGGCGTCGCCGGGAATGCCGATCTCTAGCGCGATCATGCCAATGGCGCGGTCGACGCCGGTCTCTGGCTCTGGCGCGATCTCAACCGTTACGATCTCTTCCTTGGCGGCGCGCAGGATCGCAAGCGCCCGGTGGGCGGCAATCTTGTTCCATGCCTCATCATGGTCGAAATAATCCGAGTATTTCGCGCCTTCTTGCTCCTTGCCGGGCACCACCTTGGAGGTGATGCGGGCCTCGGCCCGCATGAAACCGCGCAACCGGCCTAGAAGACCCGCGTTTTCGGCGAGTTCCTCGACCAGAATGTCACGCGCTCCGTTCAGCGCCGCCTTGGTATCGACCACCGTCTCTGACAGATACGCGCCTGCCAGCACCTCTGGATCGGCTCGCCGGTCGGACAGAATGGCGCGCAGCAGCGGTTCCAGCCCGTTTTCGCGGGCGATCATCGCCTTGGTGCGGCGTTTGGGTTTGTAGGGCAGGTAAATGTCTTCCAGCGTGGCCTTGGTTTCGGCCTTGGCGATGGATAGCGCCAGCGCATCGGTCAATTTGCCCTGATCGCGGATCGAGGCAAGGATCGTCTCGCGCCGCGCCTCCATCTCACGCAGGTAACCCAAACGTTCTGCCAAGGTGCGCAGTTGCGTATCGTCCAGCCCGCCAGTCGCCTCTTTGCGATAGCGGGCGACAAAGGGCACCGTCGCACCGCCGTCGAGCAAGTCGACGGTGGCGGAAACCTGTCCGGGTGCCGCGCCGATTTCCGTCGCGATTTTGCGGTGAATGCGGTCCTGGGCTGTGGTCAAGGCATGGCTCCCTGCGTGATGTGGACCGCCTTGTTAGCGGGTGGATCGGCAAGAGCCAACAGATTGCTTTTCGGGATCGGCTATCGGCTGCCGGAAAATCACCGGGGCGGTTGTCGGCGTCTTGGGTGCCGCAGCGTCGTGCCGCCGGTCTTGACTTGGGTCAATCCCATCCCGCATCCCATCGGACAAGGTCTGTCTGGACAAAGGGCGAGGCGCGGTCCCGCCAGAGAGTGCGCCGTGACCGGCGGTGGACGCAGGATAAAGGCATTGAACGATGAAGATTGAAAACAGGATTTTTGACGAACTGCATGTGGGCGAAACCGCAACGCTGCGCCGTCTGTGTACGCAAGATGATCTGCTGGTGTTTGCCAATGTGTCGGGCAACCACAATCCGATGCACGTCTTCGACGCCGATGGCGACGGTGACGGCGTGAATGAGGCCGTGGCACCGGGGATGTTTGTCGGTTCGTTGATTTCGGCGGTGCTTGGCAACCTGCTGCCGGGGGCGGGAACGCTGTACCGCTCGCAGAGTCTTGTGTTTCACAATCGTGCGCACGCAGGCGATGAACTGGAAAGCCGCGTCACCGTGACGGACCGGAACGAAAAGGATTGCACCGTGACGCTGGCGACAGAGGTGACGCGCCCCGCCGACGGTGCGTTGATCTTGTCTGGTGTAGCCGAGGTCGAGGCACCGCGCCGTAAGCTCAGCTATAACAGTCACGATCTGCCCGGCCTGATCGTACAGCGGCACCGTCATTTCGAAAAGCTGTTGGCGCGGGCAGCGCCTTTGCCGCCACTTGTGACCGCCGTCATCGCCCCCGAGGAACCCAATTCGCTGGGCGGCGCGCTGTTGGCGCGCGAACATACGCTGATCACGCCCATCCTTGTGGGCTGTCCCTTCAAGATCGCCAGCACCGCCGAGGAACTGGGCCGCAGCCTTGACGGGATCGAGATCATCGCAGAGCCGGATCACGCCCTTGCCGCGCAAAAGGCCGTGGCGCTGGTGACAGAGGGGCGCGCGGGCGCGCTGATGAAGGGCCACCTGCACACCGACCTGTTATTGCGGGCGGCACTGGACAAACAAACCGGGCTGCGCGCTGGGCGGCGGTTTACCCATGTCTTTGTGATGGATGTGCCGGGACTGTCGCATCCGCTGCTGGTTACGGATGCCGCGATCAACATCGCGCCGGACCTGAAGACCAAGATGGACATCGTGCAGAACGCCATCGACATCGCCATCAGCATCGGGATCGAGGTACCCAAGGTCGGTGTGTTGTCGGCGGTGGAGACGGTGAACCCGGACATTCCGTCGTCGGTCGATGCGGCGCTGTTGTCCAAGATGGCAGAGCGCAAGCAGATCACTGGCGGGTTGGTGGACGGCCCTTTGGCGATGGACAATGCCGTCGATCTGGCTGCCGCCCGGACCAAGGGGCTGTCGTCGCCGGTGGCCGGTCAGGCCGAGGTGCTGGTGGTCCCCAACATCGACGCGGGCAACATGCTGGCCAAGCAACTGGCCTATATCAGCCACGCCGAAAGCGCGGGGCTGGTGCTGGGCGCGCGGGTGCCGATCATCCTGAACTCCCGGTCGGATGATGACATGTCGCGGCTGGCCTCTTGCGCGGTGGCGGCGCTGCATCATGACCGTATCACTGGGGGCCAGGGATGACCTTTGCGCTGGTTCTGAACGCTGGGTCGTCGTCGCTGAAGTTCGGCCTGTTTGAGGGGCGGCATCCGGGGTTGATCGTGGGCGGTCAGGTCGAAAAGATCGGCGGGGCGGCGGTGCTCCACCTGAGGGATGCCGAGGGCTCGTCGCTGGTCGACACCGCCTTGCCGCCGCACGCCGCTGGTGATCACGCGGGCGCGCTGACGGCGGTACTGCATGAGATCACCGGCCGCTTTCCCGACGCGCGGATCAGCGCCGTTGGGCACCGGGTTGTGCATGGTGGCATGGACTATGCCGCGCCCACGGTCATCACGCCCAAGGTGTTGCACGATTTGGAACAGTTGGAGCCGTTTGCCCCGCTGCACCAACCGCATAACCTTGCCGGTATTCGGGCTGCCTTGGCGGCATTCCCCGACGCGCGGCAAGTGGCCTGCTTTGATACGGCGTTCCATCGCAACCACCCGTTTGTGAATGACACGTTTGCGCTGCCGCGCAGCTACTATGACAAGGGCGTGCGGCGCTATGGGTTCCACGGGTTGAGCTATGACTACATCTCTGGCGCGCTGGCCGAGACTGCGCCGACTCTGCACGCGGGCCGGGTGGTGGTGGCGCATCTGGGCAATGGCGCGTCGATGTGCGGGTTGCTTGGCGGGCGGTCCATTGCCTCATCCATGGGTTTTTCGGCGCTGGACGGGTTGCCTATGGGCACCCGGTCGGGGCAGCTTGATCCCGGTGTGGTGCTGTACCTGATGGACACAGAGCGGATGGACGCGGCGGCGATCTCTGACCTGCTGTATCGCAAATCCGGGTTGCTGGGCATGTCCGGTGTCAGCAGCGACATGCGAACGCTCTTGGCCTCGGACGCACCGAGCGCGCGGGAGGCGGTAGAGTATTTCTGTTTCCGCATCCGGCGCGAGTTGGGTGGCCTTGCGGCGGCGCTGGAAGGGTTGGATGCGGTGGTCTTTACCGGCGGGATTGGTGAGAACGCCGCCCCTGTGCGGGCACAGGTTTGCCGGGGGCTGCATTGGCTGGGGATCGAACTGGATGAGGACCGCAACCTGCGCAATGACCGGGTGATCAGCACGGATCTGTCGCGGGTGCGGGTGCTGGTCATGCCGACGAATGAGGAAATCGTCATCGCCCGCGCCGCGATGGCGCTGGGCTGAGACGGGTCAGATCGGCACCAGATGATTGTCCCATTGCACGGCGTGGGGTGTGGTCCAGCCCTGCGTCTCATGGGCGATGTCGCCACGACCTGAAGTCAGAACGAACCCCTGTGCCGTGGCTGCCACGCCGCAGACATCAACCATGTCAAAGCTGCGTTTTAGCACGCCGCTATCGGTGTCGAAAACCTGCGCCAGCCCGCCAAGGGGGGAGGTGATGCAAACCTCTTTGTGATCTGCCAGCAGCGCGACGCTGCCCGCATAGCCCTTCATCCGTTTTGCGTCTGTTGTAGGGGGCGTGACCAACATCGGCGTGCCGCCATTGCGCGTCAGGCCCAGCAGGGGCGGATCGTCGGACAGATCGCCCTGCCATTGCATCGCAAAGCCGACCGTGCCGTTTGGGGCAACGGCAAGGTGACGGATTGAGTTCTTGTGCAGGGCGCGGTCCAATTCCTGCTGATCCAGCAGCGAACCATCGAGGCCGAGAAAACTGAGGTTAGGCTCCATCAACGGGATATTCAGTTTGGTCCGGCCTGCATCGGGGTGCGTCTCGATCCCGCCATTGGCAACGACCAGCGTTTGCCCGTCGGGCATCAGTTTGATGTCATGCGGGCCAACCCCGCCCGAGTGGAACTCGGTCAGGCGTTTGCCCGATCCCAGCGACCAGACCCCGATCACGCCGCGCGCGGCGTCATAGTCATTCTCACTGGTAAACAGATGCGCACCGTCCGGGGAAAACGCACCGTGGCCGTAGAAATGCCGCCCTTCGGGGGCGTCCAGCCGGGCGATTTCCTGACCCGTGACGCAGTCCAGCACCACGGCAAAGCGTCCGGGGCGGCGCGCGAACCCCACCGCCAGCGGCTGCTCTGGATGGGCGGCGGCGGCATGGCCGCGGTCGGGCAGGGGCAGGGCAAAGGCGACCTCGCCAGAGGCGCGCAAACCGCAGAGCAGATAGCGTCCGTCCGCCGCCCGTGCCGCTGACAGAAACGACGGCGCGCCTGCTTCGGCCCATGTCGGGCGCGGGCAGGCGCTTGCTGCAAGCAATCCTGTCAGAAAGTGACGGCGGTCAGTCATCAATCGCCGTCCATAGAGTTGAACCCGGCGGCGATGCCAAGGCGCGGACCAAGGTCGGTACTGACAATCTCGCGGATTTCAGAAATGCGCTGTTGCAGGGTTTCAACCCGCAGTCGGCCCTGCATGTCGCTAACCCCGGCAAAGACAGGATCGTCCAGCAAGTCCGCCCTTTGCAATGCACGCTCAAAGGCTGCGTCCAATTTGGCATCCCCGTCCGACAGTCGTGCGGCGAGATCGCGCAGCGCCTCTAGCGATAGCACAACGTGCCGCAAAGACCGCTCTGACCGCCGCGCCTCGGCCCGGTTGGGTCGGGGGCGGTCAAAGCTGCCCATCGGGCGGCCCAGACGGGTGTCAGCGGTGAACTCCAACCCGGTAGAAAGAGCGGTGAACAGTTGCTGCGCTGCTTCTTCGGGGGTGCGGTAGGTGTCATTGTCTGCCTGCCGCATCAGGTCGGCATACCCGTCTTCCCAGCCGGCAAGGATATCGGCAGAATTGTCGGCGATATCTGCCGCCATCACCTGCACCAACGAACACCGATAGTCCGCGTCTCCTGCGGTCGAAAACTGCGGATCATACAGCATGTATTCCATCGCGTAGAACCCGCGCGCCGCAATCGACACGGTCTGGAAAGTCTCAAGGTTATCGATCACAGGGTCGGCGTCGCTGATCAACCGCCCAAGGGCCTTGGGCGTGGCCCCTCGGCTGTCCGGCCAGAAGGCCAGCGCAAAAGCGCGGTCACCTTCCTCTGACGGGCCAAAGCGCAAATGGCTGACCGCCACCCATGCGTCAAAGGCGCTGCCATAAGCGGCCCGCAATTGGGTGCTGTCGGGGCTACAGTTCGCAGCGGCCGCCCCTGCCAGTTTGGCGCTTTCAGAGACCAACGCCTGGTAGTGGGGAAGGATATGGCCGTCGACGATAGACGCCACATCGGGCGTTTCGGCCCATGCGGGCAGGGCGGCAACAGTCAGGGCGACAAGGTGGATACGCATCAGAGGCTCTCCAGAAAGGCGATCAGGGCGTCGCGGTCGGGCGCGGGCATGGCGGCGATGCTGTCTCGGTGTGGCTGCGCCTCACCACCGTGCCAAAGGATTGCCTCTAGCAAGGACCGCGCGCGGCCATCGTGCAAGTAGGTGCTATGCCCCGACACCTGCGGCGTCAATCCGATCCCCCACAGCGGCGGGGTGCGCCATTCCGTTCCAGTTGCGCGCGCCTCGGGGCGGTGGTCGGCCAGACCCTCACCCATGTCGTGCAGCAGCATGTCTGTATAGGGCCAGATCAGTTGAAAGCTATGTTCAGCGCGGTCTTCCATCCGGTGAGTGACAAAGGCGGGCTGGTGACAGTCCGCACAACCGGTGCCGTAAAAGATCTCTTTGCCGCGCAGGACTTGGGGATCATCCACGTTGCGGCGGGCGGGGACGCCAAGGTTGCGGCTGTAAAAACTGACGAGGTCCAGCCCCTCGGCGTCGACTTCGAACACGCGATCGTCGCCGTCGCCGTGTGGGCCTGCAAGGCAATCAGCCTGCGCCGCTGTGCATTCGCCTGATCCTGCCGGGAATAGCGGGGTCGAGATGCCGATGTCTCCGGCAAAGGCGGCGGCACTTTGGTGGCGAATGGTAGGGGCGCCCGCCTTGAGGCCGAACCGCCCCAGCATCGGCATATCAAATTCGGTCGACCAGACCACATTGGCGCGGCCTGAGATGCCGTCACCGTTCGCGTCATTCGGGTCGGCCAGTGCAAGGATGTCTGCCGCAGGCACTGCTTCCAGCAGGCCAAGGCCGATCATCTGGGGGGCGACGCGCGGGCTAAGCATGGCATCGGGGTGCAGCGCGCCATAGCCAAGGTCGGCAGCGGTGTAGGTCGGCTTGCGCAAGGATGTTATTTCGCCGCCCTCCAGCGGCACCTCGATCTCCTCGTAATCGACCTGCAAGCGGTATTCAGCAATATGTCCCGGCAGGCTGAAATCCTGCATCTGCCGCCCATAATTCGGTTCCGGCGCGGTTGCGATGTAGTCCTCGATCTCAGGGATCATGTCGTTTGGCCCACCGGGGACCGAGACGCGCAGGAACATCGACACGGCATTGTCGTCATGACTGGCGGGCGCATGGCCGCGCCCATCCTTGATGTGGCAGCGCTGGCAAGAGCGCGCGTTGTATATCGGCCCCAGCCCGTCAGAGGCCAGCGTCGAAGAGGGCGATGACACCCACAACTTGCGGAACAGGCCATTGCCGACCTTGAAGTTCAACTCTCCCTCAAAGTCGAGGCTGGCAGAGGGCAGGGAAAAAGCGTTGGCATCGCCGGTCAGCCGCACGGTGGCGGCACCGGCGGGTTTTTCCTCAAATCGTTGCGGCGCATCAAAGGAGGTGGGTGGGGCCAACACGCGGGCGATACGCGCGGTTTCCTCAGCCGTGCGGGGAATGATGTTGAGGTGAGGTTCGTCCAAAGGGCCCGCCGATGCGGCGGACCCCAGGAAAGCAGCGATCAGCGCAAGGTTACTCGGCTTCATCCATTTTCGACGCGTTGAGGTGGGCATAATTCTCGGAGCCAACTCGATCATGCAGGCTGATCTGGGTTTCGAGAAAGTCGATATGACCTTCTTCATCACCCAACAGGCCGTCGAACAGCTCTTTGGTGACGTGGTCGCCGACTTCATGGCAATACTCACGAGCCTCTTTGTACAGGGCGCGCGCCTCTTGTTCTGCCGCCAGATCGCATTCCAGCGTTTCCTTGGGCGTCTGGCCGATCCGAAGCGGGTCAAGTTTTTGCAGGTTCGGGTGCCCTTCGAGGAAGATAATCCGCTCGATCAGCTTGTCCGCGTGGTTCATCTCTTCGATGCTTTCCTCGCGGCTTTTCTTTGCCATGTGGCCAAGGCCCCAGTCTTCCTGAAGCTTGTAGTGCACCCAGTACTGGCTGATGGCTGTCAGTTCGCTGCGCAACGCGCGGTTCAGATAGTCGATGACTTTTGTATCGCCTTGCAAGTGTCAGATCCTTCTGTGGATGCGGCTGGCTTGAGCGTGGGCTCTGGCTTGCGCAGGTTGGGAACCAACACGGTTTTATGCGCTTTCAGTGTGTCAAGGAAGAGCGGCATACAGCCGCCACAGTCAGCCGATTTTCCCAGCGCGCGATAGACCTTGCGCGGGGTGATAAGGGTTTCGGGGTCCGCCGCCCGCATCCATTCCATAGCGGAACGGATGTCGTGATCGGTGATATTCATGCAATGACAAACAATCATGGCGGCGGACCTGTTCAGAAAGTTACTGGAAGACGGCGTCGGGGTCGTCGAGGCTGTCGGACCCTTCAAAGGCGATCGAATCGACACCCAGCGTGGCGACGACGCGTTCGATGCTGCGGGTCTGGTCGATCAGACCGTTGACGCCGCCCATGACCAACGCTTCACCAGCGGTCGAGTCGCGATCAAGCATCATGTCATAGCTGAACCCGGCCTCTGCGGCGCTTTTGATCCGCCCCAGTGCCATCATGGTACCTGACAGTTTCGTTTTCATCTCGGTGTCCAGTGCGACGTCGGCTTCTGCCACCAGATCCGACAACGAGGGGCCAGAGATCAGCGTGCCGTCGATGCGCACATATTCGCCCAGATAGACGTTCTGGACGCCCAAACCGTCGTAGTAGTGGCTGTTGTGCGTGTTGTCGGAGAAACAGTCGTGCTCTTCCTCTGGGTCATTCAGCATCAGGCCAAGACGCATCCGTTCCCCTGCCTGCTCGCCGTAGGACAGCGATCCCATGCCTGTCAGCATTGCGGTGATGCCTGCGGCCTCATCGGCCATAACCTCGGCCCGTGCGGCGCCGCCTTCGGCCCATTGCGCGGCCATCCACTCTAGGTCGGACACCAGCAGATCGGTCGCAGCCTTGAGGTAATCGCCTCGGCGGTCGCAGTTGTCGTTGGTGCAAGCGTCGCCCTGCGCATAGTCTGTCCAAGGACGGTTGCCAGCGCCCGCTGCGTGGCCGTTCAGATCCTGACCCCAGAGCAGGAATTCAATGGCGTGATAGCCGGTGGCCACGTTTGCCTCGACTCCGTCCGCCTCGTGCAGGGTGTCGGACAGCAGGGCGGGGGTGATGTCAGTCGCGTCAACGGTTGCGCCCGACAGGGTCAGTTCCGATGAGGCCACGACGTTGAGCGCGGCAAAGGCGTTTTCATCGGTCGGGCCGCCGTAGGACATGTCGACATAGTCGATCAGGCCCTCGTCCAGCGGCCATGCGTTCACCTTGCCCTCCCAGTCATCGACGATGGCATTGCCGAAACGAAAGACCTCGCTTTGCTGATAGGGCACGCGTGCGGCCAACCAAGCGGCCTTTGCCGTTTCCAGGGATTCTGCCGACGGCGTGGCGATCAGCGCATCAACAGCGGCCTGCAGGCGCTGGGCGGCGATCAGGCTGTCACCATAGGTGGCCTCTGCGATGTCGGCATAGGTGGTCAGAACATCGGCCTGGGCGGTCTCGGCGATGGCGGCGCTGCCGAAACCTGCGGCAAGGCAGAGCGCGCTGGTGGCGGTCAGGGTGTTTAGGCGTTTCACTGTCTGGTGTCCTCTTTGGCGTTCGCTAATGGAGAGTTTCGTTTCTTGTCGTTGGGTGTCGTCTGGTGGACGCAAGGGTCATGCGTCGCAGCGCAAGGCCAAAATCCTCGGCCAGACCGGCCAGCATCAGGGCCATGTCCGGGCGCACCAATGTCATGGCCATCTGCAAGGCATCCTCGCGCGCGCCCTCGCTGGCGTAGCCAATGAAGGTGGCAAAACAGGATTCGTCTGCGCCAAGGCATTTGCAGGTCACATGGTGGCGCATCAGCGGGCGCCGACCGTGTCGTGCGCAAAGATCGCAAAGCGACTCAAACGACCCCAGCGCCTGACGGCCTTGTATCGGTCCCAGATGGTGGGCAAAATCGTTCCAGACCTGACTGCGCGCCTCTTTGTTTTCACACCAGAGCCGCAGGTACAGCACTGCGCCCGCCTCGACCGGGGCCAGTTCGGACAGGTAGCCCACCGGCGCGCCGCCTCTGTTTGCCGCCTCGTTCATTTGGTGAGGATCAACTTGCCAGCGCGGGTGATGCGCAGGGTGTATATCTGGTCGGACAGCCGGATGCGGGCAAGGTCTCCGCCTTCGGTCAGTTCAAGTGCCTCGTAGACGGGGAGGGTCTCGAAAACGGTGCCTTTGGTGGACGGGGTGGAAATCATGCCCATGGTTGCCCCCTTTGGGTGTCGTCGGCCCATGCGAACAGGCGCAGAGCGGCGAAAAAGGGGATCAGGTCAAAGTCAAAGAATGATTGGTCGTCGAACCCGGTCTCTTGCCCGGTTGTCCGGTGGTTTTCTGCGTGATCGCTGGCAAACAGCATTTTCGGTCTCCGTGTGCCGGATTGCAGGGTTGGCTTGGCCCGGATTCGGGGGCTGGCTGGCGTGATCTAAAGCTGACTATTTTGGTATGCTTTGTCAATCCGACAAATTTAGTCGGTTAACGTGGCGCGGGGTAACGCACAGTCAAAGCTGGATAAAAGCCATTCAGGGGGAGTAGGGAGGTTCAGGCGGCAGGCACCCAGACCCGGAATAATGCGCCACCGTCGGGGGCATTTGTCGCGGTGATCAGCCCGCCCGCGCGTTGCACAAGCGTCTGTGAGATCGACAGACCCAACCCGGTGCCTTCGCCGTGTTTGGTGGTGAAGAACGGATCAAACACCGCCTCTGCCAGACCTTCGGGCAGGCCGGGGCCGCTGTCCTGAACGCTCAGGCAGGTTCCGTCCCGACCGTCGCGGGTCTCAGCCGTCAGGCTGAGCGTCAGCCGCCCGTTTTGCCCCATCGCCTGCGCCGCGTTCATAATCAGATTGATGATGACCTGCTGCATCTCTCCGGGATCGGCGCGGACCTCGGGCGTTGCCTCTAGCCGGGTGTCCACGGTGATCGCGCTTTTGGACAGGACGTGTTCGACCAACAACAGGCAATCCTCGACCAAGGGCGTCAGCGACACGACGTCGTCATAGGCGTGGAACTCTCCGGGTCGAGCGAATTGCAGCAGTTTGCCCACCATGGCGTCAATTCGGGCGACCTGACGGTCGACCAGATCCAGCTCTGTCTTGACCGCTGCGGACTTGTCACCCAGCGTTTCGCGGATCACGTCGACATTGCCCTGAATGACCGCCACCGGATTGTTGATCTCATGGGCGACACCGGCAGTGATTTCCCCGATCGAGGCGAGTTTCTCGTTCATCACCAATTGGCGATAGGTCTCCTCCAGCTTGGCGTTGGCCTCGCGCAACTCTGCCGTGCGTTCCTCGACCCGCACATTCAGTTCATTGCCCCAAGCGCGCAGCCGTGCATCGCGGTCCTGCACCTGTCCCAGAAGGTCATCCAGATGCGCCGCCACTTGACCAATCTCATCGCGCGCGCCGACATCGCCGTACCGCGCGGACAGATCGCCCGCGCCCACCCGCTGCATGGTCCGTGTGATCCGCTCCAGCGGCGCAAAGATGCCGCGCGCCAATGTCAGGAACAACGGCACCGACAGGATCAGCACCCCAACAAAAGCTGCCAGCATCCACAAAACCGCGCGCCGTTTCGCAGCCGTAAACGGCGCTTCGAGAAAGCCAACATACAGCATCCCAACGCGCTCACCAAAGCTGTCGGTCACCGGCAGATACCCCGAGATGTACCAGTCATTCACCACAAAGGCCCGGTCCAGCCATGTTTGGCCATTGCCCAACACGCCTTGTCGGACAACCGCCGACACACGAGTGCCCAAGGCGCGCACGTCCTCGAACAGGCGCACGTTGGTTGAGACGCGAACGTCCTCTAGGAACAGGGTTGCGGTGCCCTGCCGTTCGCCCCCGGTGACGGGGTTGAGGTAGACCAGCGCGTTGATCGTGTCGATGAATTGCAGATTGCGGTTCAACAGGATGCCGCCGACCAAAACGCCTTGCCCGCCATTCACCGAAACAGGAGCGGCAGAGTGCACAACCATGCCGCGGTCCTCGACGGTGCGGTTGGTGGGCACGGCGGCCTCGGTCTCGATCAGGGGGATGCGGGCGCGCAGATCTAGCTGGCCAGGGAAGGCGGCAAGCTCGGTGCCGGAAAAGATGTCGATCTCCGTCGCCGGTTCCCCATTCAGCCCGGCAACGATCACCGGCCAGCGTGAAGGCGCATCAATGGCCTGTGCCTCGGGGAGGTAATAGAGGAAGTCCAGTGCCAGCGCTTCGCGCTTTTCGCCAAGGTAGCTGGTCAATGCCACCCCGTTGTCGGCCAGTACACGGGCGAACTCGGCGCTTTCGGCGACGCCGGTCAGTTCATCCCCAGTGGTCGTCATGATCCGGGCGAGGTACTGTTCTGCGATGCGCAGATCGGAATCGACATTGGCAATCAGCAGCGCGTCATAGGCGCTGGTCCAACGGGTCATCCCGAGAAGCAACAAAAGCGGCATCAGCACGGTAAGCGGCGCCAGCGCCAGCACCAAAAGGCGCAGACGCACCGAGGGCGCGCGCGCCAGCGCGCGTCGGGGGCGTTCAGTCGTCGAGCGATCCATGGAGGGCAAACTGCTCAAGCCCTGCGGCCTGCGCCTCGATTGTGCGGAACGCTTCTCGCACACCTGACGGGGTCAATTCACGCGCGACGGTCAACAGGGTGTTGGCGTCGTGATCCTCGCAAAGATCTGCCATGTGCGCGACTTCATCTGCGGCCACGGGGTGCGCCGCCTCGACCGAGGGCGCGCCGTAGTAGGTCACGAAATGCTGCGCCAGCAGGGTGGTCAGGGCCTCTACCTCTGCCGGTTCGACCACCGTCACCGCGACAAAGGTCACACGCCCTCCGGTTTCCAGCCCAAACCAGCCGTTTGCAAATGCCTGACGCGCCTTGCCGCTCAGGTCTCCTTCGGTCCAGTTGGAGAATTCGAACCCGCCAGAAACACACCATTCGCCGGTGCGTGCGGGGCTGGCAAAGACATTCATGTCACTTTCGTCAAAGTGGATTGCGCGGGCCAGTTTCATGGGGCTTCCTCCAAGAGCGACGTCAGTGGGATCAGGTGCGTGGTGTCCGTGTCGCGCAAGAGCATGCCAAAATCCTCATCCACGCCGAGGAACGTGCCGGGGCGGCCATCCTGCACGACTGTTTCGCCCATGCCATGCGCCAGTCCGCGCCATTCCGCGTGCAGAGGTTTCGTGCCTTCATCCTCCCAGCGGGCGACCCAGTTCAGTGTATGCCGCGCCCAGGATTCCACAAGCGCGCCGGGTTCGACATCGGCGCAGCCTTCTTCGTATAGCGCAGTCTGGTCGGGCACATCGCCGGGCACGGCGGACAGGATCAGCGGCAGGTCGAACCCCACCACCAGCCAGTCGGGAACGGCATCCGGGTCCCGGGTCGAGGCGCAGACCCGGAACGCCCCGCATGATGCCCCGTTGATCAGGATGCCGCCCGCCCAAGCCAGATGCACTGCCACCTCCGGCGGGGCCAGAGCGCCAAGGGCATTCTGGAACCCGACACCGCAGAGCGGCAGCATCGCCATCGCCTGTGCCAGAGGTACCTCTGGCGTAAAGACCAGCGCGGCCCCCATGCGGTCAGCGGCGGTGCGATAGCAGACCAGCCCGGCATCGCAGCCCCGGACCGACCGCATCACCGCGCCGTCGAATGGATCGCCACCGACTTCTTCACCGCTCATGGCGGGGGGGAAGGTCAGCGGTTCCGACGGCAGGCTCATGCCACGCCCCGGTCGACCAACGCCTTTGCGATGGCATGGAACGCCTGCGCCTGAGCACTGTCGGGCTGGCTCGCCACGATGGGCGCGCCACCGTCCGAGGCCAGCCGGATTTGCAGGTCCAGAGGCACCTCGGCCAGCAGGGGAACCCCCAGTTTGGCCGCCTCGGCGGCGACACCGCCATGGCCAAAGACATGTTCCTCGTGGCCGCAGTTGGAACAGATATGCGTGCTCATGTTTTCCACCATACCAAGGATTGGCACCTTGAGCTGATTAAACATGTCGATCCCCTTGCGGGCATCCAGCAAGGCCACGTCCTGCGGCGTGCTGACCACCACGGCGCCGTCGATCTGGAACTTCTGCGATAGGGTCATTTGCACGTCGCCGGTGCCGGGTGGCAGGTCGACGATTAGCACATCCAGCGCGCCCCATTGCACCTGATTCATCATCTGCTGCAAGGCGCCCATCAGCATCGGACCGCGCCAGACCACGGCCTGATCCTCATTGGTCAGCAGGCCAATCGACATCATGGTGACGCCGTGGTTGCGCAGCGGCAGGATGGTCTTGCCGTCGGGCGAGGCAGGACGCCCCGAAACGCCCAGCATCCGCGGCTGCGACGGCCCGTAGACATCCGCATCCAGCAGACCCACGCGCCGTCCCTGCGCCGCCAGAGCACAGGCGAGGTTGGACGACACGGTCGATTTGCCGACGCCGCCCTTGCCAGAGGCAATGGCGATGATGTGGTCCACACCGGGGATCTTTTGCGGGCCGGTCGGGTCGGCCTTTTTCTTAAGCCCTAGGTCGGGTGGCGGGGCCTTTTCCGCATGGCCGGTCAGCACGATGGCAACCTTGTCCACACCCGGAAGTGCGCGCAACAGCGTCTCTGCCTGCGCTTTGACCGCCTCATACGCCTTGGCATGCTGTGGTGCGATTTCCATAACGAAGCGCACCGTGCCGCCCTCGACGTTCAGGGCGCGCATCACGCCGCTGGCGACGATGTCGCTGCCTGCCACCGGGTCCGTGATGCCCTTGAGCACCTCAAGGACGGCGTCGCGCCCCAATGCCACGTCGGTCATTCCTGCCCCTTGATCTCGCCTGTCACCTCGTGGGTCAGACCCAGTTCGGGGATGGTGATGACGGCCTTGACTGGGAACGTCTTGCCGCCGGTGTCTGCGTCACGCATCGCCTCTTCGATGGCTTGCTGTGAGGTCACGCCGACCTGTTTGAGGAACTTGCGCATCGACATGTTGAAGTCTTCGCTCATCTTTTCATTTCTCCTGTTTCATTTGACGCAACACGGGGCAGGGGCCTAGCATATCCCCATGAGCCCGCGTGTCGCCTATTCCCTTGGTGGACTGGCCCTGTGCCTGTCCATCTGTCCGACTCTCCCTGCCGCGCAGGAAAACCGCTCCGTCCGTTTGCATGCGCCCTCTGCACTGGTCGACAGTGGCCTCATCAAACATATTCTGCCACGCTTCACGCTCAAGACGCGCGTCCGTGTCGAATTGGTCCCTGACCCGGCGACGGCGGATATTGCGCTGGGCGACAGCGGCGACCCGCTGTTTGCCGGGCTGGATGCCATCTGGCACCTGCGGGTGCAAGGGGACCACGCCGGGGCCGCGCGTTTGGCCGATTGGCTGGGGTCCGAGGTTGGTGCAAACACGGTGGCCAGCTTTGCCCCCGATGGCGCGGCGCTGTTCGGCCCGCCGCCCGACACCGCAGACGTCGAAGTTGTCGTGACCTATGACGGCGACGCCAAGCTGGGTCACAAGGTCAGCCGCGCCAAATGCACCCGCTGTCATGTGATCGACGAGGCGACGCGCGGCTTTGGTATCGGCTCTACCCCCAGCTTCATGGTGCTGCGTGCCTTTGCCGATTGGGAGGAACGGTTCTACGCCTTTTACACGTTGAACCCGCATCCTGCCTTTACCATCATCGACGGACTGACGCTGCCCTTTCCCGCCAACCGCCCGTCGCCCATCGCGCCGGTCAAGCTGACGCTGGAAGAGGTCGAGGCGATTGTTGCCTTCGTCGCCGCCTTGCAGGCCGCCGATCTGGGGGCACCGTTGATCCATCAGTGATCCCGGCGCTTGGACAGATAATCATCAGTCGTGCGCGGACGGGGCCGTTCTGCGCCCGCAAAGGGGTTGTCCGTGGCCCCCATCTGCGTCTTGACCCGGCAATCGTCACACATCTGGATCATCCGCAGCTTTTCCGGGCTTTGGAACATCGCGTGGCCAGACAGCTTTTCGGTGATCCGGTCGATGGCGGATTTCGACCCGAACAACGATCCACACTCGACGCAGGCAAAGGGCTCTTCCTCATTCAGCACCGCTTGGCGCAGGGCTGTTTCGCTCAGGTCTAGGCGCGGCTCCAGCGTTATGGCCTTTTCCGGGCAGATGGTCGCGCAGATGCCGCATTGCAGGCAGGCGTCTTCCTGAAACCGCAACTGGGGCTTGTCGGGGTTGTCGCCCAGAGCGCCAGAAGGGCAGAGGGACACACAAGACAGGCAAAGCGTGCAGGCATCGGTATCGACCAGCACCGCGCCATAGGGTGCGCCCTCTGGCAAGGGCAGGGTGGTGGCATCAGAGTGCAGCGCGCGGGCTGCCTGCCGGGTGATTTGTCTGCGGGTGCCCAGCGGACGGACAGGGGCGGTGATCGGGGCCGGGGCGATGGCGTCGTAGAGCGCATCGCTCATCGCGTCAGGGTCGGGCGTGTCCAGAATGCCCACGCGGGCCTCTCCGGCAATGGCGCTGGCTAGCGCGACCTGAGGCGCCAGTGCCGTGCGGTCGGTGCCGGGGCCGGGCAGCAGGGTGACAGACGAGAATCCGGCGGCCAATGCGGCGACCGCCTCGGCATGGCCAAAGGCACCAAGCGCGGGCAGTTCCAGTGGCACAACGTCGGCGGGCAACCCGCGTCCGTGCCGGGACGACAGGCGGATCATCTCTGCCCCGTGGGCGTCATGCACCAACAGGCGCGGTGCCGCACCGCCCGCGTCAAGGAAGGCCTTGGCCAAGGTCTGCACCCGGCGCATCGTCAGATCCACCGGGGGTGTCTCATAGCTGATCGCGCCAGAGGGGCAGACCGCCGAACAGGCGCCACAGCCCGCGCAGATCATCGGATCGACGGTCACATGGTCGCCGTCCGGGGTGATCGCCCCCGTCGGGCACAGGTCCAGACAGCGGGTGCAGCCGGTCTGGCCCGCGCGCGAATGGGCACACAGCAGCGCCTCTGTCCGCACATAAAGCGGCTTTTCAAAGGTGCCGACCAAATGCGATGCGGCCAGAACCGCCGCCGCCACGGCGGGCGCATGGCCGGGGTCGGCACGCAAATAGCCTTCGCGTTTCTCATGGGCCGGAAAGAGCGGTGTTTCGCTGCGCAGATCCAGCAGTATGTCGCAATCCGACCCGCCCCCGTCACGCGGCTCTGTCAGGGTGAAACTGCCGCGCCCGCCCGGCTCGATCTGGCGCAGTGCGTCGATCACTACGGTAAACTGTCCCAGCGCGCCACTGGCCTGCCGCAAGCGGCCGGTCACAACGTCATAGGCGCGGGTGTCGGGCAGTTCTGCGCCTTCCGGCAATAACACCGTGACTGCCAGATGGGGGGCCAGTTGGTCTGCGGCGGGCAGCGCCACCTCTGACGCGCCGATGATCAGGCATAACCCCTCTGAGATCACGTCCAACGTCCTGTCCGGGGCAGCGGGAAGTAGCGCCTCGGCGATCAGGGCGGACATTTTGGGTACTGTTGACCCTGTATCAGCGGTCCATCCGGCCCGGTCCCGCAAGTCCAGCACCGGAGGCGCAGTCATGCCCAATTCCTCTGCCAGACCCTCGAATACCGCTGATTCCTGCGTGCAACAAAAAAATGTGTCGCCGCCTTCCAACGCCAGGGCCGCGCGGTCGATCTGACTGGTGCAGAGCGCAGAACAGGGGCGGCGCACCTCTAGCCCGGTGGTACGGGAAAGCTGTTCCGTGTCCAGTGCCATTGTGCCCAAACAGTCGCATGTTACCAATGACTTGGCCATTGTCTTTCCCCTCGTCCGAAGCCCGCTTGACGGGTCCGGATTTACCTCATCCGGCCAGAGCCTAGCCATGAATCGATCCCCGCCACAACCGTTTATCAGTCGCAGGTGTCGCGCAGCCCCACCCGATACGGGCTTGCTGCGGCGCGGCTGATTCGTGCTGTCCCGCAGCAGCTGTTTCCTTAGTGAAAACGTCGGGTTGGACAAATCGACCTAACGCGCCCGGCGACCTTGTCTGGGCTGGCCAAAATGTCCAAAAGCGCGCCCGGAATCCGCCAGCCGCAGGATTTCGCTTTCGCTTTGGGGGCTTGCTGGCGCTTACTCTGACCTAGGAGGAAAAACGTGATCCACAATCCGAAAGCCTATCGGAGTATTCCGCTTGGGATCGTGCTGCGGCGCGCGCCCGGTGTGACCCGTTGGGCGAAATGGGTTTGGACCGCCTCTGCCGTCTTGCCCGGTGCCGGTGCGGCTGACTGGCGTGAACTGCGACGTGAAGGCGAAACGGTGGAATACCACGCCGCAACGCTAGAGTTGGAATTGCATGGCGCAGATACAGAAGCCTATCTGCATGAAATCTGCGCTCAGACACCCAGCGTCTACATCATTCTGCGGCAAGAGGGGGCGGGTGATTTCCCGCTGCGGCCGTTGACCGTCACGGCCTCGCCGTATGAGGCGCAGGATTATGCCGACAGCGGCGAAGAGATCATCGAAAAGGTGCCAATGACGCCGGCCTTTTTTGCGTGGGTGGCGGAGTTCGTCGAAGAGTTCCACCACGAAGAGGTTTTCATCAAGCGCAAGCGGGACAAGAAACGCGTCGATCTCACTCAGGACGGCGTTGGCGATCCGCGCATTGGCTCGCTTCAGGACGTCTATGCCTCTCCGGCGCTACAGCGGAGACGTTTGCAATGAGCGCGACACCGGGGGATTTCTGGTCGCGCCGCCGCGCGCAGGTAGCCAAGGCTGAAGCCGCCGAATTGCAGGCTGCCGAGGTAGAGGCGCGTGTCGCGGAGGATGCAAAACTCGAACAGCGTCCGGACGAAGAGATTTTGGCCGATTTGGACCTGCCCGCGCCCGAGGAGATGGTAAGCACCGAACAGGTTCAGGCGCTTCTCAAAGCTGCTGTGCCGCAGCGGTTAAAGACGCGCGCGCTGCGCCGGATGTGGCGCCTGAACCCGGTGCTGGCCAATGTCGATGGGTTGGTGGACTACGGTGAGGACTACACCGATGCAGCCGTGGTCGTGGAAAACCTTCAGACGCTATACAAGGTCGGCAAAGGCATGTTCGACAAGGCGGTAGAGGCCGCCAAGGCTGAGGCCGCCGCTGTGGCCAAGGCCGAAGCCAACGAGGCCGACAGCGCCGAGGCCCCGGATCATGCCGAAGGCGACGATGTGCCAGAGGCCGACCCGACCGCAGAAACCCAAGCCCAGGCCGTGCCGGATGTCGATCCGACGCCGGCTGACCTGACCGAAGACGCCCCTGTGGCACAAGCCCCGCGCCGGATGCGCTTTCGTTTTGAGACCGCCACATGACGGACAAGGACCAGATGACCCAGACCGCCGAGACACACCAGATTGCCGAAGAGGACCGCCTGCGCGCGGATCTTTACAATTTCATCGGCCTGCTGCTGGCTGGCCCGCCGGATGAGATGTTGCTGGCCCAAACTGCCAGCCTGACGGGCGATGAGACGGAGATGGGGCAGGCTATCGGCACTCTGGCCAAGCTGGCGAAGGTCAGCAAACCCATGGCTGTCACCTCGGAATACAACAAGCTGTTCATCGGTTTGGCGCGGGGCGAGCTGCTGCCTTATGCGTCCTACTACCTGACCGGTTTTCTGAACGAGAAACCTCTTGCGCTGCTGCGTCAGGACATGGCCCGCATGGGGCTGGAGCGCGCGGACAACGTGTTTGAGCCTGAGGACAACGTCGCCAGCCTGATGGAAATGATGGGCGCAGTGATTGTCGGGCGCTTTGGCACACCTGCCGGGATCGATGCGCAAAAGGCGTTTTTCAACAAGCATATCGGCCCTTGGGCCTCACATTTCTTTGGCGATCTCGAAGGAGCAAAGAATTCTGTTTTCTACTCTCCTGTCGGCACCGTCGGGCGGCTGTTCATGGAGATCGAGGCCGAAGCCTTTCGGATGAGCGCCAAGTGAGTTTTGAACCGGGGCACGCGCCCTTATCGAGCGGCAGGTATCTGCCGGAACCCATGAGAGACCACCACAAGGAGACGCTTTCATGACTCAGGAAACCAAGGCAACGCGCCGCAATTTCCTCAAGCTGGCAAGTGTATCGGCCCCTGCGGCGGCTGTCGCTCTTGCCAGTGGCACTGCGGCTGAGGCCGGACCGGCAGAGCCTGACCTGACATCGGAAAAGATGCAGGACACGGCGCATACCCGCGCCTTTTACGAGACTGCGCGCTTCTGATCAGCGCGCCCTGCATCGCCCGGAAAGACCCCGGACGAGGCTGAACGGCCAAAGGCGACTGGTTGCGTGACGCCCGACTGCCAAGGCCACTGTCATAGCCAAGCAAGCTGTGCCCCGGACGCTGATCCATAGGGCCGTGCGAGCAAGGGAGAGAGAAACATGCTTAGGAAAAAGACCAACGGGGTTGCGCGACGCCCCCAGCGGACTTCGATCCTGTCCGAGGCCGCCAACGCCTCGGTTGACCGCCGCGCTTTTTTGCGCGGCTCGGGTCTGGCCATCGGCGGGATTGCCGCGATTGCGGCCACCGGCGGCACCGTAAAACAGGCCAGCGCCGCGACGGCTGCTGTGCGCGGTACGGTTGAACTGAAAAAATCGGTCTGCACCCACTGTTCGGTCGGGTGTACCGTTGTGGCAGAGGTCAGCGATGGCGTCTGGGTCGGGCAGGAACCCGGCTGGGACAGCCCGTTCAACCTTGGCGCTCACTGTGCCAAAGGCGCGGCCGTGCGTGAACACGCCCACGGCGAACGCCGCTTGAAGTACCCGATGAAAAAAGAGAACGGCGAATGGGTCCGGATCTCTTGGGAACAGGCGATCGACGAGATCGGCGATGGCATGATGCAGATCCGCGAAGAAAGCGGACCGGACAGTGTTTATTGGCTGGGCTCGGCCAAGCACAACAACGAGCAGGCCTATCTGTTCCGCAAGTTCGCCGCCTATTGGGGCACGAACAACGTCGACCATCAGGCGCGGATCTGCCACTCGACCACCGTTGCGGGTGTTGCGAATACATGGGGCTACGGCGCCATGACCAACAGCTACAACGACATCCACAAATCCAAGGCCATTTTTATCATCGGCGGCAACCCGGCAGAGGCGCATCCCGTCTCGCTGATGCACCTGCTGAAGGCCAAGGAGCAGAACAACGCGCCGCTGATCGTCTGCGATCCGCGCTTTACCCGCACGGCGGCCCATGCCGATGAATACGTGCGGTTCCGGCCGGGTACGGACGTGGCGCTGGTATGGGGCATCCTTTACCACATCTTCGAGAACGGCTGGGAGGACAAAGAGTTCATCCGCACCCGTGTCTGGGGGATGGACCAGATCCGCGAAGAAGTGGCCAAGTGGACCCCCGAAGAGGTCGAACGCGTCACGGGCACGCCCGGATCGCAATTGCGCCGCGTGGCGCGCACCATGGCCAACAACCGTCCGGGTACGGTGATCTGGTGTATGGGCGGCACGCAGCACTCTAACGGCAACAACAACACCCGCGCTTATTGCATCCTGCAACTTGCGCTGGGGAACATGGGCACCGCCGGCGGCGGCACCAACATCTTCCGCGGCCACGACAACGTGCAGGGTGCCACGGACCTAGGTGTTCTGGCTGATACCTTGCCGGGCTACTACGGCCTGTCAGCCGGATCGTGGGCCCATTGGGCGCGCGTCTGGGAAGAAGATCTGGACTGGCTCAAGGGGCGCTTTGCCTCGCACAAAGGCAAGGATGGCAAGGAAAAGGCCATGATGAACCTGACCGGTATCCCGGTCAGCCGCTGGATTGATGGTGTGCTGGAGGCCAAGGAAAACCTTGACCAGCCGGACAATACCCGCGCGATGGTGTTGTGGGGCCATGCGCCGAACTCTCAGACCCGAATGGTCGAGATGAAAAAGGCCATGGAAGACTTGGATATGTTGGTCGTGGTTGACCCCTATCCGACGGTTTCGGCGATCCTGCATGACCGCACCGATGGCGTCTATTTGTTGCCGGCGACCACCCAGTTTGAAACGCGTGGCTCTGTCACCGCGTCAAACCGGTCGCTGCAATGGCGCGAAAAGGTTGTGGAACCGCTGTTCGAAAGCTTGCCGGATCACATCATCATGGCGAAGTTCGCCAAGAAGTTCGGTTTCTCGGACAAGCTGTTCCGCAACATCGCGATGGACGCCGACGATGAACCCAACGTCGAGGATCTGACGCGCGAGTTTAACCGGGGCATGTGGACCGTGGGCTATACCGGCCAGTCGCCAGAACGGCTCAAGTTGCACATGGCAAACCAGCACACGTTCGACCGGACAACGCTGCGCGCCGTGGGTGGCCCGGCGGATGGCGATTTCTATGGTCTGCCGTGGCCTTGCTGGGGTACGCCGGAAATGAACCATCCGGGGACAGCCAATCTATATGACATGTCCTTGCCAGTGGCCGAAGGTGGCCTGACCTTCCGTGCGCGTTTCGGCGTTGAACGGAATGGCGACAATCTGCTGGCGGATGGCGTTTATTCCGTCGGGTCGGAAATTCAGGACGGTTATCCTGAATTCACCATGCAGATGCTGATTGATCTGGGTTGGGATGGTGATCTGACCGAAGAGGAGCGCCGTTCTATCGAGTATGTCGCAGGCTACCGCGACCTCGAAGGGAACCTGACCGGAGAAGGCGAGGAAGTGGGCGAACAGTCCCAGACCGGACCCTATCCGTCGGATTGGCAGGACAAAATCGGTGGCGTGAACTGGAAAACCGACCTGACGGGCGGCATCCAGCGGGTCGCGATTGCCCATGGCTGTGCGCCGTTCGGCAACGCCAAGGCGCGCGCCGTGGTCTGGACCTTCCCCGATCCGGTGCCCATCCACCGTGAGCCGCTGTATACCAACCGTCGTGACCTGTTGCCCGACTATGCAACATACGAAGATCGCCATTTCTGGCGGGTTCCAACGATGTATGCGTCGATTCAAAAGCAGGACTTCAGCCAAGACTATCCGATCATCCTGACCTCTGGTCGTTTGGTCGAATATGAGGGCGGCGGTGATGAGACCCGGTCGAACCCATGGTTGGCCGAGCTTCAGCAAGACATGTTCGTCGAAATCAACACCCGCGATGCCAACGATCTGGGTGTTCGGGACGGCGCGGATGTCTGGGTCGAAGGCCCCGAAGGCGGCAAGGTCAAGGTTATGGCCATGGTCACCGAACGGGTTGGGGCGGGCGTCGCCTTTATGCCCTTCCACTTTGGCGGTCACTATCAGGGTCAGGATCTGCGGTCCAAATACCCGGATGGCGCTGATCCGTATGTCTTGGGTGAATCGACCAACGTGGCCCAGACCTATGGCTACGACTCGGTCACACAGATGCAGGAAACCAAGGCCACCCTGTGCAAGATCACAGTGGCGTAAGGAGAAACTGATATGGCTAGATCTAAATTTCTCTGTGACGCCGAACGATGCATCGAATGCAACGCCTGCGTCACTGCCTGCAAGAATGAGCACGAAGTGCCGTGGGGGATCAACCGCCGTCGGGTGGTGACGATTCAAGACGGTTCTCCGGGTGAACGGTCCATCTCGGTCGCTTGCATGCACTGTTCCGACGCGCCCTGTATGGCCGTCTGTCCGGTAGATTGCTTTTACCAGACCGACGAAGGTGTGGTTCTGCACTCCAAGGACCTGTGCATCGGGTGTGGTTACTGCTTTTACGCGTGTCCCTTTGGCGCGCCGCAGTTCCCGCAGGCGGGCAACTTTGGGTCGCGTGGCAAGATGGATAAATGCACCTTCTGCGCCGGTGGCCCGGAAGAGACGCATTCGTCGGCTGAGTTCGCGAAATACGGTCGCAACCGGATTGCAGAGGGCAAACTGCCGATCTGCGCCGAAATGTGTTCGACCAAGGCTCTGCTTGCCGGAGACGGTGATGTGGTGTCTTCCATTTACCGCGAACGCGTCGTGTCGCGCGGCTTTGGCTCTGGTGCTTGGGGTTGGGGCACCGCCTACGACCAAAAAGGCGGCTGACCCCATGGGCGGGAGATGATCCCGCCTACATTGGTCATCAAACAGAGAGGCCCGTTTCTTCGGGCCTCTCTTCACGGTTTATCATGACGCCTCGGGTTTCCGGCGCAGCCTTTTCGGCCGCCGAATCTCGGGCGTGACGTTTCTACGAGGACAGTCATGTCAAAACGCTCCAGCGGTTTCGGATGGTTCATGCTTTTGGCGCTTGGCCTGGCCGCGCTGACCTACTTTTTGCAGCCGCCTGCGGCACCGGGCGCCGACCCGGCGGTTCTGGCCGAGGCGCGCAAGGCGACCGGCGGCGCACAGACGCTGGAGGACATCCTTGCCCGCCAGCGCGGCGAACAGATCGACGACACGTTCCGTCAGGAATTCGGCCAGCCCGGTGCTGCCCCCGGTTTGCCCGGAGAGCTTGGCACGCGCGGCGGCGCATCCGACCCGGATTTCTGGCGTGCGCTGCGCTATGATGCGGCGGATCTCAATGTCTCTGCCGGTGGCGATGTGGCCAAGGTACTGGTGCAGGACGGTGGCATGGCGTGGTTCCAATTCCGCAAGAACACGCTGGCCCCCTACGGTGGCTGGCTGCTCTTGGGCACCATCGGCGTGCTGGCCCTGTTCTATCTGCTGCGCGGCAGGGTGATGGTCGACGAACCCATGACCGGTCGCACGGTCACTCGGTTTCAGTTCTATGAGCGGTTTTCACACTGGTTGCTGGCCGGATCGTTTGTCCTGCTGGGCCTGTCGGGACTGCTGACCCTTTTCGGGCGTTGGGCGATCCTGCCATTGTTCGGGAAAGAGGTGAATTCGAACCTGCTGATCGGGGCGAAATTCGTGCACAACAATCTGGCCTGGCCCTTCATGCTGGGCCTCGTGCTCGTCTTTTTCCTATGGGTCTGGCACAATATTCCCAACCGCACCGACATCACCTGGTTTGCGCAGGCGGGCGGCATTATCGGTAAGAACCATCCCCCCGCCAAGAAATTCAACGCCGGGCAAAAGATCATCTTTTGGTCGGTGATCCTGCTGGGTGGCTCTATCTCGTTGTCAGGTCTGTCGCTGTTGTTTCCGTTCGAACTGCCCCTGTTTGCCAAAACATTTGCGATCGTCAACGACACTGGCCTGCCGCAGTGGATCGGCTATGGCGCGCTGCCCGTCGATCTTAGCCCGCAGGAAGAAATGCAGCTTGCGCAGCTTTGGCACGCCATTGTCGCCTTTGGTCTGATGGCGATCATCATCGCCCACATCTATATCGGCTCCATCGGGATGCAGGGTGCCTATGACGCCATGGGATCGGGTGAGGTTGATGAGGCATGGGCGCATCAACACCACTCGATCTGGCTGGATGAGGTCAAATCCAAAGACACAACTGCGCCCAGGGACGGGGGCGCGTCTACCCCGGCTGAATGATGCGCGCGCTGTGGATTGCGGTGTTGGCGTGCTGCGCATCGCCCATTGCGGCGCAAGAGTTCACCACGCTCAAAGGGCACGGCGGTCCGGTGATGGCGCTTGCCGTGTCCGATGCGGGGCAGGTCGCCAGCGCCAGTTTTGACAATTCCGTGGGGCTCTGGCTGGGGGGGACGGCGACGTGGCAGGAGGGGCATGACGCAGCCGTTGTGTCACTGGATTACAGTCAGGCCCCTGCTTTGTTGTCCGGCGGTGATGATTTTCGCGTGCTGCTGTGGCACCCCGATCTGGATCAGCCGATTGAGGTAACCAAGCATCTGGGCAAGGTCAGCGATATCGCTGTTTCACCAGATGCCAATTACATCGCCAGCGCCGGTTGGGACGGTTTCGTTCAATTGACCACGGTTGTGAGTTTGCTTCAGACGACAGATACGCCGCCGTCAGATTTTGTTACTACCGTTCTTGAGGGGCACCAGTCCAACGTCACAGCGGTGGGGTTTGCACCGGATGCTACGCTGTATTCTGCGTCGTCAGACGGTACTCTGCGGATCTGGGAGCGCAACACCGAGGGTCTGCGTCCCCGCACTATTGTCCGACATGGCTTTGGCATCAATGTCCTGATCGTCGAACAGGATTGGATCGCCTATGGCGCGGTCGATGGGGGCACGCGCGTGATCCAGCCGGATACCGGCGCACAGATCGCCGATCTGACGCTGGACCGCCGCCCGATCCTTGCACTGGCGTATCACGCCGAAACGGCGCAGCTCGCCGTTGGCGATGGGCATGGATACATCATGATCGTCGATACCACCCGGTGGCAGATCGCCCGTGACTTCCGCGCTATGCGCCACGGGCCGGTCTGGGCCTTGGCATTCTCGCCCGACGGCCAGACCGTTTATGCTGGCGGGCTGGACGATGTTGTCTACGCTTGGCCCGTTGCCTTGCTGGATGAATTGGAGTCGCCCGATGGGTCCGGTCAGCGCAGTTTTTTGCGCGATCCCGAAACCATGCCCAACGGCGAACGCCAGTTCATGCGCAAATGTTCGATCTGCCATGCGCTGACCGCCGGTTCCTCGCGCAAGGCGGGGCCATCGCTGTACGGTGTCTTTGGACGGCGTGCCGGAACGCTGCCCGATTACCGCTATTCCGACACTCTGGACGGCTCTGACATCATCTGGACGGAAACAACCATCGACGCGCTGTTTGACACCGGCCCCGACCACTATATTCCCGGCTCAAAGATGCCCATGCAGGTGATCGCTCGCCCCGAAGACCGGGCCGACCTGATCGCCTTTCTCAAATCTGCAACCACAGGAGACGCCAAATGAAGGCCATGCTCACCGGCTTTGTTGCCATGATCCTGCTCGGCGTGGGGGCCTGGTATGGCCTCAACGAACTGGGCTTTTCCTCGGCTGATGTCTATTCCGGCGAAAATGTCCGGCTCGACTAGGGCTTTCAGCAGGTTGGGCGGTCCGCATGACACCATTGGATGACTACGGTCACAGCCTTGCCGGGGCCTCGGTGCTTGTCGTCGATGACGAGCCGGGGATGCGCAATTTTCTGGCCAAGACGCTAGGCCCGCGTGTCAAACTTGTGGCCGAGGCTGCCTCGGCCCGCGAGGCGACGCTGCGTCTGGATGAGGCGCAGTTCGATGTTATTGTCGTCGACAACAAGATGCCCGGTGGGTCCGGCATCGACTGGGTGCGGGACCAGCGGCGCAAAGGGCTGTATGCCGAAACCGTGCTGATCACAGCCTATGCGGATCTTGAGACCGCCATTGCCGCGTTGCGCGCCGGGGTCAGCGATTTTGTACTGAAACCGTTTCGTGCCAACCAGTTGGTGGGGGCCGTGGCGCGCACTCTGGATCGGGGCGCGTTGCGCCGGGACAATCGCCTGTTGCGTCATGCGCTGGGTACGGACGGGGATACCCAGTTGCTGGGCCGCTCTGCACCGATGCAGGCCGTTCGTACGATGCTGGGCAAACTCGCGCCGCTGCCGACGCCTGTGCTGTTCACGGGCGCGACCGGCACTGGCAAGGAACTGGCCGCGCGCACGCTGCACCGGATGGGCGGGCGCGCGGAACGGCCGTTTGTGGCCGTCAACTGCGCGGCCATCGCACCCGACCGTATCGCTGCCGAGTTGTTTGGCGCGGTCGAGGGGGACCACCTGCGCCCCGGTCTGTTCCTGCTGGCCGATGGCGGCACGCTGTTTTTGGACGAAGTGGCGCAGATGTCCGACACACTTCAAGCGGCGCTGCTGCGGGTGCTGGAGGATCAGCGCGTGCGCCCAATCGGGGCAGAGCGGGAAATTCCGCTGAACCTGCGGCTGACTTTTGCCACCAATACCGATCTTGAGCAGGCGGTGGCAGAGGGACGCTTTCGCGCCGACCTATATCACCGCATCAATGTTCTGCGGATCGAAATGCCACCCCTGCGCGACCGGTCCGAAGATATCGTCGAACTGGCGGCATTGTTCATGATGCATTTTTCCAAGGCACTGGGGATGCCAGCGCTGCGGTTGGACGACCAGACCTTGATGAAGCTCAGCCGCTACGCCTGGCCGGGCAACGTGCGCGAATTGCGCAACCTTGTGGAACGGTCGGTGATCCTCGGCGGGTTCCCGGACGAATTTTCTGGCAGCGGGTCGATGACGGGGATCGAGGCGATTGAGAACCTCGATCTGGTTATGCAGCGGCACATTCACCACGTTCTGGAAATGTCCGGAGGCAACCGGGCCGAGGCGGCACGTCGCCTTGGCGTTTCGCGCAAGACGGTGGATCGCAAGGTCGCAAGTTGGGGCGAGGACGGATGATCCTTCGTCTGCGGGAGCAAGTGTTTGCCCTGCCCAAACCTGACGCTGCATAATTGCGCAATACTTCCGAACGCGCGGAGACAGATTGACCCGCTTGATGCGGATATTTCTTGTCTATGGGTCATATTGGCCCCTGGTTTTGCTTGAAAATGCATGCCCACCTTTCATAATCTGCTGCATGAAAGGCGCGCGGGCGTCGGAAATTTTGCAGGAATGGACATGATGGGCATGGGAGAGGCTTTTGGCGTCGCCGTGGCGCTTATCCTCTCGGGGGACGGGGATCTGATGGAGATCGTCGGCCTGTCCTTGCGTGTCAGTCTGACAGCCACTATCGCCGCCTGTGCGATTGGCTTGCCGGTGGGGGCACTGGTTGCGACCAGTCGCTTTCCGGGGCGGGGCGCTGTTCTGGTGGTGATGAACGCGCTTATGGGGCTGCCGCCGGTTGTTGTCGGCCTGATCGTTTACTTACACCTGTCGCGCGCCGGGCCGCTGGGCTTTCTGGGGCTGCTCTATACACCGACCGCGATGATCATCGCCCAGACGATCCTGATTGCCCCCATTACCGCCGCCCTGTCGCGGCAGGTGATCGAGGATATGCACGCCGAATATGCCGACCACTTTCGGTCGCTCTGCCTCAGTACGCGGCAGACCGTTCAGGCGCTCCTATGGGATGCCCGATACGCACTGCTGACCGTGGCGCTGGCGGGCTTTGGTCGCGCAGCGGCAGAGGTGGGCGCGGTGATGATCGTTGGCGGGAATATCGACCATTTGACTCGTGTCATGACCACTGCCATCGCGCTGGAAACCTCCAAGGGCGACCTACCGTTGGCGTTAGGTCTTGGCATTGTGCTGATGATCCTGGCGCTTGGCGTTAACGCCCTGGTGCACAGTCTACGCCTTACAGCCGTGAGACAAGCCTATGCGTGAAGCCATCATTCATGGACCCGAAGCCCTGATAGAGGGGGCCACTCCGGCCTCGAACCTGCTTCCTTTGCGGGTCGAGGGGCTGACGCTGGATCTGGGCGGGCGGCGCGTGCTGGACGGGTTGGACATGGAACTGGGGCCGACCGGCTGCACCGTGATCCTGGGTCCGAATGGAGCGGGTAAAAGTCAACTTCTCAGGGTGTTGCACGGTCTTCTTCATCCGACCGCGGGGGTGGTCGACTGGAATGGTGTCACACCTACTCAGGCCACGCCCCGACAGGCATTGGTGTTCCAGAAACCTGTGCTGTTGCGCCGCTCTGTCGCTGCGAACGTCGACTTTGTCCTGCGCAGTCGGGGTCTGCCGCGGGCGCGTCGGGATGATTTGCTCGACCATGTCGGATTGGCCCATAAGGCGCGCCAACCCGCCCGCCTGCTGTCAGGGGGCGAGGCGCAGCGCCTGGCGCTGGCGCGTGCCATGGCGACTGACCCGGATGTTCTGTTTCTGGATGAACCCACCGCCAGCCTTGACCCGGCTTCGGTCAACCGGATTGAGCATATTATTCGCCGCGCCACCCAGCGCGGCACCCGTGTGATCCTTGTGACCCATGACATCGGTCAGGCCCGCCGCATGGCCGATGACGTTGTTTTCCTGCATGGCGGGCGCGTCACCGAACATGCCCCCGCATCCCGATTTTTTCCACAACCCCAAACCCTTGCCGCCCGTGCCCATGTGACAGGTGGCCTTGTTCTCTGACTGAAAACCAACCGAAAGGACTACTGCGATGACTCGTCTTCGCCTCGCCGCGCTGCTTTGCGCGACTGCAATTCCGATGGCCGCAAGCGCCGAAAGCATCCTTGTTCAATCGACCACCTCAACCGCCAATTCGGGCCTGTATACCTATCTATTGCCCATCTTCACCGAGGCGACCGGCATTGAGGTCAATGTGGTTGCTGTCGGCACTGGACAGGCCATTCGCAACGCGCGCAATTGCGACGGTGACGTGCTGCTGGTGCACGCGAAACCGGCGGAAGAAGAGTTTGTCGCCGATGGCCGGGGCACGTCGCGCACGGATCTGATGTACAACGATTTTATCATCGTTGGCCCGGCAACCGACCCGGCAGGTGTCGCCGGCCTGGAGGATGTGCAACCCGCCTTGGAAAAGATCGCAGAAGCGGGCGCGCTGTTTGCGTCGCGCGGCGATGATTCGGGGACTCATAAGAAAGAAGTGTCGCTTTGGGCCGGCACATCAGTCGATCCCGCGACCGCGTCGGGGGACTGGTATCGGGAAACCGGGTCAGGCATGGGGGCCACGCTGAACGCCGGGATCGGCATGGGGGCCTATGTCATGACCGACCGCGCTACCTGGATCAGTTTTGACAACAAACAGGATTACCAGATTGTAGTGCAGGGCGACACAGACCTGTTCAACCAATACGGTGTGATTCCGGTCAACCCAGAGGTCTGCCCCTCGGTCAATGCGGACGCGGCGCAGAGCTTTGCCGATTGGCTGACCTCTGCCGCCGGACAAGAGGCTATTGCCGCCTACATGGTGGACGGCCAGCAGCTGTTCTTTCCCAACGCGCCGGAATGAGCTAGGTCAGGGGGCCTACAGGAGGCCCCCGCCATGCGCGCCGATGCGCCTGAACATCTGCACGAATACCTGACTGTGGCCGAATTGGCCGAGCTGTTGCGGCTAAAGGAACGCAAGATCTACGATCTTGCTGCCTCTGGCGCGGTGCCATGTTCGCGCGCCACCGGCAAATTACTATTTCCGGCGCGCGACATCCGCGCCTGGATTGCCGAGCACAGTACCGGCACCAGCGGTGTGCCTGCGCCACGCCCTAAAGTGCTGCTAGGCAGCCACGATCCGTTGCTGGACTGGGCGGTTCGCGAAAGCCGCTGTGGCCTTGCCACCTATTTTGACGGCTCGCTGGACGGGGTGGCGCGGTTCCTTGCGGGAGAAGGCGTTGCCTGCGGTTTGCATGTGTATGATGCGGCCAGCCAAGATTGGAACCTTGCAGCGGTGGCGCAGGCGTCAGACGCGGTGTTGATCGGGTTTGCCGGTCGTCGTCGTGGTCTGGTGCTGCATCCCGACGCCCCGCAGGTCGCCGCGCTAGAGGATCTGGCGGGCCTGCGCTTTGCGCCCAGACAGCCGCTATCGGGGACAGCAACCCTGTTCCGCCAGCTGTCCGATGCGGCAAGACTGGCAGAGGACTCTATGATCCTGACCCAAGTCGCACGGACCGAAACCGAAGCGGTTCAGGCGGTGGCGCGGAGGGAGGCGGACGTTACGTTTGGGTTAGAGACGGTCGCGCGGGACTTTGGCCTGCGTTTTGTTCCGCTGATGGACGAACGGTTCGATTTGCTGATCGATCGTCGGGCCTATTTCGACCCCCCGATGCAACAGCTGATCCAGTTTTGCGCCGGTAGTGCCCTGCGGTTACAGGCGGCGCGATTGGGGGGCTATGATCTTGGCGACGTCGCAACCGTTCGCTGGAACGCCTGATAGTCTGTCGAATTCCGGACAATGCCCCCCCTCTGCCAATGTTGCGTTTTTTTGGGAATTCCTATCTAATTCGAGATACGGGATGGATTCCCGGGGGGATACAAATGAAAAGCGATCTGACGGTCCGCCTTGCCGGGCGCCTGTCGGCGCTGCGGGCTGCCCGCGGCTGGACGCTGGATCAACTCGCCGCCGCCAGCGGCGTCAGCCGCGCGGCCCTGTCGCGGCTTGAGAACGCCGAGGTCAGTCCCTCTGCGGACGTGTTGTCTCGTCTTGCGGTGGCGCATGAGATGTCGCTGTCACGCCTCTTTGCGATGATCGAGGACGGGTTTTCGGCGCATGTCACGCGGGATGAACAGGCGGTCTGGCGCGATGGCGATTCCGGTCTGGCCAAGCGTTTCGTCTCACCTGCGGCGGCAGCGCTGTCGGGCGAGGTCATGGAATGCAAAATGACGCCCAATTCAGAGATGGTGCAGGATACGCCCGACGTCGTGGGGCAAGAGCATCATCTGGTTTTGTTGACCGGCTATCTGCACGTCAATCTGGATGGGTCGGGCTATGACCTTGGACCGGGGGATGCCTTGCGCTATCGCGAACACGGTGAGGTGCGGCTGATCACCGATCGGGGGCAGGGCGCCAAATTCATGCTGGTCAGTGTCACAAACTGACAGCCGCAGGAAGGCCAGCGTTTCCGTAATTTGCAGCACGCCAGCCGGCAACGGTGAAGCAGGCGGGCCGATCGGTTTTTCGTCCTGACGGTGTTAACTTTTGAGATGTGGCAGGGGGCGCTGCCCCCTCGGCCTGCGGCCTCACCCCCGGGATATTTCAGGACAGAAGAAACCGGGGCCGAGCGCTTAGCAATTGGGGACGTTCACAGCCAACCCGCCAAGCGAGGTTTCCTTGTATTTTTCACTCATGTCGTGGCCAGTCTGGCGCATGGTTTCAATGCAGGCATCCAGCGGCACAAGGTGAGTGCCGTCCCCCCGCAGGGAAAGCGAGGCGGCGGACACCGCCTTGATCGCGCCCAGACCGTTGCGTTCGATGCAAGGCACCTGCACCAGCCCTTTGACCGGGTCACAGGTCATGCCAAGGTGGTGCTCCAGCGCGATTTCGGCGGCGTTTTCCACCTGTTCCGGGGTGCCCCCCATGACGGCACAGAGCCCGGCCGCCGCCATGGCGGCGGCGCTGCCGACTTCGGCCTGGCAGCCTGCCTCTGCGCCGGAGATCGAGGCATTGTATTTCACCAGCCCGCCAATTGCGGCGGCGGTGAGCAGAAACTCTGGGATGCGGGTGCGGCTGGCACCCGGGACGTGATCCAGCCAGTAACGGATCACCGCCGGCACCACGCCCGCCGCGCCGTTGGTGGGGGCGGTCACCACCTGACCGCCGGCGGCGTTTTCCTCATTCACGGCCATGGCGTAAACGTTCATCCAGTCGTTGATCGTGTGAGGTGGGGCAAGGTTCATGCCGCGTTCTGCCATCAGCTGATCGTGGATGTTCCGGGCACGGCGCTTGACGCCCAGCCCGCCGGGCAGAATGCCGTCAAAGGTCAGACCACGGTCGATGCAGTTGTTCATCACCTGCCAGATCCGCGCCACCCCCTTGTCGAGACTGTCGGTGCCGCCGCGTAAGACCTCATTGGCGCGCTTCATCTCGGCGATGGTGCGGCCCGAGGTTTTGGCCATCTCCAGCATCTCAGAAGCGGTCTTGAACGGGTAGGGAACCGGGGCGCCTTCATCGGAGTCCTTGCCTGCGGCCAGTTCGGCTGCTGTCAGCACAAAGCCGCCCCCGACGGAGTAATAGGTTTCCTGCAGGATCACGTCGCCCTGTGCGTCAGTGGCCTTGAGGATCATGCCGTTGGCGTGCCCCGGCAAAGCCGCGCCAAATTCAAACACAAGGTCTGTCTTTGGGTCGAACACCAATTCCGGCAAGCCTGATGGGGTCACGCGACAGGTGTCGCGGATTTGGACCAGGGCGGCCTCGGCGCGGGCGTGATCATAGCTGTCAGGCACAAACCCTGCCAATCCAAGCACGGTTGCCCGGTCTGTTGCATGGCCCACGCCGGTGAACGCCAGAGAGCCATGCAGCGAGGCCCTGACGCCATGCGCCGCAAACGGCGCTGCCCGCAGCAGGTCCAGAAAGCGCGCCGCCGCCACCATTGGTCCCATCGTATGAGACGACGATGGTCCGATGCCCACCTTGAACATCTCGAAGACCGAAAGAAACATGGCGCACCTCCTGTGGTTTAGGTCCGACACTTACCTCAGACCGCTGCAACTGCCGATGCGAAAGCGACATGTGGTCACCCAAAGGCGCGCTCACGCTTTGGTGATCGCCATGTTATCGGCTGGGCGAAACTACTTTGTGGATCGCTTCGTGGCTGAGGGCATCGGGATCGCAAGACGCGCTCCCTGACTGACCAACACGGGAAAGGTTTCCAATGACACGTTTCACCACACTTGCCGCCCTCGCTCTGACCGCAACTGCAGGCACCGCTTTTGCGGAAAGCCACGCCGCAACCGGCAACCCGATGGTTGGCGGTGCACCGATGTTTGCCGACAAGACCATCGTCGAGAACGCCGTAAACTCTGCCGATCACACAACTCTGGTTGCCGCTGTTCAGGCCGCTGGACTTGTAGATACACTGTCCGGCGATGGCCCTTTCACCGTCTTTGCGCCGACCAACGACGCCTTTGCGATGATCTCTGAGGATACCCTGACGGCGCTGATGCAGCCCGAAGCCAAGGCACAACTGGCCACCATCCTGACCTGTCACGTCGTGGCGGCCAACGCCATGTCCGACGCCATTGCCGGGATGATCGCCGATGATGGTGGCATGCATCCCGTGCCGACCGTGGGCGGCTGTACCTTGCAGGCCAAGATGGACGGGGATGACATCATCCTGACAGACGAAAACGGCCGCGCAGCGACCGTCACCATCGCCGATGTCCGTCAGTCCAATGGCGTCATTCATGTCATCGACCGCGTGCTGCTGCCCAAGCAGTAAGGTCCCCGGAGTTGCGCGAGACCCCAACCCCCTGGATTCCCCTCGCGCAATCGTGCGCGCCCCGTGCTTGTCCCAGGATGACGGGGCGCGCATCCTTTCGTTCCAAAAGGAGACCCCGATGAAACGTCGTGAATTTGTTGTCAGTTTATTCGCCACGCCCCTGCTTACGCGCGCCGCACAGGCGGCCGGGGGCAACTTTGAAGTCTCTCGGTCAGACGCCGAATGGCGCTCCATGCTTAGTGATGCCGAATACCGGGTGATGCGCAAAGAGGAGACCGAGCGCGCCTTTACCTCTCCGCTGAATGATGAAACGCGCGCGGGAACGTTCCATTGCAAAGGCTGTGATCTGGCGCTGTATTCCTCCAAGACGAAGTTCGACAGCGGCACCGGATGGCCCTCGTTCTACGAGGCGATTCCCCGCGCGGTCGAGACCAAACCTGATCGCACGCTGTTCTATACGCGGACCGAATGCCACTGCCGTCGTTGCGGGTCACACCTTGGCCACATCTTTGACGACGGCCCGGCCCCAACCGGAAAACGTCATTGCATCAACGGAGTCAGCCTGACGTTCAGTGCGGCCTGATTGCAGCGCGTGTTGGTGTCGACTCAGGACGACGGACGCACGGCCAGATGTGGCTGCGCGTCCGTTCCCGTGAGTGGGGGGAGAGTGTTAGGAAGGTGAATGTTTCAAATCGTACTCTCCCTATGATTGAAAGTCCAGAAAATCCGCGTCAGTTTGGCTTTGTCCGGTCCTGCCAGTTTCGCCCGCATTTAAACCGTAACTGGTACGAGTTGGACGATTGCGGCGGGAAAACCTGCCAATGAGGGGATGATCGCAATGTTCTTGGCGGCCGCGATATCCAACTGCCCAACCGCGCGGCCCAATTTCCGGTAGCCTGAAAACTCCGGTTATTGGTAGGTCGCTTCGGAATCGAACTGCCCGCCATTGGTCTGCTCCAACGTGATGCTGGCAAAGGACACCTGAGTGTTGCTGAGAACCATCTGCCCGAAATCCGTCTTTGGACCCAGCGGCAGATCCCGCGCGTTTACAGGGGCCTAAGGACATCAAGTGTGGCAACTGCTGCAATCAGGCAGCGAAGGATCATGGCAAAACGATCCCTTTAGAGAACAGGACCGATAAAACCATTCCTATGGCGGATGTATGGTCCGGAAAATCCGGGCCATTCTGTCACTTGAAGCTGCGGCTGTCCTTTATCTGGTCCCAGGCCCAGACCACCTGCTGCAACTGTTCTTCCTGACTGCGGTCGCCGCCGTTCATGTCGGGGTGCAGCACCTTGATCAACGATTTGTAGATCTTGCGGATGTCCGCCTTTGTCATGCTGTCACCGGCATCAAGGATCTCGACCGCGCGCCGTTCAGTCGGCGGCAATTTGCGCCCGCCGCCCGGTTTGCTGCGACCTGGATTGCGTGTCGCATTGTTGCCCAGCACCTGATGCGGATCTTCGATGCCCAGCCGCGCCCATGCCTTGGCCTCTGGGTCACGCCAGTCTTTGGTCTTGCGTTCCCATACCTTGTCCGACGACTCCTGAGCGTTCATCTCCGCCTCGGTCTTGCCGTCGAAAAAGCTCCACTTGGCATTGTATTCGCGCACATGGTCTTTGCAGAACCAAAAGAAGTCATCCAGCACATCCGGCGCTTTGGGCGCACGGAATTTTCCCGGCTCTTCACAACCGTCATGGTCGCAGATCCGTGTCGACGTCTCCTGTGCGCCGGTCATGCCCTTGCGGCCACGCGGATTCTTCTTCTTCGCGGACCTCACGGACATGTCGAAACCGAAGGGATCATCTTTGCTCATACCGCACCTCTTCTCGACTCGGACGCCAGAGCATAGACTATCGGCGATCAGTTTACAGGGGGGCTTGCGAAAAATGTCGCGCGCAGATGAAATACAGTCGAAACTTGAGGCAGCTTTTGAAGCTAGCCAGATTGAGGTCCGCAATGACAGCGGGCGCCACGCCGGCCATTCGGGCGATGACGGCAGCGGCGAAAGCCACTTCCACGTCGTCCTGCGCGCGCCCGAATTTGCTGGTCAGTCACGCATTGCCCGCCACCGTGCCGTGCACAGTGCCTTGGGGCCGGAACTGGTGAGCGCGATCCACGCGCTTTCGCTGGATCTGGATACCTGAGCGGGCATGCGGCGACGTGACAAACACGCCAGACAAAAAAATAGGGGCGGGTCCTGCTGGACCGCGCCCCTGACTTTTTATGAACTAACGGATGAAACCCCCCAAGTTCAATCATTTGCGTGTCGCGTCGATCAATCCTGACGCTAGCGATGGCTATAAAACAACGTTAACACTTTATTAACACATTTGCAAGACGCAGGTGCAGTCAGGGATTCCTTACCTGCATAAGGCAAATTCTTTGACCCATTCCCGGATCACGACGGCGCATCCCGCCCCGGATTTGATCCGGGGTCTCAATGCAAGAGTATTGAGCATGCCGATGCGCGGCTGCTTGCCGCCGGGCTACAGGCCCAACTTCGCAGCGACGAGTTCGTTGACGGCTTTGGGGTTGGCCTTGCCGCCCGTGGCTTTCATCACCTGACCCACGAACCAGCCCGCAAGTTTGGGGTTCTGCCGGGCCTTTTCCACCTGTGCGGGGTTGGCGGCGATGATCTCATCTACTGCCGTCTCGATCGCGCCGGTGTCGGTAACCTGTTTCATGCCGCGCTCTTCGACAATCTGTTCGGGGTCGCCGCCTTCAGTATAGACGATCTCGAACAGGTCCTTGGCGATCTTGCCGCTGATCGCATCGGATTTGATAAGCCGAATGATTCCAGCAAGCTGCGCGGGACTGACCGGGCTATCCGAAATGTCGCAATCGTCCTTTTTCAGGCGCCCGAACAATTCATTGATCACCCAATTGGCCGACAGTTTGCCGTCGCCTGCCGACGTCACCACCGCTTCGAAATAGGCGGCGTTCACCACCTCGGCGGTCAGCACGCTGGCATCATATTCCGACAGGCCAAAGTCTTTGACAAACCGCGCCTTTTTCTCATCGGGCAGTTCCGGCAGCGACGCCGCGATGTCATCGACCCACCCCTGTTCGATCTCTAGCGGCAGCAGGTCGGGGCAGGGGAAATAGCGGTAATCATGCGCCTCTTCCTTGGACCGCATCGACCGCGTTTCGCCCTTGTCCGGATCGTACAGGCGCGTTTCCTGATCGACCTTGCCACCCGCCTCGACAATCGCGATCTGGCGCTTGGCCTCATAGTCGATGGCCTGCTGGATGAATCGCATGGAGTTCATGTTCTTGATCTCGCACCGCGTTCCAAGATGGTCGAAATCCTGCGTCTCCATGTATTTTTCATACTGGCCCGGCAAGCAGATCGACACGTTCACATCCGCGCGCAAATTGCCGTTCTGCATGTTGCCGTCGCAGGTGCCCAGATAGCGCAGGATCTGGCGCATCTTGACGACATAGGCGGCTGCCTCTTCGGGGCCGCGAATGTCGGGACGGCTGACAATTTCCATCAGGGCGACGCCGGTCCGGTTCAGATCGACAAAGGACATGTTGGGATCCATGTCGTGGATCGATTTGCCCGCGTCCTGTTCGACGTGGATACGTTCGATCCGCACCCGGCGCGCCACCCCCGGCTCCATGTCCACAATTACCTCACCTTCGCCCACAAGCGGATGATACAGTTGGGAAATCTGGTAACCCTGCGGCAGATCCGGGTAAAAGTAGTTCTTGCGGTCAAAGGCAGAGGTCAGATTGATCTGCGCCTTCAGGCCCAGCCCGGTGCGCACCGCCTGTTCGATGCAGTATTCGTTGATGACTGGCAGCATGCCGGGCATCGCCGCATCCACAAAAGACACGTTGGAATTGGGTTCCGCGCCGAATTTGGTCGATGCGCCAGAGAACAGCTTGGCCTGGCTGGCCACCTGCGCGTGAATTTCCATGCCAATGACCAACTCCCAGTCGTGCTTGGCCCCGGCGATCACCTTGGGTTTGGGCGCTTCATAGGTCAGATCCAGCATCACGGGTGTCCTCATGCGGGGAAGAAAGGGGTTGTGATGCGGTCTAGAACAGGCACGGGCAAGGGGCAAGGGGCGCGCGTCAGCCGCCTTTTATCACACGCAGATCGTCCTGCCCAATGGCCAGCCTGCGACCGGCGTCCAGCGCCGGGGTGAAAAATTCAGTCAAGGTCGACATCGCGCGCTCACGGCCCAGCCTTTCGATCTCGATCTCGGCGTTGCTCGATGCGCTGGGTCGGGCTGGGGCCTCTGCCCAGATCACCGGATGAAGTTCGCGCAGGTGATCCTGTACGATCCAGCCAAAGCAATCTGCGATCCGCCTGCGGGAGCTGCCCTCATCAGTGCGCCCACCCAGCCGGTAGCCAATCAGCGCCGCCATCCGGTTGGCCATCACCTGCGACGGTTGCCGGGCCAGAATATCGTGCAATCCCTCTACGAACAGCTCAACGTCGAGTCGGCGAAAGGCCCCCTGATCCTCGACCAGTGCGCCGAGATAGACCCATGTATACCCGCCCGCGCCCCAGATATCGGCTGTGCGCGACGCCGTTCGTCGCGCCTGTGCGTCAAGTATCTCCCAACTGCCAAACCGGACCGGACGCAGGGCGTTGCCAAAGTCCAACATATGATGCGGATTGCCCGGATCGAGGTCGATCAGGTCCTCAAAATCATCGGCGACACGGGCATGTGGCTGCGGATCGGCCTCCAACACAGCGCAACGCACCAGCGCCCACAGAGGGGTGTCATGTTCGAATGGGTCGAAACGGTCGTTCAACCGGACTGCGGCGGCCATGTGGTGGGTATAGGCATCATGACGCTCAGGGGGCAGGTCGGTGGTCATGGCCGTCCCTCGCCATGCCCGTGCGGCCTCGACATGGGCCATGGCAACGATATGGGCGATGACCGGACAGTCCGGCAGGTCTGTAAACAGGGGGTCCAGCGAGGCCACCGCCGCCTGCACGGCGAGGGGGTCGCCGCGCGCCACGCCCTCGACAATGGCGTCGGTGATGTCCTGCCGCGCTCCCTCGCACATCATAGCGGCCTGTGAGTGTAGACCCGGGGTCAAGGCGCGGTTGTTGTCGGCCCTGCGGATTTCCAGTGACAGTTGGTCCCAATCCTCTTGCCGGGCCAGGAACCGACCGCGCGCCCGCAGTCGTGCAGCGTCCTGCGCTGCTGGTTCCGGATCGCGTACGGGGATCTGGACCGCAAGGCGCGGCATATCAGGGTCAACTGGCGTGGACGGGTTGGGGATCACCGGCGCAACAGCCTGAACCGGGACGGGTTTCAAGGCCGTCAGTCGAGCAGCCAGAGTGCGGGCAAAGGGGAATAGGGAAATCAATGTCATGACCGCCTTTTGCCTGCGATTCGCGGCCAAAATCTGGCGGCTTCCGGGAATTGCGCCGACCTTCTTCTGGCGATTGCCTGACTTTGGTGAAAGACCGCTGACAAGATGTTGCGGGGTTGTGGACAATGTTCCGCCAGCATTGGGGGACCGGGCGGGTTTTTGCTCTTCCCGCAGAGAGTTTTACGCCTGCGGCGGCAGGGCTGCTTGCATCCGTGTG
The DNA here is from genome assembly GCF_002237555.1 of Antarctobacter heliothermus. NCBI lineage: Bacteria > Pseudomonadati > Pseudomonadota > Alphaproteobacteria > Rhodobacterales > Roseobacteraceae > Antarctobacter > Antarctobacter heliothermus. Next base: position 3,873,140 of record NZ_CP022540.1, on the reverse strand, counting down.
GCGGGTCAGAGACAGTCCAGCGCCATGAAAACGATATTCGCCTTTATTTGCGGTGCCGGGTTGCTCGGTGCTGCGGCCTTTGCCAACCCCGATCCGGCGGTTGCGGTGGCCCTGAACAACCCTGCGGCTCCTGCCGCCGAGCAGGTCTCTGGCCTTGCCGTTCCGGTGTCTTTGCGCCCGGTTGCACGCAAGCGGATGCGCGTCCCGGATGCCCGGTGGGACAACATCGATGGCAGCCGCAGCTGGAGCGTTGCGATCTTGCAGGCGTTGCGCACCCACGCCAATGAACTGCCCGATCTGGTGCCAAAGGACATCGCGAAATACTGCCCCGCCTATCCCAGCGCCGGGCGCGCGCAACGCGAGGCGTTCTGGGTTGGTCTGGTGTCTGCCTTGGCATGGCACGAAAGCACGCACCGTCCTACAGCGGTGGGCGGCGGCGGCCGTTGGTACGGGCTGGTTCAGATCTATCCGCCAACGGCAAAATTCTATCAGTGTCGGGCGAAAAGTGGCGGCGCACTGAAAGACCCCGAGGACAATCTGTCCTGCGCGCTGCGGATTATGGCGGTGACGGTGCCGCGTGACATGGTGATCAGTCGCGGGATGCGCGGTGTGGCGGCGGACTGGGGACCATTCCATTCCCGGCGCAAGCGTGAGGACATCATGTCCTGGACCCGGTCACAGGACTATTGCACGGGCCTTGCCCGGTCGCTGCGTCCGGTGGCGCGCCCGGATGAAATCGGGCCGCAGAAAAATGACACGAGCCCAATGCCGATGCCTTTGGGCGTCCTCTCCACAGATGGAAAATGAAACGCGGCACGGCGCGATCATGCCCGAAACGGTCAGACCTTGAGCCAGCTTGGCCGCCGTGTTGCATCGACCAGTGATACCGCAGGGGCCTTGGGCCCGCCCAAAGCCAGCGTGGCGCGACGAAGCATTTCGATGCCCTCTTCGGACTTGGCCGGCAGCGCCTTGGGAGAGATCGCCTCGCCCAAGGTGATGCGATAGGGCTGACGCGCCTTGTTCAACGTCTCATGGAACAGGGTGATGTCGCGCAACGTAGGGTGTAGCAGGTCAAACAGATAGAACAGGACCGAATTGCGCGCCCGAATATGCACCGGAATCACCGGCAGATCGAACTTGCGCGCGATCATCGCAGCACTCGCCATCCAGGGCCGTTCGTGCAGCGACAACCCGCGCCGTTTGGCCAGACGCCCGGCGGGAAAAATGACGCCAAGACGCCCTTCATCCACCGCCTGCCGGGTATAGGCCATCGTCTCACGCGTTTTGCCATGGCTGCGTTTTTCCTTGCGCCATTCGACGGGGGCAATCATCTCTGCGTATTGCGGCAGCACCCGCATGATGTCGTGATTGGCAAAGTAATAGGTATCACGTCGGATCTGACCCAGAGCGTGATGCAGCATGATGCCATCGGCAATTCCGGTCGGGTGATTGGCGACAATCAGCGCCGCGCCCTGACGCGGCAAGTGGTTGAGTCCGATCACCTCGGTGTCCTTGGCCAGCATCTCTGCCATGACCCGCATAATCTGGTCGGCGGACATTTCTTGGACCAAGCTGCCGATTTCCAGCGTCTTCTCATAGCCCAGCATGCGATTCAGGACGGCGCGTATCGGCTGCACATATGGCGAGTTGGAAAACAGCCAAGGTGCGCGCTCGGCGATCAGCGGATCAATGCGGTCTCTCATTTTAGCCCCAAGATCATAATTTCGTGACGCGTCGGTGACAGCGGCGCCTCGTCAAAGGGAATAGTACACCACACCGCCCGCGGACGCACGCCCGCGACTTGCGGTTTCGGCAATGCCTTGCCGCAAGGGGAAAAATGGGCGCAAGGCCACTCCCAATGGTTCGTTGCATCGGGTTGGGAACCAGACCGGACCGGGCGTCTGTACGGCGCGTCGATTGGATGGATATTCATTTTATAACATATAGATGCAGGGAGAATTTAATCTTTTATCCGAACAGGACAAAGTGATGCCGTTCGGTCCGGATGCCGCGTGCCTCCACCGCGTCCTGAAATCGGGGATGTGGCGGCAGGCTGTCCTGCGGCAGAGTGATGCGGCGACCGTCCTCCAGTACCAAACGCACCCGGATCGAAAAATCGAGTCGCGTCTCCAATCGGATATGGTCAATGCGTGCCAGTGCCACATCTCCCTCGGCCTTGCCCGAGCCCCAGCGCAAAACCGTGTCGTCCAGCTGCAACCACGCGTGGCGACCGGTCACGAAATCCAGCAGGGCTGGCAGCGTCACCAGCATCACAAAACCCACGACCCAGACAGAGGCCTGTAGTACAAACCACAGCGTCAGCAGGGCCAGCCAGATCAGCATCAACACCAGAAAGGCGCGCAGGCTTCGGCCTGACGACGCATGTTCCAATGGTGTCACCGGCCCCCCGACACGTCGAGGATGGACCGGGTGACATATGACGCGCGTTCTGACAGCAGCCAAAGGATCGCTTCGGCGCATTCCTCTGTGGTACCAGCCCGGCCCATGGGCGTGGTGGGGGCGAGTCGTTCTAGCCGGTCTGGTTGCCCGCCTTTGGCGTGTATGCCTGTCTCAATCAGTCCGGGACGGATGGCGTTGACGCGGATGCCCTCTGGTGCCAGTTCGTCGGCCAGCCCAAGGGTAAAGGTGTCGATGGCTCCTTTGGAGGCTGCGTAATCGACATATTGATTTGCCGATCCCAACCGGGCCGCCATGGATGAGATATTGACGATGGCACCGCCAAGGCCCCATTCGCGGATCAGGGCGACGGACTGCCGCGCCACTTCGATCGCGCCAAAGACATTGACCGCAAACACATGGCGCACCCGGTCCGGTGTCAGGTCGGCGATGCTGCCATGCGGGGTCACGATGCCGGCGTTGTTGACCAGACCGATCGGTCCGGGCTTAAGGTCGCGGACTTTGGCAAACATCTTTTCGATGGACTTGGGCTTGGTGACGTCCGCCTGGATCAGGTAGGCCTGCGCACCCATGCTTTCGACCATGGCGGCGGTGGTTTCGGCGCCGTCGCGATCCTGACCATAGTGGACCACGATCCGCTGCCAGCCGGAAAAGGCCGCAATGCGTGCTGTGGTTGAGCCGATCCCGGCGCTGGCCCCGGTCACGATCAGAACGCCGTTCATGCGCGGGTCTCCGGCGCGTCAAATGGATGATGAGTGGCGATAAAAACAGGCGGCATGGGCTTCTCCGGAGCGGTTCGGCGGCAGGCTAGCCCGGTTTCGCAGCGGGCTACAAGATTGCCTGACGTGTCAGGGCCGCTGACTTGCGCCGAGCGCTTGATTTCTCGCAATTTGTCACATTGGCTGGCGCGGCTTCCCGCACCAGCCGCGAACGGGCCTGACCGTCACGCGCCCAGAATGCGCGCAACCATTTCCGCGGTGTCACGGCTCAGCTTGGGTTTGTCGCGCAGCCGTTCCAGCTGAACCCGGATCAGCGCCTGCCGGTCCGCATCATAGCGTTTCCATGTCTGGAACGCGGAACACATGCGCGCGGTGGTCTGGGGGTTCAGATCGTCGAGCTTGATCAACCATTCGGTCAGCAACGCATAGCCCGCGCCATCCTTGCGGTGGAACCCGGCGTGGTTCATCGCCATGGCCCCCAGAACGGCACGAAAGCGGTTTGGGTTTTTCCAGTCGAAATCCGCATGCTGTGTCAATGCCGTGGCCCTTGGCACGACGTTGTCCGGGGCCGTCGCGCCGACCTGAAGGCCAAACCACTTGTCCATGACCAGACGGTCCTTGCACCATTGCGCCTCAAACGCGGCAAGGGCGTCCTGATCCTTGCCTACCCGAACCAGCTGCCCCAAAGCCGACAGTTGCAGCGTCATGTTGTCGGCGCTCTCGAACTGCGCCTGTGCCGCCTTGCCGCCGTCCAACCGCGTGGTCAGAGCAAGAACGGCAGACCCCAGTGCCCGCTTGCCCGATTGGTCGGCGTCGGGACGATAGGCGGCGTCGACCGTGCCCTCTGCCGCCAGACTAGGCAACAGATCGGCCCAGCGTTCGGCCTTGAACTGCGTCAGCGTTTCCTGTGCGGCAAAGATTGCGTCCGGGTCCGGTGTCACGCCGCGTTCGAACAGCACCTGCGCCATTTCGTTCTGCGACGGCCAGCCCATCATCATGGCCCGGAATGCCGGGTCCAGATCGCGGTCCCGCAACACCCGTTCCAACCCGTCCAGCCAGGCCACATCCGGGCCGGCGTTTTCGGTGATCATCGCAAACAGGCAGTCGCGCCCCAACAGTAACGAGGCCTCCCAGCGATTGACGGGATCGGTGTCATGCGCCAGCAAAAAGGCGCGTTCCTCGGAGCTGGAATCGCGGTCCAACACCACCGGCGCGGAAAACCCGCGGTTGATTGAGGGGATAGGGCGCGCCGCCAGTTCGTCAAAGCGAAAGCTCTGGGTTTCCTCGGTGATTTCCAGCACGCGGGTTGGGACGACCTCATCGCCGTTGGGATTCAGCAAACCAACTGCCATGGGAATCACCTGCGGGGCCTTTTCCGGCTGGCCGGGCGTAGGTCGCGTAGTTTGGGCAAAGGTCAGCGTATAGGTGCCATCGGCCCAATCCTCCGTCACGCTGACGCGCGGTGTGCCGGCCTGAGAATACCACCGCTTGAATTGCGCCAGATCTCGGCCGGTTGTGTCCTCAAAGACCTTCAGCCAGTCCTCGATTGTGGCGGCGTCGCCGTCGTGGCGGTCAAAGTACAGTGTCAACGCCTTGGCATAGGCCTCATCCCCGACCAACGTCTTGAGCATGCCAATCACCTCGGCACCCTTGTCATAAACCGTCGCCGTGTAAAAGTTGTTGATCTCCTGAAAGCTTTCGGGCCGCACCGGATGCGCCAGCGGCCCTTGATCCTCGGGGAACTGCCGTCCGCGCAATGACGCGACATCGTCGATCCGTTTGACCGGGGCAGAGCGGATGTCCTTGGTGAACTGCTGGTCGCGGAAGACCGTCAGCCCCTCTTTCAAACACAGTTGGAACCAATCCCGGCAGGTGATCCGGTTGCCGGTCCAGTTGTGGAAATACTCATGCGCGATGATCGATTCGATGCGTTCGAAATTGTCGTCGGTCGAGGTTTCGGGCGAGGCCAGCACGCAGGAGGAGTTGAAGATGTTCAGCCCCTTGTTTTCCATTGCGCCCATGTTGAAATCATCCACTGCCACGATGTTGAACACCTCCAGATCGTATTCGCGGCCATAGACCTCTTCGTCCCAGCGCATCGACTTTTTCAGCGCCTCCATGCCAAAGGCGCATTTGCCCTCATCGCCGGGGCGGACCCAGATGTTCAGTTTGACCTTGCGGCCGTTCATGGTGGTGAAACTATCGGGGTGGTTGACCAGATCGCCCGCCACCAGCGCAAACAGGTAGGCCGGTTTCGGCCAGGGATCGTGCCATTCGGCAAAGCCGTCGCCGCGCTGGACCGAGTTGCCGTTGGACAACAGGACCGGCAGATCGCCCTCAACCCGCACCGTAAACACGCTCATGACATCCGGGCGGTCGGGGAAATAGGTGATCTTGCGAAAGCCTTCGGCCTCACATTGGGTACAGTACATGCCGCTGGACATATACAGCCCCTCAAGCGCCGTGTTGTCCGCGGGCGCAATCTCGACCTCGCATTCCCATAGGAACGGGCCGTCCGGCACGGCGCAGCGCAATCCGTCCTCTGTCACTTCTGGTGTCACATCGACACCGTCGATGGCGGCGCGGATCAGGGTCAGTTGCTCACCGTGCAAAAAGAAGTCTTGCGCGGGGGCCTCTGGGTTGGGCGTGAAATGGATCTTTGACACCACCCGCGTAGATCTGGGCGCAAGATGAAAGGTCAGGTGAACGTCGCTAAGTTGCCAGCCGAAGGGCGTATAATCCTTGAGGTGGATGGTCACGGGGGCTGCGTCTTTCATGGGGCTCTCCATTGCGGGCTTGCAAAGAGGTGTAACAGGGTGCGCGCGGGCTGCAATCCTGTGCCCCTGACATCCTGCTGACAAAACGCTGTCAGCAGGGGTGTGCGAGAAGGGTGTTATCGATTACCCAAGGAGTTGGACACGATGACCTACGCACCTGAGCATTTCACCGTCTGGGCCGAAATTCCGGTTACGGACATGGAGAAGTCCATGGCATTTTACGTTGCCGTCACCGACGCAGCGCTGGAAGAGGACAGCACCGGACCAAATCCGGTTGTGATGTTCCGTCCGAAGGACCCGAAAACCGGCGTCGCGTTGCATCTTTATCCGGGCAAGCCCGCCGGGGACGGTTCCGGTCCGACCATCCACCTTGCCATTCCCGGAACGGCCGAAGAGGCCATGGCCCGCGTTGAAAAGGCGGGGGGTAAGGTTGTCTCGCCGGTGATTGACATCCCGCCGGGCCGGTTCTTTTACGGTTTGGATCTGGATGGCAATTCCATCGGCCTGTTTGAGAGCCGCTGATGCGCCGCGCCGACCGTCTGTTTCAGATCGTTCAGGCCCTTAGGGGCGGTCGGCGCACCACCGCTGCGGCATTGGCTGAAAAGCTGGAAGTGTCGCGGCGCACCATCTACCGCGACATTGCCGATCTGCAATCCACCGGGGTTCCGATCGACGGTGAGGCGGGGTTTGGCTATGTCATGCAAGAGGGGTTTGACCTGCCGCCGCTGATGTTCGACAGCGATGAGATCGTCGCCTTGGTGGCGGGCGCGCGGTTGGTGCAGGCTTGGGGTGGGGCGGCCATGGCGCGGGCCGCCGAAGAAGCGTTGGCCAAAATAGACGCGATCCTGCCCGCAGCCGCGCGCGCCCGGGCCCGCGCGGTGCATGTGCACTCTCTGGGTCTTGGTGTTGCGCCGGAATTGCGCGAACGAATCGACCGGATCGAACAGGCCGTCGAACAGAGCGAACGATTGGAACTGGCCTACTGCGATGAGGCCGGGGCCGAGACGCTGCGTGTTGTCCGCCCCTTGGGGCTATGGTTCTGGGCGCCTGCCTGGACCTTGGTCAGTTGGTGTGAACTGCGCGAGGATTTCCGCATGTTCCGCCTCGACCGCATTGCCCGGATGACCGATGCCGGCCGCTTCCGCCCCGAACGGGGGCGCAAGCTGTCTGACTTCTACGCCAGCATGCAGGACAAAGACCGAGAGATCGTGAACCGCTGACCGGGTTGGCCGATCATTCCGCGGCGCGCAGGTCCGGCGATACGTCCATCGGGCCGGAAGGATCTTCTTCCCACAGGATTTCCGGCGATTGCACCCGCTTGGCGGCACGGTTCAGCGCCCAGTCGCGTGCCGCCCGGCTGCCACGACCGTAACTCAGCCGAGCCAGCAGTCGGGCGAACCATTCGACGTAGGTGGTGAACCAGACCCGGATCGCCAGCATGGCGGGCGTAAAGACCAGCGTCAGCACTGTGGCAATGCCCAGCCCAAAGACCACTGCTGTGGCAAGGTTCTTCCACCACAGCGCCGTCGGGCTGTCGATGGAATAGCCACCGCCAAAGAAATCAAGGCTGAGACCCAGCATCATCGGCGTCAGGCCCGCCATCGTCGTGATGGTGGTTAGCAGCACTGGCCGCAACCGGTCCTGCGCCGTGCGCACAATCGCCTCGATCCGGGGCATGTAACGCGAGTAGTCCTGATAAGTGTCGATCAGGACAATGTTGTTGTTCACCACAATCCCGGCCAGCGCCACAATCCCTGTGCCCGTCATGATGACACTGAAATACTGATCCATCACCAGCATCCCGATCAGCACGCCTGTGGTCGACATGACCACCGCCAATAGAACCAGCACAGCGTTGTAAAAGCTGTTGAACTGCGCCAGCAGGATAATGAACATCAAGAACAGCGCGCCGCCAAAGGCCGACTGCAAAAAGGCCTGCGATTCCTCTTGATCCTCCTGATCGCCGGTCCATTCCCACTCGATGCCGCTTGGCAGCGGGTTGGTATCCAGCCAGGCGGTCAGCACCTCGATCCGTTCGGGACCAGTCACTGGCACCGCCTTTAACGGGGCGTGACCCTCTTCCTTCAGTGCAGCATCAATTTCAGCCGGGGACAGATCGGTCAGCCAGCGTACATCGTCGAAATACCGATGGTTCGGCCCCAGCAGCCATTCGTAAAAGCCCGAGGACCGGCCAAAGTCGCGTTCCCATTCCGCCGTCGACACGTCCTGCGTTTCCGGGTCCATCTCGATTCCGGTCAGGAGTGGCTCAAAGGTGGTTGTTTCGGTGCCGTCCGGTGCGGTCGAGGTCACGTCCCAGCCGATTTCCATCAGCTTTTCGCGCACACCCGCCTTAACGTCGAAATACCGCTTTTGATCAATGCGCTCGATCTCGGCCAGCTTGGCGACCGGCTCTCGGGTGATAAAATTGCTAAGCGGGACCAGTCCGTCTGCGGTGCGCACCTTGAGGCTGTCCAGCGTTGACAGAACGCGGTCGCTTTCTGGCAGGCGGACGCGGATTTCGATCTCTTCGTCCGATCCGTCGGGGGTATAGCTGTCCAGCAGCACACCACGCGTCACCAGTTGCACCATCGCGCCCACGGTGGCCACATCGGCCCCGTAGCGACCGGCCTTTTCCACGTCAACGTCGATTTCCCAGTCGATGCCGGGCAGGGGGCGGGTGTCTTCGATCAGGGTCAGACCCGGCGTTTCCCCGAATTTGGCGCGCACCGTACCGGCGGCGCCCAACAGGGCGTCCCAATCGTCTCCTTTGATCCTCAAATGAACGGGTTTTGCGCTGGCCGGTCCGCGCGCCTGTGCGAGGATCTCGATTTCGATGCCGGGGATGCTTTCCAGTTTGCGAGTCAGATCGTCCAGGATCACGTCGCCGTCCAGCTGCGCCAGCGGCACGCCAGTTTCGCGGGCATAGGCCGGCCGGCCCTCCCAAGGAATGGTTTCGAACTGGACCTGCCCGATGGTGTCCTTGGGGGCGGCGGCGCCGCCGGTGTTATTGTCCAGACCGCCTTCGCCTGCAAAGGAAAAGGCATTGAGGATGCCGGGGTGGTTCAGCACGATTTCCTCGGCCCGCCGAACCAATGCGTCCTTTTCGGCAAGGCCCAGATTGCCGCGTGCGCGGACGTAGACGATGGCCTGTTCCGGCTCACTTTCGACAAAGAAATCCACGCCGTTGTTGTTCTCACCATAGTAGGTGAAGACGTTGACCACGAGGAACATCACGGCAGCGACCGTCACCAGCGGCATGATCGGATTGCCGGCGATGAACTTGGTGAAATGCCCGAACAGCGACCGACGGTTCCGACCCTCGATGCGGCGGGGCGGGCGGCGCAGTTCAGCCGCATCCATCACCACCGAAGCGATCACCGCAAACAACACGAAGACCAAGACGCCGGGAACGCGTGCGCCCCAGCCGGTGGCATCGGTCTGGACCAGATAGGAGGGGTTCAGCACCATCATCGCGCCGACAAAAAGGCCCAGCAAGGCCAGCGGCACCAGCAGGATGCGCAGGCTCCAGTGTAGGCGCGCACGCAGCCAGTTGCCCGCCCGGTGGACATTGCGCGAAAACCGCCCCGACACGCCGCCCATGACCGGCAGATAGATCAGCGCCACCACCAGCGACGCCAGCAGGACAAAGATCAGTGTGACCGGCAACATCCCCATGAATTCACCCGCGACACCGGGCCAGAACAGCATTGGCAAAAAGGCACAAAGCGTGGTCGCTGTCGACGAGACCACCGGCCAGAACATCCGGTGCGCCGCCTCGACATAGGCATGCATTGGGCCGGTGCCTTCTGAGATGCGTTTGTCCGCGTATTCGACCACCACAACAGCACTGTCGACCAGCATGCCCACCGCTAGAATGAGGCCGAACATCACGATGTTCGAAATCGTCACGCCCATCAGTGCCAGCAACACGAAACACAACATGAAGCTGGTCGGAATGGCAAAGCCCACCAACAGGGCAGGGCGTAGACCAAGCGAGGCAAGTACAACGATCATCACCAGTGCAATCGCGGTCAGAACCGATCCCTCCAGCTGGCCCACCATGCTGGCGACCTGTCGGCTTTGGTCGTTGGAGGTTCCCACGTCCAGCACGGCGCGCAGCTCTGGCGGCCAGTTTTCCTGCGCCGTATCGATCACCTCTTGCACTTGCGTCACGGTGTCGATGATGTTGAAGCCCTTACGCTTGACCACCTGCAACGCAACCGTCTGGTCTCCATTGAACCGCGCGGTGCCCTTGCGGTCCTCAAAGGTCAGGTTGATCGTGGCAAGCTCGCCCAGCGTGACCACCCGGTCTCCATTGACCTTGACCGGCAGATCATAAACGTCGCGCGGCTCGTCAAAGCTGGACGGGATTTTGACTGAAAACGTGCCGTTGTCCGTCTCGACCTCGCCTGCCGCAATCAACTGGTTGTTGTTCTGAACCACGCGGATCAGCTCATCGGCGGTGACGTTGTAGCTTTCCAGCCGCAGCGGGTCGATCACCACCTCCAGCATTTCGTCGCGGCTGCCGGCAACACCGGCCTCCAGCACGGAATCCAGCCCCTCGACGCGGTCTTGCAGGTCTTTGGCCACCTGCGTCAGCGTGCGTTCTGGCACCGGGCCAGACAGGTTGACGATCAGGATCGGGAATTCGGAAAAGTTGATTTCGTTGATCGAGTATTTCTCGGCCCCGACGGGAAAGTTCCCCTCTGCGTTGTTCATCCCGTCGCGGACGTCGGCGATGATCTTTGTCTTGTCCCAACCAAATTCGAATTCCAGCGCCAGTCCGGCATACCCTTCGGCTGCTGTGGCGGTCATCGCCTTCAACCCGTCAAGATCGGACAGCTCCGTTTCCATCGGTTTGACCAACAGCTTTTCCGCGTCCGTGGCGGAAATGCCGGGAAATGGAACCGAGACGAACAGCGCCGGAATCTCGATGTCGGGCTCGCCTTCCTTGGGCAAGGACAGATAGGCGTATGTCCCGGCCACAAGACCCAGAATGATAAAGGCGACGATCATTCGGGCGCGTTCTGCGGCCCAGTCGATGATGCCGGTCATTGCAGCACGTCCTCATAGCTTGGGACGACGCGCACGCCATTGGTGACGTATTCCTGACCCACGGTGATCACGTTGATTTCGTCCGGCAGCCCGGTGATCCAGACGCCCTCGCGGGTGTCACGCAGGATAGAGATGTCCATCCACTGGACGCTGTCATCCGCCGTCACGGTTCGCACCCCCAGCTTGCCTTCGTCGTTCAGGGTCAGCGTGGATTGCGCCAGAAGGTGCGCCTTTGCCCCCTCTGCCTCGATGGCGATTTCGGCGGTTTCACCGTCGCGGATCGACAGATCGGCATTTTCTACCAACAGCTCGACAGCAAAGGTGCGGGTCGTGGGATCGGCACTGCGTGAGACAAAACTGACCTTGCCCTCGACTGTCCGTCCGTTGGTCAGACGCGCGCCCGCCAGAGCGCCCGGCTTGACGCGGGCAACGGTAGTTTCGGGAACGTAGCCCACAAACTTCATTGGGTTGATCTGGATGACCGTGGCACAGGCCGACCCCGGCTGCATCAGCGCGCCCAGTTCCGCCGTGTCGGTTTCCAGCAACCCGGCAAAGGGCGCGTGGATCTTGAGACGCTCGATTTCCTTGCGCGCGGCGGCGACGCCGGCCTCGGCGGACTGTATCGCGGCCAGCGCGCTTTCGCCGCCAGTCCGGGCGGATTGCACACCTGCCTCGGCCCCCTCGAGTTGCGATTTGGCAGAGATCACCGCAGCCTTTGCCCCCTCGACCCCCGACAAGGCCGAGGATACAGCGGCCTTTGCACCCTGAAGCTGGCTCTCGGCGGTCTGGATGCCGGCAAGCGCGTTCTGGATCTGGCTTTCGGCGGCCTGAACCCCGGCTTTGGCGGTTTCGATCTGGCTGCGCGCAGTAGTGACTCCGGCCTCTGCGTTGCGGATCTGGGTTTGCGCCGACTGGATCTGCGCCTTGGCCGAAACGATCTGCCCGCGCGCGGTTTGGACCCCGGCGGTGGCATTTCGGATCTGGCTTTTGGCGGACTGAATGGCGGCACGGGCAGTCTCAAGCTGGCTAGTGCCGGTTTTTACCCCTGCCAAGGCGTTCTGGATCTGGCTTTCGGCGGCCTTGATTCCGGCCTTGGCCGTCTGGACCTGACTGCGCGCGGCCTGAACCCCGGCGCGGGCGTTGACGATCTGCGCCTCGGCCGTCTGGATGCCGGCCTTGGCGTTTTCGATTTGAGTCTTGGCCGATTGCACGCCTGCCTTTGCGTTGTTGATCTGGCTTTCGGCAGAGCGGATCGCCGCAAGTGCCGTCTGCACTGCGCCGCGCGCGGCCTCGACCCCGGCGCGCGCGCCTTCAAGTTGCGATTTCGCCGCCTCGATAGCGGTGGCCGCTGTCTTGAGGCCCGCCAATGCGGCTTGTTCCTGCGCCTTGGCCGATTCAAAGGCGGCCTGCGACCCGGCCAGACGCGTCTGGGCGGCAAAGCCATCGCGGGCCAGTTCCTCAGAGGCGCGCAGGGTGATTTCGGCCTCGTTGATGCGGGCGCGGGCCTCTGTCAGACGGGCCTCGGACGCGGGCACCTGTGCCAAGGCCTCGGCCAGCCGCGCCTCGGCGGCGGGCACCTGTGCCAGCGCCTCCTTGAGGCGGGCCTCGGAGGCGGGCAGTTGCGCCTTGGCCTCGGCCAGTCGGGCCTCTGCCTCGGGGACGCGACTTTCCGCCTCGTCCAGACGGGCGGCGGCCTCGGGGACGCGGGCCTTGGCCTCTGCCAGTCGTGCTTCGGCCTCTGGAACGCGGGCCTGTGCCTCTTCAAGGCGGGCTTCGGCCTCAGGCAACTTGGCTTTGGCCTCTGCCAGACGCGCCTCGGATTCAGGGACACGCGCGCGCGCCTCTGCCAGCCGCGCCTCGGCGGCGGGCACACCCGCCTCGGCCTCTGCCAGCCGCGCTTCGGCCTCGGGGACACGGGCCAGCGCCTCTTGCAGGCGAGCCTCGGATTCGGGCAGCTTGGCTTCGGCCTCGGCGATGCGCGCCTCGGCCTCGGGGATGCGGGCCAGCGCCTCCTCAAGGCGGGCTTGCGCCTCGGGGACTTTGGCCTTGGCCTCGGCCAGACGGGCCTCGGATTCGGGGATTCGCGCCTTGGCCTCGATCAGGCGCGCTTCGGCGGCGGGAACACCGGCGCGGGCCTCAGCCAGCTGCGCCTCGGCGGCGGGCACAGCGGCCTCTGCCTCAAGGATGCGGGCCTTGGCGGCGGGCACCTGCGCCTTGGCTTCGGCGAGCCGGGCGTTCGCTTCCGGGAGGCGGGCATTTGCCTCGGCCAATCGGGCCATCGCCTCTTGCAAGGACACATCGCGGGTGCCGGGGTCAATCTCGCACAGCAGTTGACCCGCCTCGACCAGCGCGCCTTTGCGCAGCGGCTCCGACACGATCTTGCCGTTGGTTTCGGCGCGGACCTCGACCTGGCGGACGGCTTCTGTCTCACCGCGAAGGATAACGGCACTGTCGACCACCTGCGCGGTCGATTGGCGCGCCATCACCCGCACTGCGCCTAGCAGGAGGGCACTATCTTCGGCACTCTCTGCAACTGGGGACGGGGCTGGGACGGGATCGGAGGTTGCAGGGTTCGGGTCTGCGGCGCCCGGCTCACCTGCCAGTGCGGCTGGCGCAACCGCGCGGGCGAACCCGATCAGCCGGTCCCTCTCCAACACGACGGCATACAGCACCGCAGCAACGACGCAGGCCGTCAGGATCGACATGATGCGCATTTTCTTGGTCCCCCCGATACGCGAGGCAAGGTGCCCTACGCACTCATAATTCTTCTTCTTCGCGACACCATTTGGTCACGCAATTCTCCGGTCGCCCGAATGACTCAACCTGAACCGTTCAGTTTAGGTTTTAAGATGCTGCATGAATTGCTTCAAGCATACCTCTGGCTTTTTCACGCGATAACGTCGGTTTTTCGTCAATAGTTCGACATTTGGATGTGATTTCAGCGAAGAAATGTGTCCCGCGCGCACATTCGCCAGTCTGGTCATGACTGGACGGAGCATAAGTGCGCGGACACCATCGCGCCTTGGCACTGCGCGACGGGGCATGTAAGAGAGGGAAAACCGACCGGAGGGGCCCCGCTTGAGCGACGCTGACAGTTTCATCGACGAAGTGACCGAAGAGGTCAAACGCGACCGTTTGTTTGCGACGCTGCGCAAGTGGGGCTGGGTTGGCGTGGTGATCGTGCTTTTGATCGTCGGCGGCACCGCGTACCGCGAGTATCGCATTGCGTCGGAAGAGGCGCGCGCCCAGGTATTTGGTGACGGCATTCTGACCGCGCTGGAGGGCGAAGACGCCGCCTCGCGGATCGAGGCGTTGGCCAAGGTCGATGCCCCGACGACGGGTGGCGCAGCGGTGCTTGCCCTGCTGACAGCCGCAGAAGAGGCCGGGGACGACAACGATGCAGAGGCCGTTGCCCGCCTGCAAGCCGTGGCCGCGAACTCAGAGATCCCGGCGATCTACCGCCAGATCGCCAGCTACAAGGCGTTGACCCGGGGCGCAGGTGTCCTGTCCGTGGACGAGCGCCGCACAGGACTAGAGGCGCTGGCCGTTCCCGGTCAGCCGCTGCGCCTGTTGGCCGAGGAACAACTGGCCTTGATCGAGATCGAGACGGGTGCGCTTGAGGCGGCATTGACGCGCCTGCAAGCACTGGCCGAGGACAGCGAAGCAACGCAGGGCTTGCGCCGACGCGCTTCGCAACTGATTGTGGCACTGGGCGGGGACGCCCCGGCCAACTGAGCCCGCGACCGTGCGGTGCTCTTGACCGGGGGTCGGACCCCGGCAGGTGACGAAAGGGGCATTTGAATGCTGCGCAAGACCTCTCTGCTGTTCCCGCTGGCCGCGCTTGCGCTGGCCAGTTGCGCTGAACGCGAGCCGATCCTGCCGGGTGACCGGCTGAACGTCCGCGATGTGCTTAGCGGCAACTACGCCGAAGAGGGCACGCCGGCTGAGGCCGCAGGTCCGCAGGCGCGTAGCTTTTCGGCCCCTGCAACAGTGACAAATGCCGACTGGGCGCAAAGCCCGGTATCCCCCCATGTGCGGATCACCAATGCGTCGCTTGGCGCGGCGCTTTCGCCGCTGTTTTCTGTGCCGATCGGCGCGGGCGACGGGCGCAAGACCCGGCTTAACGCCGACCCCATAGTGGCGGGCGGACGGATCTTCACCATGGACGCGAACCATCAGGTGCGCGCGACCTCGACCGCTGGTCAGGCACTGTGGAGCAAGGCGCTTGTCCCGCAACGGGACAAGGCCCCCGAGGGGCAAGGCGGCGGTCTGGCCTATGGCGATGGAAAGCTGTTTGTTTCTTCCGGTTTTGGAATGCTGACCGCTCTGGACCCGGCCAGCGGCCAGATGCTGTGGGAACAGGATCTGAACAACACCGCCACCGGCGCGCCCAGCTATCGAGACGGCCTGGTCTATGTAATTTCGGGCGACAGCACCGCCTGGGCGATCGAGGCGGGTGATGGTCGGGTGCGCTGGCAATTCGACAGCGGTGACAATTTCAATAACATTGCCGGGGCCCCTGCGCCTGCGGTCAACGATAAATATGTGGTCTTTGCCTTTGGCACCGGCGCGGTCTCTGGCGCGTTCCGTCAGGGGGGGCTGCGGGTTTGGAATGCCGAACTGCTAGGTCGGCGCAACGGGTTCACCATTGCGGGTATCAACGATGTGACCGGCGATCCGGTGATCTCGGGGGATCGCGTTTATGCGGCCAACCACGCGGGTCGCTCTGTGGCGCTGTCGATCTACAATGGCGAACGGTTGTGGACCGCGAAACACGGCGCGCTCGGCCCGATGTGGCCGGCGGGCGATTCGGTGTTCTTTGTGACCGATCTTAATGAACTGGTGCGGCTGGACAGCGACACCGGGCAAGAAATATGGAAACGCGATCTGCCGGGCTATGAGCCCAAGCGCAATCCGAACCGTCGGCGCGACGGGTCATTTGCCAACCACGGGCCGGTTCTGGCTGGTGGGCGGTTGATCGTGGCCAGTACGGATGGGAAAATTCGTGCCTTCAACCCGGCGGATGGCGCATTGGTGCAGGAAGTTGCCATTCCCGGTGGGGCCACGACCCGCCCGGTGGTGGCCGGAGGCACGCTGTATGTCGTTTCTCGCAAGGGTGTATTGCACGCCTTTCGCTGACCTGTAACTCAAAGGTGCGCGCTTGCGGCGTGCGCCGTGTGTCTCGGCCAAGTGACTTTGGCCTTCGGTCGGGGCGTCGAGCGGCCTCTGATGTTGTCTGCCGTACGACGTTTGTCTGAACCGGGCGCAACGATGCGTGCTGGGGCGTGACGGTGCCTCTTTCACTGGGCTGGAAAATGCGTTAAGCCGCGCTCTTGATCTTCGGAGCCACTCCATGTCCTTCTCACTTGCCATTGTCGGCCGCCCCAATGTGGGCAAGTCGACCCTGTTCAACCGCCTTGTGGGGCGGCGTCTTGCACTGGTTGATGACCAGCCGGGCGTGACCCGCGACCTGCGTGAAGGGGAGGCGCGGCTGGTGGATCTGCGATTCACCGTGATCGACACCGCCGGTCTGGAAAATGAGACCGACGAGTCGCTGCCCGCGCGGATGCGTCGGCTGACCGAACGTGCGGTCGATGAGGCTGATGTCTGCCTGTTTATGATCGACGCGCGCGCCGGTGTCCTGCCGGACGATCAGGTCTTTGCCGAGATCCTGCGCAAGCGGGCGAAGCATGTGATCCTTGCCGCCAACAAGGGCGAAGGATCGGCAGCGGATTCTGGCGTGATCGAGGCCTATGCGCTGGGTCTGGGTGAGCCTGTGCGCCTCTCGGCAGAACATGGTGAGGGCATGCACGATCTGTATTCGATGCTGTTGCCCCTGTCGGAAGAGTTCGAGGCCCGTGCCCTGTCCGAAGCGCCGGAAACCGAGATCGTTCTGACGGACGAAGAGGCGGAAGAGGGCGAAGATGTTGTTCGCGCGCCGACCCGGGACAAACCGCTGCAGGTGGCGGTTGTCGGACGTCCCAACGCGGGCAAGTCGACGCTGGTCAATGCGATTCTGGGCGAAGACCGGTTGCTGACCGGACCGGAGGCGGGGATCACCCGTGACGCGATTTCTGTTCAGATGGACTGGGGCGGTGTGCCCGTCCGTGTCTTTGACACCGCCGGGATGCGGCGGCGCGCAAAGGTTCAGGAAAAGCTGGAGAAACTATCGGTGTCCGACGGCATCCGGGCGGTGAAATTCGCTGAGGTTGTTGTGGTCCTGCTGGACGCGGCCATTCCGTTCGAGACTCAAGACCTCAAGATCGCCGATCTGGCCGAGCGTGAGGGCCGTGCGGTTGTGGTTGCGGTGAACAAGTGGGACATCGAGGACGAAAAGCAGGACAAGCTGCGCTGGCTGCGCGAGCAGTTTGAGCATGTGCTGCCGCAACTGCGGGGCGCGCCTTTGGTGACGATCTCGGCCCGGACGGGCAAGGGGCTGGATAAACTGCAAGCGGCGGTGATGAAGGCCTATGAGGTCTGGAACCGGCGCGTGCCGACGGCGCAGCTGAACCGCTGGCTTGAGGGTATGGTGCAGAGGCATCCGCCCCCCGCGCCGCAGGGCCGCCGGATCAAGCTGCGCTACATGACGCAGGCAAAGACGCGGCCGCCCGGGTTTGTGGTGATGTGTTCGCATCCCGACAAGCTGCCCGAGAGTTATTCGCGATACCTTGTGAATGCCTTGCGGGAAGACTTTGACATGCCGGGCACGCCGATCCGTCTGACCATGCGCGGGCAGGGGGACAAGAACCCCTACAAAGGCCGCAAAAAGCGGAATGCGGGCGCTTTGAAAAAGCACCTGGGCAAGCTGCAGGCGAAGAAGGACTGAGGCGGGGGAATTTGGTCTGTCCACATGTGGACAGCCTGTCGCCTGTTGCAAATCAATGGGTTACAGAGGCGTTTTGACACTCTGTTAACGATTGAGGATCAGCGCGGGTGTCGGCCTGAGGGTGGACCGTCGCGCGATACTGACTTGAACGTCATGCTTTTGTGACCCTGATCGGGCCTTTATCACGGCAAATGGCAAGGTCAGATAGATGAACGAAGCTGCCGTTCTGTCTGCTCCTCTCCCCCCCGTGTCTGTTGTGTGCACGAGTTGAGAGTTCCGGCCCGCAATAAGGCCGCAAACTTGGCAGGACCACGGCTGCACACTGGCCGCCCTGTGGATTGAATACCGCGGAGATGGTCACTAGTTCCACCGTGCCGGACGGCGAGATTTTAATGAGTAGGGGCAGGATAGTGAAAAAGTGGATTTTTATATCCACGGCTCTCTTTGCTCTTGGGATTGCAGGTGCCGTTGGCTACGCCATCTACAAGATCAATTATAGCCATCCCGGGCGGTTCACGTCAGAAGCGAGCATGGAAGGTTTGAAGCGCACTGTCGACGGCAACACGCTTACGTCTTATGAGCATCCATCAGCGCGCATCACTTTTCCACCAGAGTATGAATATCTAGGTGCCCATAGATTTATTCTCTATGGCACGGTTGAAGCCGAACAATACATATTTGCGGCGTCGCATCCGGATGGCACAACACGATCCCTGATCAACGTTCAATTTGAATCGATACTGCCTGAAATTGAGGGAGCTTACGATTATTCCGCAGCGCCGCGAGCGATACGCATCGGACCTTTGGATTTCTATGTGGATGCTGATCCGGCCCGTCGTCACTGGCTGGTTCCCAACGGCTTGCCGGGGACAGATTCAGGACGCTACTACAGCTTTGCGAACGAACGAGGTTTCCCCGTGCCCAAAGATTATATTTGGTCACGATTTGCCTATGTGCCAGAGGACGCCCCCCGCCAAGAGATGTTGATCCTTCAGGCTGAAGATTTGACACCAATGGGATTAACAGCCCCGGCGTTGCGCCAAGGCGGCGCAAATGCTGATGACTGGGAGGGACTGCGGGACGCCCAATTGCTAAAGCTTGAACAGGGCATCACGATTGAGGCGCTGAAGTAACCGGGTGGCTCAGTGCGCAAAACCGTCTTTCGCCAATCCGGGATGTGGCATCGCAGAACAGCCCGAATTGGTGGCAAACAGCCCTAGCGCTGTGGCTGCAACCGTTCCAGCGCATAGCCATCGGACCATGTGCCGTGCAGCGCGCCATTCGGCATCACGACATAGACCACCGGGGTGCTGTCTCCGTCCCAGTTGATGGTCAGCACACGGCCCTCTAGCCTGCCTTGGCCAGTGTAGCGCTGACCGGCGATCGTCCAGACGATCCGATACAGGTCGCCGTCCTGTGTCATCTCCAGTGTGCCGTTGTAGGCGGAACGGTCTGGGTTGATTCCCTCGACGGTGTAACGACCCGCAATGCCGACGCTGCCTTCGTGGTTCAGGTTTTCCTGAGCGATCAACGGTGTAGCAAGCAGGCAGGCAGAGAGTAGAAGGGCGCGCATCATAAAACCTTTCGTGGATAATGACCTAGATTAAAATCGCGCTCGCGCGCGTGTTCAGCGTTGTTCTGTTACTCTGTATCGGTGGCGCGCACGCCGAGGATGGCGATCATGGCCACCAGCGCCAGCAAGGTGACTGCGGCGTTGAACGGCTGCCAATTGGCGACCACCACACCCACCAAGGCCCAGATCACGGTGATGCCGTATTCCGGGGCGCGGTGCAGACGGTATTGGACTGTCACCGACAGCGCCATGCACAATGCCAGCGACAGCAGCGCCGCCGGGGTGGGCGGCATCCAGCCATAGCCGCCGATCAGAACGCCAAGCGCCACACAAGAGGCCGCCGTCAGCCATCCGGCGTAGACCGCAACTGGCCCCTCTTGCAGCCAGCGGTCGGTATCGCCGACCCGGCTGAGCGCGACCAGCGCGCTGGCCAGCATGATCCAGATCAGCACAGTGGCCAACACCGGGGACAGCTGTGCCACCGGCAGCCAAGTCGTGCCCACTGCAAGGCTGACAAACAGCGGTTTCCGCATTGGCGCCCAATCGATGTCGTCGCCGCGTCGGAGCAGGCCAAAGCCTGTGCCGACGATCAACCAGACATAGATCAGGCCCCAGATTGCAAAGGCATATCCGGCGGGCTGCACCGGCGGATCCTCAAGCGGCACAGGGAATTGCGACGGCTCGAAGCCGTTGAAACCGGGGGCGAGCCAGGGCGAGGCCGCAAAACTGACCGCCGCAAGCAGGCAGAGGAGGGCCCAGAGTCGACTCATACCAGAGTACCCTCCGCAGTCAGGCGGGTGCGGCCACGCAGATAGGGGTGCAGAACCTCTGGCAGGTCGACCGATCCATCCGCCTGCTGGCCGTTTTCCAGCACCGCGATCAGGCACCGGCCCACGGCCAGCCCCGATCCGTTCAGGGTGTGGACAAACTCCGGCTTGCCGCCTTCGGTGGGTTTGAAGCGGGCATTCATGCGCCGCGCCTGAAAGTCACCGCAGACCGACACAGAGCTGATCTCACGGTAGGAGTTCTGACCCGGCAGCCACACCTCGATGTCATGGGTGCGTTGCGCGCCAAAGCCCATGTCGCCGGTGCACAGCGCGACGGTGCGGTAGGGCAGGCCCAGCCGTTCAAGGATACCCTGTGCGCAGCCGGTCATTCGGTCGTGTTCCGCAAGGCTGTTTTCGGGTTTGGTGATCGAGACCATCTCGACCTTTTCGAACTGGTGCTGGCGCAGCATCCCGGCGGTGTCGCGGCCGGCGCTGCCTGCCTCGGACCGGAAGCATTGCGAATGGGCGACGTAGCGGCGGGGCAAATAGCCCTCTTCGACCACGAGGCCGTTGACGATATTCGTGAGCGTCACCTCGGAGGTGGGGATCAGCCACCAGCCGTTGGTGGTCTCATAGCTGTCTTCGCCGAATTTCGGTAGTTGGCCGGTGCCATACATCATTTCCGGGCGGACAAGGACCGGGGTCCATGTCTCTGTCAGGCCGTTGTCCTCGACATGGGTGTCGAGCATGAACTGCGCCAGCGCGCGGTGGATGCGGGCCACGGCGCCGGACAACACGACAAAACGCGCGCCGGACAGTTTGGCGGCGGTCTCAAAGTCCATGCCCGGTTTCACACCGTCGAGGTCGTAGTGCTCTTTGGGGGCGAAATCGAAGGTGCGGGGCGTGCCCCAGCGGTGGATCTCGACATTGTCATCCTCGTCCGCGCCGTCGGGCACATCCGGGTGCGGCAGGTTGGGGATGCCCATGAGCAAGTCAGTCAGCTGGCTGTCCAGCGTCTTGGCCTTGTCCTGCATCTCGGCCACTTCGGCCTTTTTCTGACCGACGAGGGCGCGCAGCCGTTCAAATTCGGCCTCATCACCGCTGGCCTTGGCCTTCCCGACCTCTTTGGAGGCGCGGTTCTGTTCGGCCTGTGCCACCTCGGCGGCGGTGATCGCTGCGCGGCGGGCGGCGTCGAGGTCCAGCACGGATGGCGACATCGGTTCCAGCCCACGGCGCGAGAGGGCCGCATCCCATGCGGCAGGATTTTCGCGAATGGCGCGGATGTCGTGCATCACTTCACTCCAAAGGTCAGTTGAGTCGGGCCGGTTATGCCCGATCTTACCGCAGGACGGTAGAGGGGCGGCGGGTCTTTGGGCGCGCGCTCAACGGGTTGGCGCAATTTGTCGCCGCAGCCAGTCGTCCACAGGCACAACCAGCGCCTCTTCGTCGCGGGTGACGGCGACGATGACGCCAACGATGCGGCGGGCTGCGCCGTTCCCAATCAGCACCGGGCCGCCGCTTTGCCCCGGTTCGACCCGGCAGGCGATGCGCCAGATGCTGCTAGTTTCGGTCCCGTAGCACAGTGGTGTGACCGTCAGCCGGTGGGGCCGTGAACGGCGATATCCCATCAACGTCAGCGGGCCGGGCAGGGCGATGGAGCCGATGGGCAGCGGCGCGGGGGCAAGCGGTTCGTTCAGGTCAACGACGGCGATGTCGTGGCGCAGGTCGAACTGACCGCCTGAAAACGCCTTTGGATGCACATGCACCGCCTTGATCCGGGACGCGCCGCTGTGGCTGCTGCCGTTCCAGCCCGCGACAAAGACCATGTCGGTGAGGCGTTTGAGATAGCCATCCTCTGGCCGGGTGACGCAATGGGCGGCGGTCAGCGCGCGGTCGGGGGCGATCAGCGTGGCGGTGCACATCTCGGAGGTGCGATAGCCTGCGGTGTTGAGCCGCCCGATGGCGGGTTCATCCTCGGCCCGCGCTGGATCGGGTTGGCACAGCGCCAGCCAGAGGCCACCAAGCGTCAGAGCAATCCTGTGTCCAAGGGTTGGAATGGTCTTGAGCATCGTCTGTTCCGATCCGGCTTATGCCAGCGGGCAATCGCCCGCGTGATCCCGGGCCTGTTTCTGCACCGTATCCTGCCGCGACAAAGTCACCTTTCCGTCAATGCGGTTCATGGCTCTGCCCCGCCTTGCATCTGACCAGCGCCGCGCATAGGTTCCGGCCAGCTTTCGCGGGGGGTGCCCCGTCTTAATTCAACAGGAGCATCCCAAATGGACGCAAGCGCAATCGGCCAATTTCTTCCGCTCATCCTGATCTTCGCGATCATGTATTTTTTGCTGATCCGCCCGCAGCAAAAGAAGATGAAGCAGCATCAGAACATGGTCGCGGCGGTTCGCCGCGGTGATCAGGTCGTGACCCAGGGCGGGTTGATCGGCAAGGTCGTCAAGGTCAAGGACGACAAGGAAATCGAAGTCGAGATCGCCGAGGGCGTCAAAGTCCGTGTGGTCAAGGCGACCATCGCGCAGGTTCTGTCGAAAACTGAACCAGCAGAAAGCTGATCCCGGATGCTGCAGGTCGATCTCTGGAAACGCGTGCTGATCTGGATGACCGTCGCGGTCGGCCTGATCCTTGCCACGCCAAACGTCTTTTACAACCGGGTGGAAACCCACAATGACGCCGTAAAGGCGATTGATGCAGGATTCGACACAACCGAAAATCGGGACGCGGCGGCCACTTGGCCGTCGTTCCTGCCTTCGGGGCTAGTGAACCTTGGGCTGGACCTGCGCGGCGGCGCGCATCTGTTGGCCGAGGTTCAGGTAGTAGAAGTCTACGAGGCCCGCATGGAGGCGCTTTGGCCCGAAGTGCGGGATGTGCTGCGCGATGCGCGCGACACTGTGGGCACCATTCGCCTGCAACCTTCTGCCACTAAGGGTGAACTGCGGGTCAAGATTTCAGAAGCCGGCGGCATTGACCGGGCGATGGAACTGGTGCGCGGATTGGCGCAGCCGGTTGTCTCGCTGACGGGGGCCGGGTCCACCGACATTGTTGTGCGGGGCGAGGACGACGTGATCGTCGTGTCCCTGTCCGAGGCCGAACAGCAGGCCATGGACAACCGCACCATGCAGCAAAGCCTTGAGATCATTCGCCGCCGTATCGACGAGGTCGGAACGCGCGAACCAACGATCCAGAGACAAGGCTATGACCGTATCCTGATTCAGGTGCCCGGCATTGGATCGGCCGCGGAACTCAAGGCCATCATCGGCACAACCGCGCAGCTGACCTTTCAGCCGGTCATCAGCCGGACCACGGATGCCAGCGAACGCCCGGGTGCGGGTAATGAACTGGTGCCTGCGCTGGACGATGAAGGCGTGTTTTATGTCCTCGAACAGGCCCCTGTGGTCACAGGTGAGGAACTGACCAACGCGCAGCCCGCCTTTGACCAGAACGGCCGCCCGGCGGTGAATTTCAACTTCAACCCGTCAGGCGCGCGCAAGTTCGGCGACTATACAGCCAACAACATCGGCTCTCCGTTTGCCATCGTGCTGGACAACGAGGTGATCAGCGCCCCGGTCATCCAAAGCCATATTCCCGGCGGATCGGGCATCATCACCGGTAACTTTACGGTCGAGGAATCGACCCATCTGGCGGTTCTGCTGCGCGCGGGCGCGCTGCCTGCCAAGATGGTGTTCCTTGAAGAACGCACAATCGGCCCGGAACTGGGGCAGGACAGCATCGACGCGGGCAAGATCGCCACGATGGTGGCCTTTGTCGCGGTGCTGGTGTTCATGGCGCTCAGCTATGGCTTGTTCGGGATCTTTGCCAATATCGCGCTGATCCTCAACATCGCGCTGATCTTTGGCCTGCTGTCGCTGATCGGGGCCACGCTGACCTTGCCGGGCATCGCGGGGATCGTCTTGACCGTGGGTATGGCCGTTGACGCCAACGTGCTGGTGTTCGAACGAATCCGCGAAGAACTGCGCACCGCCAAGGGGCCTGCGCGGGCGATCGAACTGGGTTATGAAAAGGCGCTGTCTGCGATCGTCGACGCGAACATCACCACCTTTATCACGGCGGTGATCCTGTATGTCATGGGCTCTGGTCCGGTGCGCGGCTTTGCCATCACGCTGGGCTTTGGCATTCTGACCTCTGTCTTTACGGCGATCTTTGTCACGCGGCTCTTGATCATCATCTGGTTTGAGCGCCGCCGTCCGAAAACCATCGAAGTATAAAGGGGGCTCGTCCTGACATGCGCCTGAAACTGGTTCCCGAACAGACAAAGTTCGATTTCTTCTCTCGCCCGGCGCTATGGCTTGGCATTTCCGCGATCATGATCGTGCTGGCGCTGGCAAGTTTTGGCCTGCGCGGCCTGAACTATGGCATCGACTTTCGCGGCGGTACGACCATCCGCACCGAAAGCACACAAGTTGTCGACGTGGCAGCCTATCGCGCCGCTCTTGGCGCGCTGGAGTTGGGCGATGTGGTGATCTCTGAGGTGTTCGATCCGAACTTTCGGGACGATCAGAACGTCGCCATGGTCCGCATCGGCGCTCAGGACGGCGAAGAGGCCGTCAGCACCGATTTGATCGAAGAGGCGCGTCTGGCATTGGCCGAGGTGGCGACGGACATCAAGTTCGTCTCGGTCGAATCGGTGGGGCCCAAGGTGTCGGGCGAATTGATCCGAACGGCCGCCATCGCGGTGACCTTGGCCATCGGGGCGGTGCTGATCTATGTCTGGCTGCGCTTTGAATGGCAGTTCGCCGTGGGCGCAGTGGTGGCGTTGGTGCATGACGTGGTGCTGACCATCGGCATCTTCTCCGAGCTTCAGATCCGGTTCGATCTGGCGATCATCGCGGCCTTGCTGACCATCGTGGGCTATTCGCTGAACGATACGGTGGTGGTGTTTGACCGGGTGCGTGAGAACCTGATCAAGTTCAAGTCGCTGACATTGAAAGACGTGCTGAACCCGTCGATCAACGAGACGCTCAGCCGGACGTTCATGACCTCTGTCACCACGCTGTTGGCGCTGATCGCGCTGTTTGTGCTGGGTGGCGACGTGATCCGCGGCTTTGTCTTTGCGATGATCTGGGGCGTGATCGTGGGCACCTATTCGTCGATCTTTGTGGCCTCGACCATCCTGTTGCGTCTGGGCGTCAAGCGCGACTGGTCCAAGCCGGTGGACACCACCGGAAACCAGTTCGGCGATATTGATGCCTGACTTATTCAGCCTGGCCCCGGAGGGGCTGGGCTGGCTGATCGCCGCAGCATTTCTGGGCGGTCTGGTGCGTGGCTTTTCCGGCTTTGGTACGGCCATGGTGTTTTTGCCCGTGGCCGCACCGATTTTGGGCCCATTTGGGGCCATCCTTGCCCTGACCATCATGGATCTCTTCGGGCCGCTGCCCAATCTGCGGCAGGCTTGGGGATCGGTCGAGAAATCGGATCTGTGGCGTCTGCTGACGGGCTGTGCGCTGGCCTTGCCTGTCGGCCTGTGGATGTTGACGCGGGTCGAGCCTGAGGTGTTTCGCTACGCTGTCAGCTTTGTGTCGCTGGGCATGGTGGCGGTGTTGCTGCTGGGCCTGCGCTATCGCGGAACGGTGCGGCGCGGAATGGTCGCGGGCATTGGGGCGGCTGCGGGGCTGCTGGGCGGCGTTGCAGGTATTCCCGGTCCGGTCGTCATCCTGTTCTACATGTCACGGCCGCTGCCGGTGGCGGTGATCCGCGCGACAATCCTGCTGTTTCTGGTCTTTTTCGACATCCTCATCGTGGGGTACATGACGGGCATGGGCCGGGTCACAGCGTCGGGCGCGGCGCTGGGTCTGGTTCTGGCGGTGCCGAATGTACTGGGCAACGTGCTGGGTGGCTATCTGTTTCAACCGGAACAAGAGAGACTGTATCGCGCGGCGGCCTATGTGCTGATCGCGCTGGCGGCCTTGTCTGGCTTGCCGGTTTGGGGGTAGGAGAGGGCCATGCGACTGAATGAGATCACCTATACCAACGCCGTGCCGGTAGATGGCTACGGCCCGGGCTTTTTCCGCGTTGGCGGGGTGGCCCATGAGGGGCCGCTGCTGGTCTGGGACCGGGGCCGCGCCGATTGGGGCGGGTTGGACGATGTCGAGACGCTGCTGAGCATGGCGGGGACGGTGGATGTCCTGTTCATCGGCACGGGGGCCGAAACGGCGCATCTGCCCGCCGGTCTGCGCGCGCAGCTGGAAGAGGCGGGGCTGGGCGTGGACGCGATGAACTCGCCTTCGGCCTGCCGCACCTACAACGTCCTGTTGAGCGAGGGGCGGCGGGTGGCGCTGGCCGCGCTGCCGGTCTGATCCGGTCGGACAGTCGTTTTGGCGCGGGCATGGCGTCGCGGAGGCGGCTTGGCCCTTTTGCGGCGGCGCGGGCTGGGCTAAGCCAAATGCCATGGAATTGACGGCAAGCAATCTGATGGTGGCGCGGGGTGGTGTGCCGGTTCTGGAGGGGGTCAGCTTTGCACTGGCGCCCGGTCGGGCGCTGGTGCTGCGCGGGCCGAATGGCGCGGGCAAGACCACGCTGTTGCGCACCGTGGCCGGATTGCAGCCTGCCATGCAGGGCGAGGTGCGTGGTGCGGGCGAACGCATCGCCTATGCCGGCCATGTCGACGGGCTGAAAACCATGTTGAGCGTATCGGAGAACCTTGATTTCTGGGCGCGGGTCTTTGGCAGTTCCGGCATCGACGCGGCACTGTCGGCCTTCAACCTTGTGGCGTTGCAGGACCGGCTGGCTGGGACACTGTCAGCAGGCCAGAAACGGCGGTTGGGGCTGGCGCGGTTGATGGTCACCGGGCGGCCCGTCTGGGTTCTGGATGAGCCGACCGTGTCGCTGGACGCCGACTCTGTCGCGCTATTCGCCGGGGCCGTGCGTGCGCATCTGGGGCAGGGCGGGTCGGCATTGATGGCCACCCATATCGACCTTGGCATCCCCGAGGCGGATGTGTTTGACGTCGCCCCCTATCGCGCCAAACCGCGCGCTGCCGTGCAGGACGAGGCGTTTCTGTGATCGCGCTGCTGACACGGGACTTGCGGCTGGCGGTGCGGGCGGGCGGCGGTTTTGGCCTTGGCCTTGCCTTTTTCCTGATCGTTACCGTGCTGGTGCCATTTGCCGTTGGCCCGCAAACCGACCTGCTGACGCAAATCGCGCCGGGGGTGCTGTGGATCGGCGCGCTGCTGGCCTGCCTGCTGTCGCTGGACCGGATCTTTGCGCTGGACTGGGAGGATGGCAGCCTTGACCTGCTGGCCACAGCGCCGCTGCCGATGGAGGGGATCGTCACCGTCAAGGCGCTGGCCCACTGGATCACCACCGGGTTGCCGCTGGTGCTGGCGGCGCCGCTGCTGGGCGTGCTGCTGAACCTTGCCGGGCCGGGCTATCTGTGGCTGTTTGTCAGTCTGGCGTTGGGCACGCCCGCGTTGTCGGTGATCGGCACCTTTGGCGCGGCGTTGACTGTGGGGCTGAAACGCGGCGGGCTGTTGATGTCGCTGCTGGTGCTGCCGCTGTATGTGCCGACGTTGATATTCGGGGCCGAGGTTGCGCGGCGTGGCGCAGAGGGGCTGGCCGTGCAAACACCGCTGTTGATGTTGGCGGGTATCAGTTTCGGGGTCGCGGCCCTGCTGCCCTTTGCCAGCGCGGCTGTCCTGCGGATCAACCTGCGGTGAGTGTACCAGTGTCGTATTGCGCCCGCGCGATATTTGCGCTGTAACCCCGTGAAAGGGAGGCCATAGGCCATGTCGATCTGGGAATACGCCAATCCGGTCAAGTTCATCCGCACCGCGGATGTGCTGTTGCCCTGGGTGACGGCGGCGGCTGCGATTTGTCTGGCTGTCGGATTGATCTGGGGCTTTTTCTTTACGCCCGAGGATTTCCGGCAGGGGTCCACGGTCAAGATCATCTATCTGCATGTGCCTGCCGCCATGATGGCGATCAATGCGTGGATGATGATGCTGATTGCCTCTCTGATCTGGATTGTGCGCCGCCACCATGTCAGCGCCTTGGCCGCCCGCGCTGCGGCCCCCATTGGCGCTGTCATGACGTTGATCGGCCTTGTCACCGGCGCGATCTGGGGGCAGCCGATGTGGGGCACTTGGTGGGCATGGGATCCGCGCCTGACCGTGTTCCTGATCCTGTTCCTGTTCTACCTTGGCTATATGGCGCTGTGGGAGGCGATCGAGGACGACGATACCGCCGCCGACCTGACCTCGATCCTGTGCCTAGTGGGATCGGTCTTTGCCGTGCTCAGCCGGTACGCGGTGCAGTTCTGGAATCAGGGCCTGCATCAGGGGTCATCGGTGCTGCGCGCGGGGGCTGTGACCGGCGCGGACACCACCGAAAAGGTCAGCAACGTCTATTTCATTCCGCTGGCGGTGTCTGGCGTCGGTTTTGTCCTGCTGTTCGTGGCGCTGGTGTTGTTGCGCACCCAGACGGAAATTCGCGCCCGCCGGGCGCGCGCGCTACTGGCACGGGAGCGGATGGCATGATGCCAGAACTGGGGAAATACGCGTTCACGGTGCTGGCGTCCTACGGGGTGTCCCTGCTGCTGTTGCTGGTGCTGGTGGTTGCCAGTGTCCGGCGCGCCCGCAAGGTGCGGGCACATCTGGAACGTATCGAGGAGCGTCAGAGAAATGGCTAAACTATCTCCGCTGATGATTGCGCCGCCGCTGATCTTTGCCGGTATCGGGTTGATGTTCTTTCTGGGGTTGGGGCGTGACGGCAAGGACCGTCTCGATTCGATGTTCGAGGGCAAACCGGCGCCCGCGATGACCGATGTTGCCTTGACCGGCTATGACCCCATCACGCCAGAATTGCTGGCCGGAGGAGAGGTGACGCTGGTCAATTTCTGGGCCAGCTGGTGCCCGCCGTGCCGCGCCGAACATCCTGTTCTGTTGCAGATGCAAAAGGACGGGGTGCGCATTGTCGGCGTCAACTTCAAGGATCAGGCAGGCAACGCGGTCAAGTATTTGACAGATGACGGCAATCCGTTTGCTGCGGTGGCGTTTGATCCGGCTGGCCGCACGGCGATTGACTGGGGCGTGACCGGCCCGCCAGAGACCTTTATTCTGGATGGTGACGGCACGGTGGTTTTCAAGTTTGTCGGGCCGCTGGTTGGCTCTGACTATCAACAGCGGTTTGTGCCCAAGCTGAACGAGGCGCTGGGACGCTGAAAAGATTTCCCTGAGAGACTTCTTTGAGAGGCGCTATTCTCGACCTTGCGTACGAGTCGAAGCGGTTTCCACAAAGAATTTTTTTCAGGGAGGGAAAGATGATTTCCAGATTAGCCGGACTGAGCCTAGCGCTTGCTGTCGGCGGCACACTTGCCCATGCCGACCCCAGCCTGGAACGCGGTCGCTATCTTGTCGAAGGACCGGCAGGTTGCGGCAATTGCCACACCCCTTTGGGCCCCCAAGGCCCGATGATGGAACAGAACCTTGCCGGACGGCTGGTTGACAAGAACCCGGCGTTTACCGCGATCGCACCGAATATCACACCTGCGGGCGCTGTGGCGGATTGGTCGGATGTGGAACTGGCAAAGGCGATCCGCGAAGGACTGCGCCCGGACGGGTCCATCATCGGACCGCCGATGCCGTTTGCCATGTATCGCGGATTGTCGGATGACGACGTGATGAGCGTTGTGATGTATCTGCGCACGGTGCCCGCGGTCGATGGTGATCCGGGCAAGAGCACCTACGCCATCCCGCTGCCACCCGCCTATGGCCCGCCCATCGACAGCGTGCCGCAGCCGGAAGAGGGGGTGAGTGTCGCCTATGGTGCGTACCTTGCCGGACCTGTGTCCCATTGCATGGAATGCCATACCCCGATGGGTGAAAGGGGGCCGATGCTGGACACCCAGCTGGGGGCAGGCGGGTTTGAGTTTCATGGACCTTGGGGGGTGTCGGTGGCGGCCAACCTGACCCCGCATGAGGACGGTTTGGCGATCTACACCGATGCAGAGCTGCGGGACATGATCACCAAGGGGCTGCGTCCGGACGGCGCGCAGATGACGCCGCCGATGCCCTATGGCTATCTGGCCGGGATGACCGACGATGATCTGTCGGCCATCATCTTGTACCTGCGCAGCCTGCCGCCGCTGCCTGACGCCGGCTGAGGTCGCAAGTTGGGCGCGCGTTCAGTGTTCGCAGACCTTCACCGTTGCTGCGGGGGCTGCGCAATTGTGTTCGCCTGAATCCTGCCCGGCATAGGCGCCGATCACAGCCAGCATCAGCAGGGCCGCAGCCTGCAAAAGTGTTAGGGTTCTCATAGTCCTGCCTCGTTCTTTCTTATGCCCAAGACATGGGGTCACGAGATTAATTTACAGGGGGAACTTGCGGGCGCGAAGGTCAGGAAAACCGCCGGTGAGGAGGATTTGCGCGAAAGTGGGCCGCTCTGCAGTGAAGTCAGGCGCTTTCTTGCCTGACTTTGATCGGCTCCTGAATCCAAGTGGGGATTTGTCTCTTCTGGGGGAGTGCCTCTGAGGATTGGCACTGGATACCAAGTGTCGCTGTTTCCCGTTCTTTTCCCGAATTACGAAAAGCGAACGGGCCTTGCCAACGAATGGCAAGGCCCGTCAAATTCTCAACTATCTGTGTCCTGCTCAAGCGGCAAAGACATTAACTTTGATCAGGCACACGCACTTAGTTCGACGTCTGCGTAGTCAAGATCAAGCCGTGCCTTCAGTTCCGGGGGCAACATGCGGCGCGCGGATACGCGTGGCTTATCCATTTCCGCAATGACGTGCTCAGCGCCGATCAGTTCAACGAACTCATCGTAGTTGTCGAACTTTTTGCGCTCGGCGTAGTCGATGAAGGTTTCGGCAGCCGCGCCGTTGGCCAAAATCTCTTGATGGCCCTCGGTTTCGATATGGTAGACCGTGAACTGCATCTCGAGTTCCGATGTCGGGACGAATGAAACAGTCGTCCCATTGACCAAAGCCGAGGCGTTTACCAAGTACCCATCAAGGCTGAGACCGTGATCGGCGGTCAAAGTCAGGTCGCTGTGCGGCAGGCCTGAACCCAGCGCGCCGGCGGAGATGCGCACCATCTGTTTGGACGCTTCGCCAAACATCTTGTTCAGCGTTTGGCGTCCGATCCATTTGACAGCGGTTTCTTTGCCGTCTGCAGTCAGGATCGTGTCGCCGATGGTCAGGTCCTGAACCTTGCGTTCCCCGTCTGGGCCAGCGATCAGCGTGTCTGCGGCAAAGCAATATGCGTAGGCACCAGCGTCATCCAATTCGAACGTCATTGAAACACCGGCACCGACTGGAGTGCCATTTGGGAACCAAAGATAGGTGCTACCCGATGCGTTGAACATAACGAAGTCTTGCGGGTCGATAATACCCAGCAAGGAGGCTGTTCCGTTGCCAACGTAATCGATTGTATCACCATTAAACGTAGTGACGCCATCGTCGGTTTGCTCGAAAGAGTCGTTGGCGTCGACTACGACCGCCGGGCTTTGCGCGCTAAGGTCGGAAAGCAGCGTTGTGGTCGAACCGCCCAAGCTAAGTGATAGCAGGCCGCCGTCGAACTGATAGACGTCGGAAAGATCGATACTGGACATATAATACAGTCTCCTGATGTTTATGCCTTTGGGGAGGTGCCTGCGTCGAAATAACTAGACGCAGCGCAAGGCATGATTCATGGGTGCGCTCGAAAGAAGGTTTTCTTCAGAGCTGAATGTGATTTGATTGCTCGCTTGTCTCGGTGGGCTTTTGAACACGAAGCAACACGCAGAAAACAAACAGAAAAGGTTGATAACTTCACGACATCAACCTTAGAGAGTCTCCTTTTGTGCAGTTGTTCTTGGCGGGCGGATCATGTCCAATCTGCGAGGAAAGTGTTAATAAAGGATTAACGGTCGTTAAATGTTGTGTCGCAAATGTGGCTTTGGGCGAGGTGCCCCACCCGCTGTTCGGATTCGATTTCCGATTGGCGCTTTCGGGCCTCGACCGCATTGTTGATGCCAATGCGAGATCGCTATTTAAAAAGGCAAAATAAAAAATGTGCAGGCAAGACGTTCTATCGATGAGCCACTCTGCAGCATAGTGGATGGCTCATCCCAGATGAGCGTGAATCGTGTCACGTTTCCCAACAGCTGTTGAGATCTCTACCACCACGCTTTGGGGAGAGCACGAATTTCAGGAGCGTGACCTTTATCAGGTCGTCTGGCGCGAAGTCGGACACCTCACGGGAAGGGAAACCCTTTGACAGTCAGGAAGCAGACGCAAGATGATCCGCCGCTGTGATCCCCAACCTTTCTCTGGTCGCATCGGGCAAATGGCGAGCGCTGGAAATGCGCGGGCGGTCCATTTCCGGGATGATCCGCTCACAGCTGCATAGCTCGAGGTATTCGCCGAAATTGTCAAAGGCACGACGGTCGCGGTAGTCGATGAAGGTCTCTGCAGGCGCGCCATTGGCGAGGATGACGTCATGCGCGTCTGTCTCGACGTGATAGACCGTCAGCCTGTCAGGAAGTTCCTTCACAGGGACAAAATCGATGGTCGTGCCATTGATCAGCGCAGAGGCGTTGACCACAAGCCCATCGATGATAATGCCATGATCGGCGGTCACCACCAGATCAGCCAGAGGCAGGCCGTCGCCCAAAGCGCCCGCACGGATGCGTACGGGCAGGTGCTTGGCGGAGCAGAACAAGGGTCTGTAGCTGAGATGCCCCAACCATTTCACGGCGACGTCGCGGCCATCGGCGGTGCGGATCTGGTCACCGGTTTGCAGGGTCTCGACGGGAACGTCGCCCGCAGGCGTGGCGATCAGGGTGCCTGCTGCGAAACAGGCATTATTGAATGTTTCACCGGGAGTATACGATAGGGTCGGCGGCACAGTGACGGGTGCCTGATCCATCAAAATTGTGAAATACGTCGGAGCCTCTTGATAGGAGAAGACCGGCCATGTGATGCCGTCGACAACCGCCGTGCCCTGAAAGACCATAGTGAGGGCGCCGGCCACATAGAAATGGGTGTCGCCGGTTTCAAAGGTTGTGTCCGCGTCGCCATCGCTGATGGTCTCGACGAAATTGTGTACTGGACCCTCGAAGGAGCCGCTATTGTAGGTGATGGCGTGTGTTGTCGAGAAACTGCCCATGCTACTCTCTCTCTAACTATTCGTTTATTTTGCGTGAAGAAATGAACGCTGTATGTTGATAGGCGAAAATCCAAGCACACATCAATCTATATCTCGGTCAGTCCCGCTTGGCGTGCAGTCAAGTGCGCTAAAAAAACTAATGTCGGGACATGGGTTATGTCAGGGGGCACCCGCTTAGGGGGAGTGTCTGCAACGCCAGTGGCAGTGGTTTCAAAGATTGCTTGCTCGCTGTGTTTTAAGAGGCCCCTATGCGGACTTGGCAAGATCCAAAAGGGGCGCGCTGATCTTCAGCTTGTCGCAGATCGACTGTGGCAAGAGCCGTGCCGATGAAATTCTCGGCCGGTGCATCTCGGGAATGATCCGCTCGGCACCGTAGAGGTCGAGGTATTCGTCGAAATTGTCAAACGCACGGCGGCCGCGGTAGTCGATGAAGGTTTCCGACGGCGCACCATTGGCGAGGATCACGTCATGCGACTCTGTCTCGATGTGATAGACGGTGAAGCTGTCGGGCATCTCGGCCAGAGGCACAAAGTCGATGCCGTCGCCGTCGACCAGAGCGGATGCATTGATTACGAGCCCGTCAAGGATCATGCCGTGATCTGCGGTCACAGTCAGGTCGCTGTAGGGCAGGTTGCCGCCAAGGGCACCGGCGCAGATGCGGACCATCGCGGTCTTCGGTCCGGCAAACCGGGACTGCACAGTCTGACGCCCGATCCATCGAACGGAAACAGGGTTGCCCGCAGCGTTCAGGACGGCGTCACCGATTGCCAGGGCTTCTACGGCGCTTTCCCCTGTTGGCGTAGCGATCCGCGTGCCTTCGGCAAAGCACAGGGTGAACGGGCTGGTATCTGACCCAAGATCGGCGACCGTCCCATATGTTGCCTCTGGGAGGTGGACGCCCAACACAAAGACTGCGCCTGTGAAGTTTTCGAATATGGGGTACGATTCCCCCATGTATTCAATCTGGCCCTGATAAATGACACCTTGCGCGGGATTCGGCGAAAACACCATCTGGATGCCGCCTTCGCCATCCGTGAATTGATTGTCGTCAATTGCGCCGTCGGACACCGTGACGGTATCGTTCCATGTTGAATTTGCGTTAAAATTTCCGTCCGATCCGTAGTTGGTGTATTGAACGATCGGGCTGAGAACATAATCGGCCATGAAGGTCACTTTCTGTACTAAACTAAACTTATACTCCAGTATGCGCGGCAGACTTTGTAAACTCAAGGTTAATGGGCCGGTGGTCAGTCTGGATCAGGGACAGTCTAGCCGATCAATCGGTCCTCGTATGGCGCGATCTGGTGCCCTAGCTGCTTGTCCTCCGCGTTTCCCAGTTTTTGGCGGATCATGTCCGGCAGCATTCGTTGGGTATTGATCCGGGGCGACGGCATTTCCGGGATGATACGCTCACAGCCGTAGAGATCGAGGTATTCGGCATAATTGTCGAACGCATGGCGACCGCGGTAGTCGATAAAGGTCTCTGCGGGCGCGCCATTGGCAAGGATCACGTCATGCGCCTCTGTCTCGACGTGGTAGACGGTGAACTGCTCGGGCAATTCCGCCTGAGGCACAAAACCGATGCTGTCGCCGTTGACCAGCGCGGAGGCATTGACGACCACTCCGTCAAGGATCATTCCGTGATCGGCGGTTACGGTGAGGTCGCTGTGGGGCAGTCCATCGCCCAAGGCTCCGGCGCGCAAGCGCACTGGCTGCGCCTTGCTGCCTGAGAACGACTTGTGAATGATCTGCCGACCGATCCATCTGACCGGCACCACCCGCCCATCAGCGGTCAAGATCGGCTGTCCGATCCGGAGGTCTTCGACGGCACTTGAACCGCCAGGCGTGGCGATGGTGGTTCCAGCCAGAAAACAGGCAGGTTCAATGAGTAGGGGTAGAGACGTGCTGGTCTGGTTCCAGAATTCTATTCCGTTCAAAAGGATCGCATCTGCGCCGAAGAAGTCAAAGTTGTTGTCGAAGAGGATCAGGAACTCGAACTCGATAGAAAAGGATGGATCAGCGCCGAAAATGAACCCGGTCTGGTTTCCGATGGACGAAGAAAAATCTTTTGTTCCATAATAATAGGCAGAGGCGGTGTAGACGTCGGCCCCCGAGCCGCCGGGGTCCGGGCCTTGGTTCACCGGGGTCAGACCCGCTGAGATCCATTCCGGTGGGGGAATAAAGTCGAGTTGCGTCAGTGTGATCTCGTCGCCGGGCAGGATCGAACCGTCGTCGATCAGTGCAGTAATCTCGACGTCAAAATTGATGGGGTTGGCAGAGGCTGGAGTATTCTTGGGGCCGATGCCGACTTGCGACTCAAAATGGAAAGTTGTCGGCATGATTTCTTGTCCCTCGAAATAGATTAATGCCGATCAACACGCCCAAAGGTTAACGATAAGTCAAGCAACTTGGTTTAACGCAGGTCTGGCACAGCGCATCCGATCAACCAAAAAAGGGGCGCCGAAGTGCCCTTTTCACAAGTGTTCAACCGGCTCATTCTGCCGCGAACGATGCTTTCGCCGGAGGGCGCAGAACGTAAAGGTACACGCCGCCGTGTTCGATTCAGTCCACCGGATTCGCGGTCTTGATCCGGTCAGGCAAGGCGGGCCAAGTCGGGGGCCATTGAGGCGTCGGCAGGTTCCAAACGGTTCCGGATCTGCTGCGGCAACATGCGCCGGGATGAGATCCGAGGGCGCGCCATCTCGGGGATGATCCGCTCGAGGCCGTAGAGATCGAGGTATTCCTCGAAATTGTCAAAGGCGCGGCGGTCGCGATAGTCGATGAAGGTCTCCGACGGCGCACCATTGGCGAGGATCACGTCATGCGCCTCTGTCTCGACATGGTAGACGGTGACCTGTGCGGGGAGATCGGCCAGCGGCACAAAGTTGATGCTGTCGCCGTTGACCAGCGCGGAGGCATTGACGACCACTCCGTCAAGGATCATGCCGTGATCAGCAGTCACGGTCAGGTCGCTGTAGGGCAGGCCGCCACCAAGCGCGCCTGCACAAATACGGACAAGCTGTTGTCTGGGGCCGGCAAACAGGCTGCGCAGGGTCTGGCGGCCAATCCATCTGACGGGCACGGGTCTGGCCGCAGCGGTCAGCACGGTGTCCCCGATGGTCAGGGTCTCGACAGGGACGTCGCCGGAGGGTGTCGCGATCAAGGTTCCGGCGGCAAAGCAGTAGGTGTAGCTTGGGTCGCTGGAGGCATTCACAACGCCGGGCCCAAGTGTCGGGTTGTTTGACGCCACATAGGCGGCGGACCCGTCGAACAGCACCGGGTCGCCGTCAACGGTCAGGCCGATCAGCTCATAGGGGCCGCTGGCCAAAACGCTGGACACCGTCCAGGTGACATTGTCGCCCACGGCGGTGGAGGTGTCGTTGACGCCATCCGCCCCGTCGCTGACGGTCGAGGATATGGCATTGGGGCCTTGCAACTGGTAGTTGCCCGATCCGTCGACGCCGCCGACGGCAAAGATATGGGTAAAGGTTTCGGACATCTGGAAACTCCGGCTGAGACAAATGCTGCATAGGGTTATGGCCGAGAGGTTAGCGGCGGTTCCGCCCGGGAACCAGTGGTTTATCAAATCGGGGACGACAAACGAAATGGGCCGCTGTTCCAAAGGAACAGCGGCCCATAATCCATTTTAGTTCAGAGAGTTACTCTGACGCGATGACCTTACGACTTGGCCAGATTGCGCAGCACATAGTGCAGCACGCCGCCGTGTTCGATGTATTCCACCTCGATGGCGGTATCGATCCGGCATTTCAGCGTGATCTCCTTGGTCGATCCATCCGCCATGGTGATGGTGCAGGGCACCTCTTGCAGCGGTTGGATGGTATCAAGGCCAGAGATCGACACCGTTTCATCCCCGGTCAGGCCAAGCGATTTGCGGGTGTCGCCGCCGGTGAACTCGAACGGGATGACGCCCATGCCGACTAGGTTGGAACGGTGGATACGCTCAAACGATTCCGCGACGACCGCCTTGACGCCCAGCAGCGCCGTGCCTTTGGCCGCCCAGTCGCGCGAAGAACCCGCGCCGTACTGCTCGCCACCGAAGATCACCAGCGGGGTGCCAGCGTCCTTGTAGGCCATGGCCGCGTCGTAGATCGAGGTCTGGTTGCCGTCCGGGCCTTTGGAATAGCCGCCCTCGACGCCGTCCAGCATCTCGTTCTTGATGCGGATGTTGGCAAAGGTGCCGCGCATCATCACCTCATGGTTGCCGCGACGCGAGCCGTAAGAGTTGAACTCGCGCTGGGGCACCTGACGCTCGGTCAGGTATTTGCCCGCCGGGGTGGTGTCCTTGAACGATCCGGCCGGAGAGATGTGGTCGGTGGTGATCATGTCGCCCAGCAGGGCCAGAACACGCGCGCCATTGATGTTGGTGATCTCGCCTTTTTCCTTGGACATACCTTGGAAATACGGCGGGTTCTGGATGTAGGTCGAGGTCGACGGCCAGTCATACGTTTCCTGTTGAGGAACCTCGACGCCCTGCCATTTGTCGTCGCCTTTGAAGACGTCCGCATATTTGGACTGGAATGCCTCACGCGTGACGGTTTCCTGCACCAGATCGGCCACTTCCTTCGTGGTCGGCCAGATGTCTTTCAGGTAGACGTCGTTTCCGTCCTTATCCTTGCCCAGGCTGTCCTTGGTGATGTCGACGTTCATGTCGCCCACCAGCGCGTACGCCACGACCAGCGGCGGCGAAGCCAGATAGTTGGCGCGCACGTCAGGCGAAATGCGGCCTTCAAAGTTGCGGTTGCCGGACAGGACCGAGGTGCCGATCAGATCATTGTCGTTGATGCATTTGGAGATTTCCTCGGCCAGCGGGCCGGAGTTGCCGATGCAGGTGGTGCAACCGTAGCCAACGAGGTTGAAACCAACCGCGTCCAGATCCTTTTGCAGGTCCGCCGCCTCAAGATAGGCGGAGACCACCTGCGAACCCGGCGCCAACGACGTCTTGACCCACGGCTTGCGCGTCAGGCCAAGGGCCGCTGCCTTGCGGGCAACCAGACCGGCGCCGATCATCACATAGGGGTTCGACGTGTTGGTGCACGAGGTGATCGAGGCGATCACGATCGAGCCGTCATGCAGCTGGTAGCCGTGCTCGTCGGTCTTGACGTAGCCGCGCTTATGGTGGCCTTCGTCGCCCGGAATGTCGGTCGGCTCGGGCG
Source organism: Antarctobacter heliothermus (assembly GCF_002237555.1). Classification (NCBI taxonomy): domain Bacteria; kingdom Pseudomonadati; phylum Pseudomonadota; class Alphaproteobacteria; order Rhodobacterales; family Roseobacteraceae; genus Antarctobacter; species Antarctobacter heliothermus. Next base: position 3,834,719 of record NZ_CP022540.1, on the reverse strand, counting down.
CGCCGCCTTCACCTTCCCAGCGGACTTCTTCCTTGGGAGTGGCGTCCTCACCGGAGCGGATGCCCTTGACGTATTCGCCAAAGGCGGTCGCGGCGGCGTCCAGCGCGATGTAGTCCTGCGGCCGCTTGGGCCCGGAAATCGCGGGCACGATGGTGCCCATGTCCAGTTCCAGCGTGCTGGTGTAGACCGGATCGTAATCCGGGCCGCGCCAGAAACCGTTTTCCTTGGCATAAGCCTCGACCAGCGCGATGCGATCCTTGTCGCGGCCGGTGTTGGTCAGATAGCGCAGGGTTTCGTCGTCAATCGGGAAGAAGCCGCAAGTGGCGCCGTATTCCGGGGCCATGTTGGCGATGGTGGCGCGGTCCGCCAGCGGCAGGCTGTCCAGCCCTTCGCCATAGAATTCGACGAACTTGGACACGACGCCGTGGGCGCGCAGCATCTCGACAACCTTCAGCACAAGGTCGGTGCCGGTGGTGCCTTCGAGCATCTTGCCGGTCAGCTTGAAGCCGACAACCTCGGGGATCAGCATCGAGATCGGCTGACCCAGCATCGCGGCCTCGGCTTCGATGCCGCCAACGCCCCAACCCAGAACGGCCGCGCCGTTGACCATGGTGGTGTGGCTGTCAGTGCCGACCAGCGTGTCGGGGTAGGCCACGGTTTCGCCGTTCTGGTCCTCATCGGTCCAGACGGTTTGGCTGAGGTACTCAAGGTTCACCTGGTGGCAGATGCCGGTGCCGGGGGGCACAACGCGGAAGTTGTTGAACGCGTTCTGGCCCCACTTGAGGAACGTGTAACGCTCCATGTTGCGCTCATACTCGCGGTCCACGTTCATCTGGAAGGCGCGCGGGTTGCCGAATTCGTCGATCATGACAGAGTGGTCGATGACCAGATCGACCGGGTTCAGCGGGTTGATTTTTTGCGCGTCGCCACCCAGCGCCTTGATGCCGTCGCGCATGGCGGCAAGGTCGACCACGGCGGGAACGCCGGTGAAGTCCTGCATCAGCACGCGGGCCGGGCGGTACGCCAGTTCACGGTTGCCTTTGCCGCCGTTTGCGGCCCAGTCGGAGAATGCCTTGATGTCGTCGACGGTGACGGTCTTGCCGTCCTCGAAGCGCAGCATGTTTTCCAGCACCACCTTGAGCGCGGCGGGCAGTTTGGAGAAGTCGCCAAGGCCTGCGGCCTCTGCGGCGGGGATCGAGTAATAGGCGACGGTCTTGCCGCCGGCCTCCAGTGTCTTGCGCGTCTTGGCGCTGTCATGGCCTACGGTGATGGTCATGGGAAATGCCTCCGATGGGGTGACGAAAAGGGGTTGCTTGCGCCCCTCATGCCGAAACCCGGTGAGTCTATCAAGGGGGGTGCGTCGTTTTTGTATACCGTCGCACACAATTTGACGGGCAAAGCCCGGCCAATCGCCGGTTGTGCTGTGTTTCCCGGCTTTCATGTCTCTAGCCAAGCGTTCTGTCACGCTTTATCCCAAAACCTTGATTGGCGTTCAGGAACGAGCTTGGGTAGACCGAACTGGGGATAACAGACAAAGGCTTGGAATTCATGCGCAGAGTAGCGGGATACATGGCGGCGGGATGGTTTGCGCTGGCCGGGGCGGTTGCCGCTCAGGACTCTCCTGTTGTGGTCGAGCTGTTTACGTCGCAGGGCTGTTCCTCTTGCCCGGCCGCCGACGACATCCTTGCCGAGCTGAGCGACCGGGACGACGTGATCGCGCTGGCCCTGCATGTCGATTACTGGGACTACATTGGCTGGAAAGACGTTTTTGCCAAGCACGCCTTTACCCGGCGGCAAAAAGCCTATGCGCGCACCGGCGGCTGGAAGATGATTTATACCCCGCAAATGGTGGTCAACGGCGTCGATGATGTGGTCGGCTCGCGCCCGATGAAATTGACCAAGCTGATCAGCAAACACGCGGCGATGCCGTCGCATGTGGATCTCGACGTCAGTCGCAACGGCGACAGCATCAACATCCGCGCCGAAGCGCGGGGCGGCCTGCGCCCCTGCGACATCCATGTGGTGCGCTACCTGCCACAAGAGCAAGTGATGATCGCGAAAGGCGAAAACGCAGGCCGCACGCTGACCTATACCAACATTGCAAACAGTTGGGATGTGGTGGCGCGCTGGGACGGGCGCGGCGTCTATGAGGGTAATGTCCAGGTGAACGAGGGTGAGCCGGTGGTTGTGCTGGTGCAGGACCCGGTTGACGGTCACATCGTGGCTGCGGCCCGCTTGCGCTGACGCTTTTTCTGGCGCTTGGGTTTCCAGCGTCGGTGCGTCCACATCCATTGACCTGGATCGGCTTCGATCCGCGCCTCTAGCCGGCGGGTTGCCTCACGCATCATCTCCAGAGCATCGCCGTGCGGGATCGGTTCTTCGACGACGGCGTCAAAGCCATAGCCATCACTTCGGCGGATGCCGAAGTAAGGGATCAGCAGGGCGTTTGTCTTCAGCGCGATCTCGGCGGGGGACAGGGTGGTTGGCGCTGGCTGGCCCAGAAAGTCGATGGCGGGGCCAGAGCTTTCGAAGACATCAAAGGCCATAGCAGCAACGCCCCCGTCGCGGATGTGCTTGAGCAGGTCCATCAACCCGCGCCGTCCTTGAACAAAGACAGGATCGGCCACATCGCGGTAATTCTGGATATAACGTGCGTTCGAATAGGGATTCGACAGCGGGCGCAGAAAGCCGCCCACCGGAATGCCCCGCGCCACCAGAGCACAGCGCGCACAGACCGGATTACCGTAATGCCCCGACAGCAGCAGGACCGGGCGGCCCTCTGCGCAGGCTTCTTCCAATGCGGACAGGCCGGGGCCAGTCACCGGATATGCCGCGCCCCGGCGCAACATTTCCTGCGGGTCATAATTTTCGATTAGTGCGCGGCCCAGATTATCGATTGCGGCCTCTGCGATGGCCCGTTTCCGGTCGGGCGGGGTGGCGGGCCAGACGTGATCAAGATTGGCCTCAACCCGCGCGTACCAGCCCAGAGGCGGTGCAATGACGCGGCGGACGGCCCAGCCGACAAACGCAAGTCGGCGGCGCACCGGGAGCAGGTTGACCGCCCCGATAAAGCCGCGCAGCGCCATGTCGGACAGGCGATCCCGCCAGCCGCCGTGCTCCTGCGCGTCCTTCTGTTTGCTGCTTTTTCCCATTTTCCGCCCCAAAGCCTGCGTGAGCCGTACCTAAGCGGCATGGCCACGGGCGGCAAGAGGGCGGTGCCGCCCCGGTCCTATGGGGGGCCGTAAAGGCCGTTTCACTCGTCCTCCGGGCTGACCAGTTCAATCTCACCGACGGCGACCAGATCGCGAATCGCGCTGACAACCGCGGACATGGCAGCCTCACCATTCTTGGCCTTGACCTCGCCAAAATTGGCGGCTTCTTCGCGGATGTTTTCGCCCAGACGTTTGGACATGTTGGCATAGAGAAATTCGACGGCCTTCCTTTCCTCATCTGATCCGGCAGAGGCGGCGGCCATGGCCATGGCCAAGGCATCGGGCGGCACGTCGCGAGTGATCTTTGGCACGTCGATTGCGTTCAGCCGTTCCGGGATATTCGCAAAGGTGAAGATGGCCTTGCGCACGGCCTCGGCGAAGTCGGCATCTTCCTGTTCGAGGTTCTGTAGCAATTCCTCACGCACAGCGGTGTTGGAATAGTTCAGGATAGCGCCCAGTCGCTCATCCGGGCGCGTCTTGAATGCCTTGAGTGGTTCGGCGTCGATCTGCGCCGCAAGGCTGATGCCGATCCGGTCCACCGCGTCGGGGGTGACACCGGTGGTCATCGAAACCGCGTAGGAAATCCGCCGCGCCTTGTCCCCGGGCAGTTTGGCCAGCACTTGCGCGGCCTTGCCAACATCGATTTTGGACATCATGACGGCTGCGATTTCCGTGCTTTCGGATGTTACGAGGGCGCGCAACCGGTCCACATCCAGCGCGTTGATCCGCTGCCAGGGATCGCCGGTCTGGCGCACACCCGCCTCTTTGCGCAGGCGATGGGCGGTGTGTGCGTTGATCTTTCCGTCAAGCGCATTCAGTGCTCCGGCCATGTCGCCGGGAAAGGCAAGACCGACCGATTCGAGTTCGTTCGAAAACTCCTCGACCACCGCATTCAGCGTCTCGCGGTCGATATAACGCATATTGCCCAGCAACATCGTCAGTTCGGCCTGATATTCGTCCGGCAGGGCGGACAGCGGCACATCGGCGCCTTCGTTCAGTAAGAACTGCACGATGATGGCGGCCTTGGCCTTACGGCTGAGGGGCTGTTTGCCGGGGCGGACGACGGCAGGGGCGGGCAGGGCGGCAAGGGCTGACATCCAGAAATTCTCGACCACATTGTTGGCTACGAAGGACAGAGGTAGCGGGACAAGGTTTCTGACCCGTTAAGTCTGATGCCGCAAGTTGACCGGGAAATGGCCGGAGAAACACTTGCAATTGCACATGAATTTTCCGTCCGGATTCATCTCCGGTTAGGGAACTCTGTTCAGGTTCGCGTCTGGTGGCGGATGACGAGGTATCAGGGTGCAGCAGACAAGCGGGCGTGACGTCAACAGCAATCATTGTCCACCTGTCTGGTGATCGATGACGATACCTTTGACCGCCACATGATCAAGCGATGCGTTGGACGTGCGCGCCCCAATCTGCGCCTGTACGAATGCGCTACTCTGACAAAAGCGCGGCGCTTTCTGGATCACGGCAGTGCCGATTTGATCCTGATCGACAATCGGATGCCCGATGGCCTTGGGACCGAATTCGCGCAAGAGCTTCGCTCAAACAGCCGGATGGCCGATTCCGTGATCTGCATTGTAACGGGCGATGATGTGCGCACCCTCGACTCCGATATCGCCGCGTTGTCCAAGGAGCGGCTTTCGACGCAGAGTATATGGGATATGGTCAGTCGATTTCTCAAGGAGCGCGAGATCCTGCGAACGACTGAAAAGGCGCAACGCGTGACCGATTTCGGCAATCCGCTTGGCGAAAGCCTGTCACCGGGAATGGGACGCATGTTGCGCACGTTGCGCATGGCACGCGCACGGGTCGCCCGGCGTGATCCGCAAATGGCAATCGACGAACTCGACAAGCTGGAGGAAATGCTGCTGGCGATGTCAGAGGTTGTCAGCGCCGGAACCGTAACTCCGATTGCGCCAGAGCCTTTGTCCTGACGCATTACAGCCATGAACCGCGATGAAACGGCCATGAAAACGGGCCGCCGTTAGGGCCGCCCGGGTCTTTTCCTTGAACGTGGACCGGACCGGGCGGATTAGCCCGACATCACCACGCAGGTCTTGCTGGTGGCGTCATAGGTGGTGCCGTCTGCGCAGGTCATCACCTGTTCAGCGTGATCAGAGCAGGCCGCAATTGCCAGCGCCGGGGACAGGGTCAATGCGGCTGCGGCGATAAGGGTCTTCAGCGTCATCTTCATGGTCCTCCTGTTGCGAATGCACCAAAAGATAGCACGACACCGGGGGTGGACCTAAACAAAGTTGCGCAAATCGGTTTGTGATGGACAGAATGGAAATGGCCCGCCTATCCGACGGGCCATTCCGATCACTCGCCGAAAACGCGGGCAAAGATCGTGTCGACATGCTTGGTATGATAGCCAAGGTCGAACTTTTCGTTGATCTCTTCCTCTGACAGGGCGGCGCGCACCTCTTCGTCCGCCAGCAGTTCCTCGCGGAAATCGGTGCGGTGATCCCAGACCTTCATGGCGTTGCGCTGCACCAGACGGTAGGCATCCTCGCGCGACACACCGGCCTGCGTCAGCGCCAGCAGCACCCGTTGGGACATCACCAGACCGGGGAATTTGTTCATGTTGTCCAGCATGTTCTGCGGATACACCAACAGCTTGTCGATCACACCTGTCAGGCGCGAAAGCGCAAAGTCCAGCGTGATGGTGGTGTCAGGGCCGATGTTACGCTCAACCGAAGAGTGCGAGATGTCGCGCTCATGCCAAAGGGTCACGTTTTCCATCGCTGGCACGACGGCCATACGAACCAGACGCGCAAGGCCGGTCAGGTTTTCGGTCAGCACCGGGTTCTTCTTGTGCGGCATCGCGGATGAACCCTTTTGCCCCATCGAAAAGAATTCCGCGGCTTCCAGCACTTCGGTGCGCTGCATATGCCGGATCTCTGTCGCGATGTTTTCCACCGAAGAGGCAATCACCCCCAGAGTCGCAAAAAACGCGGCGTGACGGTCGCGCGGGATGACCTGCGTGCTGATCGGTTCCGGCACCAGTCCCAGCTTGTCGCAGACATGTTCCTCAACCGCCGGGTCGATGTTGGCAAAGGTGCCGACCGCACCGGAAATCGCGCCGGTTGCTATCTCGGACCGGGCATCGCGCATCCGGCTCAGGTTGCGGTCCATTTCTGCGTAAAAGCGGGCAAAGGTCAGGCCCATGGTGGTGGGTTCGGCGTGGATGCCGTGCGACCGGCCAATGCGGATCGTGTCCTTATGTTCCAGTGCGCGCCGTTTCAGCGCGGCCAGAAGGCCCTCAAGATCCTTGATCAGGATATCCGCCGCGCGCACCAGTTGCACGTTGAAGCAGGTGTCCAGCACATCCGAAGAGGTCATGCCCTGATGGACAAACCGCGCCTCATCGTTGCCGATGATCTCTGCCAGATGGGTCAGAAAGGCGATGACGTCATGTTTGGTCACGGCCTCGATTTCATCGATGCGGGCGACGTCAAACTCGACATCCTTGGCTTTCCAGACCGCTTCGGCGTTGGCCTTGGGGATCACACCTAGGTCGGCCTGGGCGTCACAGGCGTGTGCCTCGATCTCGTACCAGATGCGGAACTTGGTTTCGGGGCTCCAGATGGCCACCATTTCGGGGCGGGAGTAACGGGGGATCATGGCGCAAACCCTTTCGTGCATTGTCTCTGGCAAAGCGCTGCCTTTACGATGCCTGTACATGTCCTGCAAGGAGCACGCGATGAGACGGATTGCCCTGATCCATATAGTTTTGACCGTTGCCGCTGCGATGCCGAGAGGCGGCAAGGGCCTGTGACCTCTCGAACGCTGGCAGATTTCCTTGGGACGTGGGACGTGACGCGGTCCATCCGACAGGACGACGGCGGTGAGGGCCAGTTCAAGGGCACGGCAGAATGGCATCTTGAGGATACCGGCGCGCTGTATTCAGAGACCGGACACGTTTGGTTGGGCGGGCAGGGACCGTTTCTGGCCGAGCGCCGCTATCGATGGGCCCCGGATCTAAGCGTGTTTTTTGACGACGGGCGTCTATTTCACCAGGTCCCGCCGCAGGGCGGCACTGTTGTCCACTGGTGCCCCCCTGATCAGTATGATGGTGTCTATGACTTTGCGGAATGGCCGGTCTGGAGGGTGAAGTGGCGCGTTGATGGTCCACGCAAGGCCTACGTCAGCTCCACCCTCTATACGCGGGCAGGAACATAACGATCCCGATTCTGTTTCGCCGCTTGCCCCAGCCTGAACGGTATACGGTGGTATTCACATAAGGTATTGAAACCAAGCGTATTTTTTCTTTACTTTGCGCGTTCTGCATTCCATATAGCGCCATCTGACCGGAGCTGTGCCATGCCCCCCATCCAGGACCACCCGCTGCGCTACAAGCTGGCGAATGAGCTGCACGCGCGGCCTTTTCCCTCGCTGACAGCCCCGTGCCGGGCGATTTATCTTGCGATCAAGCAGCCTCGGGATGCGGCGTCACGGGATCGCAGCCAGGATTTGATCCATCTGATTGATTTGTTGGACCGTTATGGCACGGCACATCCCCAGCCCGGCGCGACCCATTTTCAAGGACAGATCGGGCAGCACATGCTCAAATGGGAGCAGCATACCGAATTTGTGACGTACACCGTCTTTATGTCGGGACTGGGAGAGCGGCCCTACGACCCTGCCGATTTTGATGTGTTTCCATCAGATTGGCTGAACACCGCGCCGGGGGTTCGCGTCACTTCGGCCATGATCCGAATCGATGACCGGCCAACCGCAAACTTGGACATCAGCAGCAATCTGAACAACTGGATGGTCCCGGAGAGCATTGCCGTCAGTGAGGTGATCGACCGCGATGCGGTGATCGCCGGGGACTTTCGCATTGATCCGGCAGGGCATCTACGCTTTGCCGCTTTTGTGCGCCAAGGGATCGGCCAACGCCGGGTTGGTCGTATCGTGCAGCGGTTGTGTGAGATCGAAACCTACAAGGCGATGTCGATGCTGGGGTTTACCCGCGTGCGCGAAATCTCGCCTCGGTTGGGCCAGATCGACTCCGAACTGACCCGCCTGATGCAGATCATGACAGAAGACGGCGGGCAGGAAGAGGACACCCTGAGATCCCTGCTCAACGTGTCGGCGGAACTTGAAAGCCTGTCGGCGCGGACCTCTTTTCGACTGGGCGCGACCGGGGCCTATGAGGCCATCGTGGGCCAGCGGATCGAGGTGCTGCGCGAGGAACGCTTTCAGGGGCGACAATCGTTTTCGGAATTCATGATGCGCCGTTACGATCCGGCCATGCGCACGGTCAAAAGCGCGGAACGGCGGCTGGACAACATGACCCGCCGTGCAACCCGCGCTGCCGATCTGCTGCGCACACGGGTCGAGGTGGGGCGTTCGGCGCAGAACCAGCAACTGTTGGAAAGCATGAACAAGCGGGCCGAATTGCAGTTGCAATTGCAAAAGACGGTCGAAGGACTGTCCGTTGTGGCAATCAGCTATTATGCCGTCTCGCTGGTGGGCTACCTGCTGTATCCGGTGGGTGACATGCTGGGGATCAGCAAGGGCATGTTGACGGCCCTTGTGACCTTGCCCGTTGTGGCGGTTGTCTTTCTGATGATCCGGCGCATTCGTCACCATGCCGAAGGTGAGGGCAGCGGACCCGATCTGTGATGGCTCGCGCATCTGGCTCAACACAAAGAGGGCATCGCCTGCGCCGGGAGTGCTTGGCGCGGGCGATGCCCTCTGATCCCTCCTGACCGGAGGGGTCCGTAGATAAGGTTACTCTGCCGGGTGCAGGGCGGTGCGCGGTGTGCTCGCCAGCACGGCATTGGTCAGCAGAGCACCCGCGACGATAGCTGCCAGCGCCAGTAGCGCCGCAATCGACAGGGTCGGCACGCCCGAAAGGCCCGCGCCGACGGTGCAACCACCCGCCAGCACGCCGCCGACACCCATCAGCGATGCGCCTGCTAGATAGCGACCGGTTTCGGACGGGGACGAAAAGCTTTGCCATTGGAACCGGCCTGCGGCCAGCGATGAGACAAACGCACCTGCAAGCACGCCGCCGACAAGGCCCACGCCAAATCCCGCCGGGATCGAGGTTGAGGCCACGGTCCAGAACAGCGTGTCGGACCAGGTTGAAGTGAAGGCGAGGCTTTCCATCGCGATCGGGTCAAAATCGTCATACAGGATGAACCCGGTGCCGACCCAACCCAACGGAACCAACAGACCGATCAGCGCACCGCCGACCAGCGCCTGCCAGCGGTTGCCAGAGCGCGCGGCATAGGCCAGCGCGGCGGCGACCAGCAGGGCAGTCCACAGAGCAGCGCCGCCGGGCAGGGCGGCAAGGCTGGTGGTTTCACCCAACGGCAATGTCACCTCGGCCAGCGTGGTGCGGATCGGGGCAAGCACGCCCTTGAGCGTCGCATGGGCAACCACAGCAAAGATTGCTAGTACGGTCAATGCGCGCAGGTTGCCGGACCCGGTCAGCACTGTCAGCCGCGAAACACAGCCACGGGTCAGCACCATGCCCGCACCGAACAGCGCGCCACCTATCACGATCGCGGCCACCGGCAGGTTTGAGGCCAGAAAACGGTGATCGCCAAAGCTGATCCAGCCCATAGCTACGGCGGCCTGAGTCCCCAGCAGGGCAAAGGCAAGCGCGGTCAGCCAAACGCCAAGAGCAGCCCGGCGATCCTCACCGACAAGACCGCGGCGCAGGCAAAAACGGGTACGCTCTGCCAGAATGCCAAAGCCGACCCCAAGAATGAGCGCGAACCAGACCACCACTTGCGGCGCGGTCAGGTCTTCGAAACCCAGCGATTCAAACATGTCAGCCTCCGGACTCAGGAATTTTGTTCCAAATGAGGGGGTAAGTGACGCTTGGCAAGCACATTGGTCTTATAGGCTTAGGTGAACCATGGAACCATTTCCCAAAAGCACAGTCCGTGCAGGAATGGATTGCCCGATTGCGCGCCCGGTCCGCAGGGCGTGTTCGGTGGACCACAAGCTCAGGCGCAGGCTTATCCTTTTTTGGCGCGTTGACCGTTCGATCCGCTATTGGCGCGAAAAAGGGCGGCCCGACAGGGCCGCCCTTGTCTCGAAACGGTGCCGTGAGTCGCTGTTCAGCGGCCCCGGATGCGTGGGTCCAGCGCGTCGCGCAGCCCGTCACCGACATAGTTCACCGACAGAACTGTCACCGAGATGGCAATACCGGGAAGCAGGACGCGTTCGGGGAATTCCTCCATCCGTACCACGGCGTCAGCCAGCATTTTGCCCCATGTCGGAAAGTCCGAGGGGAAGCCTACGCCAAGGAATGACAGCGCCGATTCCGTGATGATCGCCGTCGCCAGACCCAGCGCCGCCGAGACCATGATCGGCGACAGGACGTTGGGCAGCAGGTGGCGGCGGATGATCTTGAGCGGGGTGGTGCCGATGGACCGGGCGGCCAGAATGAACTCACGCTCCTTGATGGCCAGAATATCGCCGCGCACGATGCGCGCTGTCGGCATCCATGAGGTGATGGCGATCATCGTCACGATCAGTATGAACATGCCGCCCTCTGGGCCAAAGTTGGCGCGCAACGGTTGTCGGAACAGTGTCACCGCCAGTAGGACCAGCGGCAGGATCGGCAAAGACAGGAACAAATCGGTTGTCCGCATCAGGAACCCGTCCAGCCGCTTGAAAAAGCCTGCGGCGACGCCGACAGCGGTGCCGATCACAAGGCTGAGGATCATCGCCGCCCAACCGACCGCCATTGACGCACGACCGCCCGCGATCATCTGCGCCAGCTGGTCACGACCCAACTGGTCCGATCCAAAGGGCTTCAGCCAGCCGGTCTTTGCGCCGGAGTCCCAAAGAGCAACGTAGATCGGGCGAAAGTCCTTATTGCGGATGTCGATCTTTTGCGGATCGACCTGATAGATCCATGGACCGATCAGCACGGCCAGCGTGATAAAGGTCAAAAACCCAAGGCCGAACATGGCGCCCTTGTGTTTGCTGAACTGATCCCAGACGTCCTTGCCTCGCGACCTCGGCGGCTTGGACGGTTCCTTGTCTTGCAAGGCCTCAATGGCCTGCAATGGCATGTCCTTTGTGACGATCACATCGTTTTGCGGGCTATCAGTCATAGCGGATCCTCGGGTCGAGCAGGCCGTAGAGGACGTCAGCGATCAAGTTGAAGAGAACGATCAGCACGGCAAAGATGAAGGTCAGTGTCATGACCATGGGCAGGTCATTGGCGCTGAGAGCGGTTATCAGGAGTTGGCCGATGCCGTTCACCTTGAACACGTTTTCGGTGATGATGGCGCCGCCGAAAATCGCCGGTATCCCCAGTGCGATCACGGTAACGACCGGGATCATCGAGTTGCGGACAACGTGGACGTTGACGACAATCGCCTCTGATAGGCCCTTGGCGCGGGCGGTGCGGACATAATCCTGATTGAGGTTGTCCAGCGTCGAGGCGCGCATGTAGCGCGACAACTGTGCCGTAATCTGCAACGCCAGCACAAGCACCGGCATGATCATCTGCCCAAGCTGCACCTTGAAGCTGGCCCAGTCGGTGACGGTGTGGGTGGTGTCATAGATCGACGGAAACCAGCCCAGCTGGACCGAAAAGATCACGATCAGTAGCGGTCCGGTAAAGAAGGGCGGGATCGAAAACCCGATCATGGTGACAAAGGTGCCCGCCTGATCAAAGACCGAATATTGCCGGTAGGCGGAATAGATGCCGACGGGCAGGGCGATCAGGATCGCGACGATATAGGCCGTACCCACAACCCAAAGTGTCTGGGGAATGCGCTGAAGGATGATGTCCATCACCGGAGACCGAGACTGCCACGAGATCACGCGCTGCACGCCTTCGGTCATGTTGGTGCCAAAGAGCCAGTCGATAAAGACCTGCGGTTCAATCCAGAACATCTGAACCAGCCATTTCCAGTATTGCACCAGCGGCGGTTCACCAAGGCCTAGCGCCTCACGCATCTTTTGTTTGACTTCATCGGGGACGGTCAAAGGCACGTTTGCCATCGGATCGCCTGGGGCGAGTTGCAGCAACATGAAGATGACAAAGCTGATGAAGAGAAGCGTCGGGATCGTCAGGACCAGACGTCGCATCGCGAATGAGAGCATCGGCGCCTCAATTTATTGCGGCACGGGGGCCGAGGGGGGCAGGCCGTGATCATACCCGGCCTGCGGGCGGGGCGCAGCGTGCGCCCCGGTTCACAGGATCAGTCCATCCGATACCAGTCGGCGACGTTCCACAGTTCAGAGTCCCAGACGTTCAGCTTGACGCCGCCCAGGCTGTTGGAGTGCGCCGAAAGACGGCCACGGTGCACCAGCGGGATCATCGACCCACGCTCGAACGCCATGCGCGACAGTTCCTTACCGATGCGCGAACGCTCTGCCATGTCGGCGGTTTCGGACAGTTCCTTGTGCAGGGCGTCATACTCTTCGTCGCAGAAGCGGCTGATGTTCTCACCCTGCCACTGGGTTGCGGGACGCGGTGCCTTGTCGCAAAGACCGTTGCCCAGATAGGCCTGCGGGTCGGTGCCGTTGAAGGTGTTGGCGTACATTTCGACGTCGGCATAGAACTTTTGGAAAGTGTCTGGGCTGCCCGCATCGCCACCGAAGAAGACCGAAGAGTCGATTGCGCGCAGTTCGACTTCCATGCCGATCTGCTCCCACCAATCCTTGATCAGCGCCTGAAAGTCCTGACGGACGGCGTTAACAGACGACTGGTAGACGATGGACAGCGGAACGCCATCTTTTTCGCGGATACCGTCACCGTCAGTGTCGACGATTCCGGCGTCATCCAACATCTTGTTGGCACCATCGATGTCCTGCACGTCGCAGCCTTCGATGTCGACGGCAAAGGCCGCAGGCGCGGGTACCCAGGAACAGGACACGCGGCCGGCCTGGCCATAGCCAACCTCAACCAGCAGCGGACGGTCGATGGCCATCGACATCGCCTTGTAGACGGCGGGGTCCGACAGGAACGGATGCGGACGGATCACCGACCGCTCGTCCGGGCCAAGCGCCGGATCGGGATTGGTGTTGTTCAGCATGATGCGTTCCAACAGCGGGCCAAAGCCTGCGACCGGCACACCCTTGCCGCCTTCTTCCATCTTGGCGATGACGTCGGGGGCCAGTTGCAGGTTCCAAGCGTAGTCGAATTCGCCGGTTTCCATCACGGCCGTACCAGCCGCCGCAGCCGTGCCGCCGCCCTTCAGGGTGAGGCTGGCAAAGGCGGGTTTTGCCGGATCGCGGTAGTTGGTGTTGGCGACCATGGTGATCACGTCGTTCGTCTTGAACTCGGTGACAACAAACGGGCCGGTGCCAATGGGGTTGAAGTTTTGTTCGGTGCAGGTCGAGGCCGCCGCGCCGGTACAGCTCTCAAACTGGGCCTTTTGCAGGATCGGGCTTTCGTTGCCGACAAAGGGACCATAGGGGTTCGGGGTCGGCACGTCGAATGTGACCACGATGGTCAGGTCATCCGGTGTCTCGACCGATGTCACGCCTTCGAATTTGGTCAGTTGCGCACAGCCGCCTTCGGGGTGGGTGCAGTATTCGTAAGTGAATTTCACATCTGCCGAAGTAACGGGAGAACCATCAGACCACAGCAGCCCTGGTGTGAGCTTCCATGTGATCTGTGTCAGATCCTCGCTTACGCCGCCATTTGCGACGGAGGGAACCTCGTCGACCAGCCAGGGAACCAGCGTGCCGGTTTCATTGTAGCGGGCCAGCGGTTCGACAATCAAAGAAGAGGCTTCGGTGTCTTTTGTGCCGCCGGACAGGAACGGGTTCAGAATCGACGGAGCTTGCCAATACAGGATCTTGACCTCGCCGTCCGAGGCGCGCTCGGCAAAGGCGGCGGGGGCCAGCGCCATTGCAGCAGCGGCCCCAAGCAATAGAGACTTGAGTTTCATTGTGTCACTCCATGTTGGGCGGGACTGGCTGTCTCCTCCGGTCCCTTTGTTTATGGTGGGATAATCGGCACGCTACCGCGTGCAATGCAACCGCTGATCTTTCAACGATGCGCCGGAGAACCCACTCCATCCCCATCGAAGCAGAAGATGCACAAAATGCAAGCGTTGCCTAACGTAAAAGCACAGTGGGCCTTTACAGGGCGCGTACACAGCCCATAGCCTCGGGTTTCCAGAAGCTGGGGAGCACGCGACATGCTGGATACGGCACCTGACACAGCCACCAAGGGACCGATCGCCCGGATCGAAAAATTGCGGGTCGAGTTTCAGACCAAGGACGGCCCTGTGGTGGGGGTCGAGGATGTGAGTTTTGACATCGGACCGGGCGAAACAGTGTGCGTGGTTGGAGAGTCCGGCTCTGGCAAGTCCGTGTCCTCACTGGCGCTGATGCGGCTGGTGGAATACGGCGGCGGCGACATCGCAGGCGGCCAGTTGCTTTTCGACCGCAAGGACGGCGGATCTGTCGATCTTCGCACGATGGACCAGCGCCACATGCGTGACATTCGCGGCAATGAGATCGGCATGATCTTTCAAGAGCCGATGACGGCGCTAAATCCGGTCTTTACCGTCGGCAAGCAGTTGACAGAGGGGTTGCGCGTGCACCGCGGCATGTCTCGCAAACAGGCCGATGCGCGCGCCATCGAATTGCTGCGCGAGGTGCGCATCCCGGAACCTGAACGCCGGTTGACCCAGTATCCGCACGAACTGTCGGGCGGGATGCGGCAACGTGTGGTGATTGCGATGGCCATGGCCTGCAAGCCGCGCCTGCTGATCGCGGATGAGCCGACCACTGCATTGGACGTGACCATTCAGGCAGAGATCCTCGCCCTGATGGACCGGCTGAAACGGGAAACCGGCACGGCGGTGATGTTTATTACCCATGACATGGCTGTGGTCGCCCAGATGGCAGACCGGGTTGTGGTCATGTTCCGCGGCAACAAGGTCGAAGAGGGCACTGTCGAAGAGATCTTTGAGAACCCTCAGCACCCCTATACCAAGGCGCTGCTGGCGGCGGTCCCCAAACTGGGAGAGATGACCGGCACCGACCTGCCCGAACCGATGAAATTGGTCGGCCACGACAACCAGCAGGTAAAACCGATCTCCGGCACGAATGAACGTTTGCTGACGGTTGAGGGGCTGACCACGCGCTTTCCAGTCAAGGGCGGTTTCTTTCGCCGCACGGTGGCCAATGTCCACGCGGTTGAGGACTTGTCCTTTACCGTGAACAAGGGCCAGACGCTGAGCCTGGTGGGAGAGTCCGGTTGCGGAAAATCCACCGCCGGACGGTCGATCCTGCGGCTGGTCGAACCGCTCATGGGCAAGGTCGATCTGGATGGCACGGACATCATGGGTCTGTCGCAGGGTGCTCTGCGCGAGGCGCGGCGCGACATGCAGATGATTTTTCAGGACCCGTTTGCGTCACTGAACCCGCAGATCCAGTTGGCGGATCAGGTGGCAGAGCCGATCCACAACTACGGGCTCGAATCCGGCAGCGCCGTGATGGACAACGTCGCTGGTTTGTTTGACAGGGTCGAACTGCCGCGCAGTTTCATGCGCCGCTACCCGCATGAACTGTCGGGCGGGCAACGCCAGCGGATTGCCATTGCCCGCGCCCTTGCGCTGCGACCCCGGTTGATTGTCGCGGATGAGGCCGTCAGCGCGCTGGACGTGTCGGTTCAGGCGCAGGTGATCAACCTGATGATGGAACTACAAGTGGACATGGGGCTGGGTTATTTGTTCATCAGTCACGACATGGCCGTTGTCGAACGGGTCAGCCACAATGTCGGCGTTATGTATTTGGGGCGGATCGTCGAGCTGGGCCCGCGCCGCGCGGTGTTCGAAGACCCGCGCCATCCCTACACACAGGCGTTGATGAAGGCAGTGCCAATCGCCGATCCCCGCCGCCGCAAATCGGAAAAGGATCTGAACTTCAAGCCGATCCCATCGCCGATCCACTCGGTTGACTATGAGCCAGAGCCTTCGGTCTACGAAGAGGTCAGCCCGGGCCACATGGTGCTCACCACCGACAGCGGGTACTGACCGCAAAGGGGACAGGGCAGTCAGGCGGGTGTTGTACCTATAGTTATGGCGCCCTGCCGTAGATCAAGCGTGACGATGCCTGCCTTGAGATCGACCCGTTCATGACGGGTCGAATGTCCGGACACCCGAGCCTCCCGTTTGGTCCGACGGATGCGATCCGCAGGGACATTGAGCGCCATGTGCCGGGAAAGCGTTGGAACGCACAGAGCAATAGCTGAACTCGGCAGGGCAAGTTTTCAGATGCATGTAGGGATGCCCAACCACGACGACGGCTATATCAGCCTTGTGCCGGACGACTAGGACACCGCCGCCACGCCGGGCCGTTTGATCGCATCGGAGCGTCCGGATTGTTATTTCTCTCAGTTTGACGAACAAGGGCTGTGCGACATTCTCACGACAAAGGGGGGGCGATGTATGCGCGCTTCGCTTGTTCTGGGTCTGGCAATCGGATGCGGACAGGCCCCTGCGGTACCGCAAGAACGGTCGCGGGATAGCCTGTGGGTCGGGTCGCACACTTTGGATTTCATTCACCTGACCCGTGAGCGCGGTCCGTGGCAGACTGAGAGGCGCGGTAACACGCGCTGGAGGCAGTATTCAAGGAAGCGGACGCCCACCTGATGGCCTTTCAAGGTGATGGTCGGTATTGGCCCAGACGGGGAACGCAACACCAATCTGGCGCGCGACAGGCCGTTGGCACGCAACCCCGGCCTATCGGATTCTGGGCCATATCGCCCTGTGGCGTCTCGTGGTGTGCCTGCTTTGGTGATGGGAGACTTGAAGGCGCTGTCTTGCCGGCTCTACCAGCTATCACTTCAACCGCAGGGGGCCGATTGATAGGATCTCTGGCACCTTGAGGATGGCCGTTCTGGCCCTTCTGGCCGGTCCTTGGGCGATTCAAGGCAGGCGGGTAGATGACTGGCCCTCTGATCACTACCCGGTGGTTGCGGACCTGACGCTTCCATGACAGGCATTGTTCACCCGCCGTAAAACAATGAGGTTGCTCTTGCCCGAGGTGTTGTCCCCCCGTGCGCTGCTGGAAAAACTGGTGAGCTTTCCCACCGTCAGCCGCGATACCAACCTGCCGCTGATCGACTGGGTGCAGGACTACCTGGTCAGTCACGGGATCGACGCACAGCGCCACGTCAAACCCGATGACGCGCAAAAAGCGGCGATCTTCGCCCATGTCGGACCGCAAGAGACGGGCGGTGTGATCCTGTCGGGTCATACGGACGTGGTGCCGGTAGACGGGCAGGATTGGAATTTCGACCCGTTTGTTGTGACCGAACAGGATGGCAAACTGTACGGGCGCGGCACCACCGACATGAAAGGCTTTGATGCGCTGGCGATCTGGACGCTGGTTGAGGCACAAAAACGGGGCGTCTCGCGGCCGCTGCAACTGGCGCTGTCCTACGATGAGGAAATTGGCTGCACCGGCGCGCCGCCGTTGATTGAGGCGATGCAGGGGCTCCCGCGCGCCTCGGACGTGATCGTTGGGGAACCGACGATGATGAAGGCCGTCACCGGCCACAAGGGCGGAGTGAACTTCTGGGTCCATGTCCACGGCTTTGAGGTGCACAGTTCTTTGCTGCACACGGGTGTCAGCGCGATCATGTGGGCGGCCAAAATGATCGACTGGGCCAACCAGCTGAACGCCGATCTTCAAGCAGCAGAGCCTGCGGGCATGCCGGGTTTGTTCGATCCGCCCTACACAAATGTCCATGTCGGCATGATCCACGGCGGCACCGCGCATAACATCAGTGCCAAGGACTGTGAGTTTGGACTTGGCTATCGCGTTGTTCCAGGTGAGTCGCTGGACCAATGGCGCCGCCTGACGACGGACAAAATGGCAGAGCTGAACGCCGCGATGCAGGAAATCCGTCCCGGAACCGGCTTTGAGTTGATCGAAAAATTCGAATTGCCGCCATTTGCCCCCGAAAACGACAACACCGCCGAGGCGCTGGTCCGCGCATTGACCGGCGACAATTCGGAGAATTTTGTAAGCTACGGCACCGAGGCCAGCCACTTTCAGCAGGCCGGTTACAAGGCGGTGGTGTGCGGCCCCGGCAGCATCCATGTGGCGCACCAGCCGGATGAGTACATAACTTTGGCGCAGTTCCAGCAGGGCCACAGGTTCATGGAGAATTTACTAGAGCGGCTAAGCTGAAAGGGCGAAGGGGACGTCCTGCCGCAGGAATGCTTGCAGCAAGACCCCTCGGCCTCCGGCCTCACCCCCGGAGTATTTTTGCCAAGAAAAATTCCGAGCGTGCTCCGAGTCCTTCTTCTTGGTTAAAATACTCAACTTGCTCCGCTGCTTCAGGCGGACGTTCGACAAGTTTGGAGATACCGTGATTTTTCCATTCCGTGACACGGGACCCGTGGAATTTGACGCGCCGTTGCCCGAGGCGGCGGATCTGGTTGTGATCGGCGGCGGCGTGATCGGGGTCAGTACCGCGATGTTTGCAGCGCAGCGCGGGCTTTCGGTCGTTCTGCTGGAAAAGGGACGGATCGCTGCAGAGCAAAGCTCACGCAATTGGGGTTGGATCCGCGTGCAGGGCAGGGATCTGGCCGAGATCCCCATCGCGCTGGAGGCGCAGGCGCTTTGGCGCGATCTGGACGTGGCCTGTCAAGGGCGTCTAGGAACACGGACCACCGGGGTCACCTATCTTGCGCGCACTGAGGGTGAACTTGGCGCTTTCGAGGCGTGGCTGGGCGAGGCGCGCGGTTTGGGCGTTTCCAGCGAGATATTGGGGCGCACGGCCATGTTGCGGCATCTGGGCTATCCGCGCGCCGCGTGGATGGGCGCGTTGCACACACCGACCGACATGGTGGCGGAACCTTGGGCAGCGGTGCCAGAGCTTGCACGGTTGGCGCGCGCCGAGGGGGCCACACTCATCGAACGATGTGCCGCGCGTGGGTTGGACCGCAAGGCGGGCCGGATCACCGGCGTAGTCACCGAGGCTGGGCGGATCAGGACAAACGCTGTCGTGCTGGCGGGCGGGGCGTGGTCGTCGCTGTTCCTGCGCCGTCATGGCGTAGATATTCCACAGCTTTCGGTGCGTTCCACGGCAATGGCGACGCAACCGCTGCGCCGTGTGGTCGACACGGCGGCGGTCGATGATCGGCTTGCCTTCAGGCCGCGCGCCGATGGCGGCTATACCTTGGCACCGTCCGCCTTTGCGGAACTGTTCCTTGGCCCCGATGCGTTGCGCCATGTGCGGCACTATCTACCGTTGGCGCTGTCTGGGGAATTCGACGTGCATTTGCGGCACCCACAACCGGCCAACTGGCCGGATGCCTTTTCGACCCCACGTCACTGGAGCGGGGCAGAGCAGAGCCCGTTTGAACGGATGCGCATTCTGGACCCGGGGCCGAACGTGGCAAAACTGGCCGAGATCACGCAGCGGTTCGGCACACATTTTCCTGACCTTGGCCACATCGACATGCAAGCGGGGTGGGGCGGGATGATTGATGTCTTGCCCGACGTCGTGCCCGTGGTGGACCGGGTGGAGGCGTTGCCCGGTCTGACGGTCTGCACCGGCATGTGCGGGCATGGCTTTGGCGCGGGGCCGGGTTTTGGCCGCGTGGCGCTGGATCTGGCCACGGGCCGCGACCCGGGTCATGATCTCAGCCGTTTTCGCATTGGTCGCTTTTTTGACGGCAGTCCCCTACGCCCGGGGCCGAACCTGTGAAATCCGCACCGGTCGTCTTGAACCCGTCGGTACGAGGCGTATTCTCTGCCAAAAGGCAACTGACCTTTGGGGCGGCCTTTGCCGCATTGTATCTGATAGACTGACACGCTTTGCATGTGACGCGCCATTCGAACCGGGCGCGCGGAGTGCGGGTCAAACCTGAAACTGGAAAGGAAACTCCATGCCCGTAAAAAATCGCTTTGCCGAATTGCAGGATGAAATCACCGCTTGGCGGCGCGACCTGCACGAGAACCCGGAAATCCTGTTCGAGACGCACCGCACCTCTGCATTGGTAGCGGATAAGCTGAAGGAGTTCGGTTGTGACGAGGTCGTGACCGGCATCGGGCGCACCGGTGTTGTGGGGGTGATCAAGGGGCGTCAAAACGGGTCTGGTCGAGTGATCGGTTTGCGCGCTGACATGGACGCACTGCCGATCCATGAGCAGACCGGGCTGGACTATGCCTCCAAGACCGATGGGGCAATGCACGCGTGCGGCCATGACGGTCACACGGCCATGTTGTTGGGCGCGACCAAGTACCTGTCAGAGACGCGCAATTTCGACGGGACGGTTGTGGTGATCTTTCAGCCCGCCGAAGAGGGCGGCGGCGGCGGCAAAGAAATGTGCGATGACGGTATGATGGACCGTTGGGGCATTCAGGAAGTGTACGGAATGCACAACTGGCCGGGCAAGCCGGTGGGCAGCTTTGCCATCCGTGAAGGCGCGTTCTTTGCCGCCACCGACCAGTTCGAAATCGCCCTCGAGGGGCTGGGCGGCCACGCGGCCAAGCCGCATGAGACGGTCGACACCACTGTCATGGCCTCTTCTCTGGTGCTGGCGCTGCAGACCATTGCATCGCGCAATGCGGACCCGGTGGATCAGGTGGTGGTTTCTGTCACCAGCTTTGAAACCTCGTCCAAGGCGTTCAACGTGATCCCGCAGCGAGTGCATCTGAAGGGGACCGTCCGCACCCAGTCGACCGCTATGCGCGATCTTGCGGAGAAGCGGATCAAGGAAATGTCGGCGGGTGTGGCGGCGACCTTCGGTGGCACCGCCGAGGTGACTTACCACCGTGGCTATCCGGTGATGGTCAACCACCCCGAACAGACTGAATTTGCCCGCGACGTGGCGCGCGCCGTGTCGGGCGCAGTCGATGAGGCACCGCTGGTCATGGGCGGGGAGGATTTCGCCTTTATGCTCGAAGAGCGGCCAGGGGCCTATATCTTGGTCGGCAACGGGGATACCGCGATGGTGCATCACCCTGAGTACAACTTCAACGATGAGGCGATCCCGGCGGGCTGTTCGTGGTGGGCAGAGATCGTCGAACGGCGGATGCCGGTCGCGTCCTGATCAGGAAGGGCGGCGGTGCGGTGGTCGGGGCCCGACCACCGTGCAGTGACGGATCAATTCTCCGCTGGTTTGCGGGGTTTGCGGGTGGCTGCGGGTTTCGTGGCCGCCTTTGTCTTGGCGGATGCCTTTGGCTTGGCGGCACCTGTCGCGCGGGCGGCGGCAGGTTTCGCAGCGGCTTTGGCGCGCGGCTTGCGGGCGGGTTTGACCGGGGCGGCAGCCGCGTTTTTCAGCGCCTCGGTGGCGCGGAACCAGTGATCGCGGTCCTGACCTGCGGGACGGCCTTCATCCAGCCAGAGGAAAAAAGCCGCCTTGGCGATCTGGGCGTTGTCGATTTGGGGGGTGCTCATGGGGTGCTCCGATTACGGTACTTGAGTTAGCGCTAACGGGCTTACGGATAATGCTGTACCTGCGCAATACGGTGGCCGGCGGGATGCGTCGTCGAGTGACCCAGTGGCATCACTTGGCCCTGCCGAAGGGGCGGGGATTGGTATTGACCCAAACTGTCCCTCCGCGCCAGAGCAGAGGGACAGAAGTTTTCCAGCGGTCTGGATGCCGGTCCGTCTCAGACGATCCGTAGCAGCAGATCGCGGGTGTTCGCGGCAGTCATTTCAACCGGGTTGCCGCCGGTGCTGGGATCTGTCAGCGCGCCCGCCACAATCCGGTCGATGTCGGGGTTCTCGATCCCCAGACCGGCCAGCGACTTGGGAATGTCCATGCTGTCGTTCAGATCGTCAACAAAGGCGCAGAAGCCGTCGAAGCCGCCGTCGATGCCAAGGTAGTTGGCGGCTTGCCCCAGAACGTCGGTGATGGCGGGCTTGTTGAATTGCAGGACTGCCGGCATGCAGACCGCGTTCGTGGTGCCGTGGTGGGTGTGATAGATCGCGCCGATGGGGTGCGACAGGGCGTGGATTGCACCCAGACCCTTTTGAAAGGCGGTGGCGCCCATGGCGGCGGCGGACATCATATGCGCGCGTGCCTCCAGATCGGTGCCATCGGCATAGGCGCGGGGCAGGTAGTCCTTGACCAGCCGCATGCCTTCCAGCGCGATGCCCTGTGACATCGGATGGTAATGCGGTGAGCAGAACGCCTCGACACAATGGGCAAAGGCATCCAGCCCGGTGCCTGCGGTGATGAATTTGGGCATCCCGACGGTCAGTTCAGGATCGCAGATCACCACCGACGGCAGGAATTTCGGGTGAAAGATGATCTTTTTCTGCTCGGTTTCTGAATTGGTGATGACCGACGCGCGCCCAACCTCTGACCCGGTGCCTGCCGTTGTGGGCACTGCCACGATGGGGACGATGGCGTCGGCGTCGGCGCGTGTCCACCAGTCGCCGATATCCTCAAAGTCCCACAGGGGGCGGGTTTGCCCCGCCAGAAAGGCCACCAGCTTACCCAGATCAAGGCCAGAGCCACCGCCAAAGGCAACAACACCGTCATGACCTCCGTCCTTGAAGGCGCGCACACCAGCCTCGGCGTTCTTTTCGTTGGGGTTGGGGTCGACATCGGCAAAGATCGCCCGGCCCAGACCGGCGGCTTCCAGCAGGTCCAGCGTTTTGGAGGTGATCGCCATGTCCTTCAGGCCACGGTCTGTCACCAGCAGGGGTTTCGTGATCCCGGCGGCGGCGCAGGCCTCGGCGATTTCAGCAATGCGGCCGGCGCCAAACCGAATGGCGGTGGGGTAAGACCAGTTTGCAGTAAGAGTCATAGGCTCAGGCCTTTTTCAGGTGGTAAGATTTGGGACGGGTCAGGTTGTGATAGCCAATGATCGACAGGCCGCCGCCGCGACCGGTGTCTTTGCACCCGGTCCAGCACAGGCCCGGATCAAGGTAGTCGGCGCGGTTCATGAAGACCGTTCCGGTTTCGATCTGGTCTGCAATCGCCTCGGCGCGCGCCGCATCGCGGGTCCAGACTGAGGCGGTCAGGCCAAAGTCGCTGTCATTCATCAGGCGGATCGCCTCGGCGTCGTCTTTGACCGGCATGATGCCGACCACGGGGCCAAAGCTTTCTTCACGCATGACGCGCATGTCATGGGTGACATTGGTGAGGATCTGCGGCGTCAGATAGGCGCCGCCGTCATCTTCGAGAAACGTGTCGATATGGGCGGTGGCCCCGGCGGCAATCGCCTCTGCGGTCTGGGCGCGGACCTCATCGGCAAAGCGTTTGTGCGCCATGGGGCCAATCGTTGTGGCCGTGTCCAGCGGATTGCCCAGTTTGTATCCCCGGACGATGGCCACGGCCTTTTCGACAAAGGCGTCAAAGTGTTGTTCGGCCACATAAATGCGTTCGATACCACAGCAACACTGGCCGGAGTTGAACATTGCACCGTCGATCAGCGTGTCGACAGCGGCGTCCAGATCAGCGTCATCGCAGACATAGCCGGGGTCTTTGCCCCCCAGCTCCAGCCCGACGCCGGTAAAGGTGCCCGCAGCGGCACGTTCCATCGCCTTGCCGCCGCCGACAGACCCGGTGAAATTCACAAAGCCAAAGGATTTAGCTGCGATCAGGTCTGTGGTGCTTTGATGGTCCAGAAAAACGTTCTGGAACACGTCCTGAGGGATGCCCGCCGCATGAAACGCTGCTGCCAGCCGTTCGCCTACCAGCAGCGTCTGGCTGGCGTGTTTCAGCAAGACCGCGTTGCCCGCGATCAGGGCGGGGGCCACGGTGTTGATGGCCGTCATGTAGGGATAGTTCCACGGCGCCACGACCAGAACGACGCCATGCGGTACACGTTTGATCACGCGGCGAAAGCTGTCGCTGTTCTCAATCTCGATATCCGCCAGCGCGTCTTTGGCGATGTCGGCCATATAGGTCGCGCGTTCGTTGAAACCGCCAAATTCACCGCCGTAGCGGACCGGGCGGCCCATCTGGTGTGCCAGTTCGGGGACGATTTCGTCGTTCATTTCGCCGATTTTGGCGACGCCGGCCTGAACCAGCGCAATGCGCTCTGCCAGCGGTCTCGCGGCCCATTCGTTTTGCGCAATCTTTGCACGGTTCACCGCATCGCGGGCGGCGTCAAAGGTGAGTGTGTCACGCTCGGCATAGACCGAGCCGTCGATAGGAGAGGTACAACGGATCATGTATCAGGCCCTTTCAAAGCCGCGCGCAATTTCCCAATCGGTCACGACGCGGTCAAACTCTTCCTGCTCCCATTCGGCGCAGCGCGTGTAATGGTCAACCACCTGATCGCCGAAGGCTTCACGCAAAAAAGCGGATCCGCGCAGGGTTTCGGTGGCGGCGCGCAAGGTCTGCGGGATGTCCTGTGCCTTGGCGTCTTCATAGATGTCGCCGCGTGTCGGTGGCGCGAGATCCATCTTGTCCTCGATCCCCTTGATCCCGGCGGCCAGCATGGCGGCCTGTGCCAGATAGGGGTTCAGGTCAGATCCTCCGATACGGCATTCGACCCGCACACCTTTGGAGCCCTCACCACACAGGCGGAACCCGGCGGTGCGATTGTCCACGGACCAGACCGTTTTCGTCGGCGCAAAGGTGCCTTTGGCAAAGCGTTTGTAGCTGTTGATGTAGGGGGCGAGGAAAAAGGTGTAATCCGGCGCATAGGCGATCACACCCGCCATGTAGTGCTTCATCAGTTGCGACATGCCCAGATCGGCGGATTTGTCGTAGAACGCCGGTTCGCCGTCCTGCCAGAGCGACTGGTGCACGTGGCTGGAGGAACCGACCTTGTCGTGGTGCCATTTCGGCAAGAAGCTGGCCGCGCGCCCGTGTTGCCAAGCGATTTCCTTGACGGCGTTCTTGGCGATGGTGTGGTGGTCGGCACAGTCGAGCGCATCGGCGTAGCGGATGTTCAGCTCTTCCTGACCGGTCTCAGCCTCACCCTTGGTATTCTCGATCGGCAGACCGGCTGCAAACAGGTGGTTGCGGATCGGGCGCATCACGCCTTCTTCCTTGGTGGTTTGCAGGATGGCGTAATCTTCGTTGTAGCCGCTGATCGGGGTCAGATCGCGGAACCCACCTTTGCGGATGTCGTCAAAGGACTGTTCGAACAGGAAAAACTCTAGCTCTGTCGCCATCATGGCGTCATAGCCAAGGGCCTTGAGCCGGGCGATCTGGGTTTTCAGCATCTGGCGCGGCGAATGGGGCACCGGCGCGTGGGTGTGGTGGTCAAGCACGTCGCATAGCACCATGGCAGTGCCTTCCAGCCATGGCAGCAGCCGGATCGTCGAGAGGTCCGGTGCCATGATGTAATCACCATAGCCCTTTTCCCAACTAGAGGCGGCATAGCCCTCTGGCGTGGCCATTTCCAGATCGGTGGCCAGCAAGTAGTTGCAGCAATGCGTTTCCTTAAAGCTGGTCTCGACAAAGTTCACCGCATGGAACCGTTTGCCCATCAGGCGCCCCTGCATGTCGGGGAAACAAGCGAGAACGGTGTCGATTGTACCGCCTGCCACGGCCTCTTTCAGACCGTCGAACGTCAGATTTCCAGCCATGTCGTTATGCCCTCTTCATGGTGAAGCACCCCCGCAAAAGCGAGGGTGCATATGGTCGTGTTATGGGATCGCTTACTCGAAGTTGTACGGCGCGCCCGCTTGGTTGATGACGGAGTTGTATTCCTTGAAGATGTTGACGATCTTCTGGTGGACTTCGCCTTCTTCGGCCACTTCTTCCCAGAACTCCTTGGCGGCGGTTTCAACCTCTGCCCACTCACCGGCGGGGACCGACCGCAGGGCCAGTTTGTCGCCATTGGCGCGCAGGGCCGCTTCGCCACCCCAGTACCACTGGTTGCGGTAGGTGTGACCGGCCTCAGTCGCCGCCATCACAACGGATTTGAGGTGGTCTGGCAATTCGGCCCAGCGTTCCTCGTTGACAAACCACGACCCGATCCATGCACCAGAGATGTTGTTGGTCAAGAAGTAGTCGGTCACATCCGCCCAGCCGACGGTGTAATCCTCGGTGATGCCGGACCAGGCCATGCCGTCCAACTCGCCGGTTTGCACCGCAACCTCGGCGTCCTCATAGGGGATGTTGACCGGGACAACGCCGAACTTGGACAGGAAGCGGCCCGCCGTGGGGAAGGTATACAGCTTGAGCCCGTCCAGATCGGCGACGCTGGTGATTTCCTTTTTGGTGTTGAAGTTACACGGGTCTTGGCCAGCAGCAGACAGCCATTTGACGCCGACCTTGGCGTATTCCTCTTCCCAGATCTCTTTCAGACCGTACTGGTTGAACAGCACCGGAACGTCGAGGATGTGCTTGGTCGCGAAGGGGAAATAGCCGCCGAACTGGCGCAGCGGGGTGGGCGAGGCCATTGAATCGTCGTCGGAATGCACACCATCGATGGTGCCGCGCTGAAGGGCCTGAAACAGCTCACCGGTGGGCACGATCTGGTCGGCGTAGAACAGTTCGACCTCAAGTTCGCCGTTAGAGTTGGCGTTGATGTAGTCGATGACCGGCTTGGTCACATGTTCGCCCAATGCGCTGCCGGCATAGGTCTGGAAACGCCACTTGATGGCCGACTGCGCCTTGACGACAGTGGGGCTGGCAAGGGCGGCGGCGCCACCGATCCCGGCGGTGGTCAGGAACTTACGTCTTGTGGTCATGGTATTTTCCTCTCTGTTGAAGCTCTTCTCAAATGCGTCCCGCTGCCGGGATCTCTTGGGTTGTTAATTTCCGTAGACGTACCCCGGCAGCCAAAGGGCCAGTTCGGGGAAGGCCATGATCGTGGCCAGTGCAACAATCATCACCAAAACAAACGGCAGAATAGATCCGTAGATGTCGCGCAGCGTGATTTCCGGCGGGGCCATCGCGCGCATCAGGAACAGGTTATAGCCAAACGGCGGCGTCATGTAGGCAATCTGCGTCGTGATCGTGTAAAGCACGCCGTACCAGATCAGATCAAAGCCAAGTGCGCCTACCAGCGGCACATATAACGGGGCGACAATCACCAGCATGGCGGTGTCGTCCAGAAAGGTGCCCATCAGGATAAAGCTAAGCTGCATCAGGATCAGGATCATCCACGGGCTGAGGCCGAGTTTTTCGGTGAACAGCGATTCAATCGCCTTGACCGCGCCCAGCCCGTCGAACACCGCGCCAAAAGCCAGCGCCGCAAGGATGATCCACATGAACATGCAGGAGATGCCCAGCGTTTTGCGCACGCTTGTCTCAAACACTTCGCGCGTCATGCGCCCCTTGAGTACGGCCGCCAGAAAGGCGGCAATCGCCCCGATGGCAGAGCTTTCGACCAGCGAGGTCCAGCCGTTCACGAACGGCACCATCATGGCAAAGAAGATGAACAGCGGCAGCAGACCGGCCCCAAGCAGTTTGATCTTTTCACCCATAGGCATGGCGCGTTCTTCGGGTGGTAGGATCGGGCCAAGCGCGGGGTTCAGTCGGCAGCGGATCACGATATAGATCACGAACATCGCCGCCATCATCAGGCCCGGCACCACGCCGGCCAGCCACAACTGACCCACAGGTTGCCGCGCAATCATCGCATAGAGCACCAGCACCACAGAGGGCGGCACAAGGATCCCCAGTGACGATCCCGCCTGAATGACGCCCGTCACCATGCGTTTGTCGTACCCGCGTTTAAGTAGCTCGGGCAGGGCGATGGTGGCCCCGATGGCCATGCCTGCGACGGACAGGCCATTCATGGCAGAGATCAGAACCATCAGCCCAATGGTGCCCACCGCCAACCCGCCGGACAACCCGCCCATCCAGACGTGAAACATCTTGTACAGGTCGTCGGCGATGCGGGATTCCGACAGGATGTAGCCCATGAAGATGAACATCGGCAGCGTCAGCAGCGGATACCACTTCATCAGCTTGATAGCGGCTGCAAACCCAAGATCGAAGCCACCCCGATCGCCCCAAAGGAAGAACGCGGCAATCACGGCGACAAACCCGATGGCCCCGAACACCCGCTGCCCAGTCAGCAACATAAGCATCATCGAGGAAAACATCAGCGCGGCAATCAGTTCATAAGACATCAGAGCTTGTCTCCCATGTCATGTCCCTGAATGCGCAGGATGTCCTTGATGAACTCAGAGATCGCCTGCAGCAGCATCAAAAAGATCGCCAGAACCATGATGGATTTGATTGGCCACATGTAAGGCCGCCAGACCGATGAGCTGCGCTCACCGCCGTATTTCAGCGAATACATCAGGCTTTCCCAGCCGCCCCAGAGCAGAAAGACCAGGTAAACGATCAGAAACAGCACAGTCATGGCGTCGATTTGCGCCTTTTTGCGGTCAGACCATTCGCCATAAATCAGGTCCATCCGCACGTTTGATCCCATCTGGATCGAGTACGGACCACCCAGCATGTAATAGGCCACCATGGCGAACTGCGCCATTTCCAGTGTCCAGAGCGACGGCAGAAAGAACGTCTTGGAGATCGAGGACCACAGCAGGATCGCCATCATCACAAAGATCCCGTACATCATGATCCGCCCGATACGGCGATTCATGGCGTCCACGACGCGGATGAAGCGGCGCATTGGTCCGATCATGCCTTGGCCTCAATCTGCGCGCGGGCATTGGACACCCAATCGGACAGGGTTCTGGCCACCGCTGCCTGTTCGGCCTCGGTGGCGATCAGGTCGTTGCGGATCTCCAGCATCACGTTGAGATGTCCATGGGCAAGGGCGTGTTCCTTGAGCGTATGAGTGACGCCATCGCCGGGGCCATATGGGTCATTTCGGCGCACGATACGGGACGTGTGGTGGGCCGCAAGTCCCAGCATTGCATCCGCGAGGCGCGCATCGTTGTCATGCAGGATGCCGATTTCCACTTCGCGAGTCTTGCCATGGTACACGGGCGTAAAGCTGTGAACCGTCACCATGATGGGTGCAGTTCGTGCGGCAAGGATGGCCGCTAGTGCCTCTCGGAACGGGGTGTAATATCTGGCGACGCGCTCTGCCTTGTCATTGGCGCTAAGATCAGCGTTTCCCGGAACGTCAAAGATCTCACTGCGCGCGGGCATCGCGTCAGGCGCTTCGGGGGGACGGTTGCAATCATAGACAAGCCGCGAGGTTTTCGAGGCGACCAGCGCGGCATCCAGCAGGTCCGCCATCCCGGTAGCCACCGCCATGGCGCCGGGATCCCAGACCACATGGCTGTGCAGTGCAGAGGCGGGCAGGCCCAGATCGCCAAACGCCGGCGGAATATGCGCGCTGGCATGTTCGCAAACGATCACGATCGGTGACGCCGCCTGCGCATTTCGCACATCGACCATGTCGCTCATCAAGGCATCGTCACGGTGATTCATCGCGCCCCCTACCAGAGAAAAACTCTTGCCAAGCCGCCCGTCTGTCAACAGGATTGTGGAAAAATTATCTCAGGCTTGTGTGCGCTGGTATATTTTTAGTCAAGATGAGGTGTCGCCAATGACGGACGAAGACCGCACCATTTCGGATCGGATCCAGGCCCGACTGGATGACCTGACCCGGGCAGAGCGGCAGTTGGCCCTGTCGATACTGGAAAATTACCCCGCCTCCGGTCTGGGGCCATTGGCGGCACTGGCCAAGGGGGCCAATGTCTCTGTCCCCACCGTGGCCCGCATGGTGCAAAAGCTGGGGTACAAGGGCTATCCGGATTTTCAGG
This sequence comes from Antarctobacter heliothermus, assembly GCF_002237555.1. Classification (NCBI taxonomy): domain Bacteria; kingdom Pseudomonadati; phylum Pseudomonadota; class Alphaproteobacteria; order Rhodobacterales; family Roseobacteraceae; genus Antarctobacter; species Antarctobacter heliothermus. Next base: position 3,804,920 of record NZ_CP022540.1, on the reverse strand, counting down.
CCGACCTGCGGGATGAATTGGGCGCTATTGCCAAAGGGCCGATTGCCAAACACGAAACATGGGCCGGGGCAGCTCCGTCAGAGCATATCCTGAACCGTTTTACCGATGCGGTGATCGACAACATCCGCAACACGTTGGCCCACATCGACCCTGCCGCCTTTGATCAGGCCTGCGCACTGGCGGCTGACCGGAACCGGCATCTGTACATTGTGGGTGGGCGCATCACCCATACCTTGGCAGAGTACATGTTCCTGCACATGCAGGTCATTCGCCCCAACCTGACCCATGTTCAGTCTACGTCGAACACATGGCCGCACTACCTGCTGAATGCCGCAGAAGGCGACGTTTTTGTCATCTTCGACGTCAGGCGGTATGAGAACAACACCCTGAAACTGGCGGAAATGGCGCGCGCGCGCGGCGCAAAGATCGTGTTGTTCACCGATCAGTGGCGATCCCCTGTGCACAGGTTGGCCGACATCAGCCTGACCAGTCGGATCATTGTGCCGTCGGCGTGGGATTCGCTGGCTACGCCGATGCTGTTGGTCGAAACCATGATCTCGGCGGTTCAAACGCTGAATTGGGGCGACACCAAGGGCCGCATGCAGGAACTCGAAGAGATCTTTGACCAGACAAAGCTGTTTCGCAAGTTCACCTGAGCCGATCCATGAGAGCAGTGGTTTTCATTGATTTGTGAGGGGGTATGCCTCACACAGGCGCAGTGACGCTGGACACAGCCGATTTGCCTGACACCTGTCATGATCTCCGGCTGCCGCCTTGGCGCCATTGTTGTCATGGACCAATGGCCCGATGGGGCCACAACCTGCGACTGGGGCCCATGACACAACGTTCCGCATCACGCGAGGCCGCGACGGCGGCCATTGATCCGTTGCCTGCAAGGCTGCTTAAGCGCACGGCACTGGTCGTATTGGGGCCGGTCTATTTCGGGTTCATCGCCTTTGTGCCGTTGCTCTGCGCCCGGCGAAGGGGCTTTGCCGGGTGGTATTGGCGTCTGGTCAAAAGAGCCTGTTCTTGGCTGTTGTGGCTGCTCAGCATCCGGGCGGATATGTCGGCCGCAGACAGACAGGCGCTGGGTGACGACACAGACAGCCTGATCGTGATCAACCACCGCAGCCACCTCGATGGCTTTGTCCTGATGGACGTGGTGCCGGACCAGAAATGGTTCACCTTTGCCGCCAAGAAGGAATTGTTCGAGGCTCCTTTTCTGCGTACGGGCTTTAACGGCGCCGGACTGGTCGAAATTGACCGCAAAAGCGGCAAGCTGGCGTTGGAAACGCTCAGCGCGGCGGTGCGGACCATGCCCGCCCGTCGATCTGTGGTGCTGTTCCCCGAAGGCACGCGCGCGCGAACCGACACGCTGGGCCCGTTCAAGGCTGGGGCGGTTCTGGTGGCGAGGGAAACCGGCCGCGCGATTCGGCCAATTGTCATTCGCGATTCGGATCAGTTGTTGCCGCGAGGCAAATTCGTCCCGCGCAGCGGCACGATTCGCGTGGACGTCCTGCCGCCTTTCGTCTGCGATCCGACCGTAAGTGTGGATGAGGATCTTGACCGCCTCCGCGCGGCGATGTTGGCAGTGTTCGACACACCGTAGGATGCGATTGCTGGTCGAGGCGGATTGCGGCCTCTGCTAGGGTTTTCTCATCGCCGCAATTCAAGGGGACGCAGGGCATGGACATCGACATTTTGGTCAAGGGTGGGGTGCTGGCGGACGGCAGCGAGGCAGATGTAGCCATTACAGACGGGATCATCATCGGGGTAGAACCGGGGATCACGACAGAGGCGGGCGAGGTCATCGATGCCACCGGCAAGCTGGTCAGCGCCCCTTTTGTCGATGCGCATTTTCACATGGACGCGACGCTCAGCTATGGGCGGCCCCGGGTGAATGCCTCTGGCACGCTGCTGGAGGGGATCGCGTTGTGGGGAGAGTTGAAGCAACACCAGACGCGCGAAGAGATCGTCGCCCGCGCTCTGGACTATTGCCGACAGGCGGTCGGGCGGGGCGTGCTGGGGATCCGCAGCCATGTGGACGTGACTGACCCGACGTTCCGCACCGTCGAGGCGCTGCTGGAGGTGCAAGAGCGCGTGCGCGACGTGATCGACCTGCAACTGGTCGCCTTTCCGCAGGACGGCTGGTATCGCGCGCAGGGGGCAGAGGCACAGGTGATCCGCGCACTGGATGCTGGTGTCGATGTTGTCGGGGGCATTCCACATTTCGAACGCACGATGGCGGCGGGCGCGGCCTCGGTCCGGGCAGCTTGTGAACTGGCCGCAGCGCGAGGGCTATGCGTCGATCTGCATTGCGACGAAAGCGACGACCCCCTTTGTCGCCACATCGAAACACTGGCGGCGGAAACGATCCGGTTGGGCCTTCAAGGCCGGGTGGCCGGGTCGCATCTGACCTCGATGCATTCGATGGACAATTACTATGTGGCCAAGCTGTTGCCGCTGATCGCCGAGGCACAGGTGGCGGCGATCCCCAATCCGCTGATCAACATCACCCTTCAAGGGCGCATGGATACCTACCCCAAGCGGCGCGGCCTGACCCGCGTGCCGGAACTGCGCGCTGCGGGGGTGACGGTGGCCTTTGGTCAGGATTGTGTGCGAGATCCGTGGTATCCGCTGGGCTCCGGCGACATGCTGGAAGTGGCGCACATGGGACTGCATGTGGCGTTGATGACAGCCCCGGACCAGATGCGCGCCGCCTATCAGATGGTGACAGAGACGCCCGCGCAGGTGATGGGGCTGGACTATGGGCTGGAGGTTGGAAAGCGGGGCAGCCTGGTGGTGTTGGATGCACCCGACCCGATCGAGGCATTGCGACTGCGGCCCGCCCGGCTGGCCGTGATTTCAAACGGACGGGTTGTGGCACGGACAGAGCCTGCGCGCTGCACGACCTCTGCCGGGTTCTAGGCCGTTAGACAGAGGGCCTGTGCCAAGTGACCTTGACGGGATGCGGCAAACTCGCGTCAAACCAGTCAGTCAATTCAGCCTGTAGCTGGTCCAGCAGCGCCAACCGGTCCTCAAGATCGATGATCCAGATAAATCCGTTGGCCGCCCCGCGCTGCCCCATTTCGGGAAAGAGATAGGCACAGCCGATATAAACGCCATCCTTGTCCCGCACGATCCATGAAAATGACCGGGCCGCCGCGAACTCGCGGTCATGCCAGGCCAGATCGTACAGGTTCTCCGTCAACGTCAGCCCGTCAGGCCAGGAACCGAAAATATTCGTCAGGACATGGGCCGCGCAGGTGACGGCGGCGAAATCCTCATCGACTTCGGCGGGGGTCAGCGGAGTCAGGGCAAAGCCCCGCAGCGATGCGCTGCGGGGCAGGGGTTCCGTGTCGAAATCGGGATGGCTGCGAAGTCTCATCTTTGGCCGTCCTTATCCTTGGGGCGCTTACGGGTCGGGCTGTTTTGCCTCGCGTTTGAAGGGGTTTTCCTCTGGCACGTCATAGTCAGGCACCAATTCCCCCTTGTCGCGCGCGTCGGCCATATAACGAAAAGCTCCCACTGACATGCGCATCAGGTGATCCCCGGCTTTCATTGCGGGGTATTTGGCCACCGTTTCGGGTGTGCGGAACTTCTCTAGCGGCTCTACAACCGCATGATAGTCCAGACCAAAGAAGATCGGGAAAGAATATCGCTCGGTCCCTAGGTTCACGACCCGGTGCTGGGTCGATTTGAACTGGCCGCCGGACCACGTCTCAAAGATGTCGCCGATGTTGACCACAAAACAGCCCGGAATTGGCGGTGCCTCGATCCAGATGTCATCGGCGTTCATCACCTGCAACCCCGGCGCGCCGGTCATCAAGATGGTGAAACACTCAAAATCCGAATGCGCCGCGATGCCAACCAGTTCTTTGGTGGCGGGCATGTCGTTGGGGATGTAGCGCAGCAGGCGCAACTGTGAGGTGGGAAAGGTGATGTGACGAGTCAACTCTTCGGGATCGACCCCAAGTTCCAGTGCCAGTGCATCCAAGAGCCGCAGGCCAAGGTCAAAAGCCTGATCGTAATAACCGCCAACGGTCTCTTTCCATCCCGGGATGTCGGGCCAGATGTTGGGGCCGGTCATGCGCCACTTGGCCAGATAGTCGGGATGATCGGCGGGCGCCTCATAGGACATGTCCCAGGCTTCGTTGAAATTGATCGACTTGGGGAAATCGGCGCCGTTTTCCTCAAACGGGACATAGCCGCGATGATGGGTGGTGAACCCGGACCAATACTTCATCTTGAAGCTGCGAGACTTCTCGTGGAACTCCTTGGACGCGGCAAAGACCGCGTCGATGAGACCCTGCGAAATACCGTGCCCGGTGATGTAGAAAAAGCCAGAGGTGCGCGCGGCGTCACCCAGATCTGCGGCGACGCGCGCCTTGTCCGCCATGTCGCCGGTAAAGAGGCCAGACAGATCCACCACCGGCAGGGTGGCGTCCTCTACCGTCAGGGCCTTTTGATCGTCCGATATAGATGCGCGTGCCATGAAACCTCTCCGAGTCGATTGCGTAGGGTCAGGCTGGCCCGAAAAACCCACAGCGGTATCCGCCGCGATTAAGAAAGCGCATCAGTCCGGCGTGATTGCCCAAAAAAGGATCAGTTTCGCGGGCGGTTGGTCTCTTTGCAGTCAGTTCCTTTGACCGATTATCCTTATCAGCGCGTTCATGGGGTCATCACCGGGCACCGCCACCAGGCTCTGCATCAGGTCCGCAGACAGCTGCGAACGAAGGAAGGAACCATCATGACCAAACTCAACAGACGGACCCTGCTCAAGACCGGCGCGGCCAGCTTTGCCGCCACCAGCGTTCTGGGCACGCCATTGATCGCGCAAAGCCGCAGCCTGAAGGTCGGCTCATACGGCGGGTACTTTGAAAACAGCTTTAAGGAGTTTGTCTATCCTGCCTTCACCGAGGCTACGGGGATTGAGGTCGAGTCGGTGACGCAGCCCAATTCGACCGACTGGTTGGTGACGATGCAGCAGGCGACGGCGGCGGGCAGCGTGCCTGCGGATCTGTCGCTCTATGCGCGAGACACGCTGATCAAGGCCAGCCGCATCGGCGGATTGCTCAAACCCCTGAACCTCAAGGCGATCCCGGCGGCGTCGAATCTGGACCCCTATTTTGTGTTCGAGGCCCCTGAAGGTCCGCTTGGTGTTGGCGCAATGTCGTGGTTCTCCGCCATGGTTATCAACCCGGATGAGGTAGACGCCCCGGCAAGCTGGGCAGAGTTCTGGGATAGCACAATATACGAGTCCTCTCTGGGCCTCTCGCGCAACTATAACTCGCAGTTCCTCGACATTGTTGCGGCGACCTTCTTTGACGGCGAGGCGACCTTTGCGACCGACGAAGGCATTCTGGCGATCATCGAAAAGGCGGCAGAGATCAAACCCAACGTGGCGCTTTGGTGGTCAGCTGAAAGCCAGATGGAACAGTCGATGAAGAACGGCGACGTCATTGGCGGGCAATACTATCTCGACGTGGCCAACCTGATGGCGCTGGACGGCTTTCCGATCAAACCGATCTTCCCCAAGGAGGGCAACCCGCAGGACTATGGCTCGTGGTGCCTGTCCTCGTTGTCGGACAAGGCGGATGAGGCGGCAGAGTTCATTAACTTCTCGTCCGATCCGGCCACGCAGGCGATTATGAGCCGCAAGATCGGCACAGCGCCTCTTGTCGATCAGTCCAAGACGGATCTGACAGATGAGGAGTTTGACTTTGTGTCTGGTACGCCGTCGATCAAGCCCGCCTATGAGGCCTATCTGGACAAAGAAACCTTCATTAAGGAAAGCTGGGACAAGATGTTGGCTGGGGCGTAACCGGTCATGTCCGGTCTTGTCCTCAAGAGCATCTCCAAGACCTTCGGCGGCACCCGTGCCGTTGATCTGGTGAACCTGACATTCGGAGAAGGGCAACTGACGGCGCTGTTGGGGCCGTCAGGTTGTGGCAAGACGACCCTTTTGCGCATGGTGGCGGGATTGGAGGCGCCCTCAGGCGGGGTGATCCTGCTGGGGGATCGTAACATCACGGATCTGCCCGCGCACCGGCGCAAGTTCGGCATGGTGTTCCAGAGTTTTGCGCTGTTCCCGCATCTGACGGTGCGAGACAACGTAGCCTATTCGCTGCACATCTCCGGCGTTTCTCGGTCAGAGGCGGCGGATCGGGCAGGCAAGTTGCTGGATCTGGTGCAACTGTCGGCCTTTGGCGACCGCCGGATTGGCCAGCTGTCGGGCGGGCAGCGCCAGCGCGTCGCGATTGCCCGCGCGCTGGCGCAGGAACCAGAGGTTTTCCTGCTGGACGAACCGATGTCGGCGCTGGACGCCAAGTTGCGCGAAGAGATGCAGGTGGAACTGCGGCTACTGCAACAGCGGCTGGGCATCACCACCATCGTCGTCACCCATGATCAACGCGAGGCCATGACTATGGCCGATAGCATCGTCGTCATGTCCAACGGGCGGGTGGAACAGGTGGGCCCGCCGCAAGACATCTATCACAAGCCGGAAAACGCCTTTGTCGCGGATTTCATCGGCAAGGCGAACTTTTTTGACGGGGTGACAGAGCCGGGCGGTATCCGCATCGGTGCTACACATCTGGTGGCTGATCCGCATTTTGTTGGCGGTTCCCCGGTGCGCGTGGCGATCCGACCGGAACGCGCCTGTCTGGATGAGGAACCGGGCGCAAACCGATTGCCGGCCAAGATCACCTTTGTGCGCGATCTTGGCCCGATACGGGAATACCACCTCGAGACTGCGGTGGGCCGGATGGTCGTGGAATACGCTGCAGGTGAGGGCGGAAAGATCTTTCATGTCGGCGATACGACAGAGGTCCGCCTGCCGCCCGATGCCTTGCACATCTTCCCCGATCCAACGGCCCACGATGCGCTGGCCATGGCTGCCGAATGACGGTCGCCGAACATATCGAAACGGGGCCTGACACGGCGCGCCCGGCCAGACCATTCCCGGTTGTGCGCATACTGAGTTGGGCGCTGACGGCGGTGATCGTGACGCTATGCGTTGTGCCGTTCCTGTTAGTCTTCGTGATCAGCTTTGGTCGCAAGATCGAAGGTGCCGCCTGGGTCTGGGACTTTACCCTGGAAAACTACCAGCGGTTTTTCGTCGGCACGCTCTGGCCTGACGACGTGACCTTTCTTTACCTGCAACAACTTGGGTTTTCGTTCTGGTACGCGGTCATCGCCTCTTTGCTTGCGGTGCTGACGGCGCTGCCGTTCACGTTGCTGCTGACCCGACTGTCGCGCCGGACGCAGGCGGCGTGGCTGGTCTTCATCCTGTCGTCGCTGTCGTTGTCCGAGGTGTTCATTGTCATGGGCTGGGACATCCTGTTGTCAAACAACTCTGGCTTGCCGGCGCTGTTCAAATCCACCGGGCTGACCCAATGGCTGAAGGACACAGGTTGGTTTCAGGTGCTGCGCGACTGGGGGCTGGCGAACCCGCGCAACGTCAAGTTCAAGACCTCGCAATTCGCCACCATCTTGACCATGAGCTACCTTGTCTGGCCCTATGCGGTGATCCTTTTGTTTCCGGCGCTGTCGCGCCTGGATCGCTCACAGTCCGAGGCGGCGCGCACGATGGGGGCAGGCGGCTGGTGCGTGGCCCGCACAGTGATCCTGCCCGCGATCCGACTACCGTTGTTTGGCACGACATTGCTGCTGTTTGTGTTCCTGTTGGGCACCTACGTTGCCGTCACGGTCTTTGCCGCACCTGCGCAGCATTCGACCGCTGTGGCGATCTATTCCAACATCCGGGGGGCCAACCTGAACGCGCCCTTCGGGGCAGCGCAGGCGGTGATCCTGCTGATCTCGGCGGGGGTCTGTCTGGCGCTTGGTCACCGGATCAACACATGGGCGGAGGCGCGCTGATGCGGATTGTCGGACCGCTTTACATGGCGTTTTGCGCACTGCTGCTGGCGCTGCCCATCGCGGTGGTTTGCGGCGCTGCGTTGAACGGCGGGCGCAGCATGTTCTTTCCCCCGCGCGAGCCGACGTTGGCGCGCTTTGGCGAGTTCTTTGTTTCTGAACCCGTCTGGACGCAAGCGCTGGGCAATTCGGTGATTGTCGCGGTCGGCGCGGCCAGTCTTGCGGTTATGCTGGCCTGGCCGTTGGCCTATCTGCTGTGGTCGACGGGATCGAAACTGTCCCGCACGCTGGCAGCGCTGGGGTCGATGCCGTTTGCGGTGCCACCCATCGTTTTTGGCGTCGGGCTTGGCTTTTTCTGGAGCTTTTTTGGCGGTTTGGGTGCGCTTTGGGCAGGGGTGGTCAGCCATGCGGTGCTGCTGATGGCGTTGCCGATGGTGACGATCACAATCGGGTTGCAGAGCATCGACCGCGCGCATCTGGACGCCGCCGCGACGATGGGCGCCACTGAATCCGTCACCTTCCGCACGGTGATCCTGCCGCAGACGATCCCCTACACGATCTCGGGCTTCTTCTTTGTGCTGGTGCTGTCGTTCAACGAATTCATCGTGATGTTCTTTGTCTCGGCCTCCGGCTACGCCACCGTGACCCTGCAAATCTTCAACTCTCTGAGAAACGGCTACACGCCGACAATGGCCGTGGCGGCGATTACCTTTATCGCCGTGTCGGTCCTTGTTTTTTCCGCCGTTGCCCGCTGGGGCGACCTGCCGCGCCTGATGGGCGCGGACCAATCCAACACCTGAAGGAGGCGCACAATGGCCCGCCAACCCACTCTTGTCGGCAACACCGTTCTTATGGTCATCGACATCCAGAAATCCGCTTTCATGAAATCCGAAGGCGGTATTCCGCATATGCCCGGCTATGCCGAGAACATGATGCGCGCGCGCGCCGTTGTGGATGCCGCGCATGACAACGGCATTCCGGTTGTTTTCGTTCAGGAAATCCACCGCCGTGACCAGATTGACTATGGTCGAGAGCTGGACGGCTCCGAGGACATCCATTGCATGGAGGGTGATCCAGGCACACCAGTCGCCTTTGAAGAAATGGGGTACAAGCCTGGCGACTATCATGTGCCCAAGCGACGCTATTCCTGCTTTTTCGGAACCGAGATGGAGATCCTCCTGCGCGGCCTGAAAGCGGAAACGCTGATCTTTGTCGGCGGCATGACGGATGTTTGCGTCCACTACAGTTTCGCCGACGGCCACCAAAGCGATTATTATTGTCGCGTTGTTGCGGATTGCGTTGGAGGCACCTCGCCCGAGGCGCATCAGGCGTCGTTGAACGCTATGGAATACCTTCAGGCAGGGGCCGTGCTGAGCGCGGATGAGATCATCGGGGCGATGGGCAATCGTCAAATGGCAGCAGAATGATCACATCCGGGGATATTCAGGGACACTGGCATCGCGCCTGGCTCAAGTCGCCGTCATTCAATGACTGTGAGACAAACGTGCACTGGATGCAATGCGGATCGCTTTACGCCGACATCCGCATTCCGCCCAATCGGCCAGACGTGCGCGGGGCCTCTGCGTTGGCGGACCTGCCTGACGCTGCGCTGATGGCGCTGTTGCGGGCCGAGGGCTTTGCCGGTGTTGTGGCCCTGCGCGACGACGTCTGTACCTGGCACCGAGAGATCAATTGGCACGGCCGACCAGAGGCGGAGGACAGCGGCCTGCTTGAACTCAACGGGTCGGACCAGATGATGGAGACCGGGGTCTATGGCGATTATGCCGAACTGTGGAACCGGCGGGCGGATCACCCGGCCAGCGCGATGCACTTGATGGCGGGGTCTGCCCATGCCTTCATCGTGTCCATCGGCCAGCGGTTCGTGTTTGGCGTCGGGCAGCCTGATGCAGAGAACTCGCGCAATACCATCGCGGCGCTGGAGGCTGGGCAGCGGACATGGGCCTTGCAGGAACAGTTGCGGCATGTCTTTGCCTTCGGGCGCTGGGACGGGGCTTGCGGTCTGGCCGAATTGTGCACCAACCCGCTGCTCGAAGGACAGCCGGTGCTCAGTTGCACGGGCGATGGCGCGCTGATCTGGCACGCGGTGGATTTTCTGGGACAAAGCCGCGAAGTGCCTTTGACACAACCGGCGCAGGTGCGGATCGACGCGGCCTGAGCCGCGCCGGTTTCACGCCTGCCAGAGCGTCAGGTAGTGATCCACAATCTGGTGACAGCGGTCTTGGCCAAATACCGGATCATGGCCGCCCAGCACACGCTGGACCGGCAACGCCCGGATCCGGCGCAGCGTTGCGGCATAGGCGGCAACGTCCATTCCCGGCCCGTCGTAAATCAGCGGGCCATCATAGATCGCATCCGCGCCGAACAGCGTGCCGCTGTTGCCATGCCACAGCCCGACCTGTCCGGGCGAGTGGCCGGGCAGATGCAAAACCTCTGCCTGCCAGTCGCCCAGATCGACGGTATCACCGTCCTCGACCGTGCGGGTCGCGGGCGCGCCCTTGAGCGTGTAGGCGGCGGGATCATACCCTGCATGGGGCAGGGCATCCATCAGGTGCGGCCAGAGCGGAGGATAGCCCGCGTCTAGGAAAAGTGTGCGGAACGTGTCTGAAATACCAGCGGTGTCCAGGCTGTAGGGGGTGGGATGTGCCAGGTCTTCTGCCTCCAGCGGATGCACAAGCCGGATGTCGAACTCATGCGCGGCACCGATGTGGTCGACGTGGCAATGGGTGGTGACCAGGATCAGTGGTTTGGCCGGATCAGGGCGCAGCGCATCCACGACCGGCCGCAGCGGGGCGATGCCCATGCCGCTGTCCACGACCATGTCGGCCTCTGATCCCAAGACCAGAAAGATGTTGGCGGAAAAGATCGGGTGCACATGCGGTTCCGTCAGGCACCAGATACGGGCGTCGATCTGCTGAGTGCCGTACCACGGCGATGCGATGGGATATGTCATGGCCTGAGTTTTGTCCGGTCATAGGTCGCGCGCAATGCCCGCTGCCACATTTCGCACCATTGGACGAAAAAATAGCCTGTTTTTTGGGCGATGACGAGTTGCGCCGCCTGCGATTGATGCAACCCGCGTGACAACATAGCCCCATCCCCGATGCTGAAGACAGCAGGGTATCTAGGGTTCCGCCTCTTTTCTCCTCCCGGAGGGACTGGTCCAAGAGATGCCACCGACGGGGCAAATTCCCTGCCGGGACACGGCGGGGCAAAATCCCGGGAGAGCACTGCGCGTTGAGGTTTCACCGATCTCTCAAGTTCCGCCTCGGTGCCTCGATCAGCAATCAAAGGCGGGACGTTGCATGAGGGGACACCCATGTTTGCAAGACGCCAATTTGTGGCCACCTGCGCGGCACTTGCGCTGGCGGCGGCCACACCCGCCACGGCTCAGGACAAAACCGACTTTCGTGTCGCTTGGTCCATCTATGTGGGCTGGATGCCTTGGGGCTATCTGGACGAGTCCGGGATCATGGACAAATGGGCCGAGAAATACGGCATCACCGTCGAGATCGTGCAGATCAACGATTATGTCGAGTCGATCAATCAATACACGGCTGGTGCCTTTGACGGCGTGTCGGCCACCAACATGGACACCCTGTCGATCCCTGCTGGCGGTGGGGTAGACACCACGGCGCTGATCGTCGGCGACTTCTCCAACGGCAATGACGCGGTGATCGTCAAGGGCGATGGTGAATTGGCGGATCTGGCGGGCAAGCCGGTGAATCTGGTGGAATTGTCGGTCTCGCACTATCTGCTGGCGCGCGCGCTGGACAGCGTCGGCCTGCAGGAACGTGACCTTGGCGGGGTGCTGAACACCTCGGACGCGGACATGATCGCCGCATTTACCACTGCGGACGTAGAGGCGGTGGTGACTTGGAACCCGCTGGTTTCCACCATCCTCGAAGAGCCGAATGCTAAAAAGCTGTTCGACAGTTCCGACATCCCGGGTGAGATCATCGACCTGATGGTGGTGAACACCGACACGCTGGCCGCCAACCCCGATTTCGGCAAAGCCATGGCCGGCGCGTGGTACGAGGTCATGGGCCTGATGGCTGCGGGTGACGAGGCGGTCCTGACTGCGATGGCAGAGGCCTCTGGCACCGATCTGGCGGGCTACAAGGCGCAGTTGGATTCGACAGAGATGTTCTATGATCCGGCTGACGCGGTGGCATTCACCATGGGGGCGGATCTGCCCACGACAATGGTCAACGTGGCCGAATTCCTGTTCGACAAGGGAATCTTGGGTGAGGGCGCGCCAAGTGCTGATTTCGTCGGCGTGTCCTACCCGGACGGCAGCACTACAGGCGACCCGGCGAATGTCAGGTTCCGCTTTGACACCACCTACATGCAGATGGCGGCGGACGGCGCTTTGTAAGCCTTGCGCGGCCCGCTGATATAGGCGGGCCGCTTGTTGCCACGACGAACCGCGCCCCGGACCTGATCCGGGGCCTCTGCCCGCCGAGGATCACCATGCGCTGGATCAATCGAAAACCGGGACCGGCCTTGGCCATTCTGTTGGCCGCCGTGCCCTTTGTCGCAGTGCTGATCGTCTACATGATCGGATCGGAAATGCGGCTGGCGGTGAACCCGCAGGACAAGCTGTTGCCCGCGCCCACGACAATCCTATCCACCGCCGAACGGCTGCTGACCGAAGCTGACCGCCGGTCCGGAGAGATCCTGTTCTGGAACGACACGTTCGCCAGTCTGCGTCGTCTGGCATTGGGGGTGCTGATCGCGGCAACCACGGCGCTGATAACTGGTATCGGCATCGGCATGTTGCCCTACCTGCGCAAGAGCTTTGCGCCATTTGTGTCGGTGGTCTCTATGGTGCCGCCGCTGGCAATCCTGCCGGTCCTGTTTATCCTGCTGGGGCTGGGTGAGGTGTCCAAGGTGGCGCTGATTGTCATTGGCATCACCCCCTTCCTGATCCGCGACATGTCGCAGCGGGTGATTGACCTGCCCAGCGAACAATTCGTCAAGGCCCAGACACTGGGGGCGAGTTCCACTGCCATCGCGCTGCATGTGGTCCTGCCGCAGGTGCTGCCCCGCCTGATTGCCGCGGTGCGGCTGTCGCTGGGGCCCGCGTGGTTGTTTCTGATTGCCGCAGAGGCCATCGCGTCGGATCAGGGGCTGGGCTACCGCATCTTTCTGGTGCGGCGATATTTGGCGATGGACGTGATCCTGACCTACGTCGTCTGGATAACCCTGCTGGCCTTCTTACTGGATCTGGCGCTGCGGATGCTGTCCAAGCGAGCGTTCCCTTGGGATGGAGAGGCGCTATGAGCTACGTCACCATCAAGGGCCTGTCCAAAACCTATGGCAAACGCACCATCATTGAAAACATCGATGTCAGTGTGCCGAAGGGGCAGTTTGTCTCCATTGTCGGTGCCTCAGGCTGTGGCAAGACCACCTTTCTGCGGCTGCTATTGGCGCAGGAGCAACCCACGCGCGGTGAAATCCACATCGACGGCGCCCCCATGGCGCGCGAACCGGGGCGCGACCATGGCATTGTGTTTCAACGCTATTCGGTGCTGCCACATCAAACGGTTCTGAACAACTTGATCGCGCCGCGCGCGTTCCGGTCGTCCTTTTGGGGACGGTTGAGCCGCGCCGACCGGGCCGAAGAACGCGACAAGGCCCGCGCCACGTTGGCCCGCATCGGGCTGGAGCATGTGGCGGATCAATACCCCGCCGATTTGTCGGGCGGAATGCTGCAACGTCTGGCCATCGCGCAGGCGCTGGCTGGTGAGCCCAAGATCCTGTTGCTGGACGAACCTTTTGGCGCGTTGGATCCGGGCACCAAGATTGTCATGCACGATTTCCTGCAGGAACTGCGGGATCAAAGCGGCATGACCATTTTCATGATCACCCATGATTTGGGCGAGGCGTTCAAGCTGGGGGATCGCGTCTGGGCCTTTGACAAACCGGTCTGGGACGCGACCGACCCAGAAAAGAACGCCGCCACGATCACCTATGATTTCGATGCCCGCGATGATGGCATCCCCTTTCAGACACTCAAGGAGCGCACCCATGTTTTGCACCCCCGCTGACCGCCGCCGGTCTCACCATCCTGCCGACCTGATCGGCACGGACCGCCGTGCCCACCACCCGGACCTGACCAAACTGCAAGGCTGGAAATCGATGAAGGCCGAGGCGGATCTGCCCGAAGGCCGATGGGACGAAGAACGCCGTTGGGCGCTGCGCATGGGACTGACCGGGGCCGACAGCATCGAGGACAAGTCGATCCCCACATTTGCGCGCGGGGAACTGCCGCATTTCGCGGGCATCAATACCTTCCTCAAAGCGCCCTATGCAGAGGATGTGACAGAGGTCGGCGACTACGACGCCACGATCCTTGGCATTCCCTTTGACGGCGGCACCACCTATCGCCCCGGCACGCGGTTTGGTCCGCAGGGGCTGCGCAAGATCAGCGCGCTGTATACGCCGTACAACTATGAACTGGGGGTGGATCTGCGCGAGCAGATGACCCTGTGTGACGCGGGCGATGTGTTCACCATCCCGGCGAACCTTGAGAAATCCTTTGACCAGATCAGCCGCGCCGTCAGCCATGTGTTTTCCAGCGGCTCCTTGCCGGTGATGATCGGAGGAGACCATTCGATCGGCTTTCCCTGCGTGCGCGGTATCGCGGAATGTACTTCGAAAAAGATCGGCATCGTCCATTTTGACCGCCACGCCGACATTCAGGAAAAGGATCTGGATGAGCGGATGCACACGACACCGTGGTTCCATTCCACCTTGTTGCCGAACGTGCCCGCCAAGAACCTTGTGCAGGTCGGCATCGGCGGCTGGCAGGTGCCGCGTGAGGCGGTCAAGGTCGCGCGGGACCGCGAGACCAACATCATCACCATGGGCGACATGGAAAAGATGGGCATCGAAAAGACGGCAGAAATGGCGCTGGAAATGGCCTGGGACGGGGTCGACATGGTCTACATGTCATTTGATATCGACAGCATTGACTGTGGTTTTGTTCCCGGAACCGGCTGGCCGGAACCGGGTGGTTTCCTGCCGCGTGAGGCCTTGGCGCTGGCGTCCAAAGTCGCGGCAGAGGGGATCTGCGGCATGGAACTGGTCGAGGTGTCGCCCCCCTATGACACGTCAGACATTACCGCGCTGATGGGCACGCGGGTCATTGTTGATGTGCTGGGCAGCCTTGTCGCCAGCGGCAATATGGGCAAGCACACTCGTCATATCGACAAGCCTGTCGCCATCCCGCATGGCGAATTCGAGGGCAAACGCTGGCACGGCCGGACAAAACGGTAAACGACGTGTCAGAGACATTGGAAACCGGCCGCAAGCTGTCCGAACAGTTGAACCCCGGCATGGAGGAGGCGTTGACGCAGCGCTATGGCCACCTCTTGCCGGGCATGGCGCAAACCGTGGTCGACTACGCCTATGGCCAGCAATACGCGCGCCCCGGCCTGCCGCTACGCGACCGCTATTTGGCCACCATCGCGGCGCTGACCGCCCTTGGCGGCCAAACCGCGCCGCAACTGGCGGTAAATATCACAGGCGGGCGCAAGGCGGGGCTGAGCCGTGAGGAAATCGCTGAGGCAATCTGGCAGATGTCGCTGTATGGCGGGCTGCCGGCCGCGATCAATGCGCTGAATACTGCGCTTAAGGTCTTTGAACTGGAGGATGAAACCGATGCCGCATGACATCGTGAACGGCCATATCGGCCACCATCACCACCCGCATGATCACAACCACCCACATGATCACGACCACCTGCACAGCCATCTCAAACCCGAGGATCAAGCGGCGGAATTGCAGGTGCTGGCGACGCAGTTCATCGACGGCTTTGTGCAGGCCGCTGACAAAGCGTCGTATCTGCGACTGGCCGGTGTCCCGTTCGAGCGGCCCGGCGCGGGCAGCGATACGGCGCTGAAACTGGTGGATGTGGAGTTGAAGACCGAGTGGCAGGTGGGCACGGCCTCACCGTCCTTCGGGTCGCGCGAACTAAGCTATTTACCTTTTCCGGGTGAAATGGTGCGCGAGCGGGTGAACATGGAGCTGGTCTACGTTTCGATGGATGAGAAATCACTGTTGGACATTCGCCAGTTTCTGAAGGATCGAATGGACGGGCAGGGCGGCTGATCGCCCCGACCCTTGATCCTTTCAGATCATCAGGCCCTGATCGCTGAGCGCATCCATGGTCGCGTCTTGCAGGACAATGGTCACGCCTTCATCGTCAAAGATCAGATCGTCGCCCTGTTGGTAAAACTTTGACCGGGCGGCGTTGGCGTCAGCATAGCCAAAGGCAACAAGGTCCAGAACGTCCCATGCTTCAAAGTCGGTGATGATATGGGTGCCATCCGAGGAGGGTCTGAAGACGAAAGTGTCGGACAAGTCTCCGCCCGACAAGGTGGAATCCCCGGCACCGGGGTCCAGCACGTCATCGGGGCCAAGCGCGCGGGTCCATGCCTCTAGATCCTGTTCCATCATGCGCTGGAATTCGGGGCTTTCGGCAAAGTGTGACACCACAAATTCACGCGTTGCCCCATCGTCCAGATACGCCTGCCAGACCGCCTTGCCGTTTGCGTCAGAGGCGCGGTCCAGCACGTTGTTATATAGCATTTCGACAAAGGCATCGTCTGAGAGCGACCCGTAGGTGGCCTGAAACTCGGGGCTTTGGACAAAGCCGGTAATGACGTTGAAGTAATTGGCCCCATCCGCCAGTTGTTCGGTCCAAAAGCCATAGCCATTGGCATCGGGCGCCCGCGCTAGGGTCGCCTGATAGAGGCGAAAGGCCTGCCCGGCATAGGTGGTCGATGCACCGTCCTCATGATCGCCATACAGCACATCGTCGCCATCCTGACCCAGCAGAGTATCGGCCCCGGTCTGTCCCAACAGAGTATCCGCTCCGCCACCGCCCTCCAGCAGATCGCGCCCGCGCGCGCCGTCCAAAAAATTGGCACCCGCGTTGCCGATGATGTGGTTGTCATAGCCATTGCCTGCGCCGTCGATATTGTCACTGCCGGTCAGGATCAGATCCTCGACCTCTGGGGCATCGGCCCAGAGACGGTAGGAGACAGACGAATTGATCAGGTCGTGGCCCTGACCCTTGTATTCGATCACGACGTCGTTTGCGTCGTCCACGAAATAGACGTCGTCCCCAGTGCCGCCGATCAGGGTGTCGGTGCCGTTGGTATCCTGCAAGGTGTCGTCGCCGGCCATGCCATAGATCACATCATCGCCCCAGGCACCGTTCAGCGCATTGTTGCCGCTGTTGCCTGTCAGGATGTTGTCTGCGCCGTTGCCGGTGCCACTGAGGTCGGCATTGCCCAGCAAGGTTAGGTTTTCCAGAGACATGCCGTAGTCGCGCAGCGCAAAAGAAACGGATGCCCGAACAAGATCAATACCGGCGTTGTCGGCCTCGACGATGGTGTCGCCGCTGTGGTCCACGATAAAGATGTCGTTGCCGCTGGTGCCCACAAGTCGATCTGCACCAGAGGTGCCTTGGGTGTTTGCGCCTCCTTCGCCGCCTTGCGTGTCCATCTGGACCAGCGCGCTAACTAGATTGTCGGCCAAGGCCACGCTGGCGGCGTCCGAATAGTGCAATCCGTCTGTGAACATCTGGGCGGGTGCGATGCCTGCGGCGGTCAGGACAAGATCCGGTTGCACGGTGACGATCCCGGCGTTGTCAGCACCCAAGCCTATCAGCTCTGCCTGTATGGCGTCCCAGAACTGACGCTCGGGGGCGGCAGGGGCGTAGTCGGACAGACCGGAAATCACGATGGGCGCATCTTCGACCCCGGTGAGGCGGTTGCCCATGTCCGAGGCGACCTCTGCGCGGAACTCTGACATCAGCGCATGGAAATCGGGGGCATAGTCGCCCGGCGTGCCCGATTCATCGGTGTCGCCTTCTCCCTGCACCCAGATCACCCCGGCGACATAGCCGTCCGGCGTCGCGCGCAGCGCGGCCACGGTTTCGTCGACAATGACAGCGCGCATCTCGCCGGGGGTTTGCCAGTCTGTTTTGCCATCGCGCGCGCTGGTCAGTGGCGCGCCGGACGAATAGGCGCGTACCAAGATGTATTTCCCTGCGCCATAGGTGGCGTCCAGCGCATCCTGAACCTCACCGGCGATCCGGCCAGCATTGCTTTGCCCGGCCAGCACGATAATGGGGGTTCCCACAACTCACCTCCAAATTCCCACAAAGGGGAATTTGGCAAGCGGTCCTTAACGCAGCCTTTGGAGTCTTGACGAGAGTGTTAAGGATTTGAGGCGGTTTAACCGGGTCTGGCCAAGATTGCTCGCAGGTCGCTTAGCAGGCGTGCGCCCAGTGCTGCGTTGCCGTGCAACACGTCATTGCTGTCCTGCCGGGTGCCATTGGACAGCCGTGGCCCGCCCCGCATGAAACCGGCCTGTGTCAGGCATCCGTGGGACAGCGTGTCGGCCGGTTGCGGCAGGTAGGTGGTGCCGGAAAGCGGGGTGAGCCCTGCGCGATGCGCCGTGATCAGATCAGCGGCCAGCGCCGAACCGTCGCCATGGCGCAGCAGGCGGCGAAAGATGGGATACGTCCCGTCCTTGTCCAACAAGGCGTCCGAAGGGAACGGCTGAGCGATCACAACAACCGGGCAAGGCGCAATAGACGCGATCCGCGCGGCCAGTGAGGTCTGGCAGAGTCCGGTTAGTGAGGCGACATAGGCGGCGCGGCTCAACAGTGGTCGGGTCTTGGCCGCGGGTGCGTCGGTGAGAGCTTTTGCAATGGAATGCGCGCCCGATGGCCAGCCAGTGACACTGTGCCCCTGTTGCAGGCGAGCAGCTGCAAAGGCCGAGGGCACAAGCCCGGCAATCGCAACTGCGTCGAAATCGGCAAGGTTCAATGTGTCTGGCATGCCCATCTCGGCCAGCCTTGCGTGCATGTCCACAGATGCGGCACGCAGTCGGGGGCCGTCCAACGCAATGTCCCCGGCCACCAGTCCGGGTTTGGCAAAGACCGTCAGGTTTTCGCCTGCCGGGTCCAGCCGGTGCGCCGCAATCAACATTGCCGCGTGCGAGTCGCCGATCAGGCAAAGCTTCAACGGATTTGCTCCGGCGATGCGAATGCTTCCAACAGGGCCTCTTCGCAGATGTCTTCTTGCGGTGCCGGTTCAGATTGCGGGTCAGAGATCACGATGTCCGGGCGTGGAACGCCACCCAATTCGGGATGCGCGCCAAAGAAGACCGACATGACCGTTGCCACACCCTCGGCTGTCACGGTGCGCAGGTTGTCGTTGTAGAACTGAGCGCCAAAGGGGTTGCCGGTGATGATCTCATAAGACGGCACATAGTCTATGTCCGGGTCCAGTGCGGCGACCTCTCCGGCGACGGCGCGTAACACGGATTTGGAGTAGGTGGTCGCCGACAGGATGTGATCCCCGCTGGCGGTGGCTGTCAGCGGCACGGGCGAGACGGTCAGCAACACCTTCAGTTCCGGGTTCCAAAGGCGCATCCGCGCGATAGCCTCTGTCAGGTCTTCATGAACCTCGGCAAAGCTCTGGTTGACGAAGACGTGCTGATCAGGATCGAAATGCCCGCCTAGCACGCCCGGCGCGGTGGGAAAGACCAGCCCAGTGGCGCGATCTGCCCAGCATTCGGTCAACCCGAGTGTAAAAACAAAAACATCCGTTTCGTCGAACATTGCACGCACCCGGCGCAGGTGATCCCGGCGAAAGGCACATAACTCGGCCTCAGTCTGAAACCCATCGGGTTCCACGTTGGGCCGCAGTGCGTCGATCCAGGCGTCTCCGCGCCGCCATACGGCCGCGTCGTGCACGGTTGCGTTTTCTGCGTCCTCCAGAAACTGGCGCAACTGGCGTGCGGTGTAGACGTTGCCGTAGCGCGCCGAGAAAAGACCGTAGCCGTACCGCCGGGCGACGTCGGCGGGCATCAGTGCCGGTGCGGGCTCTGCATCGACCAGTGTCAGGGTCGAAGCGCGGACGTAGGTGGCGATGTTCTGGGCAAAACAACTGCCCGCCGTGGCGATCCGCAGCCCGGGGTGCAGGGCGACCTTGGGGGCATATAACGCATCCAGACTAAAGTCCGCGCTGTCGCGGCATCGCTTCCAGAAGGCCGGCGTCGGAAGGGCGGAATAGGGCATGACATCACCGTACGTCAGACAGGGTGCGCAACTAAGGCTTTTTCGCAGAATTGATGTGGCGGAGCGAAATGGAAGGGCATCGGGGCAAAATCGACATTTTCGTCGAATGATTCGTACTTCCTGCCCCGATGTCTGGTGTCTGCATTGTCCAATCGCGCAAGGGTTGCAGGATTGGTGCGTGAGTGCGGACAGTGCCAGCAAAAATGTGGCGACAAAAAGGCAACCCATGGGGCCGAAATGCGGCGTGCGGCAAGGTTCTCGGAATCTGAACAGTTAGCTTTCAGTTTGGTCGGTAAGCGCATCATTTGGGGGCTTGCTGTTGATAGGCGCTAAATGTTGTGTTTGAACGTTTCCATTTTGGAAAAAGTTGCGTGATCAAATGGGGGCAATTTCAAGGCGAATTCGCCGAAAGTTGGCGAGGAAAGGGCGCAATTGCCCCTCTTTGTACAATTTTCCACTTCTCTGAATGAAGGGCGCGCCTTAATGATTTCCCCAAGCCCAACTGGGGGGTGAAGTCTGCAGGCCACGGGGGCGGCCGCTGAACCGCTCGCATCTTGCGATGCGAAGTGAAGCGAGGATGGAGAATCCATCCGTGCCGAAATGGCATCTCTTTTCGCGCTTTGACGCGACAGGGAGCACCGCGATCACTTCGTATCGACGCAACTTGGCGAGCAAGTAATGAATTGGGCGGTGCTGCGCGCATTGTCGGCGCTACTGCGCACGGGGCATGCCCCCATTTGAAGTGAAAGAGGGTCGTAATATGGCTGATTTGGTCTTGGAATGGGGTGCATTGGGTCCGTTTGGCACCAACCTGGCAGACGCAGACGGTGGTGTTTCTGCCAGTGTTGATACCGGCGGCGTCGCTGTCGACATTTCTTACGACGGGCTGAGCGCGGGCAGCAGCGCCTTTACCTTCAACGCGCCCGGCTACGTTGCTCCGGATGAGACATTTTCGAACCAGTCATTTCTGAAACTGTTCGGAGAAGGCACAGGCGCGGCGAGTGATACATCGACCACCGTGCTGGACTTTCGTGCCACGGACACTTCGTTGTATTCCGACGCGGCGCAAAATGTTTCGTTCCGCATCAATGACATCGACACCGGCGTGGGCGGCGATTTTGCCGAAGCGGGCGGCGGTTTCCAGGATGTTGTCAACGTTACCGCGCTTGACCCAGATGGCAATCCGGTTCCAGTCACGCTAACGCTAGGGTCCGGTGTCACCAACGCGGGTGGGGATCTGACTGGAACGCCCGAAACCGGTTTCGAAGACGCCACGACCTCTGTTCTGGTCGAGATCACGGGACCAGTGGCCAGCATCCAGATTGAATATGCCAACGGCGCTGTCAGCCAACAGGGCGTGACTATCACTGATATCGAATTCTCAACTGTAGACGTGGACAACGGCCCGCCGGACGCGGTTGATGACACGGCAACCACCACCGTCGGTGAGCCTGTGACGCTGGATCCGCGCGACAACGACACGGACCCGGATGGCGATCCGCTAACCGTAACTGGCGTCACGCCTGCAACCAACGGCACTGCGGTGCTGAATGGCGACGGGACGGTGACCTATACGCCGAATCCAGGCTACACTGGGACGGATACGTTCACCTACACAATCACCGACGGCATCGACACGGACGAGGCCACGGTGACGGTCGAAGTCACCGACGACGCTGAACCGCGCATCGACACCGATGTCTTCCCGGTTGCGCCCGGCGATCAGCTGCTTGACCCGCTGAATGGGCTTGATCAAGACCCCGATCCGCTGGACGATCTTGACAGCATTGTCGGCGACGGTACGGACGAATTGATCGAAACCGGCGACGACGCCGATACCATTCTGGCCGGCGGTGGCAACGACACCGTGAATCCGGGCATCGACAACGACTATGTCGAACTGGGCGGCGGCGATGACTCTCTGTTTGATGTGCAGGGCGCTGACACCATCTTTGGCGGCAGTGGCAACGACACGATCATCGCTGGCACCGACACCTTCTCTGACTACGAAGGCGACGACCCGTCGTTTGCACCCGGCACACCGTTGAATGGGCTTGGCTTCACATCTGACCCGAACACGGAAGACGGACGCGACTACGTCGAAGGCAACCTTGGTGACGATTCCATTGCCACTGGCGACGACGCAGACACTATCGACGGCGGCGGCGGGAACGATACGCTGGATGGCGGTATCGACGACGACTCGATCATGGGCGGGCAGGGCGACGACCTATTGATTGGCTCGCACGGGTCGGACACTCTGGACGGCGGTCAGGGCAACGATACGCTGGATGGCTCCAACTTTGCGTCTCTGGAACTGACCGACGACATCGACCCCAACACCGAAAACGACCGTGACTTGCTGCAGGGTTTCCTGGGTGACGACTCGTTGATCGGTGGCGACGATGACGACACGTTGCAAGGCGGGTCGGGCAATGACACGTTGGATGGCGGCATTGACGATGACATCCTGATGGGTGGCAACGACAATGATGTGCTGATCGGCGGACAAGGCAATGACACGCTGAACGGCGGGTCGGGGGTCGACAGCATCAGCGGCGGGTCGGATCGGGATGTGATCATCGTCGACAGCGCGGCTGACGGTATTGGTGACACAGTTGACGGTGGCTCGGGTGGGTTTGTCGATCAGACCAACCCTGAAGATCCGCCCAACCAGGACTACGACATTCTGGACCTGTCTGGTGTGGGAGCCGAGGGTGTCGATTGGCGTCTGGTCAACGAAGTGGCAGACAGCAACGGTAACGGTCTGGACGGAACCATCGAATTCCTCGACGGGTCTGGCGCTGTCACCGGCACCATGGACTTTTTCGAGATTGAGGAAATCGTACCCTGCTTTACCCCCGGCACGCTGATTGCGACGCCGCAGGGCGAACGTCTGGTCGAGGATCTGGCCGTCGGCGACCGAGTCATCACCCGTGACAACGGCATCCAAGAGATTAAATGGGTCGGCCGCAAGGACCTGACTGGCTTTGATCTGGCGCGCAAGCCGCACTTTAAACCGATCCTGATCCAGCAGGGTGCCTTGGGCAACAACCTGCCCGAACATGACATGCTGGTGTCACCCAACCACCGCGTTCTGGTGGCCAACGACAAGACGGCGCTCTATTTCGAAGAGCGTGAGGTTCTGGTTGCGGCTAAACACCTGACCAGTCTGGACGGTGTTGATGAGGTTGAGGCCAATGGCGTTGCCTACATCCATGTGATGTTCGAAGGCCATGAGGTGATCCTGTCGAACGGTGCGTGGACCGAAAGCTTCCAGCCCGGCGACTATAGCCTCAAAGGGATCGGCAATGCGCAGCGTCAAGAGATTCTGGAGCTCTTCCCGGAACTCGAGCACGCAGAGGGCCTCAAGGCTTATGCCTCGGCGCGCCGGTCGCTGAAAAAGCACGAAGCCGCGCTTTTGACCAAATAACCGGGGTTCCCGGAACGAAATATGCAGCGCTGTTCCGGGGCGCGATCCTTGCGTCCGGAACGGAAGACCAGAAGACGGGGCGGCCTTGTGCCGCCCCGTTTTTGTTTGCGTTGGAGCGCCAGAGTTTCAGTGCAAATTTAACGGTTTACGAAATCTAAAACGGTTTCTGTGACAGATGCGGGCTGGCGTTCTCAAAGGTGATTGAAATGTCTGGGGATCAGGTCTGCTTGATTGTGGATGATGTTGAATTCGACAGGCGCATGATGCGCCGAGTGATGGCAAAGCACTGCCCAGAGATGCCGCTGATCGTTGCCCGCAATCTGGGTGAGGCGCGCGCGCGTCTTCGGTCGGAAAACGTGTCGATCCTGTTTCTCGACAACGCCCTGCCAGATGGAATGGGGGTCGATTTTCTATCCGAACTGAATGCGGACAAGACCCTCAACCATGTTCCGGTGATCATTGTCAGCGATTTTCCCTCACCATTTATGTACGCCAAGGCGCAAGCCGCACAGGTCTGTGAGGTTTGGTCAAAACGTGAATTTATCGGCTCTGCGGTACGGCGGGTCATGCAGAAACATGTACGGCTTCACTGATCACAGAAACCGCACCTGCTAACATGCTGTCGTAGAGGGTTTTATCCGATCAGGCAGGTGTCTTTGTGGGCTTCGCGCCAGGCTGTCCATGCTTCCGGCGTGTCCAGATCGATCAAGGCCCGGCGACCGGGCAGTACGACGTGCCGCAATCGGTGTGCATTCATTCGCAGGATCTCACGCGCACCATGGTCACCGGTCAAGGTTTGCAAAGCCATGAAGCAATCCGCAGGGAAAAGCACCGGATGACCTGGCGTTCCATCCTCGGTCGTGGCCTGCTGTAACATCGGGTAAGGGGTGGATTGAAAACTCTGGATAAGCTTCTGAATATCCTCGGTTTCAATCTCCGGCATGTCGGCAGGTAGGATGACCACCGCCGTGATATCACGCGGAAGGAATCCCACACCCCGGCGGATCGAGGCAGACATGCCCAAATCTGAATCCGGCACCTCAATCACTTGCACCGGCAACCCTTGGAGGACCGCGGCGCGCGGGTGATTCCAGTCTGGCAGCGTGACTGCTACATGGGCACCCGTGGCCTTCGCCCGCAAAGCCTGCCGCCGCAAGAGCGGCAAGCCGTCGATGTTTTCCGTCAATTTGTCCAGTCCGCGCATTCGTGACGACGCGCCTGCGGCGGGGATGAGAATCGCAATATTCAGCATGACGCAGACCTTACCACAGGTAACGCAAGAATGTGGCGCATGTTGTGTCGCATCCGCAACTTTTTGTGTCGCGCGCTCCTTGGACCGCTACATGCTGCGGTGCCGCAATGCGAGTGCGGCATTCACCCGCGCATTCTTGCACCGTCCTTGTCGAACAGTGGTTCGGCGATCAATTTGGCGGACCGCATCTGGCCAAGGATCTCAATGTCGACGCGTAGCCCGGGGGTCGCTTTTTCGCGTGGTATCAGTGCAATAGCCACTGATTTTTGCGCAAAGTGTGAGTAGCCGCCAGAGGTGCAAAACCCCTGAACCTCGCCGTCTATCCAGACTGGCTCAAAGGCGTTGACGTCTGCGTCCATAGCATCGACCTCAAAGGCCACGGATACCCGTTGCGGCGGTGCAGCGCGCTCTGCCTCGGCTGCTGAACGCCCTATGAAATCGCCCTTTGCCCACACTATGAAGCGGTCCAGCCCCGTCTCGGCGCAGGTGTAGTCGGGTGAATACTCACGCCCCCAGGAACCAAAGAACTTGTCCAGTCGCAGCGACATCATCGCCCGCATGCCGAAAGGTTTCATTCCAAACGGTTCGCCCGCCGCCCAAAGAGTTGCCCATAGATGTCGTTGCGCCATCGGATCGCAGTAGACCTCAAACCCCAGATCGCCGGTGTAGGACACGCGCTGCACCAGGCAATCGGTCATGCCGATCACCATGCGCCGCGCATCCATGAACCGCATTTCAGACAGGTCAGAGCGGGTGCAGGCCTGCAGAATGTCTCGTGCACGGGGGCCGGCGATTTGAAATCCGTTCAGCTTATCACTTATATTTTCGATGGTTACGCCGTCTTCCTGATGTTGCAAGAACCAGCGCATGTGGTAGGCCTGTGCCCCGTAAGAAGCGGTCAACTGGAACTCTGCATCTCCCAGACAACTGACGGTGAAATCGCCAACGATGCGTCCCGCCGGGGACAGCATAGGGGTCAATGCTAATCTCCCGATCTTGGGGATACGGCCGGCCATGATCCGATCCAGCCATGCACGGGCATTAGGGCCAGTTACGCGGTACTTGCCAAAGTTGTGCACCTCATTAATGCCCGCCGCCTCGCGCACGGCGCGGACCTCATTCGCAGTTGCGTCCCATGCGTTGGACCGGCGGAACGAGGGCGTTTCGAAGCCCGGGTCTCCGGCGGGTGCAAAATAATTTACCACTTCTAGCCCGTATTGCGCACCCCAGACCGCGCCCATACCGTCAAATACATCGTACATCGGCGTTGTGCGGTTGGGTCGCGCGGCGGGAAGCTCTTCGTTGGGATAGGAGACAGAGAACCGTTTCTGGTAGTTTTCGATGACTTTGGGCAGGGTGTAGCCCGCAGAAATCCAGTCGCCAAAGCGCGCCACATCCATCGCGCCGGTGTCGCGTTCACACTCCCCATGAACCATCCACTGCGCCAGCATCAGGCCGACGCCGCCACCCTGGCTAAACCCGGCCATGACACCGCAGGCGGACCAATAGCCGCGCAAACCTGGGATCGGGCCGACCAGCGGGTTGCCGTCCGGCGCAAAGGTAAATGGTCCGTGGATAACCGATTTCACCCCCGCGCGTTCCAGTACAGGAAAGCGTTTGTACGCAAATTCAATGCTTTGTTCGATCTTGTCAAAGTCATCAGGCAACAGTTCGTGACCAAACTCCCAAGGCGTGCCATCCACTGCCCAGGGGCGGCAGGGTTGTTCGTAAAATCCGATGCACAACCCGCGGCCTTCTTGCCGCAGATAGCTTTCCCCGGCTGGGTCCATGACATGCGGGTGCTCGCTGTCGCGTTCATAAATCTCGGGCGTTTCTTCGGTGACCAGGTATTGGTGTTCCATCGGGTGCAGCGGCAGATAGACACCGGCCATAGCGCCGACTTCACGTGCCCAAAGACCGGCGGCGTTGACCACATGTTCGGTGTGTATGGTGCCTTTGTCTGTAACCACGTCCCAAGTGCCATCTGGACGAGGTTTGGTTTCCAACACTTTGGTATGAAGACAAATTTCTGCACCGCCCATGCGCGCGGACTTGGCATAGGCATGGGTTGTCCCCGAGGGATCAAGGTGCCCGTCCAGCGGGTCATATAGCCCGCCAAGAATGCCGTCGAGGTTCACGATCGGCGCGATCTGTGCGATTTCGTCGGGCGTGACGATCGCGGTTTCCAGTCCCATGTAGCGATGCTTGGCGCGTTCTGCCAACAGCATGTCAAAGCGGTCCTTGTTGTCCGCCAGTGTCACGCCGCCAACGTGGTGTAACCCGCAAGACAGGCCGGTCAGTTCTTCCAGCTCTCGGTACAGCCGGATGGTATAGCCTTGCAGCGCAGCCATGTTGGTATCGCCGTTGAGGGTGTGAAATCCGCCCGCAGCATGCCATGTCGATCCCGAGGTCAGTTCCGACCGTTCCAGAAGCATGACATCTGACCAACCCAGTTTGGTCAGATGATACAGGACGGAACAGCCGACAACGCCGCCCCCGATAACAACAACGCGCGTGGTGGATTTCATGATCGTCTCCCAGAACCTGCTTGCCTTAGCGGTGGCAGGGCGCGCGGCGGCGTGCAAGACCGTCTGCGACGGGAGATGTCGAAAACGGGCGCTGGTGGTTCCAGTGGGGCGCGCCACCCGCCAATTTTGCAGCACGCGGCCGAATTTACATCGGGCCGGGCCGCGCAGAAGTTTGGTCGGCTTGCGCCTTGTGCAGCCGCGACGTCGGATGTCGGAAACCGGCAACCTTGCCACGCGGTGCCGTCGCATCGTCCGGACACAAGGCAGCCTAGGGAGATTTGTCATGCGCAGCCACGCTCAGGCCGTTGTCATCGGGGGCGGCGTCATCGGATGTTCGATCCTTTACCACCTGACCAAGCTGGGCTGGGCCGACTGCGTCCTGCTGGAGCGGGATGAGCTGACATCAGGGTCCACATGGCACGCAGCGGCGAACATTCACGGGCTGCATGACAGCACCAATATCTCCCGCCTTCAGCACTATACGATGAACCTTTACAAGGATCTGGAAAACGAGACCGGGCAAAGCTGCGGGGTGTTCCAGGCTGGATCACTGTACCTTGCGCAGACCGAGGCGCGCGAGCATCAGCTGCGACTGCAAGCCGCCAAGGCCAAACTCTACGGGATGAATTTTCATGAGATCGGCGTTGATGAGGCAGAGCGCCTGCATCCTTTGGTCGATTTCACCGGTATTCGCTGCATCATGTTCGAACCCGATGGCGGTAACGTCGATCCCTCTGGGGTGACAGCGGCCTATGCGGCGGGGGCGCGCCAGCGGGGCGCTGAGATTCACCGCTTTACCCCCGTGACGGCGACCGAACAGCAGCGGGATGGCACATGGATCGTGCGCACTCCGAAGGGTGACATTCACACGCCTTGGGTGATCAACGCCGCCGGTTTGTGGGGGCGTGAGGTGGCGGCGCTGGCGGGCATCAAGCTGCCGCTGCAGCCGACAGAGCATCAGTATTTCGTGACCGAGACCATCGCAGAGATCGCCGCGATGGACCGCCGATTGCCCTCTGTCGCGGACCGCGACGGTGAATATTACCTGCGGCAAGAGGGCAAGGGCCTGCTGATCGGGGCCTATGAGCGGGACGTGCGGTTGTGGGCCGAAGAGGGCACACCGCTGGACTTTGCGCATGAGCTGTTCGCCGACGATCTGGACCGGATCGAGGACAACATGATGCGCGCCATCGACCGGGTGCCCCTGGTCGGGTCAGCGGGGATCAAACGGGTGATCAACGGGCCGATGATCTGGTCGCCGGACAGCAATGTGCTGATGGGGCCGGTGCCGGAACTGTCGGGCTATTTCTGCTGCAACGGGATCATCCCCGGGTTCTCGCAATCCGGCGGTATGGGGTTGATGGCGGCGCAGTGGATCATCGACGGAGAGATGCAGTACGACATGTTCCCGTGGGACATGGCGCGGTTCGGGGACTGGGCGGATGAGGCTTTCACCAAGGCGCGGGTCAAGAACCAGTACGCCCACCGCTTTGCGATTCACTTTCCGGGTGAAGAGCGTGAGGCCGGGCGGCCTGTCCGCACGCGTCCGGTGTATGAGGCACAACAGGCGATGGGCACAAAGTTCGGTCTGAACTATGGTTGGGAGCATCCCGCCTATTTCGACGCCGATCAGCCCGACATTCCCGGGTTCACCCGGCAGGGTTGGTGGCACAGTGTGGGGCGTGAGGCGCGCGCCCTGCGCGACACCGGCGGCATCATCGACATCTCGAACTTTGCCAAATACCGCGTCGCTGGGCCGGGGGCAGAGGACTGGCTGAACGCGGTTTTCGCCAATCGGATGCCGCGCAAGGTGGGGCGGTCCTGTCTGACTCCACTGATTGGCAAGCGTGGCGGCATCGCGGGCGATTTCACGGTCACCCGACTTGCGGAGGATGAATTCTGGGTGATCGGTTCCGGTATGGCCGAGCGCTATCACTTGCGGTTCTTCCGCGAAATCCCGTTGCCCGAAGGCACCGAATTCACCTCGATGACAGAGGCGATGTGCGGCTTTAACGTGGCCGGACCGCGGTCGCGTGAAATGTTGGCGCGGCTGACCAATGCGTCTCTGGCGACAGAGGATTTCCCCTTTATGGCCTCCCGCTGGATCGACATTGCGGGCGTGCGCGTCTTGGCGTTGCGGGTGTCTTTCACAGGCGATCTGGGGTGGGAGTTGCACTGTGCGACGGTGGATCAGGCGCGCCTGTATCAGGCGCTGCTGGACGAAGGGCAGGGCATGGACATCGGCCCTGTCGGCAGCCGCGCATTGATGAGCCTGCGCATCGAAAAGGGTTATGGTTCATGGAGCCGGGAATACTCGCCCGAATACTGGCCGCAGGAGGTGGGGCTGGAGCGCCTGTGCAAATTGGACAAGGATTTCCTGAACAAAACGGCGCTGTTGGAGGTGATCGACAACCCCGCGCGCGAAATGCTGGTGATCCTTGCGCTGGATGAGGACGCGGTCAGCGCCTCAAACGCCGACGCCAGCGGCGGAGAGCCGATTTTCCGCGACGGGCAGGGCGTCGGGCGCGTCACCTCGGGGGGCTATGGTTATTCGGTTGGGCGCAGTCTGGCGCTTGGTTATGTCAAGGCGGGTCTTGCGGGGACGGGCGACCGGGTTGAGGTCATGGTGCTGGGAAAACCCCACGGCGCGGTGATCCTTTCTGAACCGCCATTTGACCCCGAAGGCAAACGCTTGCGGGCGTGACTGGGCCGCGCGTCACTGCGTGGCGCTCTGGCTGATCATCTGACGGAGGTTGGCGATCACGTCGAGCGTTCAAACGTGGCTGTCGCTGCCTGCCTGTCGCGGCGGCGACCTCTGCAGGATCAGCTGCCCTCGGGCGCCAATGGGCGCACCTTTAGTCGGGTGATCCGGTTGTGCTCGCGCGCCATGACCTCGAACCGGAAGCCGTGAAAGCTGAACACTTGCCCCATGGTCGGGATCATCTGCGCCTCGTGGATCACAAGACCCGCGACGGTGTTCGCCTCATCGTCGGGCAGGTTCCAGTCGGTCGCGCGGTTGAAATCGCGGATCGTCATCTGGCCGTCGATCCAATAGTGGCCATCCTCGGCCTTGCTGATCGGATGATCCGCATCTGGGTCGAATTCATCGGTGATCTCGCCGACGATTTCCTCAAGGATGTCCTCAAGCGTGATCAGCCCCTGCAACGCGCCGTATTCGTCCACCACCAGCGCAAAATGGGTGCGGCGACGCAGGAACTGGCGCATCTGTTCATCCAGAGAGGTGGTGTCGGGCACGAAATAGGGCTTCATCGCCACATCCGTCACCTTGAAGTCGGCAATGGCGCCGGCCATCGTCTGATCCTCATCCACCAGCCGGTACATGGCGCGCAGCAGATCCTTGGCGTGGATCACGCCAAGGATGTTCTCAGGGTCATCACGGAAGACGGGCAGGCGGGTGTGACTGCTTTCAAGGCACTGTTGCAGGATCTCCTGCGGGCGCGCATTGGCATCCAGCATCTCGATCTTGGAGCGGTGCAGCATGATTTCTTCGACCGTCCGGTCGCTGAGATCAAGCGCGCCCAGAATGCGGTCGCGGTCTTCCTTTTCGACCACGCCTTCGGAATGGCCCAGTTGCAGGGCCCCGGCAATCTCTTCGCGCACTGCCAGAATGTGGCTGTCAGGATCGGTCTTAACCCCGACAATGCGCAAAAGCGCCCGAACCAGCACGCGTACCGCCGAAACCATCGGCGCGAAAAGCCGCACAACCAACGCGATGGGGCCCGACACACGGGCGGCGGCGGTTTCCGGATTGGTGATGGCATAGGTCTTGGGCAAAACCTCGGCAAAGATCAGCACCACAAGGGTCATGACAGCGGTGGCGTAGACCACGCCGCTTTCGCCCAGAGCTTGGGTAAAGATCATCGTCGCCAGCGCTGTAGCGAGAATGTTCACAAGGTTGTTGCCCAACAGGACAGAGCCGATCAGCCGTTCGTTGTCTTCGGTGATCTCAAGAGCACGCTCTGCCCCGACGGACCCCTTGTCGGCGGCGGCCCGCAGCTTGCCCCGTGACGCAGCCGTGAGCGCGGTTTCCGACCCAGAAAAAAAGGCCGAGAGCATGATCAGACCGATGATCGAGGCGGCAGTGATCCAGAAGGCGGCGTCAAGGGTTTCGGGCGTGGCATCCATGTGGGCGGTCCTTTGGGTTTGCCCGGTTATGGGGGCGCTGGAGGGCGCATTCAAGGGGGGCGTTTGGTGCTGGGGCGGTGTTCGGCGCGCGTCACGGCCTGCGGCCGCAACATTGCCCCGCCCACCGTCCCCGGCCGCAAGGCTCAGGGATCTTTGGCAAGGGGATGGTGTTCGAGGACCAGATCGCGCAGTCGTTCTTCGAGGACGTGGGTGTAGATTTCCGTCGTGGCAACATCGGCATGGCCAAGCAGGGTCTGGATGGCGCGCAGATCGGCCCCGTTTGCCAACAGGTGTGTGGCAAAGGCGTGCCGCAGGGTGTGTGGGGTGACCTTGTCCGGTGAGACACCGGCCTCTACCGCGAACTCCTTGATCAGCATGTAAAAGGCATGCCGGGTCAGGTGTCCGGCCTTGCCGCGCGACGGAAAGAGTTGTGGTGAGTGCGGCTTGCCTTCGGTGTGCGCGGTGTCGTCCTGCGCGTCGCGGATTTGCAACCAAAGTGACAATGCCTCCCGCGCGGGGGGCGAAAGAGGCACCATGCGTTCCTTGCCGCCTTTGCCCCGGATCAACAGCATACGCGGATCGCCGCGCGCGGCGGACACCGGCAGAGAGACCAGTTCAGTGACCCGCATTCCGGTGGCGTACAGCAACTGCATCAGGCAGGCGTTGCGGGTGCGGTCGCTTTCGGTGCGCCCATGCGCCTCGGCAGCGTTTAGCAGGCGGTCGACTTCTTCGACCGACAGCGTCTTGGGCAGACGTTTGTCGCGTCCCGGTCCGGCGATCTGCAAGGCGGGATTGTCGGTGCGCAATCCCTCTTCAAAGGCGAATCGAAAAAGCTGTTTCAACGACGACAGCCGCCGCGCGCGGGTGGCACGTGACAGTCCCTGTCGGTCACAATGAACCAGATAGGCCTCTATCGTGTCCTCGGTGGCTGTGTCGAAATCCTTGCTGTTGTCGTGCAGCCAATCCCGCGCATGGGCCAGATCGCGGTCGTAGGCGGCAAGAGTGTTGGCCGCAGCCCCGCGTTCGGCGGCCAAAGCCTCCAGAAACAGCGGAACCCAGCGGGACGGCGTCACCGCCGCGCCCTTTCGGCATCAAGGATCATCAGTTCCAATGCCGCGCGCCGGGCCAGATCCTCTAACCCGAGGCTGCGAAAACTGGCGATGGCGTCGGTCAGATCCTGCCCGTTTCCAGCGGAACCGGAGGCAAACAGAACCATGGCGCGCAAGATCACTTCTCCCAGTCGCCCCTCGGCCAGTTGGTCGCGCAGGACCGACGGCATCGGAGCGCCGGAAAACCCGTCGGCGACCGCTTGGGCATGGGGCAGATCGGCAATGTTGGCGGGGGCCTGCCCCTGCGCGATGGCGGACAGAAAACGTGTTTCCGCGCTGTCGTCCGTCAGACCCAGCGCAAGGCTTTCGTAGGACGGCGACAATAAACCGGCGCGTCGGGCAATCCCGGCGGCGCGCCCCTCTAATGTGAGCCGTGCCAGCCGTTCGCCATAAAGTTCGGCGAATGGCACCAGCAATCGACCCGATGCCATTTGCGGCCAGACCTGTTGCAGTTCCTGTGCAACCGTGTCCGGTGCGCCGCGCCCCAGTGCGCGCTCAAAGCCCTGTAGGGCATCGACCCGGTCCCAGACACCGCCAGAGGCGGCGGGTTGGCGCAGCGTATAGATGCCCAACAGTCGGTTGGCGGGGAGGCTGCCCGCGCGCGCCAGTCTTTCGGCGGCCTGGATCTGGGTCCGCCAACCGTTGTCGCCGGACAGGTCCAGCACCGCGTATTGCAGCGGCAGAGGTGCGGTGGGCAGCGGCTCGCCAAGTGCCTCGAACAGGCGGAACTCCAGCGGTGTGGGGCGAACCGGCGGCAGCAATTGGCCGCCATTTCCGGCCTCTGGGTCCAGAAACCGGGTCAACAATTCGGCGCGGCGACCGGACAAATCACCCAGTGTCTGGGCGCTGTGCAGGACTAGCGCGGCGCGGCGCCAGTCGCCGTTGCGGGCCGCGCAAAAGATCCGCAGGCTGAGATCGTTGCTGAGCCGAGGTTGCGCGGCCAGCGCACGGCAGACCGGCTGCGATTGTCCCAGCAAAAGTGCAAGGTCGGCCCAGATCGCAAACAGTTGCGGATCCTGCATCCCAGTGATGTCCAGCAGGGCCAGCGCCTCTTCCACCAGTCCCTGTTCTTCGAGCCACGTCAGGCGCGCAGTCAGGTGGGCCAGATCCCGGTCGCCGACTGGCGGTTCGGCCTCTGCCAGCATCATGACCCGCATATGTGCGCGCAGGGCGGGGACGGGCAGATCCAGCGCACGGATCAGGCCCTCTAGCGTGGCGGGGTCAGAACCGGACCACAACGTCGATGGCAGGCCGGTGACGCGGGGGGCCAGCAAACCTGCGGCACCCGGGTTGGGCGCGGCCAGTGGCGCCGCCTCGACCCGGGGCGGAGTCGCGCTTTGCGCGACTGGGTTGTCTTGGGCCCAAAGGTCGGTTCCGCCTGCCACCGCCACGCAGAGGGCGAACGTACCAGCGGTCCAAGAAATTACCCGACAAGGGTCAACTGTCATCGAGTTGCACCGGCATGCGGCGTTCGAACTGTTCTGGTCCGAAATCGGCCCCCAAGATCGGCCCGATGTAGGCATAGACGACCAGGGCCAGAAAGCCGAGGACAAGCAGATAGAATAGCCATTTGATCAGTCGACCCATTTTGTCCTGTCCCCGCCTCGTCTTTTTTGAACTTATACCTAGCCTTTTTGTCGCGATCACGTCATTCACGCAACAGGTTAAGCGATGGGCGAAGGATGGCCGAGGGCACGGTTCACAAGGGTTTGATCCTGCACAAGACAATTGTCTTTGTGGGAATGATGGGTGCTGGAAAGACAGCAGTGGGACGGACGCTCGCGGCGCAACTGGGTGTTGTGTTTCGCGATTCGGATCATGAGATCGAAGAAGCCGCCAACATGACCATCGCCGAGATCTTTGCCCGAGATGGCGAACCGTTTTTCAGACGCAAGGAAAGCCAGGTGATCGAACGCCTGCTGGAGGGCGCGCCGGGCGTGTTGTCGACCGGGGGCGGGGCCTTTTTGGCGGCGGGAAACCGCGAAATGATCTCTCGGATGGGGGTGTCGATCTGGCTGGATGCCAACATGGACCTTTTATGGGATCGGGTTCGGCACAAGGATACGCGGCCCTTGCTGCGGACTCCTGATCCCAAGGGCACACTGAGGCGGCTATATGAGGCGCGTGTGCCGATCTACCGTCAGGCAGATGTGACTGTACCCTCGACCCCGTCGACGACGCTGGACCAGATGGCGCGACGTGTGTCCTCCGCGCTGCTGGATGGTCGCCCGGATGTGCTGGAGAAGCTGTGATGATCGAAACTGTGAATGTCCCGCTGCCAGGGCGCGAATACGATGTGCGCATCGGCGAGGGGTTGTTGGCGCGCGCAGGGGCAGAGATCTCGCCGTTGCTGCACCGCCCGCGCGTGGCTGTAGTCAGCGATGAAACCGTGGCAGCCGCGCATCTGGCGACGCTGGAATCGGCGCTTGCGGCCGAGGGGATCGCGATGGTCGCGCTGACCCTGCCGCCGGGGGAATCCACCAAGGGCTGGCCGCAGTTCACCCGCACGGTGGAATGGCTGCTGGACCAAAAGGTAGAGCGGCGCGATGTGGTTGTGGCCCTTGGCGGCGGCGTGATTGGCGACCTTGTGGGGTTCGCTGCCGCCGTGCTGCGGCGGGGCGTGCGGTTTGTGCAGATCCCGACCTCGCTTTTGGCGCAGGTCGACAGTTCAGTGGGCGGCAAGACCGGGATCAATGCACCGCAGGGCAAGAACCTGATCGGGGCCTTTCACCAACCCGCACTGGTTCTGGCGGATATCGGTGTGCTGGATACGCTGACGCCGCGCGACTATCTGGCGGGCTGTGGCGAAGTGGTGAAATATGGCATGCTAGGCGATGCGGCGTTTTTCGCCTGGCTTGAAGAAAATGGCGCGCGGGCCGCAGGCGGGGACCGCGCGGCACGGGCTTATGCGGTAAAACGCTCTGTCCAGATGAAGGCCGAAATTGTGCTCCGGGATGAGACCGAACAGGGCGACCGCGCCTTGTTGAACCTTGGGCATACGTTTTGTCACGCGCTGGAGGCCGCCACCGGCTATTCCGACCGTTTGCTGCATGGTGAGGGCGTGGCGATTGGCTGTGCGATGGCGTTTGAGCTGTCCGCCCGGCTGGGCCTGTGCGCGCAGGAAGATCCCAGCCGCGTGCGCGCCCTGTTGAAAACCAGCGGAATGCGCTGTGATCTAAAGGACATCCCCGGCGAGCTTCCGAGTGCCGAGACGCTGCTGGATCTGATGGGGCAGGACAAGAAGGTGATCGACGGCCAATTGCGGTTCATCCTTGCCCGCGGCATCGGGCAGGCCTTTGTCACATCCGATGTGCCGTCGGATGCGGTTCTGACGCTGCTGCAAGATCAACTCGCGGCGCGCTGAGCTGGTTTGCCCGAGTCCGAACCCGTCCTTATTTGCGTGACCGCAGCACCATCATCTCACCGATGTTTTCTGAGGTGACATAGCCGATCATGTGACCGCTTAGATCCGTTGCCGCCACGGCGGGCGCCTGTTGAAGGGCATCCAGCGCCTGTGCCAACGGTGCGGCAAGCGGCAGGGCTGGAACCTGAACCATCACTTCGCCCACGGCGCGCGTGTTCTGCCCCTCTGCCACTGCCTGAAACAGGGCTTGCCGGGTCAGAAAACCTGTCAGTCGTCCCTCGCCATCCAGCACCGGAAACTCGTGCTGTGTGGTGCGGATCAGGGTCTGGGCGGCCACATGCATCGGGTCCGCCGGTGAAAGGCTTTCAAAACTTGTGATCATCGCATCGCGCAGGTGCAATCCTTCGGCCAGATCACGGCTTTCCACATCGCGCGCCTCGGCCTGCGCGGCCATAAAGACGAACAGCGCGATCAGAAGCAGGATCAGATTGCCCGAGGTCAGCCCCAGAAAGCCAAACAGGAATGCCACGATCTGGCCGGCTGATGCTGCAATTCGTGTGGCGCGCACCCGGTTTGTATTCATCGAAAGCAGGGCACGCAGCACCCGTCCGCCATCCATTGGAAAGGCCGGGATCAGGTTGAACAGCGCAAGAAACAGATTCACCGCCGCCAGTCGGCCCAGAAACTCTTGCGGGTTAGAGGGCTCGGCCAGTGCCCCCATTTCTGTTGTGGCACCAAGTGCGATCAGGACGGCCCATATCACCACGTTGACGGCCGGACCGGCCAGC
This sequence comes from Antarctobacter heliothermus, assembly GCF_002237555.1. Classification (NCBI taxonomy): domain Bacteria; kingdom Pseudomonadati; phylum Pseudomonadota; class Alphaproteobacteria; order Rhodobacterales; family Roseobacteraceae; genus Antarctobacter; species Antarctobacter heliothermus. The sequence continues at coordinate 3,768,298 of NZ_CP022540.1, read as the reverse complement.
GCCACGGCGATTTCTTGTCCCGGCTTTTCCGGCATCCGTTCCAACCGGGCCATGCCGCCGATCGGCAACAGGGTGATGTCTGGCGTGCGGATACCGTAGCGCCGCGCCATCAGCGCGTGGCCGTATTCATGCGCGACCACGCAGCCAAAGAGGATCACCACAAAAAGCGTATTTTCCAGCGCTGCGGCAGGGCCGCTTTCCGCCCATGCAGCGGCGGCAACCCAAGCCAGCAACAGGAAAAACGTTGCGTGCACGCGCAGTTCAGAGCCAAGAAGATGGCCAAGGCGAAAGGTCCAGGTCATGTCGTCTCCTGTCGGGAAGCCGGATCAGACTTGAGATAAGGTGCGATTCAGTCGCGTGCCAGCAGGTGCGAGAAATTGCCTTGCGGTCGCGCTGACTCGTCGCACAAAAAGCAAAACGCCCGACGGGCAGGGTTGCCGCGCCGGACGTTTCGCTTGGATTGCTTGGTGCGCCCGTGGGGCGCGCCACCCGGTCTAGAACGGGATTTCGTCGTCGATGTCACGCGATGGCGCACGCGACGGGCCGGAGCCGCCGCCAGAACCGCCACTCGATCCACCGCCATAACCGGGGTCGTCGTAGCCGCCTCCGCCACCACCACCGTAGTCGCTGCCGCCGCCGGAGAATCCGCCGCCACCACCACCGCCGCCTTCACTGCGGCCGTCAAGCATAACCAGCGTCCCGCCAAACCCCTGCAACACGACCTCTGTCGAATAGCGGTCCTGCCCGGATTGGTCCTGCCATTTGCGTGTCTGCAACTGGCCCTCGATGTAGACCTTGGAGCCTTTGCGCAGATATTGTTCGGCCACTCGCACCAGACCCTCTTGGAAGATCGCAACGGAATGCCACTCTGTCCGCTCGCGCCGTTCGCCGGTGCTGCGGTCCTTCCAGTTTTCCGACGTGGCGATGCGCAGGTTACAGACCTTGCCGCCGTTCTGAAAAGTGCGCACTTCGGGGTCTCTCCCTAGGTTGCCCACCAGGATCACCTTGTTCACGGAACCAGCCATGTCTTTCCCCTTCGAATCTTTTCGGCGCGTGTTCGCCGACCCTATACCAGCCATGGAACCGGGCGGAAGGGGCGCGCCGGGAGCACTGGCAAAAAACCGAGAAATGAGTATAGTCTCGGCCATAAGGGTTAAAGCCGAGGGACATTGGTATGGTGCAAGGTGCATTTCGCATGATCGCGGGCGGGCTTGTGCTCGGAATCCTGGCCAGCAGCGCCGGAGCAGAGGTTCTGTCGTCCAAGAGCAGGTCGCTTTTGTTTAGCAGCCAGACCAAGGTTTTGGATAACCGCGCGGCCCAGCAATACAAAAGCTCTGTCCGCCTGCAACCGCCCAAGGTTGTCACTCCGACAAAATGGGGCCCTGATACGGATGACGGTAGTCTGCCGGTCTACCGCGGCCGCTACAAAGGCGAATATGTTGACATGGCCCGAATTGCGGCGCGCAAGCACGGCATCCCGGAGGATCTGTTTCTGCGCCTTGTAATGCAGGAATCGCGGTTCAATCCCAATGCCAAGTCGCACAAAGGCGCCATCGGTCTTGCGCAGTTGATGCCCGGCACGGCCGCATTGTTGGGGGTCAATCCAAATGATCCGCAGCAGAACCTGGAAGGTGGCGCGCGCTATCTCAAACAGCAGTATGCCAAGTTCGGGACTTGGCGGCTTGCCCTTGCGGCCTACAACGCGGGGCCGGGTGCGGTGATCAAACACGGCGGCGTGCCGCCATACCGCGAGACCAAGAACTATGTGAAAAAGATCTGGGGCAGCTGACCGTTGGGTCGCACCGGTTTCGGGGCGGCTTAAACCTTGGTTATGGCTTTGCTGTCAGAATGACCGCCGTGGACGCCGGTAGCGCGGGAACGGTGGTATGATGGTTGCCCTTTTGTGTTTGATGTTTCGCGGTATGCGGTCGGCGGTTTGGCTGGCCGTTGTCGCGGGTCTTTTGCCGATGGCGGCGACGGCGCAAACCTGCCAAGTGCCGCCCGATCTTATGGGCGTTGCCCGCACCCTTGCCGCCTTGCCGATGGATCTGTCGGACGTGCCGTCTGCGATGTCTGACAGACTGGCACAACAGATGCTGTCCATCTCAGAGGCGCAAATCCTCAACAGCCTGAAGGAAAGCGGGTTGCAAAGCATCTCACCCGTTGCAGTCGATGTTCTGGCAGAGGCAGAGCGGTTGGCCGGCGGGGCGACGTTTCAGCCGGCGCGCGTGGATGCCCTGCTGCGCCGGCTTGACGAGCAAAGCACATTGGCCTGCATAGACAGCGGCAAGTCCATCTTTCAGAACGGACAACAGGGACGAACCGGCGGGTTCTTTGTCGAAAAGGGATTCAGCTGGTCAGAGGTCAGCAAGCGCGCCGAAGAAGAAAAGCTCTTTGCCGCCGGGGCTGTGGTCTTTGCCATGGTCGGTTTCATTTCGGTTCTGGTTCTGATCGACAGCGGGTTCCGCTGGATTATGGCGTTGCTTTATAATCGAAAGGCTTGCCGCATACCTGCAGATCTGAAGGTCGGGAAAAAGGTGATCGAGGGTCTGGTTGTCACGCTGGGCCGGGGGGGCTGTCGATTCCATCCCATCGACACGATGGCTTTTGACGCTGCGCTTGCCGATATTCGCGGCACTGTGGCGCTGCTGCTGATCGAGGATGAGGATTTTGAGGTCAGGTGCAGCGGCATCTACGATACCGTAACGGATTTCCGTTTCGAGCGGTCGATTACGATCAAACATCAACGCGCCTTGCTGGTCCATTCCACGATCTCGCCGTACTATATCCGCAAATCGCGGGACGGCGGCACCAAGGCCGTCGAGGGGCTGATCTGATTTATTGCCGATCAGGTCGGACGCTCAGGGACAGTCTGCAGAACAAGGCCAGTGATCAATGCCCACGCATCCTTCTCCATCGGTCAAAGCTGATTCATTCGCTTTGCCGCGAGTGATGAACGGAGGCTGTGATTGGACCGTGGACGGCATGCCGCACGGACCTCAATACGTTAGATACCGGGCGCTGGCGTAACCGTTTTGTCCGGACGGGGTCTTGATCTGGAACCACATCCAATCTGTATCGATACAGGACTGCAGTGCAGCGCTGTCGTAGGGGGTGCCCATCTCGGCCATTTGGCACAATGCCATGCACGCTTGATGGCGCGGGTGCCTGAAATCGGAATCCGGCGCGCTGGAAATCTCATAGGTGCTACCCAACGGCAGTTCGGCCAGACGGGGCGCGTCATGAGACATGACTTGCCGCAATGATGTAAAGGACTGCACGTTGATGACCTGTGCGCGGCCGGTTGACGACATGCAGGGCGTATCTGACAGCACACGCGCAGTTTCACCGGTGCCGCGGGTGGCCTTTAGGTCCTTCAGGCTTGTCTTGGCGGGCAGCAGTGCGGCAGGCGGGACTACGGGCCAGCGGCCCGGCGCACCAGTGCTTTGGAGGCAAGTGTCGGGGCCAACCTGTGCCGACAGGTTTTCGCGGTAGCCACAAAGAACCGCCTGTGCGCCGCCCTGATAGACGGGACGTAAACCAACTTCGCAGGCGTATGTCATCATACCTGAAAAATCGACCTTGAACCGTTGACCGTCGGCAAACCCGTCCTGCCCCTGCGTCGCATCAATACGGTGGCTGTAACCGTCCGGCTGATAGGGCAACTGTTCCTGTTCCAGGCGCGCGGTCCAGCCGGTCATGTTCTGGCAGGCGTAGACCATGCCTTCGGCGCTAAATTCCGGCGGGGTAAAGCCGAACAGCGCGATGTCCCAACGCCCCGCTTTGTTCACTGTGTCGAACTTAAAGAAATCCTGCCCCTTGTGCTGTAACATTGCCTCCAGCAAATCGCCGTCCACAAAAGGGCGCGGCGTATCGGGTCGGGGTCGCGCGGCGAGGGCGAGAAAATTCAGCGTAGCCTCGATGGCAAGGTCAAAGGCGGCGGCCACGTCATCGACGCTGTAGTCTCGGCTACGGTCCAGAGTCAGATCCGGCTGGTGAAAGCCTAGCCGTCCGCCCACATGCAGGCGGCGGTTGGTGAGCGCGACGGACTCGTGTTGGTGCGCGGTGCCGAACATGAAGACCAGCGCGCAGGCCGACAGACAGTCCGCACCATCGTCGATGACCGTTCCGATGCGATTGTCCAACACATAGCGCGCCAGTTCCAGTCCGCTGGCCAGACTGCCGCCGGGACTGTCCAGACAGAGCGCGGCCCAGCTGCCATCCTCAAAGTTTGACCACCAGATTGGCCGGTCCATCGGTGCGGCGCGCAGTTTCTCAACGTCGCCGGGGGTAATTTCACCCTCAAGGGTAACGCGACACAGACCGGCCTTGCCGGCCGTGATCCGGGCCGCCTCTGCCGTGTCGGCAAACACGGCGGCGGCCAGAAAACCCACAAACATCCAAATAAAACGCAACATGCCACTCCTCCGCAGTAAGGGCGCGCAATCCTCAAGGAAACAACGCGCCCGTGGTGTGTTTTACTCCGCCGCGATCTGGATGACCGGCTCCATGCTGGCGAATTCCTCATCCGACAGGTGGCACTTGATCTGGTGGCCGTCTGCCACGACGCGCACCGGAGGCACCTCTTTCTCGCACAGGCCCCCCGCCACCTTGCCTTTCCAGCCGCAGCGCGTCTGGAATGGGCACCCCGGCGGCGGGTTCATCGCCGAGGGAATGTCTCCCTCCAGCACGATGTGCTTTTTCTTGACGCGGGTATCGGCGATGGGAACTGCCGACAACAGTGCCTCTGTGTAGGGATGGTAGGGCGGCGAAAAAACCTGATCGGTTGTGCCGAGTTCCACCACATGGCCCAGATACATCACCATGACCCGGTCGCTGAGATAGCGGACAATCGACAGGTCGTGACTGATGAACAGCAGGGTGGTCTTTTGCTCGCGCTGAATTTCCATCAGCAGATCGGTCACCGCCGCCTGAACGGACACGTCCAGCGCCGAGACGGGTTCATCCGCGACAACGATACGCGCGCCACCGGCAAAGGCGCGCGCAATGCCAACGCGTTGTTTCTGTCCACCCGACAATTGACGCGGCATCCGCTCGGCAAAGGCGCGCGGCAGCTTTACGAGGTCCAGTAGGCGCAGCATTTCCTCGCGCCGTGCATCGTCGGAATCGCCATGGTCAAAGATCTCCAGCGCCCGCATGATCTGCCGCCCGACGGACATCGACGGGTTCAGCGTGTCGAACGGGTTCTGGAACACCATTTGAACGTCGGCGATGGTCTTGGTATCGCGCTTTTCGATCGGAGTGCTTTCGATGTTGCGGTTGTCCAGCAGGATCTGGCCACCGGTCGCCGTCTCCAGTCCCATCAGCACTTTGGCAAAGGTCGACTTGCCACAGCCAGATTCGCCCACGATGGCCAGTGTTTCGGATTCGCGGGCCTCGAAACTCAGCGTTTCGTTGGCCTTGACCACCTTCTTTTCGCCAGAACTGCCGAACAGCGCGTTGGCGGCCACCTCATAGTATTTCTTGAGCTCGTCCATTTTGAGGACAACCTTGCCCGGGGCAGGCTTTTCTGTGGATTTGACGTTCTGTGGAGGGGCGGCCCAGTCTATTTCCTCGATCCGCAGACAGCGTGAGTTGTGTCGGTCATTGCCGGGGATCTTGGCCATCTGCACCCGGTCCACCGCGTCGCAGCGTCCGGCCTCGAAATAATCGCAGCGCGGGCCAAAATTGCAGCCCGTTGGGCGTTCATGGGGCAGGGGGAAATTGCCCGGAATCGCCACCAGCGGACTGGCGTTCTTGTCGGCACCCGGCAGCGGGATCGACCGGAACAGCGCCTGCGTATAGGGGTGCTGCATCTCGTCGAATACGTCTTCAATGCTGCCGGTCTCAACAGCCTCACCCGAATACATCACGCAGATGCGGTCACAGGTTTCCAGCACCAGCCCTAGGTTGTGCGAGATGAACAGCATGGAGGTGCCGTATTTCTTGCCCAGTTCCTTGACCAGTTCGACAACCGCCGCCTCGACCGTCACGTCCAGTGCGGTAGTTGGTTCATCAAGGATCAACAGTGCGGGTTCAGCCATAAGTGCCAGCGCGATCACGATGCGCTGCTGCTGACCACCCGACAATTGGTGTGGATAGCTGTCGAGGATACGCTTTGGGTCGGGCAGTTTGACGTCCGTCACCACCTGAAGCGCGCGCTCATAGGCCTCTTCCTTACCGACGCCCTTGTGGATCATCGGCACTTCCATCAACTGCTGCGCGACTTTCATGGCTGGGTTCAGGCTGGCCATCGGTTCCTGATAGATCATCGCGATCTCAGAGCCGCGGATATCGCGCAGTTCTTCTTGGCTCATCTCGTTCAGGTTGCGGCCCTTGAACTTGATCGAGCCGCCGACGATGCGCCCGTTTTTGCCCAGATCCTGCATCACCCCCAACGCGACGGTGGATTTGCCGCAACCGGATTCGCCGACAAGGCCAACGGCCTCTCCCGGTTGGACTTTGACCGAGAAATCCATCACGGCAGGAATTTCGCGCAGGCGGGTAAAGAATGAAATTGAGAGGTTGTCGATCTCTAGGATCGGCCCGTCATAGTCGTCTTTCATGTCACAGTGCTCCCTGTAGGAGAGGCCACGAAACGTTTTACGTTTCTTCTCGGCCCAAATATCTCCGGGGGTCTGGGGGCAGCGCCCCCAGACCAACCGTCATCAGTCACGCAAGCTTTCCTCGCGCAGTCCGTCCGCCAGCAGGTTCAGACCCAGAACCAGCGACAACAGCGACAGTGCGGGCGGCAGGGCAGGGTGCAGGTAGATCGACAGCAGCTTACGCCCTTCGTTGATCGTCGAGCCCCAATCCGGGCTTTCCGGCGGCAGACCCAGACCAAAGAACCCCAAGGTGCCCAGCAGGATCGTGGTGTAGCCAATGCGCAGGCAGAAATCGACAATCAGCGGCCCGCGCGCGTTTGGCAGGATCTCCCACAGCATGATGTACCACGGGCGCTCGCCACGGGTTTGCGCCGCTGCCACATAGTCGCGTGTCTTGATGTCCATGGTCAGGCCCCGCACGATGCGGAAAACCGTGGGCGAGTTGACGAAAACCACCGAGACAAAGACCACCAGAACGCCGCCCGGAATGTCGAAAAAGTCCAGAGGCCAGAAGGTGATCTTAGAGGCCGAGGGATCGGGGTTGTTGATCAGCGACAGGTAGATCAACGCCATCGGGATCAGAACAACCGCAAGGTAAAGGTAGTTCTTGCTCGGCTGGGTGCGGTAACGCGAATGGATCAGCACCCCGGCAAAGATTAGCGGAAATAGGAACAGCACCACCGCCATGAACTGGGGCAGCCCCGTCGCCACGATCTCTGGCGTGACCAGCAGGTAGAACAACAAGATCACCGGAAAGGCGAGGATCAGGTTGGCGACAAAGCTCAGCAACGTGTCCAGGCGCCCGCCGTAAAAGCCCGCCGGCAGGCCCAGCGTGATCCCCACCATGAAGGCAAACAGCGTCGCCAGCGGCGCGATGGCCACGACAATTGTCGACCCGGCGACCACGCGGCTGAAGATGTCGCGCGCAAGGTTGTCACCGCCAAACAGATACCACTGAAATTCGCCCTCTTCGGCACCGCGCAGCGGGGTGCCGGGCACCTTGTTCTTCATCCCAGACGCCTGACCAAGTGGGTCATGCGTGGCGATCCAGTCGAACACACCGTAAAAGATCGCTGTATAGACCCAGAACATGACGATGCCAAAACCGATCATCCCGATCATCGAATCGAACAGCTTGCCATACAGGCCTAGCCGCCGCTTGTAGTGGATCGACGCGACAAATGTGGCGACCAAGGCGATCCAGACCGGTAGGAATTGGCGGCTAATGCCTCCAACGATGCCCGCGCCGGTGCCCAGCACAGCACCAAGGATCACATAGGCCAGCGCCAGCACCAACACCGCCAGCCCTAGCCAGTTGACCAGCTTGGCCGACAGGCCCCAGATTCCGCCGGTGGCCATGATCGTGCCGTCGGGGTTGGTCTGAATGCCGGTGTCCGGTTCAAAAAAAGACAGAAGGATCCGGGCCACCAGTGCCACCGCGAAGATGGGCACAAGGATGGTCAGGATCGGGTTCAGGATGCTCCCCAGGGAGCCGGTCCAGGTTAAAGGGTCCATGGATGCCTCCTCAGGTGACGCTGATGCGCGGGTTCAGATAGACATAGCCGATGTCGGAAATCAGCTGTGTCACAAGGACGACGAAGACGGACACAACCGAAATCGCCAGCAACATCTCAATGTCGTTGTTGCCCGCCGCGCGGACCAGTTCCCAACCGACACCTTTGTATTGGAACAGGGTCTCGACGATGACGACGCCGTTCAGCAACCACGGAAACTGCAGCATGATCACCGTGAACGGTGCGATCAGGGCATTTCGCAGCGCGTGTTTCATGACGATATTGCCGAAACTGACGCCTTTCAGGCGCGCGGTGCGGATGTATTGCGCGGTCATGACCTCGGCCATCGAGGCGCGCGTCATCCGGGCGATATAGCCCATGCCGTAAAGGGCGATGGTCAGCACCGGCAGAAAGAAATTCTCGAATGTCGCATTGTCCATCGCGCTTGTGGCGGTGCCCTTGAACCATTTCAGACCGACGGCGGACGACGTAAAGATCGCGATGAACAAAACGCCAGAGACATATTCCGGTGTCGCCGTTGTGGTGATCGAAAAGGTGGACAAGGACCGGTCAAGGGCTGATCCCTCACGCATCCCCGCCAGCACGCCCACGATCAGGGCCGAGGGCACCATAAGCAGCATGACGCAAAGCATCAAAAAGCCGGTGTTGCCGATCCGGGTGCCAAGCGCCTCTGACACCGGCGCCTTGGCAACGGTCGACCAGCCCCAGTGACCTTGCAGGATGCCGCAGAAGGCGGGGGCCTCTGCCGGGTCAGCACCGGGCAGGATACACCTGCCGCGCGGAACACCGTCGCGGCTTTCGCCGGTCCAGCCGGGATAGACGCCGATCCATTCCGTGTAATTGCGGAAGATACGCGGGTCAAATCCGGTGTTTACCTGCGACGACGCCTCTTCAAGCGTGATCTTGTCGCTGCGGAAATCCTCCAGCACCTGCGGGTCCAGTGGCGACCGGTAGCCGTTGCTGGACAGCCAAGTGGCGACCTCGATATCCGTCATCCGAAAGTTGCCCTCGGATTTCGCGAGTTTCTCCAGATTGGGATAGAGGTTCGTCATCACGAAGACGAGGAACGTCAGGCAGAAGGCGGTCAGGAGCATGACCCCGATCCGTCTGAGAATGAATAGACCCATGTCAGCCCCTGTTGCTGGGGAGCGACCGATGCATTGTCGACCGCTCTTTCTTGCTGAGGTCCGCTTTTATCGCGCGGACCGAGGCGAAAAGGGCCGCGCGGTTGCCCGCGCGGCCCTGTGTTTGGTGGCCGGTCAGGCCTTGAACCCAAACTTGTAAATCTGGGGCAGGTCAGCGATGTGCTTGTCGACCCCCACCAGATTGTCCCTGTGGTGGCGGATCGCGGTCCGCCAGTACGGCTGAATGGTCACACCTTCGTCGATCATAATCGCCTGCAGTTTGGCCATCACCACGCGGCGTGCTTCTGCGTCGGCGATCGAATTGGCCTCTGCCAGCAGAGTGTCGAACTCTTCGTTGGCAAAGCCCGACTCGTTCCACGCTTCACCGGATTTATAGGCCAGCGCCAGAGTCTGGGTGCCCAGCGGACGGTGGTTCCAGTTGGTCGACGAAAACGGATATTTGGTCCAGTCGTTCCAGAAGGTCGAGCCGGGCAGAACTGTGTGCCTTGCCTTGATGCCCGCATCGTTCAACTGTGCCACCACAGCTGCCGTCGTGTTGCGGCGCCAGTCATCGTCAATCGACTGCACCTCATGCTCAAAGTCCTCCATACCGGCCTCTTTCATCAGCTCAAGAGCCTTGGCCGGGTCATAGGGGATGCGGGGCACGTTCGGGTCGTACTCCGGGTGCATGGGGCCAACGTGGCTATTGTCTGCGACAATGCCGTATCCGGCCATGCCCAGTTCAAGGCAGACTTCGTTGTCGACCGCCATGGCCAAGGCCTGACGCACGCGCTTGTCGCCATAGATCTTGTTGCCATTGGCGTCTTCGGCCAACTGGTTAGGACGGATCACGATCGTAAAACCCGACGGGATTTCAGAGCGTTGCAGGCCAATGCTGTCGAAGATGTCGACAAACTCACCCACTGACTCCCAGTTCATGTCGATTTCTTCGGCCTCGTAGGCGGCGATGAACGCAGCCGGGTCGGTGCCGTAGTCGATGAACTCGATCCGGTCGATGTAGCCGCCCTTGCCAGCCGCATAGCCCCACCAGTCATGGCCTTCATTGCGCACGAGGACGCCTTTGACGCCAACCTCATGGCTTTCGGGCAGCATGAAGCCGGTGCCGATCGGGTTGCCCAGCATGTTGTTTGGGTCGTGGCTGCTGTGGACGATGGCGGCGGGATAGTCGGCCATGCCCGGGATCAGTGAAATGTCGGGTACATTGGCGGTCAGCTTGACGGTGTGGCTGTCGACAACGGTGATTGCGCCTTCGGTTGCCTTTTTCGTCGTCTCGTCGATCAAAGAGCCCATGCGCGCGGCCATCGAGTTGCCCTCGACCTCGCTCTCGCACCACATCGTGATGTTGCGGGCCACGTCCTCAGCGGTGAAATCGTCACCGTTGTTCCACTTCACGCCCTTGCGGACATGCAGCGTGTATTCGGTCGCGTCGTCGTTGGTTTCCCAGCTTTCCAGCAGCATCGGATCAAAGGATCCGTCGCTGTTGTATTCCACCAGATATTCCAGCCAGCCAGCGGTAAAGGTGGCGATTTGGGTCCAGTCATAGGTGCGCGGGTCTTTCAGGGCGCGGACTTCCATCTGGTAGCGGATGGTGCCGCCCTGCTGGACGTGCGCTGCGGCCTCGGCAGGTCGCTGCAAGCCGCCAAGGGTATAAGCCGCTGCTGATGTCAGACCAAGCGCGGTGGTGCGTGCCAGAAATTCGCGACGGTCAAGCAGGCCCTGCTTGAATTCGCGCGCGTACATTTTTGCAGCCGGGTGGACCCGCTGCAAGTGATCCATCGATGTCATACTAGTCTCCCTGTGACATATATTATTCAGCCGGGGTCTCTTTCTTGGCTCCTGAGCGGGTTTTTGTCTTTCACCCTTCGGCCATGCCCTCGCTGTAAGTCATTCCGCACGAGAAGCCTTGTCCCGTCAACGCCCGCTTTCGTCCTTTTGGGGTCAAAAAGCGACATCACCCTTATTCAAAAGCGACATGCACTTTTGCGCAAGTCACTTACAAGGCACCCGGACAGATTTATTTGTGTTCATCCAATGTTATGGTCGGGCCGCCGGTTGGCGCGCTGCTGCACGCAGTGCGGATGGAGTCTGGCCGGTGTGGCTCTGGATGAACCGGGTGAAATAGGCCGGAGAGGTGAACCCCAGTGCGCATGCCACCTCCTTGATCGTTGGTTTGGGGCTTTCCAGGGCGATCCGGGCGGCGTGCAGCTTGCGTTCCGTCAGGATGTCGGCTGCGGTCTTGCCGCAACAAAGACGGCAGACCCGGCTGAGATGCGTTGGCGTCACGTCCAGTGCCTCGGCGTATTGGCCCATCACCTGCGGTTTGCGGAAATCTTGTGCGACCGCCCGCGCGTAGCGCCGCACCAGCCTCTGAGCCGCGCTTTCAGCCGGAGAATCGGACGCGCCCGCCTGCACCTGACGTTGCAGCCAGACCGCGATCAGGCCGACATGGGCTGCCAGCGCCTCTTGCAGCATCGCGCGGTTCTGCGTGATTTCGCGATTCATGGCATCGATGGTGCCGGTCAGTTCGGCCTGCGCAAGGCTGTTGCGCACTCGCAATAACAGCGGCGCATGGGGCAGATACGGGCTGAGCCCCGACGGGCTTTGGACCATCAGCGCCTGCGTGCCTTGCTGCATGTCGATGGCAAACAGTGTGCCCGCCGGGACAAACAGCGCGTTGTTCACAGAGATGCCGCGCCGGATGCCGTTGACCACCACGCGGCCCTGACCCTTGGTGACCCACAGGACGACGTCGTCTTCGCGGTCGTGCAGCAGGGTGAACTTCCACGGCGCGCCCTGTAGTTCCATCGCATAAGATCCGCTGCGCACCGGGCCCTTGGGTTTCGGCGGGGCAGGCGGCATCGGGGTCCTGAGGAAGCCGGGACGCGACATCAGGTCAGCGCCTTTGCCGTCAGATGGTGCCAATGGCCCATCCGGGCGCGAAACCAGGTGCGCTGGCGCTTGGCAAACTGCCGGGTCAGGATCGTGGCGCGGTCAATGGCGTGATCCAGAGTGACTGCTCCATCAATGACTGCCATGAGTTCGGCGGCGCCAATCGCCTTGGCCGACGGCCGGTCCGGGGTCCAGCCGGGGCGGTTGGTGTGGGCCTCTTCCAGCGCGCCGCCTGCGACCATCTTGCGAAAGCGCGTCTCGATCCGTGGTGTCAGCCAGTCCTTGGGGGATTCGACGACGAACCCTGTCGCCCGGTCCAGGGGCAGCAACGGGGGCGGAGTTTCATCTTGCCAACTCGCTATCCCGCGTCCCGTGGCGCGCAACACCTCCCATGCGCGGGCGACACGGGCCGGGTTGCGCAGGTCGATCCGCGCGGCGGACTGCGGGTCCAGATCAGCCACCATCGTGGTCAGCCCGTGTGTGGCCAGCAGCGCCTCACCCTCGGCGCGGATGTTGGGCGGCGTGGCGGGGATCTGGGCCAGACCTTCGGTCAGGGATGTCAGGTAAAGACCTGTTCCGCCGACAAAGATGGGTCTGTTAGGTCCATGAAGGCAAGCCGCGGCTTCGCGCAGCCAGTCGCCCACGCTATAGAGCTGATCCCCCGGCACATGGCCGTACAGGGCGTGGGGTGCGCGCGCCTCTTCTTCAGGTGAGGGGCGGGCCGTCAGCACGCGCCAGTCGGCATAGACCTGAATCGCATCGGCATTGACGATCACACCGCCCTGCGCCTCTGCGATGGCAAGCGCCAGCGCGGACTTGCCGCTGGCGGTTGGCCCCGCGATCAGCACAGGCCGATCCGGCGCGCAGGCCGCAAGGCATGCCTCGATTGCCAATTTGTCACGCATCCCGAAGCCTGTTCCGGTGTCCCTGGCTAGAAACCGCTGGACCATTGCAGCCCAAGTGGTTTTCCGCCACATATGCGCGCGATCATATCCCCCCCACAACGGAGCGCAACATGACCGAGGCCAGCACCCCGCAAACCACCTACAAACGTGTCATGCTCAAGATCTCCGGCGAGGCGTTGATGGGCGATCAGGGCTATGGTCTGCATCCGCCAACCGTTCAACGGATCGCGCGTGAGGTGAAATCGGTTCAGGAAATGGGCGTCGAGATCTGCATGGTGATCGGCGGCGGCAATATCTTTCGCGGGCTGGCAGGCAGCGCGCAGGGGATGGAACGCACCACTGCCGACTACATGGGCATGTTGGCCACGGTGATGAATGCGCTGGCGATGCAGTCCGCGCTTGAAGGCGTTGGCGTCTTTACCCGCGTGATCAGCGCGATCCGCATGGACGAGGTGGCAGAGCCCTATATCCGCCGCCGCGCTGTGCGCCACCTTGAGAAGAAACGCGTTTGCATCTTTGCCGCAGGTACAGGCAACCCCTATTTCACCACCGACACAGCCGCCGCGCTGCGCGCCAATGAGATGGCCTGCGAGGCGATAATCATGGGCAAGAATGGCACCGACGGGGTTTACGACAGTGACCCACGCACCAATCCCGACGCCAAACGATTTGACGAAGTCAGCTTTGACGAGGTGCTGTCAAAGAACCTCAAGGTCATGGACGCTTCTGCGATCGCGCTGGCACGCGACAACAATATGCCGATCATCGTGTTTTCATTGGACGAACCGGGCGGTTTCCGGGGTATTCTCGCCGGGCAGGGCACCTATACGCGAGTTTGTGAAAAGGTGTTTCCGGCGCAGTCGGACAAGCCGGGACCGTCCCCAGCCTGACATTCGGCTGAACGGTCCAGCCTAATCCGTGCCCCAATGTCCCACGCTCGCCTGAAAGGGTGCATGTTTGGCGCCCATGGCCACCTCTTCCGAGCTGGCTACGTTGTTGACAGATAGCCCCGTCTTCTCGTGCCTGTGTTCATCACGCGTGGCGCGTTCCTTACATCGTTTTTCAGGGGTTGTGTCCACTCGCGCTGCGGCGTTCGTCCGATTGGTCGGGCGATGTGCGCATCAAGGCACCGGCTCGTCTTGCCCGACGCTGGTTGCGGGGCGGGGCGCCAAAACGGGCATGATAGCTGCGCGTAAAGGCAGAGGGAGAGGCAAAGCCCGCGGCCCGCGCAACGGCCTGTACAGACAGTTCAGTTCCCGAGATCAACTGTGCTGCCCGATCCAGTCTGAGACCATTGTAGACCTGCGCCGGAGTCTGTCCCAATCCCTTGCGGCAGCGCAGGCGCAGTTGTTTCGGGCTCAGCCCCAGTTCAGTGGCCACCCGTTCAACCGGAATTGGGTGTTCGATATGTGCTGCCATGATCGCCTGCATCCGGTCCAACAGCGGATCAATGGCCTGCACAAGCCGTTGCTGTTCCCCGGCCTGACCGATGCGGCCATGCGCCAGTGTCTCTGCCACGCGCGCGGCCAATGTCGGGCTGTGTGCCCGTGCGATCCACGCCAGCAGAGCATCGCCGGTGGCCATCCCGCCCGCCGTTGTCAGCCGTTGCCGATCACAGGAAAACGCCCCCTCTGTCAGGGCGATGGTGTGGCCAGCAGTGGTCAATTCCGCCAGCGCTGACTGATCCAACACCGCCGTGCGCCCGGCCAGAAAGCCCAGCTTGGCCAGAATCACAGCGCCGCCATCCAGTCCGCCCAGCGTCGCCCCCGTCGCCTCAGCCCGGTTGAGAAAGGCGCGCAGTCCCATCGGCAGAGCGTTCAGCGGGTCGTTCCCCGCGCACAACAGCACTAGATCAAACCCCTGTGCCCCATGCCAGTCAGGCTGATCCCCGGCCACCGCTGTTCCGTCGGCCGCTGCCACGTGCGTTCCCGTGACCGTCCGCGTCTGGAACGAGAACAGATGTTGGCCCGCGCACTCGTTTGCCAGCAGCAACACCTCGCGCGCGAGGACATAGGCCAGCATCGGAAAGCCGGGAAATAGGATCAGGCAGATGTGCATTTTGCGGCGGACCCGGTGGGCAGAATAAGGATGGTTTTGCCACGCCGGGGTTAACGATCGGTTGCGAAGGGCTGGCATCGGCCGCACCGCCTCTCTGGTCAAGGATGATTGATCTGCGGTAAAGGTCGGGCTAACCAGTGCTACCCGAGCACATATGATCAACGAGGGGCCAAGATGTCCGAAGATTTCGAACTCGATACCGCTGACCTGGCGCGCCGCATGGATGGCGCCATGGCAAACCTGCGCACGGAATTTGCGTCGCTGCGCACCGGACGCGCATCGGCCTCGATGCTGGAGCCGGTGCAGGTCGACGCCTATGGCCAGATGACCCCGATCAACCAGGTCGGCACTGTAAACGTGCCAGAACCGCGTATGGTCACCATCAATGTCTGGGACAAAGGGCTGGTTGGAAAAGTGGAAAAAGCCATTCGTGAGAGTGGTTTGGGGATCAATCCCCAACTGAACGGCACCATCATCATGCTGCCGATCCCCGAACTGAACGAGGAACGCCGCCGCGAGTTGGGGAAGGTTGCTGGTCAATACGCCGAACACGCTCGTGTCTCGATTCGCAACGTGCGCCGCGATGGCATGGAACAGATCAAGAAAGCCAAGAACGACGGTATGAGCGAGGACGACCAGAAACTTTGGGAATCCGAAGTGCAGGACATGACCGACACCTACATCAAGAAGGTCGATGAGGCGCTAGAGACCAAACAGGCGGAAATCATGCAGGTCTGAGACGTCAGGGCCCTCTTGCGGCAAAGCGGGGCGCGGGGCCCGCTGTGCAAGGTGGTCCATCATTACCGACCGTTGCACGGCGGGTTCACTGTGTCGCTTGTGTCATGCCATCGCCTTAGTGTCGCCTTTCCCCCAAGGCAAACTTGGCTTAGGCACACGCCGGTGTCGTTGCTTTGGATCGGCATACGTGGTGAATTGAGCCTGCCGCCGCTGCGAATTTCGCCTTGGAAGGATATTTGATGGCCAGACCAATGCTGGACACGATTGGCCCGAAACATGTGGCCATCATCATGGATGGCAATGGCCGTTGGGCAACGATGCGGGGGCGTCCACGTCTGTTTGGCCACCATGCAGGCGCGCGCCGCGTGCGCGAGGTGGTTGAGGCCTGCCCGGATTTTGGCGTCAAATACCTGACGATATTCGCCTTTTCGACTGAAAACTGGAAGCGGACACAGGTAGAGGTGGCGGGCCTGATGAGCCTGTTCCGGCGCTATATCATGAAAGAGATGCAGGCGTTTGTTAAGGATAACGTGCGCGTGCGCTTTATTGGTGATCGCGTCCGTCTGGATGCCAAATTGCGCGGCCTGATGGACGAGGCAGAGGATTTCACCAAGCATTGCACCGGCGTCAACCTGACCATCGCCCTGAACTATGGTGGCCGGGACGAAGTGGCGCGCGCCGCGCAGCGTCTTGCCTTTGACGTGAAAGAGGGCAAGCTGGACCCGGCAGAAATCGACCTTGAAACCCTGCCGCGTTACCTTGACACCCATGTGCTGCCCGATCCCGATCTGGTGATCCGCACCAGTGGTGAGGCGCGGATTTCCAATTTTCTGCTCTGGCAGTCGGCCTACGCCGAGTATGAATTTCTCGACACGCTCTGGCCCGATTTCGGAGCCGAGGAACTTGGGCGCCTGTGTGCCAAGTTCGGTGAGCGCGATCGCCGCTTCGGTGCCGTGAAAGCATGAGCGGCAAGTGGCGTGACCTGCGCGTTCGCGTACTGTCGGCGGTTGTTCTGTTGGCCGTGGCGCTGGGGGCGTTCCTGTCGGGGCCGACGGCCTTTCAATTTCTGATTGCCGGTGTGACTGGCGTGATGATTTGGGAAATGTGCAACCTGCTGGACCCCCGCCACCGTACTTTGCCGGTTGTGGCGGCGGTTGCTGTCACGGCGCTGTTCATCTGGATCTTTCGGCTGGGCCGGGCGGACGCGCTGGAAAGCGGTCTGGTGCTGCTGGGCCTGTGCATCGGCTTTGCCTTGATTGTGCGGCGCGGCTGGTGGATCGGCTTTCTATATGGCGGGGCCGTGTTGCTGTCCGGTTTGTGGCTGGCGGCTTTTGCCGTGGTGCAACCCAATATGATCCTGATGCTGTTGGGGATTGTCATCCTTACCGACATCGCAGGATATTTCGCCGGGCGCGCCATTGGCGGTCCCAAATTCTGGCCGCGGGTCAGTCCGAAAAAAACCTGGGCCGGGATAATCGCGGGCTGGATTGCAGCGGCGATCCTAGCCGGGGGGCTTGCGGTGAACGCGGGTTTGCCGGTCCGAATTGTGCTGATCTGGGCGGTTGCGGCGATGTTTCTGTCGCTGGCCTCGCAATTGGGGGACATCGCCGAAAGCGCGATCAAGCGGCGCGCGGGGGTCAAGGACGCCTCGGACCTCATTCCGGGTCATGGCGGGTTCATGGACCGGTTTGACGGCATTGTCGGCGCGGCCACGCTGTTTCTGATCTTGAGCCTGTTGGGCGCGCTTTGAGCCGTCGAATATCTATCTTTGGTGCGACCGGGTCGATTGGGCAAAACACCATCGACCTGATTGCACGGGATCGGGCCGCCTACCGTGTTGTTGCGCTGACAGGCGGGGGCAACATTGCGCAACTTGCGCGAGATGCCCGTTCTTTAAGTGCAGAAATCGCCGTTACGGCAGATGAGAGCCGGCTGGACGATCTGCGTGCAGCGCTTGCAGGCAGCGGAGTCGAGGCCGCCGCAGGACGCGCGGCGCTGGTCGAGGCCGCCAGCCGTCCCGCCGATTGGATCATGTCCGCCATTGTCGGCGCTGCTGGGCTGGAGCCGGGGCTGCGTGCCTTGCAGCAGGGGGCCACGCTGGCGCTGGCCAACAAGGAAAGCATGGTCTGCGCCGGTCCCCTGATGCTGCGCACCGCCCGGGACCGTGGTGGACAGATCCTGCCGGTGGACAGCGAGCATTCGGCGGTATTTCAAGCCTTGATCGGTGAAGACATCGCGGCCGTGGAACGGGTTATTATCACTGCAAGCGGGGGCGCGTTCCGAGATTGGCCACTAAAGGACCTGGCCCGCGCCACCCCGGAACAGGCCGCCACACATCCGAACTGGTCCATGGGCCAACGCATCACCATCGACTCCGCGTCGATGTTCAACAAGGCGCTGGAACTCATTGAAACCAGAGAATTCTTTGGCATCGCCCCAGCAAAGATTGAAACCGTCGTCCACCCGGAATCGATGATTCACGCATTGGTCGGGTTCAACGACGGCGCGCTGATGGCCCATGTCGGCCCGCCGGATATGCGCCATGCCATCGGATTTGCCTTACATTATCCGACGCGCAAGGCGCTGCCGGTGGAGCGGCTGGATCTGGTGAAACTGGGACAACTGACCTTTCGCGACCCCTGTGAGACCCGCTGGCCCGCCCTGAGATTGGCGCGTGAGGTTATGCAGGCGGGCGGACTTATGGGGTCGGTATTCAACGCTGCCAAGGAACGCGCGCTGGATGCCTTTATCGACCACCGGATTTCCTTTTTGGGTATGGCCGAGGTCGTCGAAGAGGTGCTGGTCAGCCTTTCGTCCCAAGCGGGTCACAATGCCGCCGGGATTACCCTTGATATGGTGGCAGAAGCAGACCATCTCGCACGCATAGAGGCCGACGCGGTCATGCAACGAAAAACCTGGTAAAGGGAGCCCGCAGCTTGGACCCGACGACATTTATCCCGCAGTTCGGCGGAGCCCTCTGGACCGTGATCTTCTTCGTGGTCGCGCTTTCGGTGATCATCGCCGTGCATGAATACGGGCACTACATTGTCGGCAAGAAGTCCGGCATCTTTCCCGAAGTGTTCAGCTTGGGCTTTGGTCCGGTGATCTGGTCGCGCGTCGACCGGGATGGCACCAAATGGCAGCTCGCGGCGATTCCCTTCGGCGGCTACGTCAAGTTTCGGGGCGACGCAAACGCCTCTGGCGGCGTCGACGAAGAGGCCGTTGAGGGGCTGAGCAAGGATGAGATGCGCAGCACCATGTCCGGTGCGCCGCTCTGGGCGCGCACGGCGACGGTGGCGGCGGGGCCTCTGTTCAACTTTGCCCTGTCGATCATGATCTTTACCGGCGTCATCATGTTCCGCGGCGAACTGGCCGAGCCATTAACGGTCGGTGACCTACGCCCCCTTCCTGTGCAGCAAGAGCTGCAGACGGGCGACCGAATTCTTGCCATTGAGGGCAGCCAGCTGCCCGATTCTGACGACCGGGCTGTCATGGGGGCCTATTTTGACGCGCTGCCGCACCAGCCGACGCTGGACTATACAGTTGATCGCGACGGGCAGCAGGTCACAGTGGCCGGTCCCTATACCTATCCGCCGCTGGCGACCCAGATTGCGCCGCGTTCAGCGGCTGGCGATGCTGGCTTGCGTGCAGGCGACGTCATCACCGCCGTGGACGGCGAAGAAATCTATGCCTTTGAACAACTCAAAGAGCGGGTTGAGGGATCAGAGGGCGCGACACTGCAACTGACCGTCTGGCGCGATGGAACGCTTCTGGACAAGGAAATGACTCCGCGCCGTGTGGATGAACCGCAACCGGGCGGCGGGTTCCAGACGTTCTACCGAATCGGAATTGTTGGCGGCGTTGCCTTTGAACCGGCAACAGAGGCGACGGGAATCGGCTCTGCGCTTGGATCGGGGTTCACACAGGTGGGGCGTATCATCGAGGGGTCTCTGTCGGGTCTGTGGCACATGGCCACCGGCGCCATCAGCACCTGCAACCTGTCGGGGCCAATTGGAATCGCCGAAACCAGCGGTGACATGGCCAGCCAGGGCACCACGAATTTCATCTGGTTCATTGCGGTCCTGTCGACGGCTGTGGGCCTGTTGAACCTGTTTCCGGTCCCTGTGCTGGACGGCGGGCATCTTGTCTTCTTCGCTTATGAGGCGGTGTCGGGGCGTCCGCCCAGCGACCGCGCGCTCAAGGTGCTGATGTCGATCGGCCTGACTGTTGTGCTTTCGTTGATGGTCTTCGCACTTTCCAACGATTTGTTCTGTCCTTGACATAAATTCGGGCAGGAGCCGTCAAAATCCTGCCTGAATCGCACGGCATACCAAGGCTGCACTTACGCAACTGAGGACCGATTCCATGCACACGATTCAAGAGGGCTATCGCAGTATGAGCTTGCTGGTGACCATCAATTGGGACCGGCTGCTGTACATCTCGACCATCGTCTTCGCCTTGTTTTTCGGGGGATGGCTGGGCCTGATGATGCACTAGTCGCTGTCAGGCGACAGTTGGTCAAATTCGCGCCGACGGGCTTTTGACAAGCCACCGCATTCCCGGTACTCACGACTCCGGGATGTCAAAGTGGATTGTGAAGATGGCAAAGGTCATTTCCGCGCGCAAAGCGCAGGGCCGTGCAACGGGTTATCACGTCACGAATGCGGGCAGGGCTGTCGCCCTGAGCCTCGCAGTCGCGATGGGGGCGGGGGTGGCGACCATCCCCGAAATTGCCTACGCGCAAAGCTATGTCTTCAATGCCGTCTCTATCGAAGGCAACCGGCGGGTCGAGCCGGGAACAATCCTGTCCTACGCGGGAATCGCGCGGGGGGATCGCGTATCGGCGGCACAACTGAACGACGCCTATCAGCGAATCCTTGGCTCCGGTCTGTTCGAGACCGTCGAGATCATCCCACAAGGGTCACGTCTGGTCATTCGTGTCGTTGAGTATCCGACCATCAACCGCATCGCGTTTGAGGGAAACAAGCGCATCAAGGATGAGGATCTGGCTCAGATCGTGCAATCGCAGTCGCGCCGCGTGTTCAGCCCGCGCGTGGCAGAGGCGGACGCACAGGCGGTCAGCAAGGCCTATGAGGTGCAGGGCCGTCTGGCGGCGCGCGTCTCGCCCAAGGTCATCCGCCGCAGCGACAACCGCGTCGATCTGGTGTTCGAGGTGTTTGAGGGTGGCGTTGCCGAGGTTGAGCGCATCGGCTTTGTCGGCAACGGCCAATACTCTGACCGGCGTTTGCGCCGCGTGTTGGATACCAAGCAGGCGGGCCTGTTGCGCGCCGTGATCCGCAAAGACACCTTCATCGAGGACCGGGTGGAGTTCGACAAGCAGCTCCTGCGCGACTTCTATTCCTCGCGCGGCTATGTCGATTTCCGCATCACCGGCATCAACGCCGAACTCAGCCAGGAACGGGACGGATATTTCGTCACCTTCAACGTTGAGGAAGGCCAGCAATTCAAGGTTGGTGAGGTTTCCGTGACCTCTGACCTGTCAGAAGTCGATGCCGATCTGTTTGCCAGCAAGATTCGTCTCAAGCGCGGCAAGGTTTATTCGCCCGCACTGGTCGAGAATGAGATTGCTCGCCTCGAAAAGCTGGCGGTGAACGAGGGGCTGAACTTTGTCCGGGTCGAACCGCGCGTCAGCCGCAATGACCGGGACCTGACCCTGGACATCGAGTTCCAGTTGGTGCGCGGTGAGCGCATCTTTATCGAGCGCATCGACATCGAGGGCAACACCACCACGTTGGACCGCGTCATCCGTCGCCAGTTCGAGGTGGTCGAGGGCGATCCGTTCAACCCGCGTGCGATCCGCGAAAGCGCGGAACGTATCCGCGCGCTTGGCTTCTTCAACAAGGCCGATGTGGATGCGCGCGAAGGCTCCAGCCCACAGCAGGTTGTCATCGATGTGGACGTCGAGGAAAAGCCGACCGGCTCCATCAGCTTGGGCGGATCTTATTCCACGGCAAACGGCATCGGCATCACGTTTGGGTTCTCCGAAAAGAACTTTCTCGGGCGCGGGCAGGCGTTCAGCTTCAAGATCAGCAACGCCGCCGAATCGCAGCAATACGGTCTGCGGTTCGCGGAACCGGGTCTGTTCGGGCGTGACCTCGCATTGGGCTTCCAGCTGGGGTATTCGGAAACTGATAACCTGAATGCTGATTACGACACCGTCACCGGCATCTTCCAGCCTTTCCTGGAATTCCCGGTGGCCGAACAGGCGCGCCTGCAACTGCGCTATTCGCTGGACTATGGCCACATTCGAAATGCGACCGATGTCGGCGGTATCGTCATCGCTGAGGCGGCGGAGGGCGAGCGTTATGACAGTTCGGTTGGATATACTTATATCTTCGACTCGCTGGCACGCGGTCTGGATCCGAACACACGCTACCGTTTCGAATTTGGACAGGATTTTGCCGGACTTGGTGGCGACACCACATTCATCCGGACAAACGCCAAGGCCATTGCCCAAACCCGTATCATGAATGAAGAAGTCACCCTGCGCGCGACTTTGGAAGGCGGCGCATTGAGCTACACCCAAGGCGACAGCCGGGTGACCGACCGCTTCCTGGTTGGGCCCGACATCATGCGTGGCTTTACATACGGCGGAATTGGCCCGCGTGAAGTCGGGGGCGGTGTCGACGATGCGTTGGGCGGCAATCTCTACGCCGTTGCAAGGTTTGAGGCAGAGTTCCCGTTGGGCCTGCCCGAGGAATACGGCATCTCCGGCGGGCTGTTTTATGACGTCGGCTCGGTCTGGGGATTGAGCGATTCAACCAAGAACAAAGCTACCGAATCTGTTGTTTCCACCGGTTTTGACGCCCGCCATGTGATCGGCTTTTCGATCTTCTGGGACAGCGCGTTTGGTCCGCTTCGTCTGAACTTCTCCGAACCTCTGGTGAAACGAAAGTACGATGAGGTGCAGAACTTCAACCTGACGATCTCTAGCCAGTTCTGAGGCGGGTGTGCAATTGACCGCCCGTCTTGCGATCCTGCTGCTGACGCTTTGGGGCGTCGCGGCAGGCGCGCAGGGGCAGGGCGGCCCCCTGGCGGAATCTGTTCCCACGACGCCGATCCTTGTGATCGAGTTTGAGCGGGTCTTTTCCGAAAGCGCCTTTGGTCGCCGTGTGAACAACGAGATCGAGCAGGCGGGCCGCGCGATCGCGACCGAGAATCGCAGAATAGAGGCCGAACTGACCGAAGAAGAGCGCGGGTTGACCGACCTGCGTTCGACGCTGGCCCCTGATGAATTCCGCAAGCTGGCGGATGCCTTTGACGAAAAGGTTCAGCGCCTGCGCGATGAACAAGACACAAAGGCGCGTGCACTTGGTGCCCGCACCGATGAGGCGCGCCGACGGTTCCTGACTGTCGCCCAGCCGGTGCTTGAGGGCCTGCTGCGCGAGGCAGGCGCTACTTTGATCCTTGAACGGCGCACGGTGCTTGTCGCGGCTGATTCCATCGACATTTCAGACCGAGCCATCGCGCGGATCGATGCCCAAATCGGCGACGGTGCCGATGCGACGCTCGATCCCACCCCCGATCCGATGCCAGAACCCCTTGAGATGCAACCTGACCCGCAGGAGTGAGCCTGCGCTTGCCCCCGCCCGCCGCCGTTGCTAGGGATTACGCCAAAACTCGAAGGGAGCCCGCCCATGACCGACACGCTTCTCAGTGCGGACATCCAGCTGATCCAGCGCATTCTGCCGCACCGTTATCCGTTCCTTCTGGTCGACCGGGTCGAACAGATCGACGGGACGCGATCGGCAGTTGGCATCAAGAACGTCACCATGAATGAGCCGCATTTTCAGGGCCATTTCCCCGGACTGCCAATCATGCCCGGCGTGACCATCGTCGAGGCGATGGCACAAACCGCCGCCGTTATGGTGGGGGCCGCGCTCGACATGGCCGACAAGGAGATGAAGGTTTATTTCATGGCCATCGACAAGTGCAAATTCCGCCGCAAGGTGGTGCCCGGTGACCAGTTGCGGATGCGTTTAACCACCCTGCGCGGCAAACCGGGCGGCAAGGTCTGGAAATTCGGCGGCGTGGCCGAGGTTGAGGGCGACATGGCCGCCGAGGCGGAGTTCACCGCCATGATGGACCTGCCGTCTTGACTGTGGACACGGTGATCCATCCTGCCGCAGTCGTCGAGGACGGTGCGCGGCTCGGACAGGGCTGCGTGATCGGCCCGTTCTGCCATATCGGGCCAGAGGTGGTGCTGCACGACGGTGTCGAGCTGAAAAGCCATGTGGTTGTCACCGGCACGACAGAGATCGGTGCAGAGACAGTGATCTTTCCCTTCGCCGTGATCGGAGAGATCCCGCAGGACCTGAAGTTCCGTGGCGAAAAGACCAGTTTGGTAATCGGTGAGCGCAACCGTATCCGCGAGCATGTGACCATGAACACCGGCACTGAGGGCGGTGGCGGCGTCACGCGCATCGGCAACGACGGGCTGTTCATGGCGGGTTGTCATGTGGCGCATGACGTTCAGGTGGGCAACAATGTGATCCTCGTCAACAATGCCGCGCTGGCCGGTCATTGCGTGATTGAGGATGAGGTGATCATCGGCGGTTTGTCGGGGGTCCATCAATGGGTGCGCATCGGGCGCGGCGCGATCATCGGGGCCGTGACCATGGTGACCAATGACGTGATCCCACACGGGTTGGTGCAGGGGCCGCGCGGTGTATTGGATGGGCTGAATCTGGTTGGCCTCAAGCGGCGCGGCGTGGCCCGGTCCGACATCACAGCGTTGCGCGCGGCCTTTCAGATGTTGGCGCAGGGCGAAGGGGCCTTTCAAGATCGCGCGCGGCGACTGGGTGAAGAAACCCAAAGTGACTATGTACGCGAGATCGTCGAATTTGTGCTTGGCGACAGCGACCGCAGCTTTCTGACACCGGGTTGAGGGACGATGCTGGCCTTGATCGCAGGGCGCGGAGCCTTGCCCGCCGCTGTGGCCGAGGCCGCGTCCGGGTCTTTCCTGGTCTGTGGGCTGGAGCAGTGTCCACCTGATCACCTAAAGGCCGATCACCTGTTTCGGTTGGAGCGGTTGGGCGGTTTGCTTGTTTGGCTGAAAGCGCGCGGTGTGACCCAGGTGTGTCTCTGTGGGGCCGTGACTCGACCCGACCTGTCACCTACACGATTGGATTTTCGGACCTTGCCGCTTGTCCCGCGAATTCTGCGCGCGCTGCGTCATGGCGACGACGGTGCCTTGCGGATCGTCATTAACATTCTCGAAGGGGCGGGTTTCACCGTGTTGGCGGCGCATGAACTGGTGCCGGACCTGTTGCCTGACGCGGGTGTGCCGACTGTGTCCCAGCCGGGAGATGCGGCGGTACAAGCGGCCAGTGTTGGCGATGGTGTCTCTGACGATCAGGCGCGACGCGATTTGGGGCAGGCAAGTGTTGTGCAAGCCTCCCAGATCATCGCGCGCGAGGGGCAGGACGGCACCGATGCCATGCTGCGCGGTCTGGGGCCAGAGGCGCATGGTGGGGTTCTGTACAAGGCATCCAAGCCCGGTCAGGACCGCCGCGCCGATTTGCCGGTGATCGGGATCGGCACGGCAGAGGGAGCAATCGCCGCCGGTCTTGCCGGCATTGTGATAGAGGCAGGCGGCGTCATGGTTCTGGACCGTGTCCGCGTGATAGAACGGCTAAACGCTGCGGGACTATTCCTCTGGGTGCGCGAAAGGGGGACGTAATGCGGGTGTTTATCACCGCTGGGGAACCCTCTGGGGATCGCCTTGGCGCGGCGCTGATGGCGGGGCTGAAAGAACTGGTGCCAGATGTCACCTTTCGCGGCATTGGCGGACCGCTGATGCAGGCCGAAGGGTTGGACAGCCTGTTCGACATGGATGAAATCAGCATCATGGGGATTGGTGAGATCCTCAAGGAATACCGCCACCTCAAGGCGCGTATTCGACAGACCGCCGATGCGGTTGTGGCCGAGCGGCCTGACGTGCTGGTCACCGTGGACCTGCCAGAGTTCAGCCTGCGTGTGGCGCGGCTGGTCAAAGCGGTGTCTGACGTGCGCGTGGTGCATTATGTGGCCCCCACCGTCTGGGCATGGCGCCCCAAGCGCGCCGAAAAGATGGCGGCACATGTGGATCAGGTGCTGGCCTTGTTGCCGTTTGAACCGCCTTACATGGAGGCGGCAGGCATTCCCTGCGATTTTGTTGGTCATCCAGTGGTGATGGAACCGCAGGCCACGACAGATCAGGTGCTGGCTTTTCGCGCGCGCCACGGAATCACCGGAGAGATGGCGTTGATCCTGCCGGGGTCGCGTCGGTCCGAGGTTGGTCGTCTGTTGCCGATCTTTGCGCAGGTCGCGCACCAACTGCACGCTATGCGACCGGATCTGCGGATGGTGATCCCCGCCGCCGGGCCAGTTGCGGCCACGGTGCGCGCTGAGGTGGCCAATTGGCCGGGCGCGCCGCTGTTGATTGAGCCTGCCAATGACCCCGACGGATTGGACAAACGCGCGGCCTTTGCGGCGGCGGATGTGGCGCTGGCGGCCTCGGGCACGGTTTCATTGGAACTGGCGGCAGCGGGGACGCCGATGGTGATCGCCTATGACATGAGCTGGCTTAGCCGCCAGATCATTGGCCGGATGCTGCGTGTGGACAGCGTAACGCTGGTCAGCCTGGTGTCCGAAACCCGCGTGATCCCGGAGTTCATTGGCGCCAAATGCCTGCCCGGACCGATCACACAGGCCATCGGCGCAGTTCTGGACGCGCCCGGCGCGCAACAGTTGGCGATGGATCTGACCATGCAGCGGCTGGGGCGCGGCGGGGAACGGCCCGGCCTGCGCGCTGCGCGTGCCGTTTTGGACCGCTTGCCGACAGGCAAGCCGCTGCACTGATCCCACCGCGACAAGAAAAGAAAACGGGCCGGAAACTGATGTTTCCGGCCCGCTTCCCTGTGTCGTAGATCAAAAGGAGGCTCAGAGCATACCTTTGACCTTTTCCGCCACCGCCTCGGCGGTGATGCCGAAATGCTTAAACAGTTCTTCGGCCGGTGCCGACGCACCGAAACCGGGCATCCCGACAAACGCACCCTTGTCGCGCTTGCCACGTTCCCCGAACAGCCAGCGGTCCCAGCCAAAGCTGACCGCAGCCTCAACCGCGACGCGCACCGGACCACCCGGCAACACGCGACGGCGATAGCTTTCGTCCTGTGCCTCGAACAGCTCCCAGCAGGGCATCGACACAACCCGCGTGCCGATCCCCTCGGCCTGCAACAGATCGCGTGCGGCCATGGCAATCGACACCTCAGAGCCGGTCGCCATCAGAATCGCCTGACGCTTGCCCTCTGCATCGGCCAAGACATAGGCGCCTTTTTCGGTCAGGTTGGCGTTCTTGTGCTCCAACCGCACGGTGGGCAGGCCCTGACGGGTCAGCGACATGACCGACGGCGTACCGGTCTGGCGCAGCGCGATTTCCCAGGCCTCGGCGGTTTCGACCGTGTCGGCGGGGCGGAACACCAGTGTGTTCGGCGTGGCGCGCGAAATCGCAAGATGTTCGACCGGTTGGTGGGTCGGGCCGTCTTCGCCCAGACCAATGGAGTCGTGGGTCATGACAAAGACCGTCGGCGTCTGCATCAGCGCGGCCAGCCGCATCGCGGGGCGCGCGTAGTCGGTGAACGCCATGAAAGTGCCGCCATAGGGGCGCACGCCACCGTGCAGCGCCATGCCGTTCATCGCCGAGGCCATGCCGTGCTCACGGATACCGTAGTAGATGTAGCGGCCCTTGCGGTTGTCGGTGTCAAAGACACCCAGATCGCCGGTCAGCGTGTTGTTCGATCCAGTCAGATCGGCAGAGCCGCCCAGCGTTTCCGGCATCACCGGGTTGATCACCTCTAGCGCCATTTCGGATGCTTTGCGGGTGGCCACCTTTGGCGCGGTCTCGGACACCTGTTTTTTCAGGGCCTTGATCACAGCCGACAGTTTTTTCGGCGCTTCGCCGGTCATGACGCGGGTGAACTCGGCCTGACGGGCCGCGCTCATGTCCGCCAGACGGGTTTCCCACTCGGCGCGATCCGCAGCACCGCGCGATCCGGCCTTTTCCCACCAGGACTTGACCTCGGCGGGAATGTCGAACGGCGCCGATGTCCAGCCCCATGCCTCTTTGGCGGCATTGTTCTGGTCATCGTTGGTCAGCGCGCCGTGACCTTTCGAAGTGTCCTGCGCCGCGTGGCCAAGGGCGATATGCGACTTGCAGGCGATCATGGACGGCTGTCCGGTCTTCTTGGCGGCGTCGATGGCGGCGTCGATGGCCTCTGGATCGTGGCCGTCGATTTCCTGCACATGCCATCCCGATGCCTTGAACCGAGCGACCTGATCAGTGCGATCCGACAGTGACACCTTGCCGTCGATGGTGATGTCGTTGTTGTCCCAGAAGACAATCAGGTGGCCCAGTTCCAGCCGCCCGGCAAGACCGATGGCCTCATGGCTGATGCCCTCCATCAGGCATCCGTCGCCAGCGATGACATAGGTATGGTGGTCAATCAGTTTCCGGCCAAACCGCGCGCGCAGGCTTTCCTCTGCGATGGCGAACCCGACAGAGTTGGCGATGCCCTGACCCAGCGGGCCGGTCGTGGTCTCGATCGCCTTGGCGAGGAAGTTCTCTGGGTGACCGGCGGTTTTGGCGCCCAGTTGGCGGAAATTCTTGACCTGCTCCAGCGTGATCTCGGGGTCGCCGCACAGATACAGCAGCGCATACAGCAGCATCGAGCCATGGCCGGCCGACAGGATAAAACGATCACGATCAGCCCATTCGGGCTGGGCTGCGTCGAACTTGAGGTGCTTCGAGAACAGCACGGTGGCGACGTCGGCCATGCCAATGGGCATGCCCGAGTGACCTGAATTGGCGGCCGCGACGGCGTCAAGCGCAAGCGCGCGGATGGCCGTGGCGCGCATCCAGTGATCCGGATTGCGGGTACGAAGCTCTTGGATATCCACCGGGTTTCGATCCTCTGGCTGGGGGTTTTGCCGCGTCAATAGCAGCCATGTGGCGAAGTGCAAGCAATGCGCCGCGTGGCGCATGAAGGCCGCCGTCTAAGGCCTTGGAAGATAAGGGGGCGCATTTTCCTTTTTCGCTTGTTAAACTTTCCAGAACCCAAAGTGCGGCGATTCGGTCCACAGGGAAAAGGCACCCCGCGCACAGCGTGCACCGGGCCGGGCAAGAGGACGAAACAGGGCATATGAGCCAGATCGAGGACTTGCAGTCGCGGATCACACGCGCACTGGATCGCATCGGGCAGGGGATCGACGGGTTGAACCCCGGCCCTGCACCAGAGGATTATGAGGCATTGCGCGGCCGGGCAGAGGCTGCCGAACAAGAGTTGGCCCAGACACGAGAGGCCTTTGCCGCAGCGCGTGAACAGGCCGAGGCTGACCTGGACGCCGCAGTGGCAGCCGTTCGTGTTGACGCGGCTGCAGAGATGGAACGCGCTCTGGCAGAGGCGCAGACGATGTCGGACACCGATGAGGGCGACACGCCCGAGGTCACAGAGCTGAAAGAGGCGCTGGACGAAGAGCAGATGGCCAATGCCCAGTTGCAAGAGCGATTGCGCGTGCTCAAGGCGCGCATGGCAGAGGCCGAGGACGCCACCAGATCTGAAGCTGCAGGTGCTGCGTCGTTGGCGGCGTTGGACGCAGAATTGCAGAAATTGCGCGCCGCCAACGAAGAGCTGATGGCTGCCAATGCCGCCCTGCGCGAGGCCAACGCCCAGGGTGTCGGTGAGCCAGAGTTGATCAATCGTGGCATGGAGGCCGAGCTGGAGGCGCTGCGCGCCGCGCGCTCTGCCGAGGCGGCAGAGACCGGGGCAGTGCTGGACGCGCTGACACCGCTTCTGGCGGAGGCCGCAGAAGACGGGAGTCAGGGATGAGCCAGATGGAAGTCGAGATCAAGATCGGCGGTCGCAGCTTTGAGGTTGCCTGCCAACAGGGCGAAGAACAGTACTTGCTGTCGGCGGCCCAACTGCTGGACACAGAGGCTCAGGTGCTTGTGACCCAGATCGGCCGGATGCCCGAGGCGCGGATGTTGCTGATGGCGGGGTTGATGCTGGCGGACAAGACCGCCGGGCTGGAAGAACGGCTGCGCGAGGCACAGGACAAGCTCAAGGCTGTCGAGGGCGAACTGTCCGAGCTGAAGTCAAAGCCAGCGCCCGTTCCTGAAAAGGTCGAAGTGGCGGTTATTCCGGACGATCTGACCGATGCGCTGGCCGAAATTGCCGCCCGTGCAGAGGCGCTGGCCAATACATTTGATGAGGCACAGGCCGGGTAAACGACCTGTCGGTCAAGCGATAGTGGACGGGGCGATGTGGCGACAACAGCGCCTTGTCCCGTTCTCAAACCAGCCTGCGCCTTTCGTCTTCTAAACAGCTGGCGTCATCCGCTCAGTTTCTGGCTCAACGCTCGCCCCAGTTCGACAAAACGCAGCATGTCATCGGTGCCGCGCAGCAGTCCGGTCCGCCTGATCCGCAGCCCCTCTCGCCCCAGCGAAACCACTGGCTGCATCGCCTCGTTCAACCCTTTGCGCGCCTCGATCAGTTGGGGCACGTCCCGCACCGGGGCCAGGGCGGCCTCACATCCCGGCGTTGCAAACAATGTGCCGCGCCCGTCGCCGGACACCGCGCGCAAATCTGACGCCTCGTCGCCCAACCCGCCGGTCATCCGGTCCAGCAGCATCTTTCCGAGCATGCCGCCTCCGGTCTTGGCCAGCATCATCTCTGCCATGGCTGCGGTTTTTTCCGGGATCTCCGGCCCCAGCAGCGCCAGCCCGGAGTCCAGCGCCAACCGGGATTGGGTAAACTGGGTCCAACGCCGCGTGCTGCCATTGCCGCCCGGTGTTCCGCTTGTCTGCACATACTGCACCAGCTCCCACCCCTCAGACGGGTCCGATATCACCGACCGGCTGCCGCGCCCGCCGGTTGAAGGGGTATGGTGATAGGTCCAGCCCTGTTCGGCTGCAAATGTCTTGAGTTGCTCCCGTTTCTGATGTCCGCGCCGGACCGCAAGGGCGATCAGTCCGGTTCCCAGAAACGACGCAAGGATCAGGGTTACGACAACAAAAAGCTCCACGACAACTCTCCAGAGTTCAAACGTCAGAATTGAAAATGGCGGGCAGGTTGAACCTGCCCGCCATCACAATTTTTCTGACGCTTTGCCTTGGGTCAACCGTTGGCTTCGCGGATCTTTTCTGCGGCGTCCTTGTCGTAGGCAACGCCGTTGGCCTCGAACAGCTGGTCCAGTTCGCCTGACAGGGTCATCTCGGTGATGATGTCGCAACCACCGACAAATTCACCTTTGACATACAGCTGCGGGATGGTCGGCCAGTCGGAGTAGTCCTTGATCCCTTGGCGGATGGCATCGTCCGCCAACACGTTCACGTCGTTATACTCGACACCCATGTAGTTGAGCACACCGGCCACGCGGCTGGAAAAGCCGCACTGAGGCATGGCCTTGTTGCCCTTCATGAAGAGCACGACGTCATTGGCTTTTACGGTTTCGTCGATCTGGGTCTTGGCATCGCTCATATCTGTCTCCGTTTCCACGCCCGTCGGCGCATTTGTCGTTGGACCCGCCACAGACGTGGTCCATGTCTGAGTAATTGCGGCATTCTGCAGAGCAAAAAGATGACCGCATCGTAAATTCCAAACGCCGCGTACAGCAGTGCGTTCAGCACCTAGCCTGCGGCCTCACCCATCAGTCGGGTGCTTTGGTCGTCAGGGCTAGCGCGTGCAATGCGCCATCGGGACCGTCCATCTTACCTTTGAGCGCGCCGTAAACCGCCCGCTGCTGCTGAACACGGTTCTTTCCGCGAAAGCTTTCGTCGATGACAAGGGCCGACATGTGGACCCCGTCCTGTCCATCGACAGAGATCTTGGCGTCGGGAAAGGACTGACGCAGCAGATCCTCTAGTTCCTTGGCATACATCGGCATGGGCGGCTCCGCTCGTTTCGGTGTTTCCGATTGAAATAGGGTGTCATCCGGGGGCGTGCAAGCGGCGTCCCCGCGACGTCAGGCCGCGAGGTCTATCCAGACCGGCACATGGTCCGAGGGTTTTTCGCGGCCGCGAATGGCAGAGTCGATCTGGCAATCGGTCATCAGGTCGGCCGCCGCCGGGGTCAGCAACAGGTGGTCGATGCGGATGCCGTTGTTCCGTTGCCACGCGCCCGCCTGATAATCCCAAAAGCTGTAGTGACCCGGTGCCTGCGTGCGGGCGCGGAATGCTTCGGTAAAGCCAAGGTTCAGGATGCGGCGAAACGCGGCCCGGGTTTGCGGCAGGAACAGCGCGTCCTCGGTCCAGACCTCGGGGCGGGCGGCATCCTCGGCCTGCGGGATGACGTTATAGTCGCCCGCCATCAGTGCGGGTATCTCGTCGGCCATCAGTTCGCGGGCGCGGGCCTCCAGCCGGTCCATCCAGGCCAGTTTGTAGTCGTACTTGGGGCCGGGGGTCGGGTTGCCGTTGGGCAGATACAGCCCGCAGACGCGCACTGCCTGCGTGTCGCCCATCACTGTGGCCTCGATCCAGCGCGCCTGTTCGTCGCTGTCATCACCGGGCAGCCCGCGCCGAACATCCTCCAGCGGACGTTTGGACAAGATCGCAACCCCGTTAAAGCCTTTCTGTCCGTGAGTTTCGACGTTGTAGCCGCGATCCTCAAAGGGCTCTCGCGGAAAATTCTCATCGACCGACTTAATTTCCTGACAAAGCACAACGTCCGGTTGCGCCTCGTCCAGCCAATCTAGCACGGCAGGCAGGCGTGCCTTGATTCCATTGATGTTGAAAGTGGCGATTTTCATGACGGGACTCCTGCCGGTGCGGTCCTCATGGATTGCAGGCAACACGGGTCCGGTCAAGCGTCACAGAAAAAGTGCTGAATTGTACCAGTTGAGTTGAGCATTGTGTCGAGACTGCAACCTATTGGCGTCTGGGGCGTCACAAAACACCCGCTCTGGTCCATATGATTCGGGGTTGAAACGCACGTCTTCGGCTTTGCAAAGCGGCGTTGCCTTGCAAAGTTTGAAACTATCCACAGAAAATTTGTTTCTGTGGATAAGCCGTATTGTGACGGATTTCGAAACGGCTGCCCGAATCGAAATTGTGGATAAGCAAATTATTAAACAACCTTAACAAGAATTAACTTTTTTGCAAACAGCTTTTGCGTGCAGATTTCAAGGGCATAGCAGCTCAACCTGGACAAGGAGCGACACCATGACTGCCCTCATCAATATCCATAGCCCTGAAGAAATCGTTTCCAGCGCGGAAACGAGCGCCTTTGCCGGCGACGCCGTCGAGGCGTTCACCTCGTGGTCTGGCCCGACGACTGGCGACCTCTTCTCGGGTGGCTCCGTCGAAGCCTACACGTCTTGGTCCGGGCCGGCGACCGGCACACGCGAAACGGGCGATTCCGTCGAAGCTTTCACCTCTTGGTCGGGTCCCGCAACTGGTGATGTGGACCGTGGCGACAATGTCGAGGCGTTTACCTCATGGTCCGGCCCGGCGACCGGCGACGCTCAGCGCGGCGACAATGTGCAGGCGTTCACGTCCTGGTCTGGTCCCACAGCGGGCGACCGTGACGCAGGCGACAATGTCGAGGCGTTTACCTCGTGGTCCGGCCCGGCGACCGGCGACGCTCAGCGCGGCGACAATGTGCAGGCGTTCACGTCCTGGTCTGGTCCCACGGCAGGTGACCGTGACGCAGGCGACAATGTCGAGGCGTTTACCTCATGGTCTGGTCCAGCGACCGGCGACGCGCAGCGCGGCGACAATGTGCAGGCGTTCACGTCCTGGTCTGGTCCCACGGCAGGCGACCGTGATGCAGGCGACAATGTCGAGGCGTTTACCTCGTGGTCCGGTCCGGTGACCGGCGACACCGAAACCGGCGACAGCGTTCAGGCCTTTACCAGCTGGTCGGGTCCGGCACGCGCCTAATTTCAAACACCGATACCCGGGCGGGGCGGGGACGCTCTGCCACATGACAGCAGGAGATCCCAGAGATGAGCAATATCATCCAACTGACCGTCCCGTCCCGGATACCCCCACTGGAAGCGCGGATTACCGCGCTTCTGGGAGCCTTTGCAGATCACCGGCGCACCGGCGATGACGTGTTCTGGTTGAAGGAAAACGCCGAACTTCTGAACATTCTGGAATGTACCGGCCAAAGCGTTGCGCCAGAGGCGCTGGCGCGGCACGCGGGGTTTTATGCCGACGCGGTGACCCGGCTGGAATTCTTTCCACAATACTACCGCTTTCTGCTGTCGATGTCGCTCGATCTCGAAGATCTCGGGATGCCGGGAAACGAAGCCCAAAGGATGGTGGATTTCGCCGCCCGCGAAGGTCTGGCAGAGGCCGAGCTTTCGGATCTGCAACGCGCCGAGGCGCGCCGTCTTATGTCGCGCCGGGGGATTGATCCCGTTCGCGACGACGGGTTGAACGACCGGTTGCGCGCCTTTTGCGCCCGCACCGCGACCTTTGCGCTGCCCAACAAGAAAGCCGCGTATGAACTGACCCACATCGTCTACTACCTGTCGGAATACGGCCGCCGCGATCCCGATCTGCCAGACGAGGCAATCCAGAGCCTGCATTTCGCCGGGCTGACCGCCTTTCTGGATCAGAACGCCGATTTGGTGGCCGAGGTCTGCATCGCGTTGCACTACGCAGGGCGTACGCCGCCCGCTGTATGGACCGCGTGGCTGGAACAAGAGACCGCCGCGTATGGGATAACCGCTGATCCGTCCGCCTCACTCAATGACGACTACCATGAATATCTGGTGTGCAACTGGCATCAGGCGGTCACAGGCTCTGCGTTGTTCCGCAAGCCTGTCTGCGACGACCGGTTGCATTTCAAAAGCGGGGCCCGGCCGCAGACAGTTCTGCGCGAACTCAGCCAAGCCATTTACGGTCTTGATCGCCGCTCTGGCGACTGGGGGCGGATGCGGCCCATAATGGAACCGTCGCTGTCGCCGCAGGCCCGAGACGTTCTAAGTGTTGCCGTCAACTCGAGCACGCTATTCGATGCCTATTTTGAGGGTTTCGCCCGGGCAGGCCGCGCATGAACCGGGTCGTTTTGTCCAGCGCAATGGTGGGGGCGGCGCTGATCGTCGCGTATACCGGCATGATGGCCGCAGCGGATGGCATCACCAAGTTCATTGCCGGGGGCTATGCGGCTCCTCAGCTTTTTGTGCTGTCTTCTGCGCTGGTCATGGCTTTCGCGCTTGCCGGGGCGCGGGCCACTGACACGGGTCCGGGTCTGCGCATCCGGTCGAAAAAGCCCATGATCGTGCGATCGGTATTGACGGTTATCGCATCGGTTGCGTTTTTTCAGGCATTTCGCCTTTTGCCCTTTGCCGATGTCTTTCTGTTCATCGGGTTGATCCCGCTGATCGCCGCTGTCCTGTCCGGCCCGATCTTGAATGAGACACCGCGCCCGGCCGCATGGGCGGCGCTGGCCCTTGGGGCGGGCGGTATCCTGTTCTTGATGCCGGGTGGTGTATCAAACGCGCAGGCTGGCCATGCCTGGGCCCTGTTAGCCGCGGTGACAGGCTGCGGGTCGATGCTGGCGGCGCGTGTCATCGCCAAGGCAGAACGCGCACCGTTGGCACAGGTCTTCTGGCCCAATGCCGCGTTGATGGTGACCATGGCCGTAGCACTGCCCTTTGTCTGGAAACCGATGAGCCTGACCGACATGGGCTGGGTCGTCGCCTACGCCGCTGCGTTGTTCGCCGCCCGCTACATCGTGGCAGAGGCGCTGCGCTTGCTGCCTGCCTATGTTGCCACTCCGCTGATGAACCTGCAATTTGTCTGGATGGTGGTGATCGGCTTTCTGGCCTTCGGCGAGATCCCGACAATCGGCACTTGGGCGGGGGTCATGCTGGTGGTCGGCTCTGGCATGTGGTTGATCCTTGAGGAACACCTTGGCCGTCCGCGGGTCATCCCGGCTGAGTGAATCTGTAACATCAGTACAAAAGCCAAGGGCGTCCAAAACGGACGCCCTTTTTCATGTCTTTCCCGGTGGAGGGCAAGGACATCCTGCGCCGCCAATGATCCGGTTTCAGATCGAAAAGGACGTCCCGCAGCCACAGGAACTGGTGGCATTCGGGTTTTCGATCACAAAGCGCGCGCCGATCAATTCATCCGAAAAGTCGATCACCGCACCGGACAGAAAGGGGAGGGACACCGGATCTACAATGACCTGTTCGTCGCCGCCTGCAATCACCAGATCGTCGTCCGCCGGTGCGTCAAGTTTGATCTCATACTGAAAGCCGGAACAGCCGCCGCCCTCGACGGCCACGCGCAATGCCTTGCCGTCTGTTCTGGCGCCGATCTCGGCCAGGCGTGCAAACGCGCGGTCCGTTACTTTCGGTGGCAGGTGCATGTCGTTTTCCCCTGAGATAGCTTTCACAATCGATCTAGGCATAAGTGGGCGATGCTTCAACCCGTGGCATTCGGCCTCGGCTGGCGGCAAAAGCCAACCCGCGCTTCAGCGTGTGCACCGTGTCATCGTCGGGCAAAGTGCAAATGTCCCTTCGCAGGTAACACTTGAAGAGGCGGTAAACAGAAGGCCGAAGGCTGCGAGCGAGGCCAAGGAGATTGACCGCCTAGCCCCTCCATCCAACTCTGGAAATCATATCGCTTTCGACCCGAACTGCCAAAGACAGCAAAGGCCCCCACCCAAATGGGGCGGGGGCCGAGGCATCGCGATGCTGGATTACTGCTGGTCGCTGATCCAATTGGCCAGATCCAGCGTCTGCTGGGCAAAGCGGCGTCCCGTCGACAACTGATGGCTGAGGTGCAGGCCGACCACCGCGCCGGTGGCGGCGTCAAAGATCGGTGCGCCCAGGTCGCCGAAATCACTATGGCAGCTGTGCTCAAACGTCTTGGCGGGCAGATAGGCCGGGTCGGCGTGAACCGCACCACAGTGCTGGAACTGCATCGACTCGCCGCGCGGATGCGACAGCATGAACAGCGGCGACCGGGGATCGGGAATCGCCTTGCCGACGCGCTGGATGCGGTCCGCAGAAAAGCTGGTGTCAGGATCGGCGATATGCAGAACCGCAATGCCGGTTTCGCGGCTCGACAGGGTGGGGTCGAGCGTCAGGACATAGCCCTGTGCGGACCATAGCCGCTGATCGGGGAACACATGGTCAAAGACGATGCGGATTTCCTCAATTGTGCTGGCGTGTGTGTTCGGGTTCTCAAGAACACCGGGCACACAGGCATAAGAGGTCGCCACAACGGTGGGGCCAAAGACAAAGCCGGTGCAGAACACGGGACCATAATCGGTGGACACCCGCAAACGACCGGTGCCGCGCACGCTGTTGACGATCGACACTTCATATCCGTCGCCATAGTCGGGGGCGGCAAAGGTGATGTAGGGCATTTCCTCGACCGGTTTGGCGTCGGTGGAAGAGGCCGGATCCAGCGGTACGCCGGACAGTCGCGGGCCAAGAGGGCGGGGCTGCGGGGGCGGCGTTGGGACGAGCGTCTGGCGCGGGGTGATTGGATCGGGTGCCACGAACGGCGGCACGGGCGGTCGTGTGGCTCCGGGGTTGATCAGGGGTTGCGTGATCACTTGTTCGGGCGGCGGCGCGGGTCTGGGCGTCGGAGCAGGCGGGCGTGTCCCGCCAGGGTTCGGCGCCTTGGCCGGCGGGGCGCCGGGATTGATCGCCGTTGGGTTTTTCGACCGTATGTTGGTCAGATCCTTGTCCTTGTCGGGCTTGGCCGTGGGGTCAAGGACCAGGGTTTCGGTCGTTGGTTTAATCTTATCGGCCTCGCTTTGCGCAATCGCAGACGCGGGCAGGGCGAGGATAATACAGCTGAGGGCAACGCTGCGCAGGGGGCTGAACATGGCTTTCTCCAAGGGTTGGACTCTTAAATTCTTGGTCCCAGTCTACCTTTGGCAGGGGGTTACGCATAGTAAGGTTCCCCGGACGTTTTGACGGCAGCCAAATCACCAAGTGTCTGAAAAGGTTGAAACCGGCTGCGGGGCGATCCCGAAGGCGACCGAACCCGTTGCCACGATGGACGTGCGTTGAGTCGTTGGCCGGTTTGATAGCCACATCCAGTGCAAGGGGGACGGTTTCTCGCGCAAGGGAACGGGGCCTGCACCGTGAAACAGTGGGGTGTCGGGCCGCGCACCCGCAATCCCTGTCGCACGTCGTTGTTCTTGCAGGGGGCAGCGGGTATGACGGCCAAGAACAGACAGCCTGGGACAGAATTCATGCGCGCCAATTTTGCCTCGACGCCTGAGGGCGCACGCGGTCGTCGCTTTCCTGAAGAGGAAAGCGCTCATCGCTCTTGCTTTCAGCGCGACCGCGACCGGATCATTCATTGCTCCGCCTTCCGGCGGCTGAAACACAAGACGCAAGTCTTTGTGGAACATGAGGGTGATTTCTATCGCACCCGACTGACCCATTCGATCGAGGTGGCGCAGGTGGCGCGGACCATCGCAGGGGCGCTGGGGTTGAACTTTGATCTGACAGAGGCGGTGGCGTTGGCGCATGATCTGGGTCACACGCCCTTTGGTCACACCGGTGAAGAAGCGCTTGACGCGCTGATGGCCCCTTACGGTGGGTTCGACCACAACGCGCAGACGCTGCGGATCGTCACCCGGCTGGAACGCCACTATGCTGAATTTGACGGTTTGAACCTGACTTGGGACACGCTGGAAGGTATTGCGAAGCACAACGGTCCTGTTGCGCCGCTTGGCCCTGACGGCCAGTTGACCGGCGATGTCCCTTATGCGCTGGCCGACTACAATGCTGCACACGATCTGGAATTGCACACACATGCCAACGCAGAGGCACAGGTGGCGGCGCTTTCGGATGATATCGCATACAACAATCACGATTTGCATGACGGGTTACGCGCTGGTCTTTTCACCGAAGACCAGATTGCCGATCTGCCCATCGTCCGCGACGCCTATGCAGAGGTCGATGCGAAATACCCCGACACCGACAGCTATCGTCGGCGGCACGAGGCGCTGCGGCGGGTTTTTGGTGCCATGGTCACTGACCTGATCGAAACTTCGCGCGCGCGGCTTGCGGCCTCTGGCGCGACCAACGCGCAGGACATCCGCGACATCGGCCATCCGGTGATCGGGTTTTCCGATGCGATGTGGGGAGATCTGAAACAGATCCGGTCGTTTCTGTTCAGCAATATGTACCGAGCGCCGCATGTGATGGAGCAACGCAGCCGCGTCACGCAGGCGGTGAATGAGTTGTTCCCGGTCTATCTGGCCGATCCGACCTTGCTGCCGCAGCGCTGGCAGGGCGATGTGGCACAGGCCCCCGATGAAACGACGTTGGCGCGACTGGTTGCGGACTATATAGCCGGGATGACGGATCGGTTCGCTTTGCAGCAGCATGCGCATTATTCGGGGCGCGACGTGCTGGAAGGGCTGTGGCCCGGTCAGGACGCGGGCGCCTGAAAGCGGCGGATCGCGCCAAACCAGTTGGCCAAGGCCAAAGCAACAGGGCAAGGAGCGTTTCATGGCAGTGGCAGAAGCAGGCGGGTTAGACCCTGTTTTGGCCTTCGGGCTTGTTGGGGCGCTTGGCGTTGGCAGCCAGTGGCTGGCTTGGCGGCTGCGTCTGCCGGCTATTGTGCTGATGCTGGTGGCTGGCCTGGTGATTGGTCCGGTGACGGGTGTGCTGGACCCGGCAGTGCAGTTTGGCGACATGTTGCAGCCGATGATTGCCGTCGCCGTCGCCATCATCCTGTTCGAGGGCGGCCTGACGCTGGATCTGCACCGGCTGTCGGATGCGGCCAAGGGTGTTCGCAGGTTGGTGCTGATCGGTGTGCCGCTTGGCTGGCTGGCCTCGACCTCGGCCTTGCATTGGGTTGCGGGACTTAGCTGGGAGACCTCTGCCGTCTTTGGCGGTATCATGATCGTCACTGGTCCTACCGTCATTGCGCCGCTCTTGCGGCAGGCACGCCTGCGTCGCCGTCCCGCCGCACTGTTGCAGTGGGAGGCCATCGTTAACGATCCGGTGGGCGCGCTGGCTGCGGTGCTGGCCTTTGAGGTGGTGCTGGTTCTACGCACCGCGACGGGGGCAGGTCCGGCGGTGATGGAGCTGTTGATCGGCATTGCCATGGCCAGTGCGCTTGGCCTTGCGGGCGGTTGGGGCATCGTGCGCGCCTTTCGTCAGGCGCTGGTGCCGGAATACATGAAGGTGCCGGTGCTGTTTGTGGTCTTGCTGGCAGTTTTTGCCGTCGCGGACCATGTGTTGCACGAATCCGGCCTGCTGGCCGTGACTATCATGGGGCTGTGGATTGCCAACGCGGGCCTGCCCAGCTTTGCCGAGCTCTACCGTTTCAAGGAACACGCCACTGTCCTTTTGGTATCGGGTGTTTTCATTCTGTTGGCGGCAGGCATGAGTTTCGAACGCCTTGCCGTTCTGGATTGGCGTGCAGGGGCTTTTGTGCTGGCAGTGATCCTTTTGGCGCGGCCCTTGCCGGTGCTGGCGGCTTTGGCTTTTACCAATGTGGAATGGAAAGAGCGGTTGCTGGTCGCCTTTACCGGGCCGCGCGGCGTTGTGCTGGTGGCGGTTGCGGGGCTGTTCGGCGAACGTCTGGTGCAGATCGGGGTCGAGGACGCCGACAGGGTTGCGCCGCTGGCCTTTGCGCTGGTCGCTGCCACCGTGGTGCTGCACGGGTTTACCCTTGCCCCCATGGCGCGACTGTTGGGGTTGACCGCCTCGCGGCTGCCGGGGGTTCTGATCATGGGCGGGTCGAAATGGGCCGTAGAACTGGGCGCGGCGTTCAAGAAGATGGAATTGCCGGTCATCATTGCGGACCCAAACAACGCCCATCTGCGCAGCGCACGAGAGGCTGGGATCGACACGTTTTACGGTGACATCCTGTCCGAAGCAGCCGAGGATCGGGTTGAATTCGTCGTCTACGAAAAGCTGATCTGCGCCAGTGACAACGACGCCTACAATACGCTGGTTGCCACAGACCTTGCGCCGGAGTTCGGCCGCGAGAACATCTTTCAGATCAAACGGGTCCGAGACACCTCCAGCCGCCACAGTCTGCCTGCCACGCTAGGCGGCAAGGCGCTGGGCGCGGATGAGACGTTTTTTGAGGCGAACGCCGTGATCGCGGGGGGCTGTGAATTCCGCGTAACCAAACTGTCAGAGGAATACACGCTTGAGGATTGGCGCGCCGCCCAACCCGATGCCGTGGCCATGGCCGAATTGGGGCCAAACGGCACCCTTCGTCTGTTGGGGCCAGAGGATGAGTTGCGCGGAACACCCGGGACGCGTTTGCTGGCACGGCTGCCGAAACGGGCGGAACGACGACCGCAGAAAGAGGACACCGCCACGGCGGACGTTTGACGCGCCCCGCCAAAGTGATAGAGACCGGCCAACTCTGGAGCCGCTGACATGAACCTGTTTTCCGATATCCGCGCCCTTGTGATCGAGGGCATCGACGCATTGCAATCCGAGGGCGCGCTGCCCGAGGGGCTGAATACCGATCCGGTCACCACCGAGCCGCCGCGCGATCCGCTGCATGGCGACATGGCTACGAACGCCGCCATGGTTCTGGCCAAGCCCGCCAAGGCCAAGCCACGCGATATCGCCGAGGCGCTGGCCGCCAAGCTGCGTGCGGATTCCCGCATTGCAAGCGCCGAGGTGGCTGGACCCGGCTTTTTGAACCTCCGCTTGGCACCGTCGGTCTGGCAGGCCCTGCCGACAGCGATCTTGCGCGAAGGCACGGCCTATGGTCGTTCGAGCATGGGGCAGGGCAAAAAGGTCAACGTCGAATATGTCTCGGCCAACCCGACCGGCCCGATGCATGTCGGTCACGCGCGGGGGGCTATCGTTGGGGATGCAATGGCGTCGTTGCTGGCCTATGCCGGATACGATGTGACGCGTGAGTACTACATCAACGACGGCGGCGGTCAGGTCGACGTGTTGGCACGGTCGGTCTACTTGCGTTACCTCGAAGCTCATGGCCAAGAGGTCGAATTTCCCGATGGAACCTACCCCGGGGACTACCTTGTTGCAGTCGGCGAGGCGCTCAAGGGCAAGGTCGGTGATAACTACGTCGACAAGGGAGAACAATTCTGGCTGGCCGAAGTGCGCGAATTCGCAACCGACGCGATGATGGAGTTGATCCGCGCCGATCTGGCGGCGTTAGGCGTGCATATGGACCACTTCTTTAGCGAAAAGTCGCTCTATGGTACTGGCAAGATCGAGGCAGCCATCGACAGCCTGCGGGCCAAGGGGCTGATCTATCGCGGCGTGCTGGAACCGCCCAAGGGCAAAAAGCCCGAGGATTGGGAACCACGCGAACAGACCCTGTTCAAGAGCACCGAACACGGCGACGATGTGGATCGCCCGATCATGAAATCGGATGGCAACTGGACCTATTTCGCGCCGGACATTGCCTATCACTATGACAAGGTGGAGCGCGGTTTTGATCTGCTCATCGACATCTTTGGTGCCGATCACGGCGGCTATGTCAAGCGGATGAAGGCGGCGGTTTCCGCCTTGTCCGATGGCCGCGTGCCGCTGGAGATCAAGCTGATCCAGCTGGTGAAGCTGTTTCAGAAAGGCGAACCGTTCAAGATGTCCAAGCGAGCAGGGACTTTTGTCACTCTGCGCGATCTGGTCGATCTGGTCGGGCCTGACGTGGCGCGTTTTCACATGCTGACCCGCAAAAGCGACGCGGCGCTGGATTTCGATCTCGACAAGGTTGTTGAGCAGTCCAAGGAAAACCCGGTCTTTTATGTGCAATACGCCCATGCGAGGATCTGTTCGGTGCTGCGCAAGGCGGCGGAGGCGGGGGTGGATGTCAGCGACGCCGCATTGGCCGCTGCTGACCTGTCCGGCATGACCCATCCGGCGGAAATCACGCTGGCGGGCAAGCTGGCAGAATGGCCGCGTCTGGTGGAAATTGCCGCCCGCACGCAGGAGCCGCATCGCATCGCCACCTATCTCAGCGAACTGGCCGCCGATCTACACGGGTTGTGGAACCGGGGCAACGACAGCCCGGAATTGCGCTTTGTGCAGGATGATCCGTCTGCAACACAGGCCAAAATTGCGCTGGCACGGTCCGTGGCGGTTGTGATTTCCGCCGGTCTTGGTATCCTTGGCGTGACCCCGGTGGAAGAAATGCGCTGACAAAAGCCGCCTCCGCCGGGATTTGAGTTGAGCAGCAACGCATCCGGGTGGCAAAGCACTGCCTGGGGGACATGAGGCAGCAATGGCGGATTTTACCTTTGAAGGGGGCCACTCGGCCCCGCATTCGGGTTCTGGAAACATGGCGTCGATGGCGAACTGGGCCGGGGCGGCAATGTCTCTGGCACTGGTCGTGGGCATCGCGGTTTGGGGTTACGGGGTTGTGGCACGGGACGTCAGTGGCGTGCCCATCGTAGAGGCCCTGTCCGGCCCGATGCGTGTCGCCCCTGATGATCCAGGCGGCAGACTGGCCGATCACCAAGGCCTTGCGGTCAACGCGGTTGCCGGTTTCGGTGGCGCGGCGGACCCGGTCGACCGACTGACCCTTGCACCGAGCGCTGCAGGACTTCAAGCTGATGATGTGGCGTTGGGGGCCTTGGCCCCGGTCGAAACGCCGCGCGATGTGCAGCCCACGCTGGCCCGCAATGCCGAGATCGTCGAGGTCCCGCCCACCGGCGCGCCGATCCCCGAAAGCCCCGAACCGAACTCCGCACTCTCTGCCCTAGCTGATGAGATCGCCGCGCGCGCCAAGCCACTCAGCGCCTTGCCCGAAGGGACGGACGCCGAGGTTGTGACCGCGTTGGCCTCTGTGCTGCCTGACACGGATCGCGTGTTGTTTGACGGCCCCGGCCTGTCGCGGTCACTGCGTCCCCGCCTGCGCCCTGCCGGTTTGGCAAGCGCGCCGCGTACAACGCAGGCCGCTGTTGTCGCGGCAGCCGCCTCTGTTCCGGTGACGGAAGTGGACCCTGCCACATTGTCCGCTGGAACCCGGTTGGTGCAAATCGGGGCCTTTGACAGTCCCGAGGCGGCGCGCACCGAATGGCAGCGTCTTGATGGGCGCTTCGGCGACTATCTCGATGGCAAGGACAGGGTAATCCAAAAGGCCTCCTCTGGCGGTCGTACGTTCTACCGGCTGCGGGCGCATGGGTTCGAAGATCTCTCTGATGCTCGCCGGTTCTGCGCCGCCTTCGTCGCGCAAAAAGTCGACTGCATTCCGGTTGTGACACGATGAGCGCCTTTGGCGCGGTCATCCTTGGCTGTGCTGGCACGACCCTCTCGGATTCGGAAGTAGCTCTCTTCTCCGGGACGCGGCCGTTTGGCTTTATCCTCTTCAACCGCAATTTGCAGGACGCCGATCAAATCGGTG
Organism: Antarctobacter heliothermus; assembly: GCF_002237555.1. Classification (NCBI taxonomy): domain Bacteria; kingdom Pseudomonadati; phylum Pseudomonadota; class Alphaproteobacteria; order Rhodobacterales; family Roseobacteraceae; genus Antarctobacter; species Antarctobacter heliothermus. Next base: position 3,724,087 of record NZ_CP022540.1, on the reverse strand, counting down.
CGCTATGTGACGCGCTGCGTGAGGCAGCCGGTCACAACGCGCCGATCTTTATCGACCAAGAGGGGGGCCGCGTGCAGCGCCTGCGCCCGCCTCTGGCCCGCGATTGGCCTGCCCCGCTGGACGATGCCGCAGCCCCGAACGCCGAGCGCCGCTTTTACCTGCGCGCGCGGCTGATCGCCGAAGAACTGCGCGGGCTGGGAATTGACGGCAACTGTATCCCGACGCTGGACATTGCCCGCACCGACACCCACGCGGTTCTTCGCAACCGCTGTTACGGCACCGACGGCGCAACGGTGATCCGACATGGCCGCGCTGTAGTGCGTGGCTGTCTTGATGGCGGCGTACTGCCGGTAATGAAACACATGCCTGGTCACGGGCTGGGTACGCTCGACAGCCATCTGGACCTGCCGTGCGTGGCGACGGACCGCGCCACGCTGGACCGTCAGGATTTCGCCGTGTTCAAGGCCTTTGCCGACCTGCCGCTGGGCATGACCGCGCATCTGGTGTTCGAAGACATCGACCCCCGTCCGGCAACCCTGTCGCCGGTGATGAATTGCATTTTGCGCGAGCAGATCGGCTTTGACGGTTTGTTGATGACCGATGACATCTCGATGCAGGCACTGAGCGGCACAATTGCTGAACGCGGCTCAGCCGCGCGCAAAGCGGGCTGTGACGTGGTCCTGCATTGCAATGGCGATCTGGCAGAGATGCAGGCGCTGTGCGACGCCGTCGGCGTGATGGATACACAGGCGCAGGCCCGCGCAGAGCGCGCCTTGCAGGCCCGCACCGCGCCCAAGCCAGTTGACATCGCGGCGCTGCGCGCTGAGGCTGACGCTTTCATGGCTTTGGACCCGCACACCGACCCCGCATGAGCGATACCCCGGATCTTGTCGAATTTTCGGTCACCGAGCGCCTCGCCGCAGAGGCGCTTGTGGTTGATGTGGACGGCTTTGAAGGGCCGCTGGACCTGCTGCTGAACATGGCGCGCACGCAAAAGGTGGACCTGCGCAAGATTTCGATCCTGCAACTTGCGCGGCAATACCTTGGCTTTGTCGAAAAGGCCAAGACTCTGCGGATCGAACTGGCGGCTGACTATCTGGTGATGGCGGCTTGGCTGGCTTTTTTGAAATCCCGCCTGCTGCTGCCGCCAGATCCCAGCGAAGAGGGGCCATCGGGTGAAGACCTCGCCGCGCATCTGGCCTTTCAGCTTGAGCGTTTGCAGGCGATGCGCGATGTCGCCGCGCGGCTGATGGGGCGTGATCAGCTAGGGCGCGACTTCTTTGCGCGCGGATTGCCGGAGCAAGTCGAACAGGTGCGGCAGGTGAAATACACCGCCACCCTGCTGGACCTGATGCAAGGCTATGCCCGCATCCGCACCCGCGATGAATTTCGCCCCTTTGTATTGGACCGTGACCGGGTGTTCACCATGGAACAGGCTTTGGAACGGATCAGGGGTCTGATCGGGTTCGCCGGAGCCTGGACCGACATCCAGAGCTATTTGCCCGATGGTTGGTTTGAGGATCCGGTGCGCTGGCGGTCCGCCACCGCCGCGACGTTTGCCGCATCTCTGGAACTGGTCAAAGAAGGCAAGGCCGAGTTGAAACAGTCCGGCACGTTTGAGCCGATCATGATGCGCCGCAAGGAGAGGCGGGATGACTGACGCCACACCCGAAGAGGGCCACGCGCCTCGCGAAAGCCTGTTTGAGGCACCGCCCATCGCCGAGCAGGAACGCATGGTCGAGGCGATCCTGTTTGCCAGCGCCGAGCCGGTGACCGTTAAGGAACTGAACGACCGGATGCCGCATGGCTGCGACGCCGCAGAGGCGATGGTCTATCTCCGCAAACGCTATGACGGGCGCGGCGTGAATGTGGTCCGGGTCGGGGACGCGTGGGCGATCCGCACCGCGCCTGATCTTGGCTTTCTGATGCAGCGCGAAACGGTTGAGACGCGGAAACTGTCGCGCGCCGCGGTCGAGACTTTGGCCATCATTGCCTATCACCAACCAGTCACACGGGCCGAGATCGAAGAGATCCGCGGCGTGTCTGTGTCGCGCGGCACTGTGGATCAACTTCTGGAAATGGAGTGGATCCGCTTTGGCCGCCGCCGCATGACTCCGGGTCGGCCGGTGACATTTGTGGTGACACAGGGCTTTCTGGACCATTTCGGGTTGGAATCTGCCCGCGATCTGCCGGGGTTGGCCGATCTGCGTGCCGCCGGTCTGCTGGAAAGCCGTCCGTCGCCCTTGGGTGTGCCCCAAGCGGGAGAAGGCGACGTAGACGCCGAAGAGGGTCCGGAAGAGGGCCAGAGCGAGCTGTTCGAGGACTGAACCGCCCGAAAATGGGCGCAATTGGCGGCTAATCTGCGCGTCAAAACAGGAGAGTCGAATATGAACGTTCAACAGATCATTAATATGGTTGTGCGAATGGTCCTGCGCAAACTGGTCAACAAGGGCATTGATGCGGGTATCCAGCGCGCCAGCGGTGGCGGCCAACAAGGCCGTGAGGCGCAGCGCGCCGTCCGTCAGGCCCGCCGCGCGGCGCGGATGGGCACCCGCCTTTAACAGGCGGATCAACCGTCGCGAAAATGTTTCGACAGCTTTAGGCCCTGCCCCTGATAGTTTGACGCAATGCCGGCACCGTATAGCTGCGTCGGCACCTGCGACATCCGCTCATACACCAGCCGACCGACGATCTGCCCGTGTTCCAGCACAAAGGGCGCCTCGTGGCAGCGCACCTCCAGCACACCGCGCGCGCCCGCACCACCTGCGGCCGCGTGGCCAAATCCGGGATCGAAGAACCCGGCATAGTGCACCCGAAACTCCCCAACCATGGCCAGATAGGGGGCCATTTCAGCGGCATAGCCCGGTGGAATATGCACCGCCTCGCGGCTGACAAGGATGTAGAAAGCCCCCGGATCAAGAATCAGCTGCCGACTGTCTGATCGTAATTCGTCCCAGTAGTCCTGCGGATCATATGCCCCGATCCGATCCAGATCGATCACCCCGGTATGCGGGCGGGCGCGGTATCCGACCAGTCCGCCGTCGCCGGGATGCAGGTCCACCGAAAAACCCAAGCCCTCACTGATCACCGGCGTGCCTCCGCCGACCAGCGTTTCGGCGTCGTGTAGGATGTGTAGCTCTGCGTCAGTCAATACGGAACGTCCGCGTCGAAACCGAATTTGGTTTAGGCGCATGCCCGGACGCACCAGAACAGAAAATGAGCGCGGGCAGATCTCTGCATACAGCGGCCCGTCATAACCTGCTCCGATGCGGTCAAATTCCACTCCGCCGTCGGTGATCACGCGCGTCAGCAGATCCAGCCGCCCGGTCGAGCTTTTGGCGTTGGCGATGGCCTGCACGTCGGCGGGTAGGCGCACCTGTTCCATCAGGGGCACCAGATAAACACAGCCCTTTTCCAGCACCGCGCCGGACCCCAGTTCGATCCTATGCATCTCGAACTCGTCAATGCGGTCTGCAACACTGCGCCCCTGACCGGCCAGAAAGGACGCCCGCACCCGGTAGGCAACCTGGCCCAGCCGCAGATCAAGGCTCGCCGGTTGCACTTGTCCGTCGACAAACGGCACATCGGCGGCAATCGCGCCCTGCGCAATCAGCGTTTCGATTTCTTGGCTGGGTAGAACCCCGGTCATCGCTGTCCCCTCGTTTCATCTGTCTTAGCAAGGAGTTGCAGAGAGTTGGAGCGTAAAAGCGCCGCGTTGCGCGCGGTCGCGCGGGGAGATGGGAAAAACAACTCACAGGGATGCATTCACCTGATCCCACGCGGGGCGCGCACCCAAGGGGGTGGTCATAGAACTGGGGTGTTTTGGAAAAATGGTCGGGCTAGCAGGACTCGAACCTGCGACCTTCCGTCCCCCAGACGGACGCGCTACCAGACTGCGCCATAGCCCGACGTGTCGGGGTGGTTTACGCTTTTTTTCGTCAAGAGCAACCCCTCACAACGAAAAATCAGAGGCTCAGGAAAGCGGTGAAGACAGCCGATCCCTAAGCGCTTCGAGTGCGGGAAGTTGCGCGCTCAGCGCGGCTTTCTGCGCGGCTGTCAGGGTGGCGATTCGCGCGATTTGACCAAGCGGGCCGATGCCGGAGCGGACGACTGGCGCGGCGGCGGGTGGCGGGGTTTCGGACACACTGAAATCAGGCAGATCGAGCGGAATTCGCCGGTCACTTGTCTTGACGGGTTCAATCTGAGGATCATCAACAGGTTCTGGGGACGCATCCTCCACCGTTGCAGCAATCGGCGTCTCGTCGAACGGCATTTCAGGTAGGTCCGGTAGGACCGTTTCTGACTCTGGTTCTGTTTCTGGCGCGACCGTCTCAGCGGAGTCGGTGACGATCGCAGACGCTGCTGAACTGGCGGCTTGTGCTTCCGAATCCTCTTTGCCGTCCGTTACGTCTGACGCATTCTCTTCGTGCGATTCTGGCATGGGATCCATAGGAGCCGACTCAGGTCCGGCGATCACCGGCGATTCAGGGTCGTCCGGGGACGGATTCATCGGGCCACTGTCGTCGACCACTGACGGATCGGCGTCCTCAGAGGTTTCAAGTTCACGCGGTGCTGCGGTCATCGCCACCTTGTCGGGCGCGACGTCATCTGCGTATTCGATATCCGGCTGTTCGACGTCCTGTTCAGAGTCCGGTAGGTCGGTCTCAATGGGCGGTTCGGTCATGGCGACAGGCTCCGCCGGTTCTGGCTCTTCCGGCTCTGGTTCCCGCGCAATTGACTGGGGCACAGAGGGGGCATCGGCCCGTGGGCCAACTGCTTCCAACGGGAATGTCAAAACCTCGCCTTCGGTATCGTTTAACGGCACTTCGGTGTAGGGCGCGTCCTCGATTAGGTCGGTGTTAGCGGTTCCGTCCTCGTCTGCTGACTGCGCCGCAAGCGACGAGACATGGCGCACGCCCTGTTCGCGCAGGACCTTCTGCACGCCTTTGATGGTCATGCCATCATCATGCAGCAACTTCTTGATTCCACCCAACAATTCCATATCTGCTGGACGATAGTACCGACGACCGCCAGCCCGCTTGACCGGTTTGACCTGGCTGAATTTACTTTCCCAAAAGCGCAGCACATGTGCAGGCGTTTCCAGCCAATCGGCCACTTCTGAAATGGTGCGAAATGCGTCCCTGGACTTGGGCATCATCTGCGCCTCAGCGCTTGTTGCCCGCAGCCACGCGGTCTTTCATCAAGTGCGAAGGGCGAAACGTCAGAACGCGTCGTGGTTGGATCGGAACCTCTTGGCCGGTCTTGGGGTTGCGACCCACGCGCGCCGCCTTGTCCCGGACCGAAAAGGTGCCGAATGACGAGATCTTGACCTGTTCGCCGGCAACCAGCGAATCCGACATGTGCTGCAGGACCGCCTCGACCAATTCGGCACTTTCGTTGCGCGACAGACCAACCTCGCGGAAGACTGCTTCGCTCAGGTCCATGCGCGTCAGCGTCTTTTCACCCATGATCGTCCCTCCCAGTGTGTCATTCGGATTATTGGTACGAAAAATCACAAGTCAATATCAATGACTTGCGGCAAGCAATTTATCCGCTCGTTAAACGCTTAACTGCAACATTCCGGGTCAGTTGTGAGTGTTGGCAGTGTTTTTCAACATTTACCAGCGCAGGACAACCGATCCCCAAGCCAGTCCGCCGCCGATTGCCTCTGTCACCACAACGTCCCCAGACTTGATCTGGCCGCGCGCCTTTCCGACCGACAGGGCCAGCGGAATCGAGGCGGCAGAGGTGTTGCCGTGGTCCTGAACGGTCACGACAACCCGCTCCATCGGCAGGCCCAGCTTTTTGGCCGTACCATTGATGATGCGGATATTGGCCTGGTGTGGGACGACCCAGTCAACTTCATCCGACGAGATGCCCGCCTTTTCCATGGCCGTTATGGCCGTGGACGCAAGTTTTTCAACAGCGTGGCGAAAGACTTCCTTGCCCTGCATACGAAGGAATCCAGTGTTCTGTTTGCTCACACCGCCATCGACATACAGGATATCGCGGAACCGGCCGTCGCTGTTCAGGTCCGTCGCCAGGATGCCACGATCTGCCTTGGTGCCTTCACCTGCCGAGGCTTCTAGTATCAGCGCACCTGCGCCATCACCAAACAGGACGCAGGTGCCGCGGTCCGTCCAGTCCATGATGCGCGAAAACGTCTCTGCGCCGATCACCAGAATGCGCTTGGCCTGACCGGATACGATCAGCGCGTTGGCATTGGCCAATGCATAAATGAACCCGGCACAGACCGCCTGCACGTCAAAGGCAAACCCGCTGGTCATGCCCAATTCGGCCTGCACCATGGTCGCAGCAGAAGGGAAGGTCAGGTCGGCAGTCGATGTGGCGACGATTAGCGCATCGATCGAGTCGGCAGAGATGCCGGCATCCGCCAGAGCGGCCCGCGCCGCGCGCGTGGCAAGATCCGATGTGGTCTGGCCTTCGGCCGCGAAATGGCGCCGTTCGATGCCGGAACGGCTGCGGATCCAGTCGTCAGTGGTCTCCAGCGTCTTTTCAAATTCAGCGTTTTCGACAACGCGGTCGGGCAGGTAGTGCCCGACTCCGGTGACGACGGCGCGTATGGTCATGATTTATTGACGTCCTTTTGTGAGTCGCCATCCTGCGCTGCCTCGGCGGCAGAGGCAACCCGTGCGGCCAGCCTGTCGCCAAAACCCGAACGCGCTAGCTCATACGCCAACTTGACAGCGGCGGAAATGCCGGTGGCGTCCGCCGACCCGTGTGATTTCACAACCGTTCCGTTCAGGCCCAGAAAGATACCGCCATTCACCCGGCGCGGGTCGATGCGCTTTTTCAGCCGGCGCAACGAAGTCAGCGCCAGCACCGAGGCAATGCGCGACAGCGGCGAATAGGCAAATGCTTCGCGCAGCAGGTCGCCGATCAGCGATGCGGTGCCTTCGCCGGTCTTGAGCGCGACATTGCCGGTAAAGCCGTCGGTGACGATGACGTCACAGCGTTTGCCGGGAATGTCGCCACCTTCGACAAAGCCAACGAATTTGTAGTTTCCGGCATCCTCGCGGGCGGCAATCAGGTCATGCGCCTCTTTCAGTTCGGCGCGGCCTTTGTGCTCTTCGGTGCCGACATTCAGCAGACCAACCCGTGGTTTGGTCAGCGCCAGACCGTTGCGGGCATAGGCCGAGCCCATAAGCGCGTATTGCAAAAGGTCTTCGGCGTCGGCGCGGATATCCGCACCCACGTCAAGCATCACGTTGAACCCCTGCGGGTTGCGGGAGGGCCAGAGAATCGCAATGGCGGGGCGGTTCACGCCGGGCAATTTGCGCAGGCGGATCATCGACAACGCCATCAGCGCGCCGGTATTGCCGCAGCTGACGGCTACGGTGGCCTCACCCGCGCGCACCGATTCCAGCGCCGACCACATAGAGGTGCCCTTGCCATGCCGCATGACCTGACTGGGCTTGTCCTCCATGCTCACGACGCCCTGGGCGTCGCGAATCTGGCACCGTTCGCTCAGCCCGCGCCGCCGTTGGACAAGCTTTTCAAGCTCATCCGCAGGACCGTGCAGGATGAAATCCAGTTCGGGATTGATGCCGGCAGACGTGTAAATACCGGCGACTACAGCCGCCGGTCCCCGGTCTCCGCCCATGGCGTCGACCGAGATCACGATGCGAGACGAGTCGGAGCCTCGGTGGTCCTTCGGAGAAGACATTCAACAGGCGTCCCGACGGGAAGATCGCTTAGGCGGCGTCTTCGTCCAGTTCGATGTCGTCAGTCATCGCAACAACTTCGCGCTCAGCGTAGTGGCCGCAGGACGGGCAGACGTGATGCGGGCGCTTCAGCTCGCCGCAGTTGTCGCATTCGTTCGGGTTGGCGCCGGAAAGGGCGTCATGCGCGCGACGGTTGTTGCGACGCGACTTGGAAACTTTGTTCTGTTGGACAGCCATGTCTCAACCTTTTTTGTCGCCGGGGGGCGGGGCCGCCCGTGGTGTTTCGGATGGGGACATGTCGCGAAGCCTGTAAAGGCTCGCATCGACATGTGCCTGACGTAGTCTTGAGCGCGCGAAAATACGCGGTAACGCCGAATTGGCAAGCGATTTCTCAGCCCTCATTGCCGTCGTCTTGCATTTTTTCGCGCAGGGCCGCAAGCCCCGCAAACGGCTTGGTCTCTTCATCGGTGATGGGGGCGACGCCATCTGCGGCAAACTGCGCCTCTCCCATTTCGACGCCCGCCTTGCGCGGGTATGTGGGCAGCGCCAAGGACAGTGCCTCTAGCATGATGCCCTCGACGTCGATTTCGTCGCCCAGCACCTCTATAGTTTCATCGTCGGGCATTTCGGTTTCTGACCCGGCTTCGGGCGAGTCCAGCCGTTCGGGCGGCAAGAACTCGCGCACGACCGTCGTGTCGATCCGGGTTGTCACCGGTTCCAGCGTTACAATGCAGGCCTGCACTGCCGTGGCGCCCAGTTTGGCCTCTAGCCGCCAGCCGGTTTTGCCCATCGGCGACAGTTTTCCATCGAATCGCAACTTGCGTAGCGCCTCGGCCCCCAGTTCGGTGGCATAGCGCGCGCGATCCTTGGGGCCGGGTTCCAAACGCACCGGCGTCGATCCGGTATGTCGGAGGCTGGCGACGCGCAGTCGCGTGGCGGTCAAACGGCCTTCGGAGGGATCGGTGGTCATTGCGTCGGCTTTTCCTGTGCTTGAATGGCGGGCATTCCTTATGTAAGCGGGATAGGTGGCAGAAGGGCCCGTGACAAGAGGGGCGTGACATGATCAGTTTTGCAGGCAAGATGAAGGTTCTCGTTGCGTTAGGGGGGCTGGTGGTGCTCTCGGCGTGCGCTGCACAGTACCGGACGCATGGTTACCTCCCTTCGGAGGAAGACCTGCAACAGATCGTGCCTGGCATCGACACCAGGGCCTCGGTCGAGGATATGATCGGTGTTCCCAACGCCGCCGGCGTGCTGAACGGGGCAGGGTACTACTATATAGAGACCGAAGTGCGCCACTTTGCCTATCAAAAGCCGAAAGTGATCGAACGGACCATCGTTGCCGTCACCTTTGATGAGACCGACGTAGTCCAGAATATAGCCACCTACGGGCTAGAGGATGGGCGCGTCGTGACCATCAACCGCCGTGTGACCCAGACAACCGACGGCGACATCAGCTTTATCCGCAAATTGTTCGGCAACGTGGGCGGCATCTCGGCGGCCGGTCTTTTCGGCGACTGATCGCGGCCTTTTTCCGGCTTTTTGCAACCGTCATTTGATTGTCACGCGGTTTTGGCATCTCGTCACAGACACGGACGTGCGAGTCGCACGCCGGGCAGGAGCGAGCGGATGATCCAGTTGACACGCGGCCGCTATCGCGCACGCATGGCTGACACAGACGCGGATATCCTTGCGGCGCAGAGCCTGCGCGGCTGTGCCTTTCACGGGGGCGGTGTGGACAAGGATCGGTTTGATGCGATCTGTGACCATGTCCTGATCGAAGAAACCCGCAGCGGCTCTCTGGTTTGCTGTTTTCGTTTTTTGCCACTGGCCAGCGGCGACGAGATCGGGCGCAGCTATTCGGCGCAATATTACGAGCTATCCGCGCTCGAATCCTTTTCGGGACCGATGGTGGAGATGGGGCGCTTTTGTATCGATCCGGATTTGCGCGACCCGGACATCCTGCGCGTGGCATGGGGTGCAATGACGGCCTATGTCGACGACAAGGGCGTTGAGCTATTGTTCGGGTGTGCCAGTTTCGCTGGCACGGACGCGCACGCCTATGATGATGCGTTTGCCATGCTCAAGGCGCGTCATCTTGCGCCGCGTCGATGGCTGCCTCGCGTCAAGGCACCAGATGTCTTTCGTTTTGCCCAACGTCTGCGGCTCAAACCGGATGCAAAACAGGCCATGCTGCGGATGCCGCCGCTGTTGCGCACATATCTGATGATGGGCGGATGGGTTAGCGATCACGCTGTCGTGGATGCGCAGATGAACACGCTGCATGTGTTTACTGGGGTCGAGATTGCAGCCATTCCTCCGGCCCGCAAAAAGCTGCTGCGCGCGGTAGTGGGCTAAGCCTATTACACAGCGGTTTCGCTTGTCCGCTTGACGCCGCGCCCGCGCTTGCCTAGCTGGCCTGCATGGCAACACCTCCTCTCCTTCAGCTCACCGATGTCTCGCTCACCTTTGGCGGAAACCCTGTGTTCGACAACCTGTCGTTGACCGTCCATCAGGGCGACCGTGTCGCGCTGGTGGGTCGCAACGGGTCCGGAAAATCCACCTTGATGAAGGTCATGGCCGGGTTGGTCGAACCGGACCGGGGTACCCGCGTCGTGCCGACCGGCTCTTCGGTTGGATATATGGAACAGGAGCCTGATCTGTCGGGGTTCGAGACGCTGGGCGACTTTGCCGCCTCGGAACTTGCGGCCTCGGAAATGTACCGGGTCGAGCGCGCCTCCGAAGGGTTGAAATTTGACCCCGACCGCCCGGTTTCCACCGCATCAGGAGGCGAGCGGCGCCGCGCCGCTCTGGCCAAACTGATGGCAGAGGCACCCGACCTTATGCTGTTGGATGAGCCGACCAACCACCTTGATATCGAAGCAATTTCCTGGCTGGAGGATGAGCTGAAGTCCACGCGAAAGGGCTTTGTCCTGATCTCGCACGACCGGCGTTTCCTGAGCGAGTTGACTCGTGCCACCCTCTGGATCGATCGGGGCGAGGTGCGCCGTCAGGAGCAGGGTTTCTCTGCGTTTGAGGCATGGCGCGACAAGGCTTGGGATGAGGAAGACACACAACGTCACAAGCTTGATCGCAAAATCAAGTCAGAGGGACGCTGGGCTGTCGAGGGCATCAGCGCCCGCCGCACCCGCAACCAGGGCCGCCTGCGTGCCTTGCAGGATTTGCGCAAAGAGCGGTCCGGCCAGATCCGCAGACAGGGTTCTGCGGCGCTGGAACTGACCGCTGGGCCAAAGTCCGGCAAGAAAGTGATTGAGGCCAAGGGGGTGACCCACGCCTTTGGTGACAAATCCATCGTGCGCGCCTTTGAAATGACGATCCAGCGCGGTGACCGCGTAGCTTTTGTTGGTCCGAACGGCGTCGGCAAGACCACCTTGATCAAGATCCTGACCGGGGAAATCACCCCCGACGAGGGCACAGTCAAACTGGGTACGAATCTGGTGCCTGCTGTCTTTGACCAGAGCCGTGCGCAACTGGACCCTGATGCCTCGCTCTGGGATAGCCTGACGCAGGATCGTGGGATGCGGGTGTCCGGGTCGTCCGATCAGGTCATGGTGCGCGGCGCGCCGCGTCATGTGGTGGGCTACCTCAAGGACTTTCTGTTCGACGAACGGCAGGCGCGGGCGCCGGTGCGGTCCTTGTCCGGTGGCGAAAAGGCTCGGCTGTTGCTGGCGAAATTGTTGGCGCGGGAATCGAATCTGTTGGTGCTGGACGAACCGACAAACGATCTGGATGTCGAAACGCTGGACCTGCTGCAGGAACTGCTGGACGATTACGATGGCACGGTCATGTTCATCAGCCACGACCGCGATTTTCTGGATCGCGTTGCCACAACCACCGTGGCGATGGAGGGCATAGGCCGAGCTACAGTTTATGCCGGGGGCTGGTCCGACTATCAGGCGCAGAAACGCGCCGACGCGGCGCCAGAGAAAAAGGCAAAGTCCGCGCCGAAACCGGAGAAATCCGCTCCAACCTCCAAGCCTGACACGCAATCGTCCCTCAGTTTCACCGAAAAGCACCGACTTGAGGAACTGCCCACTGTGATTGACCGGTTGACAGCGGAAATCGCCAAGTTGGAAGAATTTCTCGCTCAGCCCGACCTGTTCACCAAGGAGCCGATGAAGTTCAAGAAGGGAACAGAGGCACTGGTTGAACGGCAAACTGCGCTGGCGGCGGCAGAGGAAGAGTGGCTGGAATTGGCGGAAAAGGCAGAAGACGCCTGAGCGTCCTTAGCGCAGCCGCAGTAGGCGCGCCATGACGCTAAGCTCCACCACTGTCATCAGAATACGCGCGACGTGGTGCAGGCTGACAAGTGCGGGATTGGCTGCAAGGCTCAGCGCCACGACGGACATTTCGGCCACGCCACCGGGTGAGAAACTAATCAGAAGGTGCAACCATTCGATCCCGGTGATTTGCCAGAGGATCACCGACAGGATGCCGCCCAGAATCAGCATGTAGATCACCGACACCAGCGCGAGCCAGGCGCAGCGACGTAATAGCGCGAGGTTGGTGCCCTTGAAACGCATCCCCAAACTGACGCCGATCACCAGTTGTGCAGCGGCGATCAGCCAGACAGGAAGGTGCAGATCCAGCACGCCGGTTGTGGTTGCCAGCGCCGCAAGAATCATCGGCCCGCTGAGTTGGGCGGCGGGAAGACGGATTAACCGCGCCAGCCCGAGCCCCGCGCCGGCCGCTACGAAAATCAGCAGCAGCGTTTGCGCGGTCACAGGTGTGTGGCCCGAAGCAGCCCGCAGGCCTGCGGCGCTGCCCACCGGCGCGCCCATCCATAGCGACAGGCCCAGCGGCAACAGCGTGATCACGACGATGATTCGCAAGAATTGCTGGGCAGTCAGGATACGGATGTCGGCCCCCGCGCCTTCGCCCATCACGATGCTTTCCATCAGACCGCCGGGTGTCCCGGAATAAAAGGCGGTGGCGCGGTCATAGCCTCCCAAACGCTGAAAGATCAGAGTGTTGCCAAGATGTGCGAAGATCACGAAGACCACCAGCCCGCCCATCGTCCACGGCAGTTGTCCGGCCAACGAGACCAGTTCTGCCGTGACCTGTGTCCCGATCATTACCCCGATCAGCGCCACAAACGCAGTCCTGAACGGCAATGGAAACGCGTAGTCGGCCAGAAATGTCGGTTCCCAGACAAGGATCACAAGAGCAGAGGACAGCAGCCCGCCCAGCATCCAGGGCATCGGCACATGCGCCCAAGTGGCGGCAAATCCGCCAAGTGCACCCAAGGCAAGAATTGCGGCGGTCTGCCAGATCAGGCGGAGGGAGGGAAAGACATGCATGCGAGAGTGTTATTCCCGCTTGTTGCTCTGTGCAATCCACCGGGGATTTCCTTTGGGGCGCAAAGGCTCTAGCTGACGGTCATGCCCAGCCAGTGTTTTATCGGATCTTCTATCTATCGCGGCTCTGTCTACGGGGCGCGGCATCCACTTTCCATTCAGCGGGTGCCAGCAGTGATTGATCTGGCCCGCACACTGGGTTGGCTGCCGGCCGCGCGCTATCGAACCTCTCCGCGAGCTAAACCCGCTGCTTTGACGCGCTTTCACACGCCCGACTATGTGGCGGCGTTGCAGGCGGCTGAGGCGGCGCAAGAGGTCGATGAGGCGGTGCGGGCGCGGCATGGGCTGGGCACACTGTCCAATCCTGTGTTTGCCGAGATGTTTCGCCGTCCTGCCACGGCGGTGGGGGGCGGATTGCTGGCTGCCGAACTGGTCGCCGAGGGTGGTGTGGTTCACAATCCCGGCGGCGGTCAGCATCACGGGTTGCCGGACCGGGCCGCCGGGTTCTGCTATTTGAATGAGCCGGTCCTGACTATTGAACGCCTGCTGGAGATGGGGCTGTCGCGTGTGGCCTATGTCGACATCGACGCACACCATTGCGATGGGGTCGCGTTGGGGTTTGCGGGTCGTGAGGACGTGCGCATGATCTCTGTTCATGAAGCGCGGCGCTGGCCTTTTACAGGCGCGCTGGCCGATACGGCGGGCGGGTCTGCCTTTAATCTGCCCGTGGCACGCGGGTTCAACGACACTGAGTTTTCTCTGGTGCTGGATCAGGTCATCCTGCCCGCCGTGGCCGAATTTTGCCCTGACGCCATCTATCTGCAATGCGGGGCGGATGCGTTGGCCGAGGATCCTCTTGCGCGGTTGTCGCTGTCAAACCGCTGTCATGTGCTGGCGGTGCGGGCGTTGCGCTTGCTTGCGCCCAGACTAATCGTGTCGGGGGGCGGCGGATACAACCCGTGGAGCGTGGCACGCTGCTGGACTGCTGTCTGGGCAGAGATTGCTGGCTATGAGGTGCCAAACAGATTGCCCGAGGCGGCAGAGGCCGTGTTGCGCGATCAGGTCTGGCACCGCAAGGGGACGCCTGATCCTAGGATGTGGACAACTTTGCGCGACGAGGCTCGGGATGGTGCGATTTCAACGGACCTGCGGGCAGATGTTGCACGTCTGACAAGCCGATTTCGGGCGGCTGCCTGACGTGGATACACTACTGTCGGAGAGTTGGAGCGGGTAGCGGGAATCGAACCCGCGCGTTCAGCTTGGGAAGCTGACAGGCTACCATTACATCATACCCGCCGCGACGCGCATGGGTAGCTTAGCCCCGGCGTGTCGTCAAGAACTCTCGGTACCTGTTCCGCTGGTGCGGAAACTGTTCTAGATCTTTGGAAAAACCAGAAAACATCACCGGAGGACCCACATCATGACGCTTGGATTGCCTGCAAATGGGACGTTTGTTGGCCGCGTTTGGCGGCCTGATCGCGATGGTCCGGCCCTGATCGCGCGGCGCGGCGCCGAGGCAGTGGATATCACCTGCCGCGATGTGCCGACCATGCAGGCGCTACTGGACCGCGACGATTCCGCCGCCTTTGCCGCTCAGGCACCGGGTGAAAGCCTTGGATCGCTGGAGGCGTTGGCCGTGGCGTCCATCGAAACACCCGAGGGAGCGCATCTGCTGGCCCCGTGCGACATGCAGCCGGTCAAGGCCTGCGGAGTGACCTTTGTGTCCTCCATGCTGGAGCGGGTAATCGAGGAGCAGGCCAAGGGCGATCCGGCGCGCGCGTTGGCGATCCGCGAACGCTGTACGGCCATTCTGGGTGACAGCCTGCGCGCGGTGGAGCCGGGTTCTGACAAGGCATTGAAACTCAAGGAGGTACTGATCGCCGACGGCGTCTGGTCGCAGTATCTTGAGGTGGGCATCGGTCCCTACGCCGAGGTGTTTTCCAAAGCCCAACCGATGGCGTCTGTGGGGTTTGGGGCAAGTGTCGGGCTGCACCCGATTTCCACATGGAACAACCCGGAGCCGGAGGTTGTGTTGGCTTGCGACGGGCGGGGCCATATCAAGGGCGCGACGCTAGGCAATGACGTGAACTTGCGCGATGTCGAAGGGCGGTCCGCGCTACTGCTGGGCAAGGCCAAGGACAACAATGCCTCTTGTGCGGTGGGGCCGATGTTGCGGTTGTTCGACGACAGCTATGGGCTGGACGATGTGCGCAACGCGGAACTGACGCTGACGGTGACCGGCACGGATGGCTACGTCCTAAATGGACGTAGCAGCATGTCCCAGATCAGTCGCGACCCTGAGGATCTGGTGGCGCAGACGTGCGGCGAGCATCACCAATATCCCGACGGGTTTTTCCTGATGCTGGGCACGCTTTTTGCCCCGACCGAGGACCGCGATGTTCCGGGGGAGGGGTTTACCCATAAGCTGGGCGACGTGGTCGAAATCTCGGAACCGGCACTGGGGAGGTTGGCCAATACCGTGCGGTTGTCGACGGAATGCCCGCCGTGGCGTTTTGGTACCAGCGCGCTGATGCGCAATCTGGCGTCGCGCGGGCTGCTTTAGGCAGCCCGCGTGCCGGGCGGGTCAGGCGCGTTTGCGCCGCCGCCGTCCGCCCCGGTCGTCGCCACCAGAGTTAAAGCTGACGTCGGGCAGGTTGACGAGCTTTTTCAGTTCCGGGAAAGGGTCCGTCGCGTGCGGGATCGCGTTGGCGGCGACAAAGTGTTCCTGAAACTTTGGCTCGATTGCGGTTTCGACCTTGGTGATCTCACGCACCACGCGCTCAATCTCGCGACGCGCGGCAAGATTGCACAGGGCGATGCGTGCACCGGTGCCGGCGGCGTTGCCCGCGCTTGTGACCTTGTCCAGCGGCACATCGGGGATCATGCCCAGCACCATTGCGTGCAGCGGTGAGATATGAGCGCCAAAGGCACCCGCCAGCACAACCCTGTCCACCTTGTCTACGCCGCGCGTGTCCATCAATAGGCGCGCGCCCGCGTAGAGCGCGGATTTGGCTAGTTGGATGGCGCGGATGTCGCCCTGGGTCACGGTGATCCGGGGGCCGCCGTCTTCGCTGGCGTCATGCACCAGATAGGAAAAGGTGCGCCCCTCTGGGATACAGCGTTCCGTGCCGGTCTTGTCCGGTCCACCGATCAGGCCGGAGGGGTCCATCAAGCCCGCAGTGCGCAGTTCGGCCACCGCCTCGATGATGCCCGAGCCGCAGATGCCGGTGATACCCGACGCGGCGGTTTCCTCGGCAAAGCCATCCTCGTCCGACCACTTGTCACAGCCGATCACGCGGAAACGCGGCTCTTTGGTCACTGGATCAATGCGGATCGCCTCAATCGCGCCGGGCGCGGCGCGTTGGCCGGAACTGATCTGTGCGCCCTCAAAGGCGGGGCCCGTCGGAGAGGAACAGGCCAGCACGCGGCTTTTGTCACCCAACAGGATCTCGGCATTGGTGCCCACATCAACAATAAGCGCCAAGTCATTGGATTTTCCGGGTTCTTCGGACAGGGCCACCGCGGCGGCGTCGGCCCCCACATGGCCTGCGATGCACGGAAGAATGTAGATTTGCGCCGACGGCGGCAGCGCCTTCAGGTCGAGGTCGCGGGCTGTCAGCGTCATGGCATCGGACGTGGCCAGCGCAAAGGGCGCTTGGCCCAGTTCCACCGGGTCGATGCCCAGCAGCAGGTGGTGCATCACTGGGTTACAAACAAAGACCGTCTCAAGGATCAGGCTGGGGTCAATCCCGGCCTCGGTCGCAATTTCAAGCACCAACGCGTCCAATGCCTCGCGCACCGCGCGGGTCATTTCGGCATCGCCGCCGGGGTTCATCATGGCGTATGATACCCGGCTCATGAGGTCTTCGCCAAATCGAATTTGCGGGTTCATGATGCCCGAGGACGCCTTGACCTCGCCGGTGTCCAGATCAGTCAGATGCGCGGCGATGGTGGTCGATCCAAGGTCGATGGCAAGACCATAGATCCCACCCTCATGCAGTCCGGGCCAAGCTGCAAGAAGGCGTGGAACAGCATCGTGATCGTCTTTGTGTAAGGCGACGGTAATTTCCCAGCCACCTTTGCGCAGGACAGGCTGCAATTTCGAAAGTGTGGAAAACTCTGTGGATATCTCTGGGATATCCCATTGTGCCTCCAGCGCGCGGGCCACCCGCTCTAGATCGCCGGTTGGCTCGTGCATGTCGGGCTCTTGCACCTCGACGTAGTACAGCCGCGTCGCCGGATCCATTTCGATCACACGGGCGGTCGCCGCTTTACGCACGACCTGACGATGCACCTGACTTTCAGGAGGGACGTCGATCACCACGTCGCCCTGAACGGCGGCCTGACAACCAAGGCGACGACCTGACTTCAGCCCGCGCTTCTCGTCATAACGTGCCTCGACCGCGTTCCAATCCGACAGGGCGTCCTGAGCCACATGCACGCCGTGTTTGGAAAAGTCGCCATAAGACGGGGTGATCTGGCATTTCGAACAGATGCCACGGCCGCCGCAGACCGAATCCAGATCAACGCCCAGCTGGCGTGCGGCGGTCAGAACGGGGGTGCCGACAGGAAATCGGCCGCGTTTGCCTGAGGGCGTGAAAATAACAAGGGGGTCTTGGGCCATGTCTGTGCCTCCGTCGGGTGTTGTCGCGGACCATAGCGTCTGTCGCGCCGATGGAAAGGCGATGCCGCGTCAGGATTCCGCCGGAAAGCGGCATGGTTGCCGGGTCGGGGCCTAACCCTGCTCCAGCCAGCGTAGAATTTCACCGCGATTGCCATCCAGATCCGGGGCAGGGCCGCGCGTTGTCGGGTCTGGCGCATCGCTCATCTTGATCGGATTTCCGGCGGATTTGTAGGCTTGGCGACCGTTCTTGTCCAACACGTCCACCACCATGTTGCGTGCGATGATCTGAGGGTCCTTCAACACCTGGGCCACATCCTGAATCGGCCCGGTCGGGATGCCTGCGGCGGTCAGCCGCGAGATCCAGTAGGCGCGGGTGTTGTCCAGTGTTACAGCCTCAATCAGCCGTTTCAGCAGCCGGGTGTGTTTGCAGCGCGCGTTGTTGGTGGCAAATCGCGGATCGTCCGAAATGGGCAGGTTCAGTGCGATGCACAGTTTCTCGAACAGCCTGTCGTTTCCTGCGGCGATCACAAACAGCCCGTCGCTGGCATGGAACGTTTCGAACGGGCTTATCGACGGATGCCGCGCGCCGGACGGCCCGGGTGCCTTGCCGTTGACAGTTGTTAGCGCGACCGCGTGTTCAAGGATTGCCAACTGACTGTCCAACATCGACACATCGATCTTGCGTCCGACACCGTTGCGGTCTCGGTCGAGCAATGCGGCCAGGATGCCTTGGCTCAGGAACATGCCGGCCACGATATCGCCGATCGACGCGCCGACACGCACCGGTTCTCGGTTTTTCTCGCCGGTGATCGACATGACGCCGCTGCGCGCCTGCACCACGATGTCGTAGGCGGGGCGTTTCGAATCCGGTCCGGTGTGGCCAAACCCGGACACCGCGCCATACACCAGTCGAGGAAATGCGGCGTGCAATTCGTCCCAGCCATAGCCCAGCCGTTCCATCACGCCGGGGCGAAAATTTTCGACTATCACATCGGCACGTCCCAACAGACGCTCAAAGATAGCCCTGTCCTCATCTCCCTTGAGGTTCAGAGCGATGCTTTTCTTGCCGTGATTGAGACCAGCGAAGTAGGCGGATTTGCCATCCTTGAAGGGGGGGAAGGCACGGGTATCGTCGCCGGTTCCCGGCGCTTCGACCTTTATGATCTGCGCGCCCATGTCCGACAGGGACATAGTGCAGAACGGTCCTGCCAATACATGCGTCAGGTCCAGAATGACATATCCGGCGAGAGGGGCGGTCATGGGCGGGTCCAGTTCTGAGTAGCGTTACGCTCCTGACCACACAAGCGTGACAGGGCGGTGACGGCAAGGGGCAGCGTGAAGACGCGCGCCGCTCCGCCGAAGGCAACGCTGGGCCGAAACCGGGCTAGGGACGCATTTTCAGCCCTGTGTCACAGGCGTTGGCATCGTCTCAGGCGCGGGACAAGCCGGCGTGAAAGACAAACCCCAGCAGGTTCATCAACAGTTGCGCCGCAAGGATCGCGGTGCTGCCCGTCGGATCATAGTCGGGTGTCACCTCGACAAGGGCGACCCCGACAATCGGGAGCGTGCGGGTGACGCCGTGGCGTTCGTCGACGAAATCCAGATGCGCGTCGATCTGGAGTATGTGAAACGGCGCGCGGCCCTCATAGTCCTCACAACATGGAATAATATCGGAATGGTCGCCGCGGGTGGTAACGGGTAGGGCGCCCGCAATCAGTGCCGCCTCGATCCCCCGGCGGATATTGGCGTGGCTGGTCAGTGTGTCCGTGTGGACAATTTTGGCATCGCCCATGTCCGCAGCGCGCACTCCCTTAAGGTAGGTGACGTCATTCTCATGCTCATAGGCCGCCGCGTGGCCGAAACTGAACAGGGTAGACGCCTCACACACACCGCGTGGGCCAAATCGCGCGTCGGCACGCCACTGTGTGCCCGCATCGCATGGCGCGCCAAGATTGGCGGCATCGGCGTCCAATGCGGTTCAGTTCGGCTGATAGGACGCGCGGCAATAGTGCAGATGCCGGTAGCAGGCCGGTTCAGGCGGCCGCTGTCGTATCCGTGGGGCAATGTGCGCACTTCATCGTAGGGCACAGCCTGCCGAGTGCCCCAGGCGCGGCAAGAGGGGCGGTATGTCAAGCACGTTTTTACCGTAAAAGTTGAATGATGATCTTTGTTTTCCTCCTTACGTTGGGTAACGTAACGTCACTTGGAGCGTGCGATGAGTTTGGGAAAGGAAACAGGGATGCGTTATTTTGGAGTAAAGGCAGGGCTATTGGCTTTCTTGCCGCTGGCAGCAGGGGCGCAGGATTTCGGGGTGGACATGCCCGCAGAACCGGCACCCGGGATCGTCTTTCCCACCGCTGAGGAAGAGATCAATTCCTGGATCTATGCACAGCCGCAGAACAGTGCGGCCATCCACGGCCATGCCTGGGGCATATGGGCGGGCCTGACCAATCCGGTCGACGGTGAGGGGGCTTTTGCCCGCGTGACCTATCAAACCTGGCTGACCAAGGCGAATGTCATTGCGGTCTTTACCGGCAAAGAGCCACAGAGCCATTTTCAGCTGGGCGAATCCTCGCAGATGTTCCGGCACGGTCTGGTGGACGGGTTTCTGGCCGATGCCGCCTCTGAAAAGAAGGACGGAACAGAGCCCAAGGCCAATGCTGCCGGGATCATCGTAAACGCTGACGTGCTGGAGAACGTGGCCTACAGCCCACCGTCTGCCTCTTATTTGCTGGAAACCGGGACGGGCAAGCCCGAGGTGCTGGACAGGTTGCTGGCCGATGGCGACAAGGTGCAGTTCCCCGACAATGCGGTGAACGTCAAACCGGTCTACAAGCTGATCACCGAGGAGCGGCTGACGGATTGGACCGATGCGGATGGACGGACGCGCAAGCTCTATGCCTTTACCGCGTGGCCCGGTGTTCCAGATTTGACCAACTGGACGCCTGACATGAAAGAGGGCGGCTATCCCGAAACGCTGTGGCAGCAATGCGTCTACGTCGACATGGACCTGAAAGGGCCAACCACCTCAACCGGCGTGGATGTGAATTGCAAAAGCCCCGGTGCCGGCAACATCTATTCCATCGACGATTTTATCGCCGTGGATCTCAAGGCGCAGAATGCCGCCTTTGTGAACAAGACCACCGGCGAGACCGAGGAAATCGGCGGCGATGGCCCGGCGATTGCGTTGCTGGTGGCGATGCATGTCACCTCACGCGAGACGACACAGTGGACATGGCAGACTTTCTGGTGGGAGGCGGATGCCGCGCACCCCAATACCCCCTCCAGCGCGGCGATTGCAGCGGCGCGTCCTTCGCCCCTTACGTCGCAGGCTGCGCATTACGCTATGGCCCCGGCCTATTCGATGCTGGTTCCGGCACAGCCGCTGGTGGGCGGCAAGAACGTCGGAGAATTGGTAACAGCGTTCAACCCCTATCTTGAGGCGGGCTTTGGCACGCCGATTATTTCGATCATGGAAACGGTCCAGACCCCGGATGGCAAGGGGGCGTGGACAACCACGACCACGGACATGGGAATCCAGACCAACTGCATGACCTGTCATGGCCTTGCGGCCTGGGGCGGGCGCGGATCCAACTATGCGGCCAATTTCTATGTGCCCCGGGATTACTGGGTTTTTGACACGGCCCTGGATGTGGATTTCGCGTGGTCGGTTGAGGCAATTGGAAATGCAATCAAGGCGATGGGGGCCAAAGACGACTGAGCACCTTAAGTTGTCCGAACAAAAGCAGGCGCGACATTGGGCGCCTGCTTTTGCCAATGAAGACGGATCGCGGGTTGTCGCGTTTGCCGTTTCACAGCAATCTGCCGCCGTCAGGTGCCCTGCTACGGGGAGAATCGGGAAGCTGGTTTAACTCCAGCGCGGGCCCGCCGCTGTAAGGGGGACGGAACGCACAAGTGCCACTGGGCTTTCCCGGGAAGGTGTGCGTTTCGACAGATCCCAAGCCAGAAGACCGGCCTGACGACATGGACCAACGCCTGGAAAGCGTCTGGTCGCAGTCACTTGCGAGGCCGCACATGTCCGATCCCCTGATCGCTCCCGAAAGGGCGCGCCAATTCACGCCAGCCGAACGCCGGGCGCTGTACGATGTCATCAATGCGCGCCGCGATGTGCGCAATGAGTTCCTGCCGGATCCGATCGCTCCTGACATGCTGCGCCGGGTGTTAGAGGCCGCCCATGCTGCGCCGTCGGTCGGGTTTATGCAGCCGTGGAATTTTATCCTCATCCGTAATGCCGCGCGGCGGCAGGCGGTACACGCGGCCTTTGCAGAGGCAAATGCCGAGGCGCAAGCCATGTTCGATGGTGAAAAGCGAAATAAATACGCGGGGTTGAAGCTCGAAGGTATTCTGAAATCACCACTGAACATAGCTGTAACCTGTGACCGTTCGCGCGGCGGAAAGGTGGTGTTGGGGCGCACCCATAACCGCGACATGGATCTGTATTCCACGGTCTGCGCGGTGCAGAACCTGTGGCTTGCGGCGCGGGCAGAAGGACTGGGCGTTGGCTGGGTCAGTATCTTTCGGCAAGAGGACTTGCGCGGTTTGCTGAGTTTGCCAGACACGGTCGAAGTGGTGGCCTATCTGTGCGTCGGGCACATCGACGAATGCTTTACCCAACCGGAATTGCAGGCACGGGGTTGGCGGCACAAGCTGTCCCTGGATGATCTGATTATGGACGACCACTGGCAATCAAATGCCCCTGTCGAACGAGATGTATGAGGCGTGGCACTGCGCGGGCTTTCCTTTCCCTGCCGCCCATGCGATAGGGACGCGCCAACCGATCCCTCCCAAGGAGTGCCCCCATGGAGATTCGCGAGGCTTTGACCTTCGATGACGTTCTGCTTGTTCCTGCGGCCTCAAGCGTGTTGCCGTCCACCGCTGACACGCGGACCAAGGTCACCAATTCCATCGCCCTTAATATCCCGCTGCTGAGTTCCGCAATGGACACAGTGACCGAAAGCCGTATGGCCATTACGATGGCGCAGGCAGGCGGCATGGGTGTGATCCACAAAAACCTCGGGATTGAGGAACAGGCGCGCGAAGTGCGCCGGGTCAAACGCTTTGAAAGCGGGATTGTTTACAACCCGGTCACGCTGCGGCCCAACCAGACTTTGGGCGACGCACGGTTGCTGACCGAACGGTACGGGTTCACTGGTTTTCCGGTGATTGACGAAAATCACCGTGTTCTGGGCATCGTCACCAACCGCGACATGCGCTTTGCCGAAAACGATGCGACGACGGTTCAGGCCATGATGACCCGCGAAAACCTGGCCATCCTGACGGAACCCGCTGACCGTCAGGAAGCGATCAATCTGATGAAGGCGCGGCGTATCGAAAAGCTGCTTGTGACCGATGCGACAGGCAAGTTGACCGGCCTGCTGACGCTAAAGGACACCGAACAAGCGGTGCTGAACCCGACCGCCTGTAAAGACGGGCTGGGGCGACTGCGCGTGGCGGCCGCATCCGGCGTGGGCGACAGCGGGTTTGAGCGGTCTGAGGCATTGATTGATGCACAGGTTGACATCATCGTGGTGGACACGGCGCACGGCCATTCGGCCGGGGTGCTGGAAGCCGTGGAGCGGGTCAAGCGGCTGTCGAACCATGTGCAGGTGATTGCGGGTAACGTCGCCACGGCCGAGGCGACCAAGGCGCTGATCGGTGCGGGGGCGGATGCGATCAAGGTAGGCATCGGCCCGGGGTCGATCTGCACCACGCGGATGGTGGCAGGCGTGGGTGTGCCACAGCTGACCGCAGTTATGGATTGCGCGCGCGCGGCAGGGGACGTGCCGGTGATTGCCGATGGCGGCATCAAGTTTTCCGGCGATTTCGCCAAGGCCATCGCAGCCGGGGCCAGCTGTGCCATGGTGGGCAGCATGATCGCAGGCACCGATGAAAGCCCGGGCGAAGTGATCCTGTATCAAGGGCGGTCGTTCAAGGCGTACCGCGGCATGGGGTCCATGGGCGCCATGGCGCGCGGCTCTGCCGACCGGTATTTCCAGAAGGATGCGGCCAGTGACAAGCTAGTTCCCGAAGGGATCGAGGGCCAGGTGCCGTACAAAGGCCCGGCAGGCACGGTGATCCACCAACTCGTGGGCGGTTTGCGCGCGGCCATGGGGTACACTGGCTGCGCCACGGTTGAAGAGATGCGCCGAAATTGCAGCTTTGTACGGATCACCGGCGCGGGCCTGAAGGAAAGCCATGTGCACGATGTGCAGATCACCCGCGAGTCGCCGAACTATCGGATCGGGTGATCATGCGTTCCTGATGCGCGGGTTGGGGACGGGACTCGGGCCCCTTTGGGGGCCCATCGCCCGCCCGCCAACCCGTTTTCTGATTCTGTTTCTCACCATTGGGTGACGCCCACGGCGTGTTCTTTGCTTTCGGACCCACCTAAGAACAGGTCCTTGGTGAGCGGTCGATGACAGAATGGTGCGCCGGAATCACCTCAACGGTCGCGCGCAAGATGCTGAAATCAGGGCGTTTCCGGCGGCCTTCTGTGCTATTTCTCGTGGATGCCATCGGCGGTAAAGGATCCGCCCTGATAGACGACGTCGGGCGCGTCGCCCGGGAATTTTGCCTCTGAGGCATCCAATTTGGCGCGGAAGGTTTCCGAGTTGTCCTGCGGACGCCAGCCCAACCACGCGACCTTGGTGTTGTCCCACCAGACGGTATCGTTGTCCGAGACGCCATAGATTACCGGACATCCCAAGCGCGGCACGTCAAAGACCCGTTCGATCAGTGAGACGAAATCGCCGTAGGACATCCAGGAGGACAGCATTCGGTGGGTTTTCGGTTCGTCAAAGGACGACCCGATCCGCACCACGGCCGTTTCCTGTCCGAACTTGTTCCAATAGGCGGATGCCATCATCTCTCCGAAGACCTTTGAGACACCGTAGAGCCCATCAGGTTGCGGGTAGACCGTGTTGTCGATGACTTGATCCTGACGGTAAAAGCCGACTGCGTGGTTCGATGAGGCAAAGACGATGCGCGGGTGGCCGTGTTTGCGGGCGGCCTCGTAGAGGTTGTAGACCCCTTCGATATTGGAGTCGCGGATCACTTCCCAAGTGCCTTCGATTGATTTTCCGCCGAAATGCACGATGCCGTCGCAGCCTTCGACCAGCGCGTCGACGGCGGCCTTATCGGCCAGATCGCAGGGGACGATCTCCTCATGCGGGGCGGCGTCGCCCAGATCGGCAACGTCGGACAGGCGGATCGTGTGGGCCAGATGCGACAGCCGCGAGCGTAGCGCATGGCCCAGCCCACCGGCGGCACCGGTGATCAGAAGGCGGTTCATCTTGGAGGTCGGGTGCATGGAGTATCCTTTGTGTCTGGTCTGTCAGCCGGGAAAACGGGTCTGGGGAACGCCTTGTACGCCAAGCCCGGTGATTGCAAAAAGCCCTCCGGCCTGCGGCTGTTCGGTGCCCGGGGTAACGCCCGCGCCGAGGGTGGTCAAATAGAGAGTGTCCAGGTTTGGACCGCCGAACATCGGACGCGAGGGGCGTTCAATTGGCAGGTCAATGGTTTGGTCAAGTCGCCCATCCGGTGTGATCCGGTATAGCTGCCATCCTCCAACGCCCGCCTGCCAATAGCAGCCGTCGGCGTCCACCGTGCCGCCATCCGGCCTCCCGGCCACGTCACGGGTGTCAAAGAACAACTCTGGCGGGCCGGGTGTTCCGCTGTCCAGATCATAGTCGCAGACGTAGATGTTTCGGACCGCCGGGAAGCTGTCCGAAAAATACATGCGCGTGCCATCAGGTGAAAAGGCTAGTCCGTTGCAAGTATAGAACACGCTGCGCCAGGCTGTGACCGAATGATCGGCATCCAGCCGGTAAAAGGTACCGGAGGGCGGTTCTTCGGGTGCGATGGGATCGTGCATGGTGCCGGCCCAGAACCGGCCTGCCGGGTCAGTCTGGCCGTCGTTGAACCGGTTGCCTGGCAGATGCGCCTCTGGGTCGGCGATCGGGGATAGCGCGCCGCTGTCCCAGTCCAACACCTTGAAACCTTTGCTGGTGGCAAGGACCAGACCACTCTGTTCGCGCAGGGCAAGGCAGCCGACGGGTTCCCCGACAGTGCGGGTTTCGGTTGTGCCGCACGTCACGTCGGTACAATGGACCAGCCCGACGGGAATATCGACCCACCAGAGCCGTTGCGTGTTCACGTCCCAGACGGCTCCTTCGCCGATGGCGCTGTGGTTGTCGACCAGACAGTCGATCGAGATGCCCACTGAAACCTCCGGGTTCATCGCTTCGGCGCGACCCTAGCCGCAATTGGTGTCCAGCGCCAAGGGGCTGGTGTCAGGTCTCGTCAAATCGGGCACACTGCGTTAGGCAGGCCGCATCTTGCCGCCCCGGAGACCTGCCCATGACCCCTGCTGCCCGCGTTCAGGCCGCTATTGATTTGCTCGATCAAATGTCCTCGGGACGCCCAGCCGAACAGGTGCTGACGACATGGGGCAGGACGTCGCGCTATGCCGGATCAAAGGATCGCGCGGCGGTGCGCGACCTAGTGTTTGACGCGCTGCGGTGCTGGCGGTCGGCGGCGGTGCAGGGCGGCGGTGAGAGTGGCCGGGCCCGTATGTTGGGGGTGCTGCGCCTGCGCGGCGACGATCCCGAGACGCTCTTTACCGGCCAGGGCCATGCTCCGGCAGAGTTGAGCGATGCCGAACGTGGCGCTGGCCGTGCTCCAACGGGCAACGAGGCGCTGGATTTGCCCGACTGGCTGGCGACGCGGTTTCGCGACAGTTTGGGAGAGGCGGCCGACGAGACGGCGTTGGCGTTGCGGTCTCGGGCGGATGTATTTCTGCGGGTCAATGTACTTTGGGGCACGGTCAGTCAGGCAATGGCACGGTTGGCCCAAGATGGCATCATTGCCGCGCCGCATTCACTGTCACCGACGGCGCTGCGCGTGTCCGAAGGAGCGCGGGCAATTGCTCGCAGCGACGCCTATCTTTCGGGTGCGGTAGAATTGCAGGACGCGGCTAGCCAAGCGGTGGTGGACGCGCTGCCCCTGCGGCCCGGTTTGTCAGTGCTGGACTATTGTGCGGGTGGGGGCGGCAAGGCGTTAGCGATGGCGGCCCGCCTCGCGGGCGGTAGAGTCGACGCCCATGACGCCGCGCCGCAGCGGATGGTCGATCTGCCCGCTCGCGCGGACCGGGCTGGGGCGGATGTTCGCATCGTTCAAAAACCGCGTGGATCCTACGACCTTGTGTTCTGTGATGTGCCCTGTTCCGGCAGCGGGGCATGGCGACGCGCGCCCGAGGGCAAGTGGCGACTGACTCAAGCGCGGCTGTCAGAGTTGTGCGCGATTCAGGCAGGCATCCTCGACCAAGCTGCGCGGCTTGTCGCGCCGGGGGGATGCCTGGCCTATGCGACCTGCTCCGTCCTTGGAGAGGAAAATGCCGAGCAGGTGCGCGCCTTTCTGGCGCGTGCCCCAGGATGGCGGATCGAAATGCAGCGCCAATTCCTGCCGTCGGACGGGGGGGATGGATTTTTTGTTGCCGTTTTTCGAATGAGCGATGACACAAGTCCACAACTTTGACGCGAAATCTCTGGACGGTTAACGTGCTCTTAACGGAGTTGATGGGCATACTCGTAGGCAATGATTCGTGATTTCGGGGGATGGCGTGGAGGCGACAATCGATATTGCGCGCAAGCGCCAGGGCGGACTGTCCCCTGTGCTGGGCGCAGCGACCTTGGTGGTGCTTGCCACCTTATCGCTGATGGTGTCGCAAATCGCCGAGGTCCGCACGGTCGAAGTGGTCGCATTGGCCGCAACCGGGGCATTTGGCTGTCTGGCCGTGGTCTGGCTGGTGGTCGATCGGATCACGGGCGGGCGGATGCAACGGCGCGTGGCGCAATTGGCCGATTTTGTCGAGACGGAGCCTGCGTTCTGCTTTCTCACCGATGCTGAGGGGGTTGTTTTGCGTGCCAATCAGGCCGCGCGGAACCGGTTCGCCTGCAAGGATGAAGACCGTCTTTCGGCGTTGTTACGGGATGTGTTCGCCAGTTCCGAAGGCATCGTTTACCGGATGCAGCAAAAAGCACTGCGTGAGGGCGCGGCGGTCGAGGATGTGACCAGCCACTCCGAAGGATACCGCATTTATGTGCGCGCCTTCCATGCCGACGTCATGCTCTGGCGGCTGGAGAATGAGTCTCAGCGTGCGGGCGGACGCACGCGGGCCGATCTTGCGGTGATTTCACTGGGGCGCAATGGGGCGGTTCTGTACATGAACCCGGTCGCGCGTGAACTGGTGGGGCAGCGGGTCAAGCGGCTGGACGACATCTTTGCCGATCTGCCTTTGCGCACCGACGGTGTCCATTGCCTCAAAGGTAGCCACGCAGGACAAAGTGTGCTGGTTCACAGCGCGGATATCGGCGGCGGGCGACAAGAGCTTGTACTGTCGCCGATCGCCGAGGATGCGGGCCGTCAGGACCTTATGGGCAGTTTCGACGGGCTTCCAGTGCCTTTGCTCAAGGTGGCACCGGACGGCGCGGTCATGCGCGCCAACCCCGAGGCGCGGCGGCTGTTGAACCTTGGCCAAGGAGAGCCGGGGCATGTGGCAGAACACATGGAGGGCTTGGGCCGTGCCATCAAGGACTGGTTGCGAGAGGCCGCCGATGGCCGTGGCCTGCACCGGTCCGAATTCCTGCGCCTGACCCGCGCCGACCGAGAGGTTTTTGTTCAGGTCACCCTCAACCGCGTGATCGAAGAGGGGGAAACCGCGCTGATCGCCGTGTTGAACGACGCGACAGAGTTGAAAACTCTGGAGGCGCAATTTGTCCAAAGCCAGAAAATGCAAGCCATCGGACAGCTTGCGGGTGGCGTTGCGCATGACTTTAACAACCTGCTGACCGCAATTTCAGGGCATTGCGATCTGTTGCTCTTGCGCCACGATCAGGGCGACCCGGATTATGGCGACCTCGTGCAGATCAACCAGAACGCCAATCGCGCGGCGGCGCTGGTCGGACAGTTATTGGCGTTTTCGCGCAAACAGACCATGCAACCAGAGATCATGGACCTGCGTGACACGCTGTCCGACCTTGCTCATTTGCTCAATCGTCTTGTCGGCGAAAAGGTCCGCCTGACGCTCAAACATGATCCGATCCTGCCGCAGGTACGCGGCGATCGCCGTCAGTTGGAACAGGTCATGATGAACCTTGTGGTCAACGCGCGCGATGCCATGCCCGAAGGCGGCGAAATCGTCGTGGAAACCGAATCCCGAACTCTGAACGAGCCGATGACCCGTGACCGCGCCGTTGTGGCGCCGGGCATCTATGTATCCGTCCGGGTGACGGATGAGGGTATCGGCATCCCGCAGGACAAGCTGCAAAAAGTGTTCGAGCCGTTTTTTACCACCAAGCGCACAGGAGAGGGCACCGGGCTAGGGTTGTCGACCGTTTACGGGATCGTCAAGCAGACCGGAGGTTTCATCTTTGTCGACAGCGTAGTGGGGCAGGGCACCTGTTTCACCCTGCTGTTCCCGGCTTTTGAAACCCCGCGACAAGAGGCCCCGGTGGCGGTTCAGAAAGAAGAAAGAAAGCTGCCCGAACAGGGAACCGGCGTCGTTCTTCTGGTTGAGGATGAAGCCCCGGTGCGCGCCTTTGCGGCCCGCGCTCTACGCCTTCGCGGCTACACGGTGATTGAGGCGGAAACCGCTGAGGACGCGTTGAATACGCTGGACGATGATGAACTTGCGGTCGATATTTTTGTCACTGATGTCGTGATGCCGGGCATGGATGGGCCGACATGGGTGCGCAAGGCACGCGAACGGCGCCCGGATACATCTGTGGTCTTTGTTTCGGGCTATGCCGAGGATGCCTTTGGCGAGGGCAGCGAGGAGATCCCGAATTCTGTTTTCCTGCCGAAACCTTTCTCGCTATCGGATCTGACAGAAACGGTTCACCGGCAATTGAATTGAGGCCGCACTGACGGCTAGTTGAAGAGGCCCGCGGTCAACAACCGTCATTCCCGACCGGGCTAGGCTTTCAACACCGCGAGGTCAGAGCGCGCTGTCCCATACCTCGAAATCCGCCGCACATTTCCGTCGCAGCTTGGCTTCGGTGCCCGGCGACAACGTCAGGTCACGGCTGGGCGATACATTCTCTCGTGGGAGATCGATGGTAGTCTGCAACCGCTCTTCGAGAAAACCGATCAGACCTGACTGGTTCTCGTATTTGAACAGGTGTGACACCGCCACGCCATTGGGGCGGGGCTCGACGAATTTTGCCTGACCGCCGACGTTCGCGTAGGGCGGGCGATCCCCTTGGGCATAAGCATCGCAGAACGCATCGAAGCTCATGCCGCGAGTCGAGGTTGGCTTGCCCTCCAGAAAGCCGCGTTGTCGGTAACGATACCATGACCCCAGCCAGTCGACGGGTTCGCGGATCACGGCCAGCAACTCCATCTCACCGCCGACCTTGTCAAACATCGGACGGAAGAACCGGTTATAGCGATAGATTGGCGCGTGTTTCAGTTCGGGCGGGTCGGACACGACCATGGAAGCCACTTGCCCAAGCGCGCGTTCATAGGCCGAAGTCCCCGTCTTGGGCACGGCCAACATCACCAAACGAGCCTTCCAGAACACCAGCATTCAAATTGTTCCCGTTTTGTAAACCTTGCCTTAACCCTCGCGCAGCAGAGTGGGAAGGGAAAGATATGACTTGAAATGTTCACGTTTTGACCTCATAGCGATAGGAACAAGAGGTGAACGAAAGCAGCGATTGCCGCGCTCCTCGGCATATGGAATAAGGATCGAAACGCATGGCAACGGCAGATCTTCTAAGTATGGACGATAAGAAAAAGGCTGAAAAGCAAAAGGCCCTGGACAGTGCGCTGGCCCAGATCGAACGGCAGTTCGGCAAGGGGTCCATCATGAAGCTGGGCGGCGAAAACGCGATCCGGGATATCGAATCGACGTCGACCGGATCGCTTGGTCTGGACATCGCGTTGGGGATCGGCGGGTTGCCCAAGGGGCGGATCATTGAAATTTATGGTCCGGAAAGCTCTGGCAAGACCACGCTGACGCTGCATGTGGTTGCCGAAGAGCAAAAAAAGGGCGGTGTTTGTGCCTTTGTCGATGCAGAGCATGCCCTGGACCCGCAATACGCGAAAAAGCTGGGCGTCGATCTGGACGAACTGTTGATTTCCCAGCCCGACACCGGCGAACAGGCGCTTGAAATCGTGGATACGCTGGTGCGTTCCGGTGCGGTCAATCTTGTGGTTGTCGACTCCGTCGCCGCGCTGACCCCGAAATCAGAACTTGAAGGCGACATGGGCGACAGCAGCGTCGGCGTGCATGCCCGCCTGATGAGCCAAGCCATGCGCAAGCTGACAGGTTCGATCAGCCGGTCAAACTGCATGGTCATTTTCATCAACCAGATCCGGATGAAAATCGGCGTCATGTTCGGCTCGCCCGAGACGACCACCGGCGGCAACGCGCTGAAATTCTATTCCTCTGTGCGTCTGGACATCCGCCGTATCGGTGCGATCAAGGACCGGGATGAGGTTGTCGGAAACGCCACTCGCGTCAAGGTGGTCAAGAACAAGGTGGCGCCGCCGTTCAAACAGGTGGAATTCGACATCATGTATGGCGAAGGTATCTCGAAGATGGGGGAGTTGATTGATCTAGGGGTCAAGGCAGGTGTCGTCGAGAAATCCGGGGCTTGGTACAGCTACGGCGATGAGCGGATCGGTCAGGGGCGTGAAAACGTCAAGACCTACCTGCGTGAAAACAAGCGCGTCGCCTATGATATCGAGGACAAGATCCGCGCGGCGCACGGGCTGGAATTTGACATGCCCGAAGACGATCCAGACCTGACCGAAGACTGACCAGCGGGCTAAGTGATGATCAAAGGGCGCCGTACAGGGCGCCCTTTTCCTTTACCGCGCCTGCGCAACCCATCGATCCTGACCGGATCAAGCGGCGGTGGACACTGACCGGCGGCGCGGATACATCTGCGCCGATCACTCGCCCGCGAAGAGGCCCGACATGGCAAGCCTGAACGACATCCGCTCTACCTTTCTGACCTATTTCGAGAAACAGGGGCACGAGGTTGTGTCCTCCAGCCCACTGGTGCCGCGCAACGACCCGACGCTGATGTTTGTCAACTCGGGCATGGTGCAGTTCAAGAACCTGTTCACGGGAGTTGAAAAGCGCGATTACAACCGCGCCACGACCTCGCAGAAATGCGTACGCGCTGGTGGCAAGCACAACGATCTTGATAACGTGGGCTATACCGCGCGCCACCACACTTTCTTTGAGATGCTTGGGAACTTCTCTTTCGGAGACTATTTCAAGACGGATGCCATTCCATTCGCCTGGGAATTGATCACGAAGGAATTCGGCATTGATCCCAAGCGCCTGCTGACAACGGTCTATCACACCGACGACGAGGCGTTCGAGATCTGGAAAAAGGTCGGTGTGCCCGAGGACCGGATCATTCGGATCGCGACCTCTGACAACTTCTGGCAAATGGGGCCGACAGGCCCCTGCGGGCCTTGCACGGAAATCTTCTACGATCACGGCGATCATATCTGGGGCGGCCCTCCGGGCAGCGCTGATGAGGATGGCGACCGCTTTATCGAGATCTGGAACGTCGTTTTCATGCAGAATGAGCAGTTCGAAGACGGTTCGATGAAGGCGCTCGACATGCAGTCGATCGACACCGGCATGGGGCTGGAGCGGATCGGCGCCCTGTTGCAAGGCAAACACGACAACTATGACACGGACCTGATGCGCAGCCTGATCGAGGCCAGCGCAGACGCGGCCAGCGTCGATCCCGACGGGCCGGGCAAGATGCACCACCGCGTCATTGCCGATCACCTGCGGTCGACCTCGTTCCTGATTGCCGACGGGGTCATGCCGTCGAACGACGGGCGCGGCTATGTTTTGCGCCGCATCATGCGCCGGGCCATGCGCCATGCGCACCTGCTGGGCGCGCAGGATCCGATGATGTACCGTCTTGTTCCGGCGCTGGTGCGTCAGATGGGGCAGGCCTATCCGGAACTGGGGCGCGCGCAGGCGCTGATCGAGGAAACGCTGAGATCCGAGGAGACCCGTTTTAAGGCGACGCTGGATCGCGGTCTAAAGCTGTTGGATGACGAACTTGCAGGTCTGGACGCCGATGCGCCCTTACCCGGAGCGGCAGCCTTCAAGTTATATGACACCTTTGGCTTTCCGCTGGACCTGACGCAGGACGCGTTGCGCGAAAAGAACCGCACGGTCGATGTCGACGGCTTCGACACGGCGATGCAGGAACAAAAGGCGCGAGCCCGTGCTGCATGGAGCGGATCGGGCGAGGCGGCGGATGCGACCGTCTGGTTCGATATTGCCGACAGCCACGGCGCCACCGATTTTCTGGGTTACGACACGGAGACGGCCGAGGGTCAGGTGCTGGCACTGGTGGTGGACGGCAATGCTGTCGATACGCTGGCAGAGGGCCAAAGCGGCTGGGTCGTGCTGAACCAAACGCCCTTTTATGGCGAGTCTGGCGGTCAGGTGGGCGACACCGGCTGGCTACGACGTCTGGAAAATGAAGACGAAGGTGCGACAGTCACCGACACGCAAAAGATGGCCGGTGGCAAGGTTCTCGCCCATCTTGTGACGGTCGATCGTGGTGCGCTGTCCATAGGGGACGCGCTGCAATTGGAGGTGGACCACACCCGTCGGTCCGCCATCCGTGCCAACCATTCGGCCACGCACCTGCTGCACGAGGCGCTGCGCGAGGCGCTTGGCGATCACGTTGCACAGCGCGGCTCTCTTAACGCGCCGGATCGTTTGCGGTTTGATTTCAGCCACGGGCAGGCGCTCAGCCCTGAGCAGTTGCGCGCGGTTGAACGGGACGTGAACGGATTTATCCGCCAGAACGCAGCCGTCAGTACGCGAATCATGACGCCGGACGACGCGCGCGCAATTGGCGCGCAGGCGCTCTTTGGTGAAAAGTACGGTGATGAGGTCCGAGTGGTGTCGATGGGGGTCCAGAGCGGCTCTGGCAAAGGTGCCGAAGGGCAAACCTATTCGATCGAACTGTGCGGTGGCACTCATGTCGGCCAGACCGGCGACATAGGCCTATTTGTCACATTGGGTGACAGCGCATCCAGCGCGGGTGTGCGCCGGATTGAGGCGCTGACCGGCGCTGCGGCTTTTGAATACCTGACGCAGCAGGATCACCGGCTGGCCGAAGTGGCCGGTGCACTGAAGGCAAGTGCCGTCGATGTGCCGGGGCGGGTCAAGGCGCTGCTGGACGACCGCAAGCGCTTGGAAGGCGAAGTGGCGCAATTGCGCCGCGAACTCGCCATGGCGGGCGGTGCGGGGCAGGGTACTGGCGCGGAATCGCGTGAAATCAACGGGATCAAGCTGGTTGCTCAGGTGTTGACTGGGGTGACGGGCAAGGATTTGCCGCCGCTGATTGATGAGCACAAGGGGCGGATCGGCTCTGGTGTGGTGCTGCTGATTGCGGATGCGGGCGGCAAGGCCGCCGTGGCCGCGGGCGTCACCGATGACCTGAAGGGCGCGCTGTCGGCGGTGGATATCGTCAAGGCGGCGGTGGCCGAACTGGGTGGCAAGGGCGGCGGTGGTCGCCCGGACATGGCGCAGGGCGGTGGTGCCAGTGCCGACAATGCAGAGGCCGCCATCAAGGCCGCCGAAGCCGTGATTGAGGGAATTTAAGATGCCAGCACTCTGGATAGCACATGTAACTGTAACCGACACCGAGGCCTACGGCAGATACGCCGAACTGGCGGGGCCGGCCATTGCCGACCATGGCGGGGTCTTTGTCGCGCGTGGCGGACGGTATGTGCAACTTGAGGGCAAGGAACGCCCGCGCAACGTTGTGGCCCAGTTTCCGTCGGTCGAGGCGGCTGTGGAGTGCTATCAGTCCGATGCGTATCAGGAGGCACTGAGCCATGCGCGTGGCGCCTCTGAACGTGAGCTGATGGTGGTCGAGATCACCGAGTAAAGCCATTGGCCGACTTGCGCCGGTCCTTTGCCGGATCGGCGCAGGTAGACTGATCGGCCTGCGACCCGCGTGCACAGCGCAGTTGGTTGCGGTCAAAGATGCTTTGGTCACATTTGATGGCTTGACCGGCGACCAAGGACTTTCTGGCATTCAAGAGGTCTGCTGATCCAGAGCAACAGGCCGACTGCGAAGGTGCTGTCGGGCGTTGTGGTCTCCTTGATGGACGTGCTTCGCCGACATCAGATGTTTCAAGTATCAGTTTGACCGCGCGTAGAGAATTTGGCCTGCGGACCGAATTTTCTGGCAGTTAATCTCTGCCCTGTGCGCACCTTGTGCACGGATGGACAGGGCATCGGGTTCTGAGGTTGTGTGTGGGCGCAACTGTTCAGGCTGATCGCCTTTACGGGCTGGATGCTTCGCGTCTGACAATGCCATCGCGCCGGGCCTTGGAAAGGACATCGGCACCTTTTTGCCCGCGATTCATTCGATTTGAGCGGTCTCCTGCCGCGGTATTTTCGCGGGCTTTGGGAGAAAACTGATTCGTGCGACATTGCGGCCAAGTGTTTGGTTGAGCCGTTAAATTTTTCGATTCCGAGAACTGTTCCCGATACAGAAAAATTCTCGCGCGTCGGTTCTGGCTGGACCGTTGCAAAACTATGGCACCTCCACCACAGAATCCCTGATTTCGAATGGAAAATGGGTGGTTTGTGGAATTTTGCTCTGCCAAGTCAGGAATTCCTGTCGCGCCTCCCCGAATTTCTTGGCTAGAGTTTGGATACCTTCAATTTTCTTGGGAGAAAGTTAATGAAAAAAGTTCTTGCCGGCGCACTTCTGGCAGCGTCCTTTGCTGCACCCGCAATGGCGTGGGAAGGCAACGTCGTTGCCTGCTACGACAAAGTCTGGGTTCCAGCCAAGTATGGCTACAAACAGCACCTGATCATGGCGTCCCACACCGAGTGGGAATACAAGAATGGCCAGATGATCAAGGTCCATTACCCGGCTGTCTACAAAGAGTCGAAGCACATGGTCAAAGAAGGCTACTATGTAGCCAAGAAAGCGGCCTGCAAGTAATTTGCGCGCATCGAAATAAGAAAGGCGCGGGGTCTGCCACTTCGCGCCTTTTTTCTTTTTCAACCCGATGGATGGGTTTGGCGAAAAGGGGCGAATTGGTCGGTACCGTTTTCTCCGAAACACAATGTTGATGTCTTGAATGCCATCGATTCAGACGCAGCGATCTTAGCGCTGGTTCGGATGCCCACATGCGCTGAGCGCGAACCTTTCCCGTTACGGCGTTCCGACATAACGCGCATGAGCCTTTCGGGATGACATAGTTTTCGAAAAGAACACCGAGAGGACGCCAGGCTTACAGTCAGTCCGGTTCGATCCGCAGAGACATAATCGGGGTCAACGCCTCAATGCCTGTCTAGGCGCAATGAAATAGACCCAAGTACTCCCTGAGGATCTCTTGCAAAGTTCCAAATGCTTACGCGGCTAGGCAAGTGTTTATCGCGGGTATCAGCGGTGGCCCTGTGCGAAACGCAGCAGACATGTGGAACAAGGTCTGCTGCGTCGCTGTCCTCACCGACTTCAGTTCGTTGTCGCAGGGCACCTGCGCGGACGCCGCAACTGCAACACATGTTGCCATTGCGGATCCGGCAATACGCGCCCTACGGACCAAAATCCCTTAGATAGACCGCGCCATACGCTTGCGCTCATGCGGGTCAAGATAGCGTTTGCGCAGGCGGATCGCGTTTGGCGTGACCTCTACCAGTTCATCGTCGTTGATATAGGCGATGGCCTCTTCTAGCGAGAGGGTGATCGGCGTAGTCAGTCGAACTGCCTCATCGGTGCCGCTGGCGCGCACGTTGGTCAGTTTCTTGCCCTTGAGCGGGTTCACCTCAAGATCGTTCTCGCGGCTGTGTTCGCCGATGATCATGCCCTGATAGATCTGGGTCTGCGCGCCGATCATCATTCTGCCGCGATCTTCGAGGTTCCAAAGCGCGTAGGCGACAGCTTCGCCAGATTCCATGGAGATTAGAACGCCAGCGCGGCGGCCTGGAATCGGCCCCTTGTGCGGGGTCCAGCCGTGAAAGACGCGGTTCAGAACGCCTGTGCCGCGTGTGTCGGTCAGGAACTCGCCGTGATAACCGATCAGCCCGCGTGACGGCACATGCGCAATGATGCGCGTCTTGCCAGCGCCAGCGGGGCGCATCTCGACCAACTCACCCTTGCGGGTGCCGGTCAGCTTTTCAATGACTGCGCCAGAATATTCGTCATCCACGTCGATTGTAGCCTCTTCGACGGGTTCCAGCGTCTTGCCGTCTTCTTCGCGCAGGATCACCTGCGGTCGTGAGATCGACAGTTCAAACCCTTCGCGGCGCATGTTTTCGATCAACACGCCCATTTGGAGTTCGCCACGACCGGAGACCTCAAAGGCCTCGCCGCCGGGAGTGTCCTTAATGCGGATGGCGACGTTTGTTTCGGCTTCTTTGTACAGTCGGTCGCGGATCACGCGGGACTGGACCTTTTTGCCGTCACGACCAGCCAGCGGGCTGTCGTTGATGCCGAAGGTGACTGTGATGGTCGGCGGGTCGATGGGCTGCGCTTCCAGCGGTTCATCGACGGCCAGCGCGCAGAGCGTGTCGGCCACTGTTGCCTTGGTCATGCCCGCGAGGCTGATAATATCGCCGGCTTCGGCCTCGTCGATGTCTTGCAGATTCAGGCCCCGGAACGCCTGAATCTTGGTGACGCGGAACTGTTCGATCTTTTGACCGATGCGCGACAGGGCCTGCACGGTCTGGCCCACCTTGACGCGACCGGATTCCATGCGCCCGGTCAGCAGGCGACCGACAAAGGGATCGGCACCCAGCGTCACGGCCAGCATCCGGAAATCATCGTCGACCTGTTTGACCTGCTTGGGGGCAGGGACGTGGTTCACGATCAGGTTGAACAGCGCATCAAGGTTCTTGCGGGGGCCGTCCAGTTCTGCATCGCACCAGCCAGAGCGGCCAGAGGCGTATAGGTGCGGGAAATCAAGCTGATCTTCATCCGCGTCGAGGTTCGAGAAAAGGTCGAACACCTCATCCAGCGCGCGGTCCGGTTCCGCGTCCGGCTTGTCGACCTTGTTGAGCACGACGATCGGGCGCAGGCCCAGCGCCAGCGCCTTGGAGGTGACGAACTTGGTCTGCGGCATCGGGCCTTCGGCGGCATCGACCAAA
The DNA here is from genome assembly GCF_002237555.1 of Antarctobacter heliothermus. Lineage (NCBI taxonomy): Bacteria > Pseudomonadati > Pseudomonadota > Alphaproteobacteria > Rhodobacterales > Roseobacteraceae > Antarctobacter > Antarctobacter heliothermus. The sequence continues at coordinate 3,686,272 of NZ_CP022540.1, read as the reverse complement.
AGGACAACCCCATCCACCATCGATAGGATGCGTTCCACCTCGGCGCCGAAATCGGCGTGGCCGGGGGTATCCACGATGTTGATGCGTTTGCCTTTCCATTCGACGCTCGTCGCCTTGGCAAGGATGGTGATCCCGCGTTCGCGTTCAAGGTCGTTGGAATCCATGGCTCGTTCGGCCACGGCCTGATTGGCGCGGAAGGCGCCGGATTGTTTCAGCAGCTCGTCGACCAGTGTTGTTTTGCCGTGGTCGACGTGGGCGATGATCGCGACGTTGCGCAAATCCATTAGACGTTTCCTTTGTCCGGAGTTGGCGCGGGCGTAGCCGGGACGCGGCAAAAAGGCCAGAGCCGTTTTGCCGCAAGTCTGTTGCAAGGGTGGAACAGGTCACGGTTGCGAGAGCTTCGGAGGGAACCGGCGGGCTTTTGCCGGAGGATTGGCTGTCCTCAGCGGCCTTTGGCCGGTCGAGCGTTAATTGGCAGGACAAACGGAACAAGTCGCGATCCCATCCGTTGAAAGGGCATGACGGACGGATACATCCGATTGCGATGACGCGCTGCCTCAAGAGCGGCGTTTGGAACCAGAGAAGGAGACAGTCATGAAATCGAGCATTTTTGCCCTTGTTGCAGCGACGGCAACCCTTGGAGCGGCCCCGGTTCTTGCCGGCAGCCTGGACGACACACCGGTCGAGGTTGTGCCCGCAGCCCCCATCGTGCCAGTTGCACCGATCGGTGTCGACTGGACCGGCCTCTATGGCGGTCTGTCGCTGGGCAATATGAACGCCCAAGGTGCCGGCACCTCGAACAACGGCACCATTTTTGGCCTGCATACCGGCTATGATTATGACTTTGGCAAGGTCGTCGTGGGTGGCGAGTTCGAATATCAGGCCGGCGATGACTATGATCTTGGTGGCGTGGACGTGGACAACGTGATGCGACTCAAGGGTCGGGTTGGCTACGAAATGGGCCAATCTTTGCTGTACGGCACGGCCGGTGTCGCGCGGATCGACACCGCACTGGGTGATGCAACCGGCCCCGTGGGTGGCGTTGGTCTAGAGTACCGTGTGAACGACCGTGTCTCGATCGGTGGTGAGGCGCTGGCACACAGCTTTGACGATGTTGGTGGATCGGGCGTTGACGTCGACGCGCAGACCTTCTCGTTGCGGGCGTCTTTCCGCTTCTGATGTCCCCCCATTTAGCGGAAGGGCACCGTCCCCCCGGAGCATGCGCTCCGGGGGGATTTTTTGTGGGTCTCACTGATTAGTGCGGTGACGTATCTGAAAACAGGTGGATGACCAGAATTCCGGTTAGAATGAGACCCATCCCGAGGACGGCGGCCAGATCCAGCTTTTGGCCGAAAACCACCAGACCGATGGCCGCGATCAGGACAATCCCAAGCCCCGACCAGATGGCATAGGCAATGCCGACGGGAAAATACTTCAACGCGATCCCCAACAGGTAGAACGCCGCGCCATAAGCAAGGATCACGATGATCGTCGGCCCCACCTTTGTGAACTGTTGGCTGGCCTGCAACGCGGTGGTGCCGATGGTTTCGGCCAGCACGGCAAAGGCAAGGATCAAGTAAGGCATCTAACTCTCCGGACTACTCGGTAAACGGTGCGCGTTTGCACCGATGCCACGGCCCGGTCCCGGTCGCAAGATACAGGCCTGGCCGGGGCACGGCGCGGACAGGGGCTCTGCATCCCTGTGCGGGGGCGCGGTATCAGGCGGGCAGGTGGATGTTGAACCGGGCCCGGATCGCTGCGTCAGTTGCGGGATCGAACCGTGCCGCGCTACGGCTGTTCAGGATCGCGTCTTTGCGGGCTGTTGCGTTCACCAGCAGATCGGGTTTCTCCTTTTCCTCCCATTCCTTGGGGGAACTGCGGTTGCCCAGTTTGGGATAGACGTGATCGCGCTGCATCCGGCCCAGCGTCGCGTCGGTGCCAAGGTAGTGGCCCGGTCCGTTCAGGCAGACATCGCGCATTTGCTCCAGTGCAAGTGTTTCGTCGTCGACCTCAATCCCGCGCACGCAGCGCAACGCCTGACCGATCAGGTCGTCGCCAAGGATCAGGCTTTCGTGGCAAAACCCCAGCAGTGAGGCATGCATCCCTGCCGCCTCGTAGACCATGTTCAGGCCCGACAGCCCGGCCATGACGTTTGTGCACATCTGCTCCCACCCGGCCTGCATGTCCGGCAGTTTGGAATCCGATGCCCCGCCCGTGGCGCCGCCGGGCAAACCGTAAAAGGCGTGCATCTGAGCACAGCCCGAGGACAACAGCGCCTGTTCGCCCGATCCGACGGTCATGGCCCCGGACCGCAGGTCCAAGCCAAAAGGCCAGGTGCCAAAAATTGCGGGATGGCCCGGTTTCATTGCGTTCACATAGACCACGCCAGCCAGACATTCGGCCACCGCCTGCACGATAGCCCCCGCGATGGTAGAGGGCGCAGTGGCGCCTGCCATGCCCGCGCTCAGCAACAACACCGGCATGCCGCCGCGAATACACGACTCCATAGTCTCACAGCTTTCGGTGGCGAATTTCATCGGCGGCACGACAAAACAGTTGGAGTTCGACACGAACGGTCGCGCGCGCCATGCGTCCTCGCCACCTGCGATCAGGTGCAACAGTTCCAGTCCCTCAGCCACATGGGAGGGGTCGGAAAAAGAGGTGCCGACATGTTTGGTTGTGCCGGCGCAGCAGGCGTAGATGGTGTTCAGGTCCATCTCACGGTTGTCGGTGATGTCGCGGGCCACCATAGGCCGTTGCAGAAAATGGATATTGTCCAGCACATGTGCAATCCGCGCGGCGTCGTGCAGATCCTGCACGGTGCTTTCGCGGTAGGCGCGCCCGGCAACATCGACCATGTGTACAGCAGCACCCGCAGTGCCGTAGTGAACGCGCTGGCCCGACAGATCCATGTCAAATCGCGGGTCGCGGCCACACAGCGTCAGATCGCGGCACGCCTTGGCCAGCATATCCTCGACAAGCGCGGGTGAGAACCGCAGCCGCCCGTCATCCCCCAGCCGGGCACCGGCAGCGGTCATGATCTCGATTCCGGATGTAGGCGCATCTGCAAGGCCGATCTCATCCAGCGCCAGCAGAGCGGTAGCATGTATCCGGTCGACCTGAGCGTCGGTCAGCGGCCGGAATTTTCCGCCGGTCATGCCGGGGCGAACGGGGCGAATGTCATCGGAAAGGGCGGCTGCGCGAGAGGCGACACGGGCGGCGCGGCCACCGCTACGGCGGGAGAGGGGTGCGGTCATGATCGGAGTCCATTTTTGGGGGAACGCTTAAAGGCAGGTCAGAGGCAGCGAACGTGGTCCGGCCGACCACGCGCCGCACGTCCGCGTCGGGCGCCGATCTGGCGCAAGATCAAAGAGATGGTAGCATTTTCCCAGCACATGAGGGCCAGCGTTCCCGACAGATCAGGTCTTGTCTGTGCCGAAAACGACGCCATGTCGCTTTCGCTCTGGTGGCGAAAATGAATTCAATTTTACAGACGGTTAAGGGCGCATAAATGCGCCGTGCTTAATGTGCGAGCACCCGAATCCAACACCGGAGATGTTTGATGACTCGCGCTTTTCTTCTTTCGACGGCATTGATTGTGGCGGCTCCGGCGGCCATGGCGGTTGAACCGCACGTCGCGATGCAGGCCTATGTGGATACCCAAATCCTGACCTGGGCGCATGATGATACGATCATTGACGCGATTGCGGTCCAGAACACCCTGACCGAGGGCTACGACGCCGTCCGGATCGATGCACTGGACAAGACTTGGCGTGCCGAGGTCGGCACCGGCTCTGACATGGTGGATGGGGTGCTGACAAACGCCGCAGCCGATTTCCTGCGCACACAGATTGCCGCCAGCGGCGGCATGATCACAGAGGTCTTTGTCATGGACGCACAGGGGCTGAACGTGGCGTCCTCGGGTGCCACCTCTGACTATTGGCAAGGGGATGAGGCCAAGTTTCAGGAAACCTATCCCAAAGGCGCTGGTGCCGTACATTTCGGCGAGATCGAATTTGACGAATCCAGCCAGACTTATCAGGCCCAGATCTCCGTCACGATCACGGATCCGGAAAGCGGCACGCCGATCGGGGCGATGACAATTGGAATCGATGCCGAAGCGTTGATGTAACACCTCACAACAACAAAATACCAATGGGCAAGGAACGCGAGCATGACACAGGACGGCAAGACGCGGCTTGGGGCCGGGCTGCATTCGGTATTCGTCAGATGTGCGGCGATCATGGCTATCACCACAATTGTGGTGGCGGGCGTGATCTCGGTTCAGGCGACGTCGCTGATCAAGGGGCTGGCAGTCAAGGGCGTCGTAGACATGGCGGCCAAGACGGTGGAGCGCAACGCCGAGGCCCTGGCCAAGCCGATCAAGTTCAAGGTCATGCCCAAGATTGAGGAAATGACTTCGGCCGCATTGACTGCGGCCGGAGCGGATGGAAGCGCCATAGCGGTTCTGGATGTAGAAGGCACGTTGCTGGCGACTGCGGGCGACGATCCGGCACTTGTGGATGAGGTGGCCGCGCTGGCCCGTACCGTACTTGCTAATGGGACGCGGCAGGTGTCGAAACAGGGGTTGATCGTCGCGGAGCCAGTAATGGCCGGGCCAGAAGGGCCAGTCATTGGTGCGCTTGTCATGGCCTGGAACGCCGATGCGGCGCTGGCGGCAGTTGGTGCCGACAGATTGCGCATTCTGCTGACGGCGGCGGCGGTTTTTGTCGTGCTGATGGCGGGCACGCTGCTTGTGTTGCAGCGCAGTCTGGGACGCCCTCTGCGACAAGTGACCGAAGCCATCAACCGGATTTCACGCGGTGACTATGAGACCGAAATCGGCATGGCCGGACGTCGGGATGAGTTCGGAGAGATCGTCACGCATATGGGCTCTTTGATTGGAGCGCTGAGTGACGCGCGTACCGCGGAAGAGGCGCGCGCCGAGAACATGGAACGGCAGGTCGAAATGGTTCACCATCTGGGCGCAGCACTGGACATGCTGGCCGATGGCGTGCTCAACCGTGAAATCCAGGCTGAATTCCCCGAAGAATACGCAGCTCTTCGCACCAACTACAATCGCGCGGTCACCAGTATTCGGCAGGTGATTGACGAGGTGTCTGCCAGTGCGGGCAGTTTGCTGGACAATGCCAATCAGATCTCCTCCGCTTCGGATGATCTGGCACGACGGACGGAAACTCAGGCCGCCACGCTGGAGCAATCGGCCGCGGCGCTGGAAGAATTGTTGAGCAGCGTCACCGCCGCAGCAGAAAACGCGCAGAACGCGGATGAACAGGTGCGCCAGACCCGCGATATTGCCGAGCGCAACGGGCAAGTGATGAAATCCGCCATCGAGGCGATGGGTGCGATCGAAAAATCCTCGGACAAGATCAGTGAAATTACCAATGTGATCGACGACATCGCATTTCAGACCAATCTGCTGGCGCTCAATGCGGGGGTTGAGGCGGCCCGGGCCGGGGAATCCGGCAAGGGGTTCGCTGTGGTGGCCACAGAGGTGCGGGGCCTGGCGCAACGCAGTGCTGCGGCCGCCCAACAGATCAAGGACCTGATCGCCGGCGCCGGAGAGCAGGTGACCAGTGGCGTCAGGTTGGTCGAAGAGGCCGGCGGCGCATTGGACGATGTACTGGCCCGCGTTGCCGATGTCTCAAAGATGGTCAGCGGAATTGCCAACAGCGCGGGTGAGCAGGCGCAGGGCTTGCAGGAAATCAATGTCGGCGTGTCGAACCTTGACCGGGTCACGCAACAAAACGCCGCCATGGTCGAAGAGGCCACAGCTTCGGCGCACATGATGCGTGGGGATGCCAACGCCCTGAGCGAAACTGTGGGCCGGTTCACCACGCATGGCGAAGGCCCTTCACACCGGTCCGCCAGAACACCTGCCGCCCGAGCAGTGGAACAAGCGGCCTGAACGTACCCGCCGAAAGACCGTGATCAAATGCCGCCGCAACCCTGCGGTGGCGGTCATAAAGCCGGCGGGTGCAGCCCGATTTCCGTTCGACTGCACAAATCGCGGGCATTTTTCGTCAGATGTCTCTGAGTTGCGGCATTGCTCGTCCGAATGCGCATCGAATTTGGCAACGGGTTTACATCCACGCCCGCGAAGGGTTCTGTGGAAGTAGGAAAACGCAACTCGGTACAGACGGGAAAACAATGGCGATTACGGCGAGCATTCGGCACCTCACGCACTACAAGTATGACCGTCCGGTCACGCTGTCTCCGCAGATCATCCGACTTCGTCCTGCACCTCATAGCCGAACACGGGTTATCAGCCATTCGCTCAAGGTGTCGCCAGAGGGCCATTTCGTAAATCACCAGCAGGACATCTATGGCAACTGGCTGGCCCGTTTCGTCTTTCCCGAGCCAGTGACGGAATTCCGGATCGAGGTCGATCTGGTTGCTGACATGACCGTCTACAACCCGTTCGATTTTTTCGTGGACGATGTGGCGCGCGAATGGCCCTTTTCTTACCCCGAGGACATTTCCGCCGACCTTGCGGTCTATCGCAAGGCCGTGCCGATCACACCCAAGGTCAAGGCCTGGGTGGAAAAGGTGCCGCGCAAGAAGCAGGTCACCATCGACTTTCTGGTTGAGTTGAACCGCCAGCTGGAGGAGCAGATCGACTATCTGATCCGCATGGAGCCAGGCGTACAGACACCCGAAGAAACGCTGACCAAGGGATCTGGCTCTTGCCGTGACACCAGCTGGCTTTTGATCAACATCTTGCGCCATCTGGGCTTTGCCACGCGCTTTGTCTCGGGCTATCTGATTCAGTTGAAACCGGATTTGGAAGCGCTTGATGGCCCGTCGGGCACCGATCATGACTTTACCGATCTGCATGCGTGGTGTGAGGTTTATCTGCCGGGCGCAGGCTGGGTCGGCCTGGACCCGACCAGCGGGTTGCTGACCGGCGAAAGCCACATTCCACTGGCCGCGACCCCGCATTTCAGCAATGCCGCGCCAATTGTCGGCGGCTTTGAAGGGCATGAAGACACCAAAACCGATTTCGACTTTGCGATGGAGGTGACGCGCATTGCTGAACACCCGCGCATCACCAAGCCGTTTTCGGAAGAAAGCTGGGAAGCGCTGGATGCATTGGGCCAGAAGGTCGACGAGGAGATCGAAGCGGCCGACATGCGCCTGACCATGGGCGGTGAACCAACTTTTGTGTCGATCGATGATTTCGAAAGCCCCGAGTGGAATACCGATGCTGTCGGTCCGCAAAAGCGCGCGCTGGCCGATCAACTGATCCGGCGCCTGCATGACAAATTCGCGCCTGGGGGGTTCCTGCATTACGGGCAGGGTAAGTGGTATCCGGGCGAAACGCTGCCCCGCTGGACGTTTTCGCTATACTGGCGGCATGACGGCAAACCAATCTGGCGCAACAAGGATCTGGTGGCCCGGGAAACGGACAAATCCGCGACCGAGGTTGACGCCGAACGCTTCATGACAGGCTTTGCCAAATCGCTGGAGATTGGCACGGAATATGTCCAACCGGCCTATGAGGACCCCGCTGTCTGGATACTCAAAGAGGCAGAGCTGCCTGAAAACGTGACACCCGAAGATTCACGCCTGAAGGACCCCGAGGCACGCCAAAGGATTGCGCGCGTGTTTGAGCGCGGTCTGGACAAGCCCGCCGGTTTTGTCTTGCCGATCCAGCGCTGGCAATCGCGTGCCTTTGGCCGCGGCTGGAGGTCGGAACGCTGGCGCGCGCGGCGCGGCCATCTGTTCCTGATCCCCGGCGACAGCCCGGTGGGCTTTCGTCTGCCTTTGGGGACGCTCCCCTATGTCAGCCCGTCCAATTTTCCTTACGTCTACCCGGCGGATCCCAATGTGCCGGTCGACGATTTACCTGATTTCCTTGAAATGGACGACAAACGGCAGGCCGTGTTCGAGGAACTGCGCCGCATCGCCCAAGAAGAGCGTGACACGCTGCCCGAAACCACACCGGGCCGCGAGCAGCCGGTGTCGGCCCTGCGCGGCGATGAGCCGTCAGAGGCGCTGCGCGAGCAGGCCGTCACGCCAGACGGGGCCACGGTGCGGACTGCCATTGCGGTGGAACCGCGCGACGGAAAACTGTGCCTATTCATGCCGCCGGTCGAACAACTGGAGGACTATCTTGAACTGATTGCAGCGGCGGAATCCACGGCTGATGCACTGGGTCTGCCGCTGCACATCGAGGGCTATACCCCACCACATGATTCTCGTCTGAACGTCATCAAGGTCGCGCCAGACCCCGGCGTGATCGAGGTCAACGTACATCCGGCGTCCAGCTGGAAAGACTGCGTCGACATCACCAGCACGGTCTATGACGAGGCTCGTCAATGTCGCTTGGGTGCGGACAAGTTCATGATCGACGGCAAGCACACCGGCACGGGCGGCGGCAACCACGTTGTCGTGGGCGGCGCAACCCCGATGGATTCGCCCTTCCTGCGACGACCGGATTTGCTGCGCTCCTTGATCCTGTACATGCAGCGTCACCCCTCGTTGTCCTATCTGTTCTCGGGCACCTTTATCGGACCGACTAGTCAGGCCCCCCGGATCGACGAGGCGCGGCACGACACGTTGTATGAACTTGAAATCGCCATGTCGCAGATCCCCGACCCGGATGAAGGGAGTGCACCGCCGCCATGGCTGGTGGATCGCCTGCTGCGCAACATCCTGATCGACGTGACCGGCAACACCCACCGGGCAGAGATCTGCATCGACAAGCTGTATTCCCCTGACGGCCCGACCGGGCGTCTTGGTCTGGTGGAATTCCGCGGATTTGAGATGCCGCCCGATCCACGCATGAGCCTTGCGCAACAAGTGCTGATCCGTGCGCTATTGGTGCGGTTGTGGAAATCGCCGATCAAGGGCAAGCCAGTGCGCTGGGGCACCACGCTGCACGACCGGTTCATGTTGCCAGAGTTTGTCTGGGCGGATTTCATGGATGTTCTTAGCGATCTCAAGGAGCATGGTTTCGACCTGCGGCCGGAATGGTACGAGGCACAGCGCGAATTCCGTTTCCCCTTTGCCGGTGAGATAGAGGCTGATGGCGTTCACCTTGAGGTCCGTCAGGCGCTGGAGCCATGGCATGTGTTAGGCGAACGCGGGGCAATCGGTGGCACGGTGCGCTATACCGACAGTTCGGTTGAGCGAATGCAGGTGCAACTGACCGCCTCTGACCCGGATCGCTATGTCGTCTGCTGCAATCAGCGCAAGGTGCCGATGACTCAGACGGGGGAAAACGGGCGTCGCGTGGGCGGCGTGCGGTTCAAGGCGTGGCAACCGGCAGAGGCATTGCACCCGGTTTTGCCGGTGGATGCGCCGCTGATCTTTGACATCTTCGACACGTGGTCGGGGCGGGCAATTGGCGGATGTACCTATCATGTGGCACACCCGGGCGGGCGGAGTTACGACACGTTCCCGGTCAATACCAATGAGGCAGACGCCCGTCGGCTTGCACGGTTCGAGAAACAGGGGCATACGCCGGGGACTTATCAGCCTGCCACCGAAAGCCCGCATCCGGAGTTTCCAATGACCCTTGATCTGCGCCGCGCCCCCTGGATCTGACTATGGTCGACCCCGGCGCCGCTGCACCGGCGCGCAAGGCGCCGCTGGAACATTATCAGCCACCCAAAGGGGTGGCTGATGAATTGTTGCGGCGTGACGGTACCCTGCGTCCGGCGTGGAAGCCGATGATTGATCATCTGGCGGGGCGCGATCCCGGCCAGGTCGCACAGGATTTTGCCCGTGGTGAACTGTATTTGCAGGACGCGGGTGTCTACTATCGCCAGTACACGGGCGACGAGTCCGCCTTGCGGGATTGGCCGCTGAGTCACATTCCGGTCATCATCGGAGAGACAGAGTGGCGCGACCTTGCCGCCGGGATCGAACAGCGTGCCGAGCTACTGGAACGCACCATGGCGGACCTGTATGGATCTGCCGATCTGGTCAAACGCGGGCTGTTGCCGCCACAGCTGATCGCGCGCAATCCAGAATGGCTGAACCCGATGGTTGGGGTAAAGCCGCGCTCAGGACACTATCTGCATTTTCTGGCCTTTGAGATCGGGCGCTCGCCCGACGGCAGTTGGCTGGTGCTTGGCGATCGGACTCAGGCACCGTCGGGCAGTGGCTTTGCTTTGGAAAACCGCATGGCCACCCTGCGTGTCTTTCATGAGTTATACCCGGAGGCGAATGTGCAACGCCTCGCCGGGTTCTTTCGCAATTTCCGGGACCGGTTGACCCAATTGCGCGGCACCGAGCAGGGGCAGGTGGCGATCCTGACGCCCGGCCAGCACACTGACACCTATTTCGAACACGCCTATATCGCCCGCTATCTGGGGTTCCTTTTGCTGGAGTCTGAAGATCTGGTGACGGTGGATGGTCGCCTTATGGTGCGCACCATCAGCGGGCTGGAGCCGGTCAGCGTGCTGTGGCGTCGCCTTGATTCACGTTTTGCCGATCCGCTGGAACTGGATGAGACATCGGCGTTGGGCACGCCGGGGATGGTCAGCGCCCTGCGATCTGGGTCGGTGACTATGTTGAATTGCCTAGGCTCCGGCGTGCTGGAGGCGCGGGCGCTGATGGCCTTTCTGCCACGCATTTCAGAGGCGCTGCTGGGTGAGCGGCTGAAACTGCCCAATATCGCCACCTGGTGGTGCGGACAGGCCAAGGAACGCGCCTATGTGCGTGACAATTTGGAACGGATGATGATCGGGCCGGCGCTGTCGACCGATCTGCCCTTTGATTACGACAGCACAACGGCGCTTGGCGGTCGGTTTCGCGACAATGCGCGCGGTCCGGTGCTGGATTGGTTGGAAAAGAACGGCGGCAATCTGGTCGGGCAAGAGGCGGTCACGCTGTCCACGACCCCGGCGATGATTGACGGCAAGCTGGTGCCACGCCCCATGCTGGTGCGGGTCTTTGCGGCGCGCACGCGCGATGGCTGGACCGTGATGCCGGGCGGTTATGCCCGTATCGGACGCAACGGCGATCCCACAGCGCTTGCCATGCAAAGCGGCGGGTCGGTGGCCGATGTCTGGGTCGTGGGCGACCGTCCCGTTGCGCCGGACACCCTGTCGGGTCAACAGCCCGGGCCCTTTGTGCGGCGGATGCCGGGACGTCTGCCCGCGCGGGCCGCAGACAACCTGTTCTGGCTGGGCCGATATGTGGAACGGGCGGATTTCACCGCCCGGACCCTGCGCGCCTACCACCTCCGGCTGGAGGATCACGGCGGCACGCCGATGCCCGTGTTCGACCAGTTGGGCCGCTTTCTGGAAGGGCGCGGGTTGTATCTGTCGCAACCCATGCCGGATCTGTTCCTGACCCTGCTGGAGAATGCCCGCGGCTGTGCGAGCAAGGTGCGTGATCGGTTCTCGGATGACGGTTGGTACGCTCTGGATGAGTTGGAGACCGCCGCCCGTGCGCTGTCCGGGGCAGTAGAGCCGGGCGATGCCACCGGCCGCGCGCTCAGCCAGTTGCTGCGCAAGTTGGCGGGATTTGCCGGTCTGGTGAATGACAACATGTTCCGGTTTTCCGGCTGGCGGTTCATGTCAATGGGCCGCGCGTTGGAACGGGGTGTTCAGATTTCCGATCTGCTGGCGGTGTTCTCTGCCAAGGGCGCGCCGCAGGGCAGCCTTGATGCCGCGCTGGAAATCGGTGACAGCGTGATGACCCACCGCAGGCGCTATTCGGTCGAAACCAACCGCAATACGGTGGTCGACCTGTTGGCGTTGGATCCGGAAAACCCGCGCTCAGTGATATATCAGGCCGGGGTGTTGCTAGATCAACAGGCGAAACTGCCCCGGCGCAACAAAACCAGCCAGCTCAGCACGGTAGGACGCCGCATCTTGCGGTTCCACACCGACCTCAGCGTTGCCTCGCCAGAGGATCTGGACAGCGCGGCGCTGGCCAAGGTGGCCGATGATTTGCAGGCCGTGTCGGATGCCATCCACAACGAGTACATGGGGTAGGCGATGCTCTACGACGTAACGCTCGAAGTGCGCTATGCTTACAATTTGCCTGCTGCCTCTGCACGAATGCACCTGCGCATGATGCCGGGCAGCGGGGCGGCCCAACGGTTGGTGACCGGCCTTTTGGTGGCGGACCCGCAACCGGCCTATCGCCTCGATCGGGTGGATTTTTTCGGCAACGCGCTGACAGAGATCACCTACGACACGCCGCTGGATGCTGTGGATTTTCGGTTCATCGGGCGCATACAGCGCATGGACCTGCCCAATGAACTGGATCTCTCCTGTGCCTTGCAGGACATGCCGCGCGAACTGTCAGAGGTGCCGTCACTTGCGCCGGAATCGCCGCACCATTTCATGGGGTCTTCGGACCGGGTGGCGCCTGTGCCTGAGATCAGCGCCTTTGCCCGCAATCTCACGCGGTTGGACCAGCCTGTGTTGAAGGTGGTCGAGACCATCGCCCATGCGCTACATGAGGAAATCACTTTTGATTCGACTGCAACGGATGTGACGACCGATCCGGCAGAGGCTTTTGCCAACCGGCGCGGTGTGTGTCAGGACATCAGCCACATCATGATAGCAGCGCTGCGTGGGATCGGAATCCCGGCGGGCTATGTTTCTGGCTTTCTCAGGACCGAACCGCCAGAAGGGCAGGAACGTCTGGCGGGCGCGGACGCGATGCACGCCTGGGTGCGGGCTTGGTGCGGTACTGAAATGGGCTGGATCGAGATCGACCCGACCAATGACATGCGGGTCGGGTCCGATCATATCAGCGTGGCGGTTGGCCGCGACTATGCCGACGTGGCCCCAGTCAAGGGATCGTTGCGCAGTTCGGGGCTGCACAGCACGCGACACAGCGTCGATATGGTCCCGGTGCCGGACAAGGGCCCGGCAGAGGACCGCAGCCGCAGCACAACCGACTAGACCGATTCAGGCGATGCTGTCGCCATAAGTCACCGCGCTTTCACTGCCGTCATCCCAATGGGTGACCCGTTCGATCAGCGTGCCGCTGTCGTCATAGGTCTCAGTCGCGCTGGCCCAGGCATAGGCGTCAGCGACATCTGTCTGGATCGAACTGCTGCGCAGCCCGTTTTCAAACTCGATTTCCATCACGCGACCGTCGTCATAGGTGTCAACCTGGCTGTCCAGCATACCTTCGGAGTCGTAGTTGCGTGTCGTTGAATGCCAGACGAAATCGTCGGCGCCGTCGGTGATCGTTTGCGACACCATCTGGCCATTGTCGTAGCCGGTTTCGATCTCGCGGCCATCATCATAGATCATCAGCCGTGAAACCTTGGCCCCGGTTGCGGTATCATAGGTGTCCGTGTAGCTGGACCAGATCGCCTTGTCCGCTCCGTCGGTCATGGAAATGCCGCTGCGCACGCCGTCGGTGTACGAGATCACCTGTTCACTGCCGTCGTCAAAGAGGTTGTTCTGTTCGGTCAATGTGCCCGTGGAGTCATAGCTGCGGGCGATGGAATGCCAGACGAACTGGTCGCCGCCGTCGATCACCAATGACCCGATCCGCGCGCCTTCGGAGTCGTAGTAGACATCGACCATCTTGCCGCTGTCCCAGGTATAGCTGTTGATGATCCGCGCACCGGTTTCATCGTAGATGTCGGTGTAGCTGGCCCAGGAATAGACGTTCGCCGTGTCCGTCATGGTCGACTGCGCGCGCAGGCCATCAGCAAAGCTGATTTGCAATACCCGACCATTGTCATAGGTGTTGGTCTGGCTTGCCCACTGGCCTGTGTCGGTAAAGCTGCGTGCGATGCTCTGCCAGTCGTGACTGTTAGCCACGTCCACCTCCAGCGTCTCTTCGGTCAGGCTACTACCGGTTTTGTACAGGCGTACCTTGGTGATAGCGCCATCGCTTTGGATTGTGCCAAAGGCCCCGTCGGTAAAGCTCAGGGTTTCGACATCGGTCAGCACATCCGTGCCGTCGTCGCCATCGGTCAGATCGGTGTCGGTGATCCGCAATGCGCCGTCCCAGATCAGATCATAGCCTTCTGACGCGCCGGTGAAGATGACAGTGTCTTCGCCTGCACCGCCGTCGATTGTATCGTCGCCGGCCCCGGCCTGCACTGTATCGGCCCCATCGCCGGTCTGGATATCATTGGCAGCGGTGTTGCCAGTGACGTGGTCGTTGCCTGCACCGGTGATGGCGTTCTCGATTACCGCCCCGCGCGCGATGCCAAAGTTGCCCACATAGCCGTCCAGATTTGACCAAGTGGCGTCGATCAGGCTGAGATATTGATTGTAGGCCCGCGATCCAAGGTCGATCAGGTCGATTCCGGAACTGTCGAAAATCGTGACCGCGCGGCCTCGTTCCAGATCCATGCCCGTCGCGTCCAGATTGGAGTTGTCGCCGTAGACGCTGTTGCCGACATGCACGTTGTCGGGTGTGCCATACAGGTTCTGGATCGCAAGGATGTCGGCCATTTGCGGTGAATTGAGATACATCCCCGAGGCATCGACGTTCGGGTTCTCCCACTGGGCAAAATACGACATGATCGACATCTGCCAACTGTCGTTGGCGTAATGTGCCTGACTGTCGAAATCGGCACTGCCGTTGTAGTTGCCGCCATGTCCTAGACCCAGCGCATGGCCGATCTCATGGATAAAGGTCTGGTAGTAGTAGTCGGCGTTGCCCTGCCAGCTGGCATGAACGTTGACGACGGAATAGGCAATTTCGTTCCAGCCTGTATAGACAGCGGAATAGGAATAGGCACCGCCGTCGATGTCCTGAAAGGTGATGTCGGCATCGCCCGAGGTGGTCATGAACTGCAGACCCGAAACCGCCGTCCACGCCGCCAACGCCGCCACGGCGGCGGCCTGTCCGACAGGGTCGAGCCCGTCCAGATTGACCGTCAGTGTGTCGCCCGCCTGTACGTCAAAGGCGCGCCAGTCCCCGCCACCCGACTGCCAGTATCCATGGGTCAGCTGGGTGGCGACCTGATCCAGCGAATAGACCGGTTTTGACGACGCGGGCGCGCTGCTTCTGTCACCGACAGTGGCGGCGGCGGTCGGGCCGGTCAGGCCATGGAACTCATAGTCATCGGTCCTGGGATTCAGGCTCTGGCAGAGAAAGCACATGAGGCGGGGTCCAGTTCTTCAGGTGCGCGCCTCGCCTGGTGTTGGGCAGCGGCGAGACGCGCAGGGGCAAACCCGTCTTGTACAGACCCGGCAGAGGGTCCGTTGTGGACGGTTGGTTTCGGTCGGGGGCAGATCCGACACGTCGTGTCCGGGTGGTGCGCTGCAAGGTACCTGACCCGGCGCACATAGCCGAGCAAGACGCCAGAGGGGCATCTTGGGTGGCCAATGTGTGCCTGTTCGTAGAAGTCATTTCAAAGGTCCTGAAGCAGCGTGGCGAGCAAGGGACCGGCCGGAAAACCGATCCAGATTCCACTTAGGGACGCGATTTCGGGAATGATTGGGCGGGATATTGTTGAAAGCGCGTCATTGGTGAGGGTTAAGAAACCGTAATCGTGGAAGGCGCAGGAGTGTTTCCTATATCACGCTGTTCCCCTGAAAAGTTTTTTGTCTATTCTATCATGAAGTGTATTGAACCCTGCAGGCAAGGGCATGGGGGCGCTTGTGCCGCAAAGGTGGCTTGACTAATTTTTGCACATCTGGAGGGTCGGCGGCGTGCTTGAGTTCTCGCATCATCCCACACTTGTGGTGGCATCCCTTGCGGTTGCGCTGATGGCCGGTTTCAGCGGTCTGGCGATCACCCGTGGCGCATCGGCGCTGCCGTTGGCGCGGCGCAAGGCGGTTGTCGCCATTTCAGCCGTCGCTTTGGGCGGTGGCATCTGGTCGATGCATTTTGTCGCCATGCTGGGACTGCAACTGCCGATCTTGTTCTACTACGACGGCTTGGTGACGCTGATCTCGGCGCTGATTGCGATCCTGATGGTCGGACTCGCGCTGTTGATCCTGCATTTCCGTGACCGCACGCCCGCCAGCCTGACAATGGCGGGGGCGATTGTCGGGGCGGGGATCGTCGCAATGCACTACGTCGGGATGAGCGGGATGGAACTGTGCCGCCCAGTCTATAGTGTGGGTGGTGTGTTGGTGGCGTTGGTCGCCGCATTAGCATTGTCTATTGCGGCGATCTGGATCGCTTACGGTGAACGGACACGGGGTCACATCCTGCTGGGCACCTTGTTTTTCGGCGTCTCGGTCTTTGCCCTGCATTTTATCGCCATGGCCGGAACCGGTTTTGTCGGGCTGGGCGGCGGAGGCGGGACAGGGCCAATCCTGTCGAATGAGGTTCTGGCAATGGGGGTGACGCTGTCGTCTTTCGCGATCTGCGGTGCCTTTCTGTTGTCTGGCATCACCTTCTTTCCGGTCAAGGTTGCGGCCCCGCCATCGGTTGAAAGCCAACAGGCCGTCAAAGACATGGTTCCCACCCCGGACAAGTTGCTTCGCCCGTCGGGGACACGCGTATCGGTACCGTACGAAAAAGAGGGTCGTACCCAATTTCTGGACGCGACCGCGATAGCCGCCGTTCGGGCCGAGGGGCATTACACCGTGATTTATGCCGGTGTGAACAAGCTGTTTTGCCCTTGGTCGATCTCTGAGGCGTCCAAACGGCTTGAACCTGCCGGTCTGATCCGAACCCATCGCAGCTTTCTGGTTAATCCTGCCTTCGTGACAGAGTTTCGACGGACCAAGGACACTGGTCTGTGTTTCTTTGAGGCGGTCGAGTCGCTGCCCAAGGTGCCGGTGAGCCGGTCACGTCTTTCGGACGTCCGGCAGGTTCTGGGCGTTTAGTCGACAATCTGGACAGGGGACGGGGGCGCGCTCGATCCGGCCATTGGCCGGAACCTTGCCCCACTCAGCGTCCCCAGCCGTTGTTGGTGAGAGTATCGCATCTTGTGCATGTATTTCGCATTTCGTGCGCAGGACCCTGCATTTCATGGCTCTTTCGTTGGTCCGTGCCCTGCTTCGAGGAAGTCTGTCCTCATGCGGAGGGAGACCGCAGGGAGGATATTCGAAAATGATACCAGCCGGGTTTGAGTACCATCGGCCGACAGATATGGCGTCGGCTATCGGTCTGTTGCAGGCACATGGCGATGAGGCACGGGTTGTCGCGGGCGGTCACAGCCTGATCCCGATGATGAAGCTGCGCATGGCCCATTTGTCCCATCTTGTCGACTTGCAAGACATTGATGAACTCAAGGGGATCGAGGTCGGCGCTGACAGCGTCACCATCGGTGCGATGACAACACAGAATGAGTTGATCACCCATAGGGGGCTGGCGCAGGCCGCACCAATCCTGCGTGAGGCGGCGTTGCAGATTGCCGACCCGCAGGTGCGTTACGTTGGCACCATTGGCGGCAATGTCGCCAATGGTGATCCCGGCAATGACATGCCAGGGCTGATGCAATGCCTTGATGCGTCCTATGAGGTGGTTGGGCCGGATGGTGGACGCCGTATCGCGGCGCGGGACTTTTACGACTCCGCCTATTTCACCGCGCGCAGCGACGAAGAGATCCTGACGCGGATTTTCATCCCCCGCCCGGCGGCGGGCACCGGATTTGCCTATGAAAAGCAAAAGCGCAAGATCGGCGACTATGCCACCGCAGCGGCGGCGGTTCTGGTTGGTCCCGGCGGCGCTTCGATTGCCATGACCAATCTGGCGGATACGCCGGTCTGGTCGGCAGAGGCGGGCGCGGCCTTGGCCTCTGGGGACAAAGAGGGGGCCGTCAGCGCCGCGCTCGCCGCCATTGATCCGCAGGAGGACATGCGCGGACCAATCGAGTTCAAGAAACATGTGGCGGGCGTCGTGTTGCGCCGCGCCATCGACCGGGCGCTGTCGCGCGTCGCGGGCTGAGGGGGGACGGTATGAGCAAGATGCATGTAAAGCTGAAGGTGAACGGCGAAGAGGTCGAAGGCCTTGCAGAGCCGCGCACCCTGTTGATCCACTTCCTGCGCGAGAACCTCAAGGTGACCGGGCCGCATGTGGGCTGCGAAACCTCGCATTGCGGGGCCTGCACGGTCGATATGGACGGCAAGTCGGTCAAATCCTGCACGGTCTTTGTGGCGCAGGCGCAGGGCGCGGATGTGACCACGGTCGAGGGGTTGGTGAACCCCGACGGCTCCCTGTCGGTGCTACAGGAGATGTTCCGAGAGCATCACGGGTTGCAATGCGGTTTCTGCACGCCGGGGATGATTACCCGTGCGCACCGGCTGTTGCAGGAAAATCCGACGCCGACAGAGGACGACGTGCGCTTTGGCATGGCAGGCAACCTGTGCCGCTGCACCGGTTATCAGAATATCGTCAAGGCGATCCTCGCGGCCGCCGACAACATCAACGCGCAAAAGGAGGCTGCGGAATGAAAGACGAGGTCGCAACCCCCGAAGAACGCAGCGCTGGCCTCAAGGGCATGGGCTGCTCGCGCAAGCGGGTCGAGGATGTCCGGTTTACCCAAGGTCGCGGCAACTACGTCGACGATATCAAGCTGGACGGGATGCTGTTCGGTGATTTTGTCCGTTCGCCCTATGCCCATGCACGCGTCGTCTCGATCAACACCGAAGAGGCGATGAAGGTACCCGGCGTGATAGCCGTCCTGACAGCCGCCGATTTGGAGCCGCTGGGCCTGCATTGGATGCCGACGCTGGCGGGCGACAAGCAGATGGTGCTGGCCGATGGCAAGGTGTTGTTTCAGGGTCAGGAGGTGGCCTATGTGATCGCCAAGGACCGCTATGCCGCCGCTGACGGCGTTGAGGCGGTCGAGGTCGAATACGATGAACTGCCGGTCCTGACCGATCCATTTGAGGCGCTGAAATCGGATGTCGTCCTGCGTGAGGATTTGGAGGGCCAGACCGAGGGCGCGCATGGGCCGCGCAAACATCACAACCACATCTTTACATGGGAACAGGGCGACAAGGACGCCACAGAGGCGGTTTTGGCCGGGGCTGATGTGGTGGCCGAGGAGATGGTCTATTACCACCGCACGCACCCCTGTCCGCTGGAAACCTGCGGCTGCGTGGCGTCGATGGACAAGGTCACGGGTAAGCTGACCCTGCACGGCACCTTTCAGGCACCGCACGCGATCCGCACGGTGGTTAGCCTGATCTCTGGCATTGCCGAACACAACATCCGCGTGATCTCACCGGATATTGGCGGCGGTTTTGGCAACAAGGTCGGGGCCTATGCGGGCTATGTCTGTTCGGTTGTCGCCTCCATTGTCACCGGCAAACCGGTGAAATGGGTCGAGAACCGGATGGACAACCTGATGTCCACGGCCTTTGCCCGCGACTACTGGATGCAGGGCAAGATTGCCGCCACCAAAGAGGGCAAGATCACGGGGCTGTGGTGTCATACCACTGCCGATCACGGTGGCTTTGACGCCTGCGCCGACCCGACCAAATTCCCGGCGGGGTTCATGAACATCTGCACCGGGTCGTATGACATCCCCACTGCCTATCTGGCCGTGGATGGGGTCTATACCAATAAGGCGCCGGGGGGTGTGGCCTACCGCTGTTCCTTCCGCGTGACAGAAGCCGCCTATTTCATCGAACGCATGATCGAGGTATTGGCGATCAAGCTGAACATGGACGCGGCCGAACTGCGGCGGATCAACTTTATCCGCAAAGATCAGTTTCCCTATCAGTCGGCGCTGGGGTGGGAATACGACAGCGGCGACTATCACACCGCGTGGGACAAGGCACTGGCGGCGGTTGGCTATGACGATCTGCGTAGGGAACAAGCGCAACGGCTGGAGGATTTCAAGGCCGGCAAGACGCGCAAGTTGATGGGGATCGGCCTGACCCATTTCACCGAGATTGTCGGCGCGGGACCGGTCAAGAACTGCGATATCCTTGGCCTTGGCATGTTCGACAGTTGCGAAATCCGCATCCATCCAACCGGATCGGCGATTGCACGGCTAGGGACCATAAGTCAGGGGCAGGGGCACGCCACGACTTTTGCACAGATCCTTGCCTCGGAAATCGGCATCTCGGCGGATGATATCACCATCGAGGAGGGCGACACCGACACCGCGCCTTATGGGCTGGGCACCTATGGATCACGCTCCACGCCCGTGGCCGGGGCCGCGACGGCCATGGCGGGGCGTAAGATCCGTGCCAAGGCGCAGATGATTGCCGCCTATCTGTTGGAGGTGCATGACGACGACGTCGAATTCGACGTCGACCGTTTTGTGGTCAAAGGCGCGCCGGACCGTTTCAAGACGATGAAAGAAATCGCCTTTGCCTCATACAATCAAGCCATTCCGGGGTTGGAGCCGGGGCTGGAGGCGGTCAGCTACTACGATCCGCCTAACATGACCTACCCCTTTGGCGCCTATATCTGCGTGATGGATCTGGACGTGGACACCGGCGAACATGAAATCCGCAAGTTCTATGCGCTGGACGATTGTGGCACCCGGATCAACCCGATGATCATCGAAGGGCAGGTTCACGGTGGCGCGACCGAAGGCTATGCCATCGCCATGGGACAAGAGATTGCTTACGACGACATGGGCAATCACAAGACCGCGACCTTGATGGACTTCTTCCTGCCGACGTCGTGGGAGACGCCGACCTATGAGACGGATTTCACCATCACCCCGTCACCGCATCATCCGATTGGCGCCAAGGGTGTCGGCGAAAGTCCCAACGTCGGTTCGGTTCCGGCGTTCTCCAACGCAGTCCACGATGCGTTCCGACCCTTTGGCCTGACGCAAAGCCATATGCCGCATGACCATTGGCGGGTGTGGCGGATCGCGCGTGATCTGGGGCTGCATGGGTAAAGCGGTGTCGCCGCGCAAGGCGCGGCGATCCACCGGGGGAGGCGCTGCCTCCCCCGGACCCCCTCCGAGGTATTTCACCAGAGAAGAAGATGCGGGCGATGCGTGAGGCGGAACTGAGAGAGCGTCTGGCCGCCACCGGCTATGTGGCGGACGAGACCTTGTCGATGGCGCTGCATCTGGCGTTGACGCTGGGCCGTCCGCTGCTGCTGGAAGGGCCTGCCGGTGTCGGCAAGACCGAGATCGCCAAAGCGCTGTCAGAGGTTTTGGAAACGCGGTTGATCCGATTGCAGTGTTACGAAGGGCTGGATGCGGGCCATGCGATCTATGAATGGAACTACCAGCGCCAGTTGCTGGCGATCCGGGCCGATGGCGCGGATGAGGCGGCGCTGTTTTCCGAGACATACCTGCTGAAACGGCCCTTGCTGGAGGCGATTTCGCAAGAGGTGCGGCCGGTGTTGTTGATCGATGAGATCGACCGCGCGGATGAGGAATTTGAGGCCTATCTGTTAGAGATCCTGTCGGATTTTCAGATCACCATCCCGGAACTGGGTACCATCCGCGCCCGGACGCGCCCGGTGGTTGTCCTAACGGCGAACGGCACGCGTGATCTGTCGGATGCGTTGCGGCGGCGCTGTCTGTATAGCTACGTCGATTATCCCGACCGGGAGACTGAGTTGGCGATCCTTTCCCGCCGCGCGCCGGACGTTGAGGCGCGATTGGCGCGGCAGATCATTGGCGTGGTGCAGGCGTTGCGCCGCGAGGAATTGGAGAAATCACCCGGCATTGCCGAAATGTTGGACTGGGCGGGGGCGCTGTCGGGGCTGGGGATCAACGATCTGTCCGCCAATCCGGCGCAGGTGCAGGCCACACTTGTCTGCCTGCTGAAGACCGCCGCCGACCGCGATGCCCTGCCGCCCGAGGTCATGGCCCGCATCGTGGGCAAGGTGGCGTGATGGCTGTCACCCGCTTTCCGTTGCGCGCCGAGGGGTTGGCGGATCGCATGGCCGGTTTCATCGCGCATTTGCGGATGAACGGGCTGCGTTTGGGGCCGGGGGAAACGGTGGCGGCGCTGGCGGCGTTGTCAGCGGTCAAGGCGACCGACCCCGATCAGGCACGGCGCGCGCTCAAGACGCTGCTGGTGCCGGATGCGGATGCGTGGCGGCGATTTGACGATCTCTATGACAGCTACTGGTTCAATATGGGCAAGCAGCGTCAGGGAGAGGCCAATGTAAATGTCAGGGTGCAAAGCGCGAAACCTGCGCTTTGGCAGTCGCATTTGGGTGCGGACGGACCCGAGCAGGAAAGCGATGCAGGCCAGCTCGATGGGGGCGATGGTGAGGCTGAGGGCACTGATGGTCGTCTGATCGCCACCCGGACAGAGGCGCTCAGCCGGCGCGACCTGCGGGAGTTGATGGATGAGGACAGCTTGCGGACGGCTGAGAAGGCCGCGCAGGATTTGGGTCGCGCGCTGCGTGACCGACGATCACGGCGGCGCAGGCAGGCGGTGCGGGGTCAGGAACTGGACCTACGGCGGGTGATGCGCGCCAGCCTTGCGCGCGGGGGCGAGCCACTCGACCTGCCGCGCCGCAAGCGGCCTGATCGGCCACTCAGGATCGTGGCGCTGTGTGATGTCAGCGGGTCGATGACCACTGTGTCGCGGGTGTTCCTGGCGTTCCTCAGGGGGCTGATCAGCGTGGATACGCGGGCGGATGCCTATCTGTTTCACACCCGCCTGATGCGTGTCACCGACGCTTTGCGTGATCGCGACACCCTCCGTGCGGCGGGACGGTTGAGCCTCATGGCCGAGGGGTTTGGCGGCGGCACCGACATTGGCGGGGCGCTGCGAACCTTCAACGCGGGTCATGCCGGGCGGGCGGTGAATGGCCGGACGGTGGTGATCATCCTCAGCGATGGCTATTGCACCGGCGCGCCGGAAGCGGTGGCCGAGGGGCTGCGCCGCCTGCAACGGCGGGCGCATCGGGTGGTCTGGCTGAACCCGTTGAATGGCTGGGAGGATCACGCGCCCGTGGCGCGGGCGATGACAGCCGCGCGGCCGCATCTGGATGCGCTTTTGCCTGCCAACTCGATTGAGGCGCTGGCGGCGCTTGAACCTGAATTTGCGCGGCTTTGACGGAGGACAACATGGACCCATTCGATATCTTCGACACGGTGGCGGCCCTGCGCGCCGCGGGGCGGCCGTTTTGCGTCGTGACCGTGGTGCGGACAGAGGCCGCAACCTCGGCCCGGCCGGGGGCCAAGGCGGTGGTGACAGAAACGGGTGAGATCATCGGCCATCTGGGTGGCGCCTGTGTGACGCGGGCGGTGCGCGAGGCCGGGCAGGCGGCGCTGGACAGCGGCGCGCCCCGGGTGATCCGGGTGAAGCCGTCCGAGACGGTGGTGGCGCTGCGCGACGCGGATGGGGCTGAGGTCTACAAGAGTGGCTGCCCTTCGGGCGGGACGGTGGAATTGATGATCGACCCTTTTGCCTTGCCGCCGGTGATCTGCATCTTTGGTGAGGGGCCGATTGCCCGCGCCGTGGCCGGGCATGGCGCGCTGGCGGGCTATCGTGTCTCGCTGGCCGAGGGGGTGGCCTGCGACGCAAAGGTGATGCGGTTCGAGGGGATGGATCTGTCTGGCCTGACGCTGGGCGCGCGGGATTTTGTGGTGGTGGCCAGTCAGGGGCAGCGCGACCTTGCCTGCCTTCAGGCGGCGCTGGACAGCGGGGCGGGGCGGGTGTCGATGGTGGCCTCGAAAAAGAAGGCGGCGGCGCTGTGCACGCGGCTGTTGGAGGGGGGCATGGAGGAGGCAAGGCTGGGGCGATTGAAGGCACCCGCCGGGCTGGACATCGGGGCGGTTGATCCGGCGGAGATTGCCTTGTCGATCATGGCGGAAATCGTCGCTTGGCGGCGAGAGGCGCGGGATCTGGCGATGGCGCAAGAGGGCGTGTCCACGCGTGGACAGATTGTCGGTTGAATAAATTCAATGGCTTACAGAGACGAATTTACAAACAATTAGGATTTCGCCGCCCCCAAAGCAGGCTCTTTCCAGCTGGTCCCGACATGCTCTAGGGTCATTGCACAGACACTGAGCGAGGGAGCGTCCGCCATGTGGGAGATCCTGTCAGACCGCCGCTATCGGCACCTGTTTCTGGCGCAGGTGGTGGCCCTGCTGGGCACCGGGCTTGCGACCGTGGCGCTGGGTCTGCTGGCCTTCGATCTGGCGGGACAGAACGCGGGCATGGTGCTGGGCACCATATTCACCGTCAAGATGGTGGCCTATGTCGGCATTGCCCCCATCGCCGGGGCCTTTGCCGACCGGGTGAACCGCCGCGCGCTGCTGGTGACGCTGGACGTGGTGCGGGCCGGTGCGGCGCTGTGCCTGCCGTTTGTCACTGAAATCTGGCAGGTCTATGCGCTGGTCTTTGTGCTGCAATCGGCCTCTGCCGCCTTTACCCCGACCTTTCAGGCCACGATCCCCGACGTGCTGCCCGAGGAGGCGCGCTATACCCGCGCGCTGTCGCTGTCGCGGCTGGCCTATGATCTGGAAAACATCGTCAGCCCGACGCTGGCGGCGCTGTTGCTGGCGGTGATGAGCTATAACGCACTGTTTCTGGGGACTGTTGTCGGGTTCCTTGGCTCTGCCATGCTGGTGGTCTCCGTGCTGTTGCCAAGCCCAACGGCCAGCACCCGGCGCGGCATCTATGACCGGACGACGCGCGGGTTGCGGATTTATCTGGCAACGCCGCGATTGCGCGGCTTGCTGGCGCTGAACCTTGCGGCGGCGGCGGCCGGGGCGATGGTGCTGGTCAATTCCGTGGTGCTGGTGCGCGGCACGCTGGGACTGAACGAAAGCGCTCTGGCATGGACCATGTTCGCCTTTGGCATCGGGTCGATGGCGGCGGCGTTGCTGCTGCCACGGGTGCTGGACGGATTCAGGGACCGCCCGGTGATGCTGGCCGGGGCGGGTCTGATGGTGGCGGGCCTGCTGGCACTGGCGGCGGGGATTGTGGTTGCGGGGCTAAGCTGGCCGTTGCTGGCGGCGGTCTGGGCGGTTGTCGGGCTGGGCTATTCGGCGGTTTTGACGCCCTCGGGGCGGTTGCTGAAGCGGTCGGCCCAGCCAGAGGATCGCCCGGCGGTCTTTGCCGCACAATTCGCCCTAAGCCATGCCTGCTGGCTGCTGACCTATCCGCTATCGGGGTGGTTGATGACGGCCCTTGGCGCGGTTCCGGCGCTGATCGGATTGGCGGGTGTGGCGGCGGTGGGCGTGGTCCTTGCCTTGCGGGTCTGGCCAGACCAAGAGGCCGGCGACGTCCCCCACCGCCATGACAACCTGCCGCTGGACCACCCGCATCTGGCAGGGCAGCGTGAGCATTCCCATGCGCTTGTGATCGACGACCGGCACCCGCACTGGGGGGGCAAAGTTCTGACCGCCTAGCCGGGGCTGAGAAAGACGGCGGCGTCCTCATCAAAGCTGCGGTTGAACATCTCTTCGAGATTGCCGGCGGCGCGCACGACGCGCAGCAGGAAATCCGGCGGAAGGTTCAGCCTGGGGTTCATCGGTGGCACGCCGACCGTCCTGCGGGCCACTTGGTCCTCCAAGTAATCCCGCGTCAGGACAAGGTGCACCGCCTGTCTTTGCGCAGCCAGTACGCCGTCAACGATATCGACCCAGTTGCGATCCCCGTCGCGGACGATCGGTCCATAGGGCACGGTTGTCAAAAGGCCCGGCAGGATGATGTGATCGTCTGGTGCGTCGAGGTTGCCGCGCGTTTGGGCCAATGGCATTCGCATGTCGACCAGCCCGTCACAGGCGCCAAACTGATAGGATTGCAGGGCGTCCTGATAGGAATCGACCAGCATTGGTTCAAAGAAGATGCGGTTGGCGCCGAAATAGTCAGCAACAGCGATTTCGGAGTCGTTGAACGGTGTCATGCACAGCGTGGCACCGTCAAGATGGGTGATCAGCGTCACGCCCAAGGCCTTGGGCACCATGATCGTCATCCCGTCATACAGCGCGGGACCGGCAAAGACGACGTTATGCGCGGCCCCCGGAGTTGCATGTCCTATCAGCAGGTCCGCCTCGCCGGAGGCGAGTTTGGTGTATTGGCTGAGCGGATTTGTTGGGACGAATTCGACGGCGTCAGGGTCGTCCAGCACGGCGGCAGCCACGGCGCGGCAGAAATCGACATCAAACCCCTGCCACACGCCTTGGGAGTCGATTGTCGAGAACCCCTGTCGGTTCAACCCGACACCGCAGGCCAGATAGCCACGCCGGATCACATCTGCCTGCGTGCCGCCCATGCCCGCCATCCTGTCGAAGGCGGCGGCAGAGACCGGGGGCAGGAATTCAGCGCCGGTTTGCGACACGGGCGGGGCCACTGGTGTCGGTTCTTTTACGGTGCGGGTGGGGGCCGGGGCGGCGTGGCGCAGGCGGTCCAGCGCCAAGGCCGCCTGTTGGGCGGCGGGCTGGTCCGCGTGGTCGCGGGTGATCCGCTGCAGCGCGCTGATCTGGGCGGCGGGGTCGGTGAGCAGGAGGGCGGCGGTGAGAGCGGCATTGGCCTGTGCCTCGGTGGCGCGCTGCGCGGCCTCTACCTCGAACAGGGCAAGCTGAACCTGAAACCCCAGCGCGGTGCCGTCAAATTCCTGCAACAACGCACGCAATGCGGCGGTGTCTTTGGCGGATTTGGCCCGGTCCAGCCGGGCGATGGCCTGCGCGGTGCGGTCCTTTTGCGCCAGATCGGTTTCAAGACGGGTTGCGGCGGTCTGGGCCTTTTCGGCGGCCTCTGTCCCGGCAAAGCGTGAGATCACGCCGCGTAGGGCGCTGACGCGGGCCCCCAGTTCGGCGGTCAGCAGCGCATCGGACAGCGCGCGGTCGGCCGCGCCGTCCCGGTCGTCGTCGCCGGTGGGGGCCAGTTCCTCAAACCCCAGATTGAACGCCTGATTGATCAGCGCGATCTTGTGCCCTCCGTTAAAGCTGTCGCCAGTGGGGGCCAGCCCGCCCTGATTGTGCAGCGCCACAACCGCCAGCGTGCGCGCGTCCAGCAGCAGCGACCCGGACGAGCCGCCGGTGCTTTCGCAGCTGTGGCGGAACGGAGAGCGGGTGTCGGGGATTTCGGACTGGCGGCGGTGCACCTGACAGGTGCCGGTGGAATACTGCTGCGGGTCGGCACCGGGATGGTGGATCATCCGCAGTTCCTGATTGGGTTCGGTGCGGGTCATCATCCGCATCGGGATATGGCCGTCCAGTTCGGTGTTGGCATCGCCGCCGAGGATTTGCAGCAAGAGCGCGTCGAGATCCTTGTCCACTGCTACCTCACGCGGGGAAACCAGATAGGTGCGCACCGCGCCGGTGTCGTCGCTGGAGGTGTAGTTGAAGTTGATGCGCGCCTCGCGCACCACGGTGAACCCGGCGCGCACAAGGTCGGGGTCATAAAAGCAATGCGCGTTGGTCAGCAGGCGGTTGTCTGTCAGCAGGGCAGCGGTGCAGTTCGACAGGAACGGGCTTTCGAGCGTAAAGGTCTGGCCGCCGCGCGTCAGGGTGCGGGGCTGACCATCGGGCGTCATCAGGCACACCTGAAGCCGCCCGATGTGGCGTGCCACCTGTTTGACGTCGGCGGGGGCGCGGTTGATCGACAGCCAGAACCCGCGTTTCTGTTCGCCGTCCACCAGCATGGATTGAAAGGCCGAGCTTTGCCGGTCGATCGCAAAGCCAAAGCCGCAATCGGGCAGACCCTGCGCCTGCGCGCCATGGGGGACGTGGGACAGCGCGAACACCATGCACAGGGCAGTGATCCATCTGGTGGGCATGGGCGGGTCTCCGGATCCAGTTGCGTCCGGGTACTGTGACATGTGGGGTGCCGTTGCGGCAAGCATTGCTGCGGTCCGGCGATAACCCGCGACATTGGTATAGCAAGAATTCATGGAAGTTGCGGAGTTTGGAATTGGTCTGTCGGGGACGAACAGGGCAGAGTGGGGCAAAGGGAAGAGGGGTTGCGACATGAGCGGGACAAAGACGGCGCTGATCATTTCGGCGCATGCGGCGGATTTTGTGTGGCGCTGCGGCGGTGCGATCGCCTTGCACGCGCAGATGGGATATGAGGTGACGGTGGCTTGTCTGTCCTTTGGCGAGCGCGGTGAGAGCGCGCGCCTGTGGAAAGAGGGCAAGTCGCTGGATGAGGTCAAGGCCATCCGCCGGGGCGAGGCCGAAGCCGCCGCAGAGGTGCTGGGCGCGCAGGAACTGGTGTGTTTCGATCTGGGTGATTACCCGCTGCATCTGGAACAGGCGGACAAGTTCGCGCTCGTGGATCTGATCCGCCGGGTGCAGCCATCCTTCATGATGAGCCACAGCCAGTACGACCCCTACAACACCGATCACATGTATATGACGCAGGTGGCGTTGGAATGCCGGATGATCGCGCAGGCCTGGGGTCACAACCCCGGTGAAAAGGTGCTGGGCGCGCCACAGCTGTACCTGTTCGAGCCGCACCAGACCGAGCAGATGGGATGGAAGCCGGACGTGTTTCTGGACATCACGCCGGTCTGGGACAAAAAGCGCGCCGCCATGGAGTGCATGAACGGGCAGGTGCATCTGTGGGACTATTACACCCGCGTGGCAGAGCAGCGCGCCAACCACTTCAAGCGCAACTCTGGCGGCCAGTCCGGCGGGCGCGACTGCCGCTATGCCGAAGGGTTCCAATCGATCTTTCCACGCACGGTGGATGAACTGTAGGCCGGCGGGTCGTTCAGGCATGTGCAAACCGGCCGCTCAAACCGCTCTGGGCTGTGGCATGGCCCGCCGGGGCCGTGGCGCACTGTCGGGCGCGGATGCCTTGGACCGGGTGGGCTCAGAAATCTTCGTATTGCGCAGGTTGGTGGGGGTCTGTCTGGCCGCTTCCGGTTTGGGGGCACATGTGATGGGCGGGTAGGGGCGCTGCCCCCTCGGCCTTTGGCCTCACCCCCGGAGTATTTGGGCAGAGAAGAAAAACAAGCGACGACGGACTGGGAGGAGCGGAAAATGGCGGTAGTGGTACAGGATATCAAACGCGCCGATGCGGATGTGATTGCGCGTCTGGGGGCGGCGGGTGTCGCCACGGTGCACGAGGCGATGGGGCGCAGCGGGTTGATGGCCGCTGGCATGCGGCCCATTCAGCAGAATTTCGGACTGGCCGGATCGGCGGTGACGATCAGCGCGCCGCCGGGCGACAACTGGATGCTGCATGTGGCGATCGAGCAATTGCAGCCGGGGGATGTGTTGGTGCTGGCTCCGACCGCGCCCTGTGACATGGGCTATTTCGGCGATCTGCTGGCGACCAGCGCCATGGCGCGCGGCTGTCGCGCTTTGGTGATCGACGCGGGCGTGCGGGACACCCGCGATCTGCGGTCGATGGGGTTTGCGGTCTGGTCGACGGCGGTGTCGGCGCAGGGGACGGTGAAGGAAACACCGGGCAGCGTGAATGTGCCGGTGGTCTGCGCGGGGGCACTGGTGTCGCCGGGCGACGTAGTGGTGGCCGACGACGACGGGGTTTGTGTGGTGCCGCGGCTGGGTGCGGCGTCGGTCATGGAGAAAGCGCAGGCGCGGCTGGATGCGGAAGAGGCCAAGCGGGTGCGTCTGGCCTCGGGTGAGTTGGGGCTGGACATCTATGACATGCGCGGGCGGCTGGCGGCGAAGGGTCTGACCTATGTCTGATGGGGTGCGCGCCATGTGGATGCGGGGCGGCACGTCAAAGGGCGGGTATTTCCTTGCCTCGGATCTGCCGGGCGACATGGCGACGCGGGATGCGCTGTTGCTGGGTGTCATGGGCAGTCCCGATCCCCGCCAGATCGACGGCATGGGGGGAGGCGATCCGTTGACCTCGAAGGTGGCGGTGGTCTCTCCCTCTGTGCGGGAGGGGGTTGATGTGGACTACCTGTTCCTGCAGGTTTTTGTCGACCGGGCCGTGGTGACGGATGCGCAAAACTGCGGCAATATCCTTGCCGGTGTCGGGCCGTTTGCCATTGAGCGCGGGCTGGTGCCCGCGCGCGACGGCGAGACGCCGGTGACGATCTGGATGGAGAACACTGGGCAGGTGGCGGTGGCGCGGGTGCCGACCCCGGGCGGGCGGGTGTGTTATAAAGGGGACGCGCGGATCGACGGGGTGCCGGGAACGGCGGCGGCGATCCCGATTGCCTTTCGTGACACCGCCGGGTCCAGTTGCGGGGCGCTGTTTCCGACCGGCAAGGTGGTGGATGTGATCGAGGGTGTCGAGGTGACGCTGATCGACAACGGGATGCCCTGTGTGGTGTTGCGGGCGGCGGATCTGGGCATTGTCGGGGATGAATCCCCCGAGGCGCTGGAGGCGCATGAGGGCCTGCGGGCGCGGCTGGAGGCGATCCGGTTGATCGCTGGGCCGATGATGAACCTTGGGGACGTGGCGGAGAAATCCGTGCCCAAGATGACGCTGGTCAGCGCGCCACGGTCGGGCGGGGCGATTGCCACGCGGACTTTCATTCCGCATCGCTGCCACAAGGTGATTGGTGTGTTGGGGGCGGTGAGCGTGGCGACCGCCTGTCTGACGCCGGGGGCGGTGGGACAGGATCTGGCCGTGATCCCCGAGGGTACGGCCAAACCGCTGTCCATTGAGCATCCCACCGGAGAGATGACCGTGGTGGGCCATGTGGAGGCGGGCGTGGTGACACGCGCCGAGGTGCTGCGCACCGCGCGCAAGTTGATGGACGGGACGGTGTTCCCAAGGGAGGAAAATTCATGACCGAGATGACAGCGGGTTATCTGCCGTTTCACGCCGCCCCCAAGGTGCCGGACTATGTGCCGCCTGCGGGCGCTGTGGATGCGCATTGCCATGTCTTTGGGCCGGGGGACGTTTTTGCCTATGCGCCAGAGCGCAAGTACACGCCCTGCGATGCGCCCAAGGAGCAGTTGTTTGCGCTGCGGGATCATTTGGGATTTGCACGCAATGTGATTGTGCAGGCCAGCTGTCATGGCAAGGACAACGCGGCGCTGGTGGATGCGCTGGAGGCGTCGAACGGCAAGGCGCGGGGCGTGGCCATTGTCGACGCGGATGTGACGGATGACGCGTTGCGCGCGCTGGACGACGCGGGTGTGCGTGGAGTTCGGTTCAATTTCATCAAACGGCTGGTCGAGGCCACGCCCCATGCGGTGTTTGAGCAGATCGCCGAAAAGGTGGCGCGGCTGGGCTGGCATGTCGTGGTCTATTTCGAGGGGCAGGATCTGGACGAGGTCGCGCCCTTGGTGCGGCGGTTGCCGGGGATCGTCGTGGTCGACCACATGGGGCGGCCGGATGTGACAGCGGGCGTCGATGGCGCAGGGTTCCGCGCGTTTATGGACTTTCTCGCCGAGGATGCGCGGTACTGGGTCAAGGTGTCCTGCCCCGAGCGGCTGACCGTTGCGGGGCCGCCCTATGATGACGTGGTGCCCTTTGCGCGTGCCTTGGTCGAGCGGTTTCCGGACCGGGTGCTGTGGGGCACTGACTGGCCGCATCCCAACATGAAAAGCCATGTGCCGGACGATGGCGCGCTGGTCGATGTGATCCCGCGGATCGCGCCGACCGCTGACTTGCAACGCCGGTTGCTGGTGGACAATCCGATGCGGTTGTACTGGCCCGAGGAGAGCGCATGACCGCGCAGGGCATCCGGGACGGGGTGATCGCGGGTCTGGCGGTCACGATGGTGGTGGCCTGCATCCTGTGGAACCTTGAGGCGCCCACGCGGCTGGGTGTGGCGGTGCTGACGCAGCAGTACATGGCGCTGCAACTGGGTCTGGCGCTGACCATCGCCTATCTGAACTTTGACCGACGGGGGAAGGAAAAGGCGGGGGTCGGCTGGATCGACGGGGCCTTGGCGCTGACCGCCTTTGGCGTGTTGATGTACGCGGCATGGGATTTTGTCTGGCTGCTGAAGGAACAGGCCTACCGGCCGTGGCAGATCACGCTTGTCGGCACCGTGGTGGTGATAACAGTGATGGAAGGCGTGCGGCGGCGCGCGGGCTGGATGCTGTTTTCCATCGTCGGTGTGTTCCTGATTTATGCGCTGTTTGCGGACAAGGTGCCGGGGCGGCTGATCGGCAAGGAGTTGTCGCCCGAGCGTCTGGTGCAATACGTCGGCTTTGACCCCAACGCGGTGTTTTCCACGCCGTTGGCGGTGGGTACGATCATCGTTTTGCTGTTCGTGTTCTTTGGCAAGCTGCTGTTCGCCGCCGGGGGCGGGGCGTTT
Organism: Antarctobacter heliothermus; assembly: GCF_002237555.1. Lineage (NCBI taxonomy): Bacteria > Pseudomonadati > Pseudomonadota > Alphaproteobacteria > Rhodobacterales > Roseobacteraceae > Antarctobacter > Antarctobacter heliothermus. The sequence goes on along the minus strand of NZ_CP022540.1, from coordinate 3,654,316 downwards.
TTTACCGATCTGGCGATGGCGGCCACGGGACGGTCGCGCGGCGGCAGTGCCAAGATCTCTGTCGTTGGCTCGGCGCTGTTCGGGTCGATCTCTGGCAGTGCGGTGTCCAACGTGGTGACAACCGGCGTGGTCACGATCCCGCTGATGCAGCGCGGCGGCTATACCAAGCGGGATGCGGGCGCGATTGAGGCGGTGGCCTCGACCGGGGGGCAGTTGACGCCACCGATCATGGGGGCCGCGGCCTTTCTGATGGCCGAGTTTCTGGACATCTCTTATTTCACCGTCGCGGGCGCGGCACTGCTGCCGGCGGCGCTGTATTACTTCAGCGTCTTTCTACAGGTGGATCTGATCGCCGGGCGCGACCGGATTGCGCCGACAGAGGTGGACGGGCTGACCGTCCGGCAGGTGCTGCGCGAGGGCTGGCATTTTGTCCTGCCGTTCGGGGTGCTGCTGGGGGCGCTGTTCTGGTGGCGGATGGATCCGGCGGATTCGGCACTGTTGTCGGCGCTGGCCATCGTGCTGGTCAGTTTCCTGCGCAGCTACCGGGGCGAGCGGCTGACGGTGCGCACGCTGTGGCGGACCTTTGTCGAGACCGGCACCGGCATGGTCGATCTGATCCTTGTGGTGGCGGCGGCGGGTTTTGTCATCGGGGTGCTGAACATCACCGGGCTGGGCTTTGCGCTGACGCTGGTGCTGGTGGATGCGGTGGGGGCCAATGTGGTGCTGCTGCTGGGAATTTCCGCCGTGATCTGCATCGTGCTGGGCATGGGGATGCCGACCTCTGGCGTCTACGTCCTGCTGGCGGCGCTGGTCGCGCCGTCATTGGTGGAGGCAGGGATCGACCAGATCGCGGCGCATCTGTTCATCCTGTATTTCGGCATGATGTCGATGATCACGCCGCCGGTGGCGCTGGCGGCCTTTGCGGCGGCGACGATCACGCGGGATGACCCGCTGGGCACCGGGCTGGCGGCGATGCGCGTCGGCTGGGCCGCGTTTATCCTGCCGTTTGTCTTTGTCGCGACGCCGGAAATCCTGATGACCGGTCATTGGGCGGCGATTGTGCTGAACCTGTGTCTTGCCCTGATCGGCATCGGCGCGGTGACGGCAGGGATCGTCGGCTTTTGGGGCACGCGCCTGTCGGCGGTGCTGCGGCTGGGCTTTGTCGGGTTGGGGATTGTCGCGTTGCCACTGGGCTTTTTGCCCGGCGCGGCGGCGTGGCACATCCCGGCGGCGCTTGCGATCATTGCGCTGGCAGCGGTGCTGCTGATCCGGGCGCGCGGAACTATCGAACACAAGAAATCTGAACCAGGGAGGACGATGACATGACATTTCTCAAAGGCACGATGCTGAGTGGCGCGCTTGCGCTGAGCGTATCCGCCGGAGCGGCCGGGGCGCAGGTGGTCACAGTGGCCAGCGGCGCGCAGGGGTCGCTGGCCTACAACACCGGGCAGGCGGTGGCCAAGGTCGCAAACGAGGCGGGCATCACCGCGCGGACGCAGCCGCTAGTGGGCTATCTGCCGCTGATCCATTCGGGGGAGGTGGATTTCGGGTTCTCCAACGGGGTCGAGGCGGAATACGCCTATGACGGCACCGGCAACTATGACCGCGCGCATTCCAATATCCGGCTGGTGGGCACGATGTTCCCGCTGACCACCTCGATCATGGCGCCTTGCGATCTGGGGCTGGAGACGGTCGCGGAGCTGAAGGAAAAGGCAGGCGATCTGCGCATCGCGTCGGAATACACCTCTTCCACGATCATCCCGTTCTATATCTCGGGTGGTCTGGCCAATGCGGGCCTGACCTATGACGATTTCCAGCAGGTGCCGGTGGCCAGTTTTGTCGCGGGCATCAACGCGTTGGGGGACGGGTTGGTCGATATTGCGCTGGTCAGTCTGAATTCTGGCGCGGGCCAGCAGGCGTCGGTCAAGCTGCAAGGGCGCGGCGGGTTGTGCTATGTCTCGCTGGACAATTCAGAGGCGGGGCTGGCGGCGTTCAAAGAGTACCTGCCTGCAGGCAACATCGTCTCGCTGCCGCAGAACGACAAGGTCACCGGCCTTGAAAACGCGGGGGCCAACCTGATGAGCATCCCGTGGGTTCTGTTGACCAATGGCGATGTCAGCGACGATCTGGCCTATCAGATGACCAAGGCAGTGGCCGAGGGCAAAGAGGCGTTAAAGGCCAGCTTTGGCGCCTTTGCGCGCGCCGACGCGGCGACGATGGCCCCGGCGTCTTCGGTGCCGTACCACCCCGGCGCGCTGAAGTATTTCGAAGAGGCCGGGATTTCTGTCGGCGAGTGAATGTGCACGCAACGCGCGGGGGTGTCCCTCGGGCGTTGCGACCTCTTTGGAAGGCAATGAACATGATGATTGATGTGACGTCTGCCGACGGCCATGTGCTGGACTGCTGGCTGGCGGAGGCGGCAGGGGATCGCCGAGGCGGGATTGTGATCCTGCAAGAGATTTTTGGCGTGACCGACCAGCTCAAGGGGGTGGCGGCGCGTTTCGCGGCCGAGGGCTATGACGTTGCCATCCCGGCGCTGTTCGACCGCCAGCAAAAGGGGGCGGTGATCCCCTTTTCGGAGGCCCCCAAAGGCCGCGATCTGATGCTGGCCACGGATCTGAATGCAGTGATGAGCGACATTGACGCGACGGTGGCGATGTTGGCGGCGCGCGGTGGCAAGGTTGCGGTGCTGGGGTTTTGCTGGGGCGGCGGACTGGCGCTCCGCGCGGCGCAGGTGTCGGATGTGGCCTGCGCGGTGCCGTTCTACGGCACGCGGCTGGATGCCTATCAGATCGCGCCGCTGGTGGCCCCGGTGCAGGGACATTGGGGGGCAGAGGATAGCCATGTGCCGCCCGCCATGCTGGACGCGGCGCGGGCCTATTGGCCCGACATGGAGGTCTATACCTATGACGGTGCGGGTCACGCCTTTGCCAACGACGCGCGGCCCGCGGATCATGTTGCGGCGGCAGCCGATCTGGCCTTTGGCCGCGCGTCGGAGTTCATCGGCCGGCACATCTGATCGCCGCTGGTGAGGGCAGGGTTTCCTGCTTAGGGTACAATGCAAACGAGGCGCAGGGAGGCGGCATGACGTTCACGACACGTCCGGAACTGACCGGAACTTTTGGCATGGTGGCCACGACCCATTGGCTTGCAAGCGCGGTGGGAATGAAGCTGCTGGAGGCCGGCGGCAATGCCTTTGACGCGGCGGTCGCGGCGGGCTTTGTGTTGAACGTGGTCGAGCCGCAACTGAACGGGCCGCTGGGCGACATGCCGGCGCTGGTTTGGCCGGCGGGGGCGGAGGCGCCGCAGATGATCTGCGGTCAGGGCACAGCGCCCGCCGGGGCGACCGTTGCGCATTATCGCGATCAGGGGCTGGATCTGATCCCCGGTTCCGGCCTGTTGGCGACGGTGACACCGGGGGCGTTTGACGCATGGATGGTGATGCTGCGCGATCACGGGACAAAGCGTCTGCGCGACGTTTTGGAACCGGCGATCCACTATGCCGACGCCGGGCATCCGATCCTTGCGCGTGCCGTGGGGGTGATTGCCGATCAGGCCGATCTGTTCCGCACCGAATGGCCCACCTCGGCGGCGGTCTGGCTGCCCGGCGGCGATGTGCCTGTTGCGGGGAGGTTGTTCCGCAATCCGGATCTGGCGGCGTTCTGGACCCGACTGCTGACAGAGGCTGAGACGGTCGAGGGCCGCGAGGCGCAGATTGAGGCGGCGCGACGGGCATTTTCGCAGGGGTTCGTGGCCGAGGCGATCGACGACTACATGCGCGACGCCTGCGTGATGGATGGCGCGGGTGCGCGGCGCAAGGGCGTGCTGACCGGGGCCGATATGGCCGGGTGGCAGGCGACGGTCGAACCGGCCTTGCAGGGCGGCTATCACGGCTGGGATATCTGGAAAGGCGGGTTCTGGACGCAGGGGCCTGCGCTGCTGCAATCGCTGAACCTGCTGGCGCAGACCGGCATCGCCGACACCGATCCCCGTGGCGCGGATTTTGTACATCTGGCGGTCGAGGCGATGAAGCTCGCCTTTGCCGACCGCGAGGCCTATTACGGCGATCCCGATTTCTTTGACATTCCCGCCGCACATCTGCTGTCCGGGGATTATGCCCGAGAGCGGGCCGGGCTGATCGGTCCTTGGGCGTCGATGGATCAACGGCCGGGTCTGGTGCCGGGGCAAGAGACCCTTGCAGAGGCGTTTGTGGCCCGCGCCGCGCGGGCAGTGCCCAAGGGCAAGGGCGCAGGCGGCGGAGAGCCGACCATGGCGCATCTGGACAACCGCGAAGGCGATACGGTGCATGTGGATGTGGTCGACCGTTGGGGCAACATGGTGTCGGCCACGCCCTCTGGCGGCTGGTTGCAATCGAACCCGGTGGTGCCGGGGCTGGGCGTGGCGCTGAACACCCGCGCGCAGATGTTCTGGCTGGACGAAGGGCTGCCGACGACGCTGGCACCGGGGCGGCGACCGCGTACGACCCTGACGCCGTCGATGGCGCGCGCGCCCGATGGCACGCGGCTGGCCTTTGGCACACCGGGCGGCGACAGTCAGGACCAGTGGCAATTGTTCCTGCTGCTGCGGATGGTGCATCACGGGATGAACCTGCAAGAGGCGATTGACGCGCCTTTGGTGTTGTCGAAACACTTGCAGGCCAGCTTTTACCCGCGCGGGTCAGAGCCGGGGGGCTTGATGGTCGAGCCGGGCTTTGGCGCGGGCACGATTGATGCCCTGCGGGGTCGGGGTCATAAAGTCACGCAGGCAGAGCCTTGGTCCCTGGGGCGGCTGACGGCGGTGGCACGAGGGCCGGACGGGGTGCTGCGCGCCGGGGCGACGCCGCGCCTGATGCAGGCCTATGCGGCGGGGCGGTGAGCCAACCTGAGCCGGTTGGACGGGTCATTGCCATCTGGTTCTGGTGGATGTGCGGCGTCCGGAACTGCTGATCCGGGCCGCTTGCAGCACGCCCCGTCCGTCTACCGTGCGGGTGTAGACCAACGTGCCGCGCCCGACATAGCCCTGCCAGTTGCGCCAGAAGATGCGCGCGCGGTCCTTGTGAGAGCCAAACCGATCCGGCACGGCGAAATACTGAAAATTGCTATGCAGAAACCCGGATTTCACCGAGATCACATAGCGCGGACTGTCCACCGGGTTGAACATCTGCTGGAGCGTTTCGTGAAAGATCGCCTCGTCCAGTTTGCAGGTGCTGGTGATCCCCACCTGCCATGTGGTTCCGTCCCATGCCACAAGCGGGATCAGATCGGCGGTCACGGGCGGCAGGTCGCCCAGTTCTGACAGGCTGGCGATTGTCATCTTGGCGAGCCGTTCAATCCCCCTTTGGGCCTGTGACACCGATGGGGGGCGGCCAAACTCGGCAGCCAGACGGCCCCAGAATGACAGGGCCGGAACCGGCAGGGCCTGTAACCGCTGCCGCGATGGCAGGACCGTGCGTGTGGTCAGTTTTGCCTTGGGTCCGCTGTCAGTCTTCAGCGCCGCCTGCCATTCATCCGCCAGTGATCCGCCAGTGTCCGCGCGCGTCTTGGCCAAGGCGTTCTGGTCAGTGACGGTCTGGGCCACAGCGAAATCCGAATGGATGGCGCGGGCGTCCCGGTCCAGCCGCACGAAACACTCAAAGCGGCGTTTCAGGCGGTCGATGTCGTCGCCTTCGGTACGGTGATCGGGCACCACGGCCATGTGCCAGATATGCGCGGTCTTGTCGGGCTGCGTTGATGAGGTGCGCAGCGCCCGGCCGCGCAACTGGTTGACGGCGACAAAACTTTTCAGGTTCGTCCCCAGCACAAGCGCATTCAATGCAGGTGCATCCCAGCCTTGGCCAAGGAAAGACTGCGTGCCGATGATGACCTCAACATCGCCTGCGGAAAACGCCCGGTTCGCGCGGCTGACGGCGTCGGAATGCTGCGCGCCCCCGACAAGGAGATAGCCGGGGACACCGGGAACGGTGCGCCCCTCCAGCCCGGTGCCAAGAGCGTCCGGCAGTATGGCAAACTGCCCGGTCAGTACGGCCATCGGGGTTTGGCCAACGTGGTCCAGCAGATGCCGGAACACGCCAAGCGTGTTGAAGCCCGGCGGCGCGTCGGGCAGGCGCAGGTTGGTCTTGCCAATCCGGTCCAGCAGGATCGCCATGCGCAGCCTTGTACCGCGTGCAGCACGTTCGGTGGCGTAGATGTCGGGCATTGCATCCAGTTTGGCCTGATCGTTCCTGAGCAGATGCAGACGGTCGGCAAAGGCCGGAGGCGGCAAGGTCAACCTGTCATTGCGCAGCGCGCCTGCGCCCTTGAGACGGGTCAGGACATCGGGCGGCAGTTTTTCCGTTGGGAACTCTTGAAACAGGGTCAGCAGCCAGTGCCAGTCCAGCGCCGGCCAGTCCGCATCGTTGACCTGTAAGACCCGTCTGGCATAGGGCGGCGCGGGGCGGTCGTTGTGGCGCAGGTAAACCAGCATCGCACTGAAACGGACAGGGTTGTCCAGAATGGCCGCGACATGGGTCTGCGTCTCGACAATCCAGGGATCGGCAGTCAGGCTTGCGAGCAGGGCGTCGTCCCCGGCCAGATCGTCGAACAGCGCGCGTTCGGACATCAGACTGTCCTGATAGTCGCGTCCATTGGCGGCGGGGGCCAGATAGACCAGATCCTGATGCGGGCACAGATCACCGCTGCGCACCAATTCCGGCACCGAAATCTCGGCGTCCACCGGGCCGCACAGGGCGGTGTAGTTGTTCCATTCGGACGCGTTGACGTCATAGGGCGGCGTGGCGGTCAGCGACAAGGTCATGCAGCCGGTCCGCTCTGCCAGCCGGGTCAGGGTTTTCCACCACGACCGGCGCAGGTGATGTGCCTCATCCAGACAGAGCAGATCAAACGGCGGCAGGAATTTGGTGCGGCTGGTGTGGATGTTCTGATAGGTGCTGACCCGGATCGGCGCGTCCGAAGTGATGTCGGTGCTGATCCAGTCCGGAACCGCGCCGCCCAGATAATCCGTCACAAGGCGGGCGATCCATTGGTCGCGGACCAGCAGGCTGGGCGCAAGGATCAGCGTCCTGCGCCCCAGACGCCGGATGATTTCCAGCCCCAGCACCGTCTTGCCCGCGCCGGGGGCGGCCACGAAATGCAGTTTGTCGTCCTTGAGATGATCGTCGATCTCTTCCAGCAGCCGGGCCTGATAGCTGCGCCAGGAATGGCAGAATGCCATGTCCGAGAAGTCTGCAGGACGGGTCACGATCCGTGCCGCGCCATTTGCTGTTCCATGGCCGCCATGGAGGCGTGCAGCCCGTCATATTGCTGCGAAAGACAGCTTTGTTCGGCGGCGCGGATCAGCGACAGATAGGATTGGAAATCATCCAGCGCGCGCGGATCGGGGGCGGTCAGCGGGTTCATGGCGGCCAGTCCGGTCCACCGGGTACATAGTTCGGACATCTTGGGAATGAAGAAAAAGATGAGCTTTCTCAGCGGGGTGATCTGGGTTGGGTCCGCTTCGATGCGTGTGCGTAAATCGGCGGTCGCCCCGGCAAGCTGCCAGAACAGTTGCGAATGGGGCGGGCCGCAGGCCTCGGCTGCGCGGCGGAATGTTTCGGCAGATGTGTCCAACCGCTCCATGGCCTGCGCCAGCCTGTCTTGTTTGGGTTTGGACAGGAAGGGTCTGAGAAATCGAAACAAGGTAAAATCCTGCCATGGTGCAGGGCGCAAAAGACGGCCCGTAGGTTGGGCCCGGTGTTAGCAGATTGCGCGGTCCGCTGACACCTGAACCGGGGCCAAAGTGGCCGGGTCCGTGCAAAAAATGGTCAGGACAAGCGCCTTTGGGCAGGCTTATTCCTTGTGACAAACACGCGTTCCCGGTTGTGCCACTAAAGGATGCGGTTTTTCGGTGTCGCCCGGTTCCGCATTTCGCGTTCAAACAAATCGACGCCCCGGACTGTGGCCCCATCCTTATCCAGACAACGACGTTCAGATCAGCGACGTTGGCCGGGTTGAAGGTGCTGTTCTTGATAATGCGTGCCCGGTGCCCCCTTTTGACCGCGAGTCTGATCCAACGGGTCGTTCCGTCAGTCCAGGCTGCGGGGCGCGATGGATGCGCCGTCCTCAATCGCGGCAGAGGGGTACAAGACGACCCGATCTCCGGCATTCAGGCCGCCAAGCACTTCGGCGTCGATGCCGTTGTTGCGTCCGATCTCGGCGGTTCGGCGCTCTGCCACACCATCGAGCATGACAAAGACCGCCCAGCCGTCGTTTGCACGAAACAGGGCGCTTGCCGGGACTTTCAGCGCGTCCTCATCGCTCCAGATGACAATGCGCGTCTCGACGCGGTAGCCGTGGCCAAGGCCGCTGCGGATCTCTGACGGGTCCGTCAGGGCGACTGTGACGGGAACGCGCTGTTCTTCGACCCCCAAGGCAGAGAACTTGGTGATGCCGAAGGGGTCGATGCGGCGGACTTCGCCCTGCAAGGGGGCCTCTCCGCCCCAGTCGTCGATGATCACCGGCGCGCCCGTTGCAATCTGCACCGCATCGGATGAGATCAATTCAACCACCACCTCCAGATCGCCGTGCACGTCGCCGATTTCCATGATGGCGGCCCCGGCGGGCAGGGTCGTTTCACTTTGCTGAATGACGCGCAGAATGCGCCCGTCGGCGGGCGCGTGCAGCGGGATGTCGTCGCTTGCGTTGCCGTTGATCGCCGCCGCCAGCCCCTGATCGTCAAACTTGATCAACTGGGCGCGGGCGTTGGCCAGATCGGCCTCGCGCATGGAGATTGCCGCCTCTGACGTCTCGACCGAGGCCTCGGCGACGCGGGCGTTCTGGCGGGCGAGATACAGTTCGGCGGCGCTGGCCACCAGCCGTTCGTTCAATTGTACCGTCCGCGACAGTTCCGAGTTGGCCAGATCGCGGTTGGCGATGGCCGCATTCAGATCGGCGCGTGCCACCCGCAGCGCCGCCTCGGCGGCCTGAACGGCGGCCAGTGCCTGTTCGCGGGTGCGCACGTCCAGTGCGGACGGATTTGAGGGGCGCATATGCGCCACAACCGTCTTGCCGCGCACAACCGGATCGCCCGGATTAACCTGAACGCGCAGCAACCGCCCGGCAACCGGGGTCGAGACCACATAGGCCTCTGCCACGCGGGTGCGGCCCTCTTCGTCGATGGTGACCTGCATCGGGCCGCGGGTCACTGTGCCCAGATCCACCATCAGCGGCCGGGGCCAGAAGGCCGCCGTGAGGGCGCCCGCCACCAGAGCGACGGTGATCAGTGTCAGCACAAGGCGGGACCGTTTCTTTGCTTTGGCCATTGGTTACTCCCGGGTCTTGAGGGCTTGGATCAGGTCGGTGCGGTCCAGATCGCGTTTCACCAGCCAGCCGGATACCACTGCAGCGGTCAGCACGACCAGCGTCGCCTGCCCATAGCTGACAGGGTCAAAGATGGCGGGGATTTGATAGAGGTCGGTCGAAAAGCCTGCGGCAATGCCGAAGGACATGTAATAGCCCATGAGCGCGCCCACCGGCAGCGCGACGAGGGTCACAACCGCAAGCTCACCGAGCAACACAAAAGCGGTTTCCCCTTTGCTAAAACCGATCACCCGCAAGCTGGCCAGATCGCGGGCGCGTTCGGCCAGTGCGATGCGGGCGGCGTTGTAGACAATGCCAAAGGTGATGACAAAGGCAAGCGCCCCCATCACATAGCGGATCGCCCCCGCGCCGGTGTTCATCAAGGTGACAAAGGCATCGCGTGCCTGCGATTTCAGGCTGACGCCCGCAACGGTGGGCATGTCCTGCAAGGCGGCATAGATCGCGCCCCCCTGTGCCTCGTCGATCATCAGGTAGGCCCCAGACACGCGCCCCGGCTCCCGCAGGGCGGCGTTGAGTGCATCCAGCCCCATGTAGGCCGGGGCGCCCAGCAGCGATTCCGCAATGCCGGAGACGGGCAGGTCCAACAGCGGTTGGCGGCCTTCGCGGACATCGACGCCCAGCGTATCACCGGGCTGGATGTCCAGCATGTCCGCCAGCACGCGGGACAGGACAACGCCGCCTTGGGGCAGGGCGATGGGCTGCATCCGGTCATCCAGTGCGCGGTTCAGTGTCGGATTCTCTGGCAATCCGGTCAGCGCGCCGCGATAGCTGTTCACGCCGTTGCGCAACACGACGGCCGCATTGCGAACAGGTTCCACCCGCTGAACGCCGGGCAGGCGGGCCAGTTCGAACAGGGTCTTGTCGCTGACCGGGTGGGTAAAGCTGACGGTCACATCGCTGCGGTCGACCACGGAAAAGGTCAGGTCGATGGTCTGATCGAAGCCCGCATAGATCGTGATCATGGATACCGACAGCGCCATGCCGCTGGCGATGCCGATCATCGCCCCCGCCATCCTGACAGGTTGCCGGGTGATGCGGCGCATGACCATGCGCGAGGGTTGATCCAGAACACTGCCGATGGCCCGACCCATCCGGCCCGTGCGGCTGAAATCGGGCGGCGAGGGGGTGCGCATCGCATCGGCGGGCGTCAGGGCAAAGACTTGCCGCAACACCAGCAGCCCGCCGACAGAGGCCGACAGGATACTGACCGCGACGCCGATCACAAACGAGGCCGGGTCCAGCTGGAAGACCAGAAAGGGAAACTTGTAGTAGGTGGTGTATAACCCGACCATTGCGCGCCCTGTGGCGATGCCCGCCAGACACCCGGCCAGCGCGCCGCCCACCGCGATGGCCATCACCAGCTTGAAGTAATGGGCCCCGACCTCTGTGTTGGTATAGCCAAACGCCTTCATCAGGCCGATCTGGCCGCGTTCGGCCTGCACGATGCGGCTGATCACGATATACAGCAGAAAGGCCGCGACCATCAGAAAGATCGGCGGCACGCCGGTGGCGGCGGCCTCCAACCCGGCGATCTCTTCCGAGACAAAGCGGTTCGAGGTCTGATGGGCCAGTGGATAGGCGCCGGTCCCGCCGTAGGGGGTCAGCACGCGGTCGATAGCCGCCATGACCGCCGGTTCGCTGGCCCCGCGCGACAGCCCGATCAGCGCCTCATTGAAGGCACCCGACATGTCGTAGGCGGCGGACAGGCCTGCGCGGCTCATCCAGATCACGCCGAACCGGGCGTCATCGGGGATCAGCTCCCCCGGGGCGGTGATGTACAAAAACTCGGGGCTTTGGGCGAGGCCGACAATGTCAAAGCTGCGCCGCGCGCCGTTCATCGTGGCGCGCAGGCTGTCGCCGGGGCGCAGGTCATGGGCGGCGGCAAAGCTCTGCAACAACAGGATTTCATCGGGACGCCCTGCCGCAGGCATCCGCCCGTTGGTCAGATAGACATCGTTCAGCGCCGGTCGCCCGCGGTCTGGCAGGGACATTGCCTGCGCCTGCACCGGCAGAACCTGCCCCGGCAGGTCGATCAGCGCGCGGCCCTCCACACGGGTCTGCACAGAGGCCACGCCGGGGATCGCTGCCAGTCTGCTGCCAAGGCGTTCCGGCGCGCGGCTGACCGACGCAAAGACATCGGCCGGCCGGTAGCGTTCATAATACGCGTCTCGGGTCTGGGTCAGCGAGGCGGTCAGGCCGGTCATCATGACCAGCATCATGACGCCGACGGCAATGACGGCCCCGATGGCGATGGCCTGACCCTTGATGCGCCAGAGATCACGCAACAGCTTGTGGTCCAGCGGGCTCACCACTCGATCTCCGAAGGGCTGAGCTTGGTGGGGTTGCGGACAACCTCGCGGATGCCGCCATCAGCGAAATGGATCACCCGGTCGGCCATGGCGGCGGTGTTGGCGTTGTGCGTCACCATCAGCACGGTCGAGCCGAGCCGCGCATTCACGTCCCGCAACACCTCCAGCACGGCGCGGCCTGTGGTGCTGTCCAGTGCGCCGGTGGGTTCATCGCAGAACAATACCTCGGGCTGTTTGGCGATGGCGCGCGCTATGGCGACACGCTGTTGTTCGCCGCCCGACAGTTGCGCCGGAAAGTGATCGGTGCGTTCCTTCAGGCCAACCAGCGCCAAGGCGGCGTCCGGGTCCATCGGATTAGCCGCAATTTCGGTCACCAGTTCGACGTTCTCCTGCGCCGTCAGGCTGGGCATCAGGTTGTAGAACTGAAACACAAAACCGACGTGGTCGCGCCGGTAGCGCGTCAGTTCCGCGTCGCTCATCTCTGACAGGGATTGATCGCGGAAATGGGCTGTGCCGTCGGTCGCGCGGTCCAGTCCGCCGATGATGTTCAGCAGGGTTGATTTGCCGGAGCCGGAGGGGCCCAGCAGTACGACGATCTCACCCTGCGGGATTTCCAGATCGACGCCGCGCAGGGCGTGGACGGCAGAGCGCCCTTCACCATAGACCTTGGTCAGGCCGCGTGTGGTAAACGCAAGGGGTGTCTGCATCTGCTGGCCCGCCTCAAGTTGACTGTGGCGCGACAATTGCCGGGGGTGGCTGTGCCCGCCGCGCCTTTGTCTCGCTCAGAGACAACATGGCGGGTGTGACGACCAGAGTCAGCATCGTTGAGATGCCAAGGACGTCCGCGAAGGCCGGGGAAGGGGCTGTCCATCACCGAATCGACGGAGTGTTGTGGGCGAATCCGCGCGTGAAGAGGGTAAGTTCATGCTGATGCATAATGGGCATCAATCCCAGAGCCGCCTTGACCGAGATCAGCCGCAGACGTGCCAGCCCAGTTCGCAAGGCGGCACTTAGGGGCATCAGACCAGTCCGATTCAGAACCTAGCAGGCGCGATCGGGACCATCGCAGAGTTAGCAAACTTCGCCCCCAAAACCCGGGTGTTCTGATGCGCCTGTGGCCGGTTGGTGTGCGAGGCCGACCAGAAGGTCGGCGTCGTGATGTGCGTCAGATCATCAGGCGGCGCGGGTCCGCCAGCAGGGCACACAGGCGAGAGGTAAACCGAGCCGCCTCTGCGCCATTGATCACGCGGTGATCATAGCTCAGATCCAGTGGCACCATCGGCACCGGCTGGAACGCGGTGCCGTCCCACTGTGGCGTCATCTCTGTGCGGGTGATGCCTAGGATTGCCACCTCTGGCGGGTTCACGATGGGCGTAAAGGCATGGCCGCCGATGCCACCCAGATTGGTGATCGTCATTGACCCACCGCCCATCTCATCCGGTCCGATCTTGCGGCTTTGTGCGCGGGTAGCCAGATCGGCGATGTCCGCCGCGATCTGCCACAGCCCCTTTTTGTCCGCATCGCACAGGACCGGCACCATCAGGCCATGTTCGGTATCGACGGCAATGCCGATGTGGACATAGTTTTTCAGGATCAGCGACTTGCCATCGGCGGACAGTGAGGCGTTAAAGCGTGGATAGTCCCGCAGCGCCCGCGCCAGCGCCATGACGTGAAATGCCAGCCCGGTCAGCCTGACGCCGCGCGCCTCTGCCTCTGGTTTCAGGCTCTTGCGAAAGCTCTCGATGGCGGAAACATCGGCGCGATCGTGGTGGGTGACTTGGGGGATTTGCGCATTCGCCGCCGACAGGTTCGCGGCGGAGACCTGGGCAAACCGGCTCATCGGTTGTGTCTCCACCGGGCCGTAGGACGCGTGGTCGACCTGCCAATAAGAGGTATCGGACGTCGGCGCGGCGGCGGGTGGGCCGCGTTCCAGATCCTCACGCGCAATGGTGGTTCGGCCCAGATCGCGGGCCAATGCGTTCAGATCTATGCCCTTTTCCAGAGCCAGGGCGCGGACGGACGGGGCGGCGATCACCTCTCGCATCGCCATCACCACGCCGCCGAGATGTATTGGGTTTCCATGAACTCAAGCATCCCTTCATGTCCGCCTTCGCGACCCAGGCCGGATTGTTTGACCCCACCGAACGGGGCCGCCGGATCAGACACCAGACCCCGGTTCAGCCCGACCATGCCGTATTCCAGCCGTTCGCAAACATGCAGCGCGCGTTTCATGTCGCCGGAAAAGACATAGGCAACCAGCCCGTATTCGGTGTCATTGGCGCGCTGGATCACCTCGTCCTGATCGGAAAATGTCTGGATTGCGGCGACGGGGCCAAAAATCTCGTCCCGCACGCAATCGGCGGTTTCCGGCACATTGGACAACACCGTCGGCGGATAGAAATAGCCCGGACCGTCGGGCGTGGTGCCGCCGCATTCGATCTGCGCGCCCTTGGCCACCGCGTCGGCGACAAAACCCGCGACCTTGTCGCGCGTGTCGGCATTGACCAGCGGGCCGACATCGACGGTCGGGTCGGTGCCATCGCCCATCTTGAGCGCCCGCATCGCGGCGGTCAGACGGTGGGTGAACTCAGCGGCGATATTCTGATGCACATAGATGCGGTTGGCGGCGGTGCAGGCCTCTCCCAGATTGCGCATCTTGGCCAGCATCGTGCCCTCAACGGCGGTATCCATGTCGGCGTCTTCAAACACCACGACAGGCGCGTTGCCGCCCAGTTCCATGGCCGGTTTCAGCACCTGATCGGCGGCAGAGTGCAATAGCTTGCGCCCCACGCCGGTTGAGCCGGTAAAGCTGATCACACGCACGCGCGGATCGTGCAGCATGTGATCGACCAGCGCGCCGGTGCGTTTGCTGGGCAGTACGTTGACCAGACCGGGCGGCACGCCCGCCTCTTCGAGCAAGGGCATCAGCGCCAGCATGGTCAGAGGTGTTTCCGAGGCCGGTTTGATGATGACGCCGCAGCCCGCCGCCAGCGCCGGGGCGATCTTGCGCGTGCCCATCGCCGCCGGGTAGTTCCACGGCGTGACCAGCACCGCCAGACCGGCGGGTTTGTGCTGGACCATGATCCGCGCGCCAGAGGCGGGCGCGTGGCCCAACTGTCCGTTGGCGCGCACCGCCTCTTCGGCAAACCAGCGAAAGAATTCGGCGGCATAGGTTGCCTCACCCAGCGCATCGGCCCGCGCCTTGCCGTTTTCCAGCGTGATCAGCCGGGCAAAATCGTCCAGCCGTGCGGTCATCAGCTCCCACGCCTTGCGCAACACTTCGGATCTGTGGCGCGGTGTGCGGGCAGCCCAATCCTTCATTGCGGCCTCGGCGGCGTCCAGCGCCGCGTCGGCATCGGCAATGTCAGCAGAGGCGACGGAGGCCAGTACCGCTTCGGTGGCGGGATTGATCACGTCGAAACGGTCGCTCCCCTTGTGCCATTGGCCGTTGATATAGAGATCGGTGTGGTCCATGTCGGTCTCCCGAGGTCAGAGCAGGTGGCGAAGCGGGTGTTCGACCCGACCTGCAAAATTGGAAATGAGGCGGAGCGCGTCGCCGGGGGATAGTTGGTCGGCGCTGCATTCCAGTGTGATGGCAATGCCTGTGTCGCCGTCGCTCAGGGTCAGCACCGGCACCTCTTCGGGGCCGATCTGCACGCCGCGTACATGGGCGCCGCGCAGGTCGCGCAGGCGCAGTTGCGGTGCGGCGTCGGTTGGGGCCGTCTGCCCCAGTTGCGCGTGGGTGGCGTAAGTGCGGCTGTGCGCGAACCGTTCTACATCCACCACTGTCCCGCGCCCCAGACTGGCCGCCGCCAGCCCGGCCAGCAGCGCCGACACATCCGATAGCCCGGCGGTCTCTGACGCCCAGTCGGCAAAGCCGGAGAACCCGTCGGCGACCTGCGCGGTCAGACGTCGGGCGGCGGTGCCTGCCTGTGTCGTTCTGGGTGCGGCGTCGGGCAGGGCGCGCAGGGTATCGAGATCACGCACATGATAGGGTTGCGGATGGCCCGCCGCGACAAGGCGGTTCAGGTCCAGCCCCTCTTGCAGGGCAAGGCGGCGCGCCTTGGGCGAGGCCAGCAGTCTGCCATTTGTGGCGATGGGGGATGGGGCCGCTGGTTTTGGAGCGGGTGTGGCGGCAGGTTTGGCAGCGGCTGGGCGTGCGATATCCTTGGCGGGTGCGGATTGCGCCGCGCCTCTGGCAAGGCTGCGTTGTATCGGGGCGTCCGGCCGCTCTGCCGAGATCAGGGCAATGACGCCGCCCACGGGGGCCTCTTCGCCCGCTTCGGCCAACAGCGCCGCGATATAGCCGTCCTGCCCGGCCTCGACCTCCATCGTGGATTTGTCGGTTTCGACTTCGAACAGGATGTCGCTGGCGCGGACCGCCTCGCCGGGGGACTTATGCCACGCGACGATCAGGCCGGTGTCCTGTGCCATGCCAAGTGCGGGCATGATCACCTCCTTGCCGTCCGGCAAAGAGTCACCGCCGTCGTCCTTCGTCTCGGCGGGCGGATCGTCGGGCGCGTTGCCTGCCGCTTTGGCGGTCTGTGAGATCAATGCGATCACGTTGCCGACCGGCACGTCCGTTCCGGCCTGCGCTGTCACATCGGTCAGGAAACCGGCGGCGGGGGCCTCGACCTCCATCGTGGCCTTGTCGGTTTCGACCTCGAACAGCACATCGCCTTCGGCCACCGCGTCGCCCGGCGATTTGTGCCATGCGACGATCAGGCCGGTGTCTTGCGCCATGCCCAGAGCGGGCATGATCACCTCATGCGGCCCGCTAGCAGAGGTTTCCCTAAGCGGCATGGATCAACTCCCCGCTCATTAGCTTGCGGGCGCCTTCGGCGACGGCCTCTGGTGTCGGGACCGTCAGATCCTCCAACGCGGGGGAGAACGGCACGGGCACGTCCATCGCCCCCATGCGCATTACCGGTGCATCCAGATGATAGAACGCCTTTTCATTGAGCCGAGACGCGATTTCCCCGGTGATGCCATAGCTTTGATGGCCCTCGTCGACGACAATCACGCGGCTGGTCTTTTTCGCGGAGGCCAACAGCGTGTCCTCGTCCAGCGGCACAATGGTGCGCGGGTCGATGACCTCTGCCTCAATGCCCTCGCGGGACAGGATCTCTGCTGCCTTTTCGCAGACCTGCACCATGGACGATGTGCCGATCAGGGTGATGTCGGTGCCTGCGCGCTTGATGTTGGCCACCCCGAAGGGGATCAGGAACTCCTCTTCCGGTACCGGGGCCTTGTCATTGTACATCAGCTTGTCTTCGAAAATCACCACCGGGTTGTTGTCGCGGATGGCGGTTTTCATCAGGCCCTTGGCCTCATAGGCGGAGGAGGGAAGCGCCACCTTCAATCCCGGAATATGGGCCACCAGCGCGTGCAGGGATTGGCTGTGCTGCGCGGCAGAGCGGCGGGTGGCCCCCAGATTGGTGCGCACCACCAATGGCGCGCGCATCTTGCCGCCGGACATGTAGTGCGTCTTGGCCGCCTGATTGCAGAGCTGATCCATAATCAGATAGATGAAGTCGCCAAACATCAGGTCCACGACCGGGCGGGTGCCGGTCATGGCGGCCCCCACGGCCAAGCCCATGAAACCGGGTTCGGCAATCGGGGTATCGACAACGCGCCCGGTGCCGAACTCCTCGACCAGACCGCTGAGCACCTTGAAGGGCGTGCCCGCCTCGGCCACGTCCTCACCGATGATAAAGATGGTGTCGTCGCGGCGCATTTCCTCGGCCAATGCTTCGTTGACGGCCTGGGACAGGGTGATCTCTCGCATTTTCTCTCTCCTCAGGCGGTGTGTGGGGCCAGCGCGTGTTCGATGTCGGCATAGACGTGCATGTCGACCTCGGATTCGGCCGGGTAGCGGGCGTTCAGCGCATAATCGACGGCCTCTGCGGCATCCTGTTTGATCTGGGCATTCATCGCCTCGATCTCTGCCTCTGTGGCCACGCCCTGATCGACCAGCCAGCCGCGAAACTTGACGATCGGATCGCGGTTGTCCTTCCAGTCGCGCTCTTCGTCCTTGGAGCGATAGTATTCGCGGTTGATGTCGCCGACGTGGTGGCCGTGATAGCGATAGGTCATCAGTTCGATGAAAAACGGGCCTTCGCCCTTGCGGGCGCGCGCCACCAGATCCTGCGCCAGCGTGTTGACGGCCAGAACGTCCTGCCCGTCCACCTGATGCGCCTCGATGCCAAAGGCCTCGGCGCGGGCGGTGATCGACCCGGCAGCGATTTCTGCCGTTGCAGTGTATTCAGAGTAGCCGTTGTTTTCGCAGGCGTAGATCACCGGCAATTGCCACAGCGCGGCCATGTTCATGACCTCATACATCAGGCCCTGCGCGGTGGCACCGTCGCCGAAAAAACAGACGGTGACATCGTCGCGCCCCAGCATCTTTGCGGTAAAGGCTGATCCGGTGGCGATTCCCATGGATCCGCCCACGATGGCGTTGGCCCCCAGATTGCCGTTCGACTGGTCGGCAATGTGCATAGAGCCGCCTTTGCCCCGGCAATAGCCCTCTTCCTTGCCCAGAAGTTCGCAGAACATTTCCTTGAACGCGGCCCCCTTCGCAACGCAATGGCCGTGGCCCCGGTGGGTTGAGGTGATCCTGTCGGATGTGGTCAGCGCCTCGCAGATGCCCACGGCGACAGCCTCTTCGCCGCTGTACATATGGGTCAACCCCGGCATCTTGGCCGACAGGTACAGCTGGTTCGCGGTGTCCTCAAAGGTGCGAATGCGGACCATCTGGGCGTACATGCGCAGGTAATCTTCGGTGTTTGTCTTGGCCATGAGGGATGTCCTTTCGGCAGCGGTGCCGGGCTAAAGCCCGGCCTACGGCGTGATTGGTAGGCCGGGCTTCAGCCCGGCACCCGCGGGTCAGTAGCGGTTGGCGATCGGCAGTTCCTCGGCCGGGAAGAGGCTGATGACCTCGCAGCCGGTTTCGGTCACAACCACCTCTTCCTCGATCCGCGCGGCGGAATAGCCGTCTGCTGCCGGGCAATAGGTTTCCAGTGCAAAGACCATTCCGGTCTGGATCTCCATCGGGTGATCCAGACTGACGGCGCGGCTGATGATGGGGCGTTCATGCAGCGCCAGACCCAGACCGTGACCGAACTGCAGGCCAAAGGCCGCGTCCTCATTGGGAAAGCCAAGGGATTCAGCGGTGGGCCAGACCTCGGCCACCTTGTCGGTGCTGACGCCGGGTTTGATCATCGCGATGGACGCATCGATCCATTCGCGCGCCTTGACGTAGGCATCGTTTTGCGCGGGCGTGGCGCGGCCCACGTTGAAGGTGCGGTAATAACAGGTCCGATATCCTTGATATGACTGGAGAATATCAAAGAACGCCTGATCGCCGGGGCGGATCAACCGGTCGGTGAAATTGTGCGGATGAGGATTACAGCGTTCACCAGAGATGGCGTTGATCGCCTCGACGTCATCGCTGCCCATCTCATACAGCATCTTGTTGGACAGGGCGACGATGTCGTTCTCACGCACGCCGGGTTTCAGCTCTTCGTAGATCATGTGATAGACGCCATCGACCATGGCGGCGGCCTGTGTCAGCAGCTGAATTTCGTCCCAGTTCTTGATTTCCCGCGCGGACAGCATGATCTGCTGCCCGTCGACCACATTGATGCCTTCCTCCCGCAGGGCGTGGAACATGGCGGTTTCGGCGTAATCGACGCCCACAGGCATGTCCGCCATACCCGCGTCGCGGATCAGACCGGCGATCTGCTTGGCGTATTTCTGCATCAGGCCAAATTCCGGCGGGATGGTGCCGCGCATGCCGACAACACCCGCCAGACAGTGGTCCGGCTCCAGCCAGTCAGAATGGCGTTTGTGGTGCATCGCGGCAGAGCCGAAGTCCCAGACATAGGGGCTGTCGTCGCCGGTCAGCAGGCAGAAGCGGCACATCTTGTCCCGTTCCCATTCGCCGATCTTGGTCGCGCTGACATAGCGAATGTTATTCACATCAAACAGCAGCAGGGTGCCCGCGTTGGAGGCCTGCAGGGCCTGACGCGTGCGCGCCAGCCGGTAGCGGCGCAACCTGTCATGGTCCACGCGGCGTTCGAAATCGACCGAGGTGTGACCCCATGCGGGCAGGCGTTCACGCCACTCCCAGTTTGGTTCCAGATCCTTGGGGGTGAGCAGGTTCGGCATCAAGGCGCGAGACATGGCTTTCTCCTTCAGGCCCGACAGAGCGTGCCCGTTGTTTTGTATGAAATCAGGGGATTGTCGGGGTTACTGGATGCACCAGCCCCCATCGACGTGGATCATCTGGCCGGTCATGTAGTCGCTGTCGTCGCTGGCCAGGAAAGACGCGGTGCCCGTGATGTCCTTGGGGTAGGACACCCGCTTTATCTGGAGCGCGTCGCGCACGATGTCGTCATAGGCCTGACCCTCACGCTGCTTGAAACCGATATCGACCAGATCCTTGTCCAACTGTTCCCACAGCGGTGTGACCACGACACCGGGCGCATAGCCATTGACGGTGATGTTGTGTTCGGACAGCCCGATTGCGCCGCAATGGGTCAGAGCCAGACAGCCATATTTCGAGGTGCAGTAGACCGTGACATCGATCAGTGGTTTGCGTGAGGCGATGCTGCCCACGTTGATGATTTTGTAGGGGTGATCGTCCATCGGTCCCTGAGCAATCATCTGGCGGGCGGCTTCTTGCATCCCTAACCACATCGCCTTGGTGTTGACGTTCATGATCATGTCCCAGTTGTCTTCGTCGATATCCATGAAGAACCGGGGTTTGTTCAAACCGGCGTTGAACACCGCGACATTGATACTGCCAAAGGCCTCGACCGTGGCGGCCACGGCGGCGGCGTTGTCTTCGCGCTTGGTCACGTCCATCCGGACGGCCACTGCCTTGCCGTTGCCACCCTCGTTGATGCGCTCGGCGACGGCCTGTGCCGCATCGGGATCGAGATCGCCAAGACACACGTTTGCGCCCTGCGCGGCAAAGTTTTCGGCATTGGCGGCACCCATGCCACGGCCTGCGCCGGTGATCAGGATGTTCTTGCCGTTCAGGCGGTTCGGGTCCATTTTTGTTCCTCCTCAGGTCACTAAGTCTTGGGCGGGCGCATCAATGCGTCGGCGCGGGTCTGGGCGCGACGCAGGGCCTGGGGCGGGGTTGAAAACCCGCGCAGCATGTCGTGGAATTCCTCGCCGCAGATCTGGATGATGTCGCAGATCTCGGGCACTGGCGGGCGGGGCCAGAATTGCAGTTCATCGCGCCATGACATGGCATCGACCGCCTCAAAGATCGGTGAGGCGCGACGCACCTCTGGGTCAGAGCCGACGGAATAGCGCGGGTTGGTGCGGCTGCCGTTCTGGACAAACAGTTTCTGCGACTCTGGCGAGGTGAAGACGATCAGCGCCTCGACCGCCGCCTGCACCCGTTCCGGCGGCAGGTTGGCGGGAATGCCCATCACATAGCCGCCGACCGGGGCGACCTGTGCCGCGCCGGGAACGGCGGGGTGGGGCAAATACCCGGTCTGACCACAGGCCGGAGAGGACTCATCCAGTTCAAAATACGGGGCCAGCAGAGTGTAGCCATAGGCCATGGCAATCGACCCGGCGGCATAGGGGCGGACGCGCTCGTACCAGGACATCGACAGGATGTCGGGCGGCGAATACTTCAGCAGTTCCATCAGGAACTCTGCCGCCCGCAGGCCGTTTTCGGTGTCGATGGTCGGGTGGTAATTTCCGTCGGCCAGATGGTCCGTGCCAAAGCCACCAGCGATTTCCGGCAGGTTCAGGACAGGTTGCCCGAAATCCGCCATCGTCATCAGGACGGTATGGCCCAAGGCGGTGCCGCGCGCCGCGTTCCACGCGACCCCATGACGTCCGCGCTGTGGGTCGTGCAGAACGGATGCCGCGTACAGTAAATCATCGGTGGTGGTGGGCGGCTCCAGCCCGACCTCGGCAAACAGATCCCGGCGATAGAACAACAATTCCGGCGTGGTCTGGGCAGGGACGCCGTAGGGACGTCCGCCCCAGTGTGCCGCCTGCCAGCCTGCCGTGTGAAAATCAGCCGGATCGAGACGGGCAATATCCATCGCCTCGTCCAGTGGCATAAGTATGCCCTTGTCGGCGAACTCTCCAACCCAGGGCAGGTCCAGCGCGATGATGTCATAGCGGCTGGCCTTGCGGTCGGCATTGCGCCGCGCCTCTTCCCGCAGCCTGTCAATGGAAAAGGCGCGTTGATGGATCTGTGTTCCGATAACTTGTTCGAACTGCCGCTTGAGGTTTTCCATCACCATGAAGGTCGGATCGCCGTGAACCAGCACCCGCAGGCCACCGGCGACTTTCAGCGGCTCTGGCAAAACCGTCAGGGGCGGGATGGACTGGGCGGACATGTAAGATCCGCCAAAGTAATAGTCCTTGCTGTCAGCGGCGCGCTTGCGCCCTCCGAACCGGGTTTCCGCCAATCGTTCGACACGACCGGAGAGCTGCATCCACTGGTCCAACAGTTTTTCGCTGGGGTGCAGGGAAAAGCTCTTGCCGCTTTTTGTGCGCGGCCGCTGTTCGATTAGCCCGTCGTCCGTCATCTGCCGTAGGCGGCGGTTCGCGGTGGCATAAGGCACCTGGCTGGCCCCGATCAGCGACGTGGGTGTGACCGTCTTGGCCTCTAGGTGGCCGCGGATCAGGTGCAGGGTCATGCGCAAGTACGGGTTGGGCGCGAATAACTCGACCGAACTTTCGATCTCGCCGCCGATATCCTCCAGAAAGGACAAAATGCGCAGCAAATCGGTTTTCCCCTGACGTGACATCAGATAACTGTCTCCATGTCCTTTCATTACGTTCATGGGGTCTGCCTGCGCCTTTCGCGTCTCCGGGTCCGCCGGGCCTGCCGATTTATTCATATTGGACGAAAACCATTCGGGCATCGCGCCGCTCCGCTGCAAAATGTTCAAATTGACGGATGAAGTGTACCGCGAAGAAATCCACTTTGGATGATGAATTATCCATAATGGATCTATTTGGTGCGGTCTTGATGGATTGGACTCGACAAGGTTGCCGCAATCGGTCGGCATGCCGGACGATGCTCCCCTGCTGGAGGTGCGGGGATGAGCGCAAGATACCTAGATACTGGGACACTCCGGGAGGAATTCGAAATGAACATTCGCAAGACACTGGCCGCCACCACCGCCGCTGCTGCACTGGCCTTGGGCGGTGCGGCCTGGGCCGATACCATGAAAATCGGCATCACCCAGAACAATGTCGGCGTCGACAGCTATCAGACGACCTACGAAAAGGCCTTTATCGAGGCGGCAGAGGCGAACGATAATGTCGAGGTCATCGTTCTGGATGCGGGTGGCGACGTGGCGCGCCAGATTGCCCAGATCGAGGATCTGATCCAGCAAGGCGTCGATGCCATTATCATCTGGCCAACCAATGGCGAGGCGGTCATTCCCGCTGTCCGCAAGGCGCACAACGCCGGTATTCCGGTGATTGTCACCAATTCGAACATCGCCGATGCGGGCTTTGATTTCGTGGCGTCCTTTTCTGGTCCCGACAACATCACACAGGGCGCGCGGTCGGCGGAAATCATGTGTGACAAATTCAAGGACATGGGCATCGAGACAGAGGCGCAAGTGGTCCACATCACCGGCCAGCCGGGCTACACCACCGCGATTGAGCGCGCCAAGGGCTTTGAGGATCGTCTGCCAGAGGTCTGCCCCGACGTGACCATCGTCGACACGCAGCCGGGCGACTGGAACCGCGAAAAGTCGCAAAAGGTGATGGAGGCGTTCCTCGTCAAATACGACGACATCGACGGTGTTTATGCGGGTGACGACAACATGGGTGTCGGCGCACTGAACGCGGCCAAGGCGGCCGGACGCGATGGCATCATCTTTGTCGGGGCGACCAACTTTGCCGTCGGCTATGAGGCGATGGAACGGGGCGAATACTGGGGCTCAATCTATCAGTCGCCGGTGGATGACGCCAAGGCGGCGCTGAAGACGGCCATCGAGACTTTGGAAGGCAAGGACTTGCCGTTCCTGAATTACTTCGACACGCCGAAAATCACTCAGGACAACATGGGCGATTACACCAAGCCGGTCTTCTGAGACCCGCTTGCTCAGGGGCGCGGCCTTGGCCGCGCCCCATTTTCGTATCGATTTGACACTGTTTCCTGGGAGGGTGACCCATGGCCCGTGTTTCCGGCCGTTCCTGCATCGTGACCGGTGCAGCCCAAGGCATTGGCCGCGCTATCGGTGAGGCGCTACTCGACGAAGGGGCCGATGTCTGTTTTGCCGACATCAATGGTGGCAAGGTCGCCGAGGTGGCGCAGGCCAATCGGGAAAGGGCACAGCGCGCCGGGGGGCAAGTGACCCATGCGCGGGTCGACGTAACCAGCCGGGAGCAGGTGCGGGCGATGATCGTTCACGCGGTTGATATGTTCGGCAAGCTGGACGTCAAGTTCAACAATGCCGGCGTCAACAAGCCGATGAATTTCCTGGACGTTACCGAGGAAAACTGGCGCTTTATCACGGATGTGAACGGGCTGGGTTGTCTGATTGGCATGCAGGAGGCCGCGCAGCAATTCATCCGGCAGGGCACGCCCGGCAAGATCATCAACACCGCCTCTATTGCCAGCCGTCAGGGATTCGGGAATGTTGCGCCATATTGCGCCTCCAAGTGGGGTGTGGTGTCACTGACGCAGTCGGGCGCACGTGATCTGGCGCAGCATGATATCACCGTCACCGGGTTTGCGCCGGGGGTGGTGGCCACCGAAATGTGGGAACAGGTCGATCAGGATCTGATGGCGATTGGCGCGGCAGAGCGTCCGGGTCAGGCGATGGAGGAATTCTCTGCCGAGATCCTGAAGGGCCGTGTTGCAACGCCCGCGGACATCACCGGAACGACGACGTTCCTGGCATCAAAGGACAGCGACTACATGACCGGCCAGATCGTGATGATCGATGGCGGCATGACGCTGGTGTGACTGCCACGCAGGCAGCGACGGGAGGGGAGACATGGCAGATCTGACGAAACAGGGGGGGATTGGCGACTTTCTTGCCCGGCAAGGAATCCTGATCGCCTTTGTGGTGTTCATGGTCGGCTTTTCGGTAGCGAATGCGCGCTTTATCGATCCTGACAACATCATGGGCGTGGTGCGGTCCTCTGCCATCATGGGAGTGATGGCGCTGGGGGTGACCTTTGTGGTGATCAGCGGCAATCTGGACCTGTCGGTGGGGTCGATGATGTCGTTCTCAACCATCGTGGTGCTGGATCTGCACGACAAGATCGGCCCGGCGCTGGCCATTCCCGCCATGTTCGCCCTGACGCTGTGTCTGGGCGCATTCATCGGCTTTCTGGTGGGGTATCTAAAGCTCAACTCGCTGATCGTCACTTTGGGGATGTTATCGGCCATTCATGGCCTGACACTGACTTGGTCGGGCGGCAAGAACATGGACATCGCCGACAAGGAAGGCACTTGGTTCAAGGTCTTTGGTCAGGGCGACGCATTGGGGATCCCGGTGCCGATCCTGCTGTTTGCGCTGCTGGCGGCGGTGTTGGGGATCATGCTGGCCAAGACGCCGTTCGGGCGCAAGGTTTACGCGGTGGGTGGCAATGCCACGGCGGCCACGTTTTCCGGCATCCGTCGTGCCCGTGTCGTGTTCACCTGTTACCTGCTCAGCGCGTTCTGTGTGGCCACCGCCGGACTGATACAGGCCAGCCGGTCACTGGGGTCGCAAAACACCGTGGGGCAGGGGTTAGAGCTGGAGGTTCTGGCCGCCGTCATCCTTGGCGGTGCGTCGCTGATGGGCGGCTCTGGCACGATCTTCAAGACGGTGATCGGCGTGCTGATCCTTGGCTTCATCCAGAACGGTTTGCTGCTGGTGGGTCTGCAATTCTACGTCCAGTTCGTCGTGACCTGGGTCATCATCATCCTTGCCGTCTGGCTGGATATTGCGGCCAAGCGCGGCAAGCTCTGGTCCCTGATCGCCTGAGGGAGAAAAACACATGCAACCCGGAACCCTTTCCACCTTTCTCAAGCGCGGTGCCATCTGGGGCTTTATCGTGCTGGAGTTGATCTTTTTCTCTGTCGCGGGTGAGTTTTTGTCGGTCAGCGACAAGGCCTTTATCAACGTGGACAACATGCTGCTGCTGTTCAAACAGTCGGCCCCCATCGGCATCATCGCCATGGGCATGACCATCATCATGGTCAACGGCAATATCGACCTCAGTGTTGGCGCGACCTATGCCCTTAGCGCCATCGTCATGCTGGACGCCATGACTTGGCCGATGTTTGCCGGGCTTGGCGATGGTGTGATCCCGGTGGCCTGGGGGCTTGCTCTGCTGACAGGCGTGGCGCTGGGGGCGTTGAACGGGCTGATTGTCTGGAAGACCGGGGTCGATGCCTTTATCGTCACGCTGGGGTCGATGCTGGGCTATCGCGGTCTGGTGTTCATGTACAACGGTGAACAGCCGACTTCACACCTGAACTGGACGCTGGTCGATTTCGCCGAGGCGCAGTGGCTGGGTTTGCACACGGCAACGTGGTTCTTGTTGGTTGTCACGGCGGTAGTCTGGTTTCTGATGAACCGCACGGTACATGGGCGCAACGCCTACGCCATCGGCAACAACCGCAGCGCCGCTGTCAATGCGGGCATCCGGGTAGGGCCCCATATGGTGATCAACTTCATGATCATCGGATTTCTCGCGGCGCTGTCGGCGGTGGTGTTCTATTCCGAAAGCGGTTCGGTCAATCCCAACGATGGCGAGTTGTATGAGCTGTGGGTGATCACGGCGGTTGTTCTGGGCGGCACCAAGCTGACCGGCGGGGCGGGGTCCATCATCTCGACCTTTGGCGGTGTTCTTGCGATCCAGCTGTTGCGCAAGGGGCTGTCACATATCGGAGCCGATACGGAAACCGTCAATCTGGTGATTGGCCTGATCCTGATCGCGGTGCTGTTTCTGGACCGCCAGTTGAACACCAAGGGCAAAGAGGAGTTGAAGGTATGAGTGATCTGACCCCGGTTCTGCGGCTCGAAGACATCGTCAAGACCTTTCCGGGGGTTCGGGCGTTGGACGGTGTATCGCTGACCCTTTTGCCTGGTGAGGTTCATGCCCTGATGGGGGAGAACGGTGCCGGAAAATCCACCCTGATGAAGGTGCTGGGCGGTATCCTGAAACCGAACGAGGGCCGGATCATCGTGGGGGAGACCCCGGTCGTGATGTCCTCACCACTAGAGGCCAAGGCCAAGGGCATCGTGTTTATACATCAGGAACTCAGTTTGGCAGAGGAGCTGAGCGTCGCGGAAAATATCTATCTGGGGGAATTGCCGCGCAAGCGGTTCGGGCTGGTCGACTGGGCCACGTTGGAGACGCGGACCAATGCCATTCTTGAAAGGCTCAAGGTCGGTTTTGACGCCCGAACGCGGGTCGGGGATCTGTCCATCGCCAACCAGCAAATGGTCGAGATTGCCCGCGCGCTGACCGTCGATGCCAAGGCGGTGATCTTTGATGAACCCACCGCGTCTTTGACCGACGCGGAAAAGGTTGTGCTGTTCGATGTGATCTCCGGTCTGCAAGAACAAGGCGTCGGGATCATCTACATTTCGCACCGGATGGAAGAGATCTTTAAGATCACCGACCGGATCAGTGTGCTGCGTGACGGCAGCTATCGGGGCACGGTCAACACCGCTGACACCGATGAAGAGGCGGTCACCCAGTTGATGATCGGCCGCAAGCTGGACCTGACCGGGAACGAAAGCCATCACGAACTGGGAGATGTCGCACTGGAGGTGCGGGGACTGTCCTGTGGTGACCTGTTCCGCGACATCAATTTTGAGGTGCGGCGCGGTGAGGTGGTCGGGTTTTACGGCCTTGTCGGGGCCGGGCGGACGGAGATTGCCGAAACGCTGTTCGGGCTGCGTGACCCCAGCGCGGGCACGATCCTGCTGGACGGGCAAGAGACCGTCATCCATTCGCCCATCGACGCGATTGCGCGCGGAATCTCTTTGGTGCCCGAGGATCGCAAGGGGCAGGGGCTGATCCTTGGCATGAACTGTCGGGACAACATGACCCTGCCGCAGGTCGATGACCTCAAGGCGGGGCCGTTTGTCGCCGAAGGGGCCGAGGTGTCGATTTTTGACCAATACCGTGACCGGCTGGACATCCGAACCCCTGGTTGGAAGCAATTGGTCGGCAATCTTTCGGGCGGCAACCAGCAAAAGATCGTCATTGGAAAATGGCTGTCGATGCGGCCCAGCGTGCTGATCGTGGATGAACCGACGCGCGGGATTGATGTTGGCAGCAAGTCCGAGATCCACAACCTGATCCGTGAACTGGCGGCGCAGGGCTATGCGGTGATCGTGATCTCTTCGGAAATGCCGGAGGTGCTGCATGTCTCGGACCGGATCGTGGCGATGTATTCGGGGCGGATCATGCGCACGTTCACCTCTGAGGAAGTGACCGAAGACAATCTGATACAGGCGATTTCGGGGATCACACCGGACAAGGCCGCGTGAGATGCACGGTTAGGATCCGCCCGAGAGGCGGGCCATCGCCGCGCAGTGTGTCCTAATCGATCACGGCCACTAGATGCGCACGGTTGCCATTGCTTGCCCGTTTGACGAACCAAGAGGTTCCCAGACGGCGGCAAATCCGGACGCTTTCCTTTTCGGCGACGAAGAACGCCAGAAAGTCACGCTGCAGGGACAGGGCGAGGAACCACTCGCCCAACTCACTACAGCGCGCCGGGTCGACCTGAGGCAGTTTGGCGATTTGGTCGGCTGACAGATCCTGAAACAATACGCTGTGAATGCTGGTGCCGTTGAGCGATACCGGCTCCACACCTGTCCCGTCGTCCGGAACCGGATCTACAACGACGTCGACCTCCGGGGGATCGACCGGGGGAACGACAACAGGCGGGTCGCTGTCTGCCGGATCGATCTTGGCGTCGTCTTTTACGTCATCTTCGGGGACGTCCTTGGGGTCATCCGAGGGAGCCACGACCGCAACCTCGGGGAGTTCGACAGCGTCAAGCACCGCAACCCGGTCCTGTGTTGTGTCCAGAAGGTCGCCGCCGTCCTTGGGCGGCTCGATCCCCTCTGCGCCGCGCGCCTTCAGGTCCAGCTCGATTTCGGCCACCGCGATCAGAATGTCGGCCATCAGTTGTTCCGACGGGTTGATGGTGTCGTCACCGTCTTGGGCTGCGGCCCCTTGGGCCAACAGGAACGCGGCAAAGACGATCGACAAATGGCGACAAGGGAACATGATGGCGACCTCAAATTGGTATCCGAAATGTAGCCAATTGCGCGGCAAACGCCAAGTCCCGGCCTGCGCGGGTGGTTCTTATGGTCCATCGCTCAGCCTGCGTCATGCTTTGTCCTGAAACAGCGACTGTACGCGCTACCTGACCCACGGTGCGGTTGACGCCAGACAGTCACATGCCCTTTACTGAATGCAGAGCGTAGGTGAGCTTGGGAGACATTGCGTGCCAGATACCCCCAAACCGGGTGTGCCGGAGTTGGGTCCGGTCAATGCGGGCCTGTTGAAAGAGGCGTTGCGGCGCGGTTGGCGTGACCTGAAACGCGCGCCGGGCTATGCGCTGTTGTTTGCGCTGGTCTATGTCCTCGGCGGCTGGTTCATGGTCTGGATCACATGGATCACCGGGCAAAGCTATTGGCTGGTCTTTGCGGCCATCGGCTTTCCCCTAATCGCGCCGTTTGCGGCAGTGGGATTTTACGATGTCAGCCGCCGGATCGAACAGGACAGGCCGTTGAACTGGATGCAGATCATGGGGGTGGTCAAACGCGAATCCGGGCGGCAGTTGCCGTGGCTGGGGGCGATCATCCTTGTCGTGTTCCTGTTTTGGTTCTTTTTGGCGCATATGATCTTTGCGCTGTTTCTGGGGCTGTCGACCATGACAAATGTCTCCAGTTCTCTGGACATCTACATGACCGCGAACGGGCTGACCATGCTGGCGGTGGGAACTCTGGTAGGGGCCGCTTTCTCGACCCTGTTGTACATGATCACCGTGTTGTCGTTGCCGATGTTGCTGGACCGGGAGATCGATTTCGTAACCGCGATGATCACCTCTTTTGGCTATGTGCAGACGCACCCGTTGCCGATGCTGGGGTGGGGTGTCTTTA
The DNA here is from genome assembly GCF_002237555.1 of Antarctobacter heliothermus. Classification (NCBI taxonomy): domain Bacteria; kingdom Pseudomonadati; phylum Pseudomonadota; class Alphaproteobacteria; order Rhodobacterales; family Roseobacteraceae; genus Antarctobacter; species Antarctobacter heliothermus. The sequence goes on along the minus strand of NZ_CP022540.1, from coordinate 3,624,523 downwards.
TTGCCGTGGTGACGCTGGTGTCGATGCTGCCGGGGTTTTTTGGGCTGTTCATCTCACTGCCCTTGCTGGGACATGCGACGTGGCATCTGTACGACATGGTCGCCTATGGGCAAAGCCATACCGCAGAGGCGCATGTCGCAGCCTGAGTCCGCTTTCAGGCTTCGCGGCCCTCAGCCTTGAGCCGGGCGTGCAACGCAGGTGCGCGCCCGTCACCCAGTTCCAGCGCAAAGACATAGGCGTGTGTCAGGTAGAAACAGGACGCATCAAGATCGTTCACCGTCTCAGCCGCCTGCGCGTACAGGGCGATCAGCGCGGCGCGATCGCCCCGCGCGTGCGCTGCGATCAGGCGATCGTCCAGCGCCTTCATTCGGCAGCCTTGGCCATGTCGCGGCAGGTTTGCACCTGTGTCGCGACCCAGTCGTGAAAACAATGGGTCGGGCTATCCATCGCCGGTGAAAAGCGCCCGCCGTCAAAACCGCTTGCATGGCGTCCGCGCTGCATCCCCTCAACCACAAAGATGTCTTCCTCAAAGACCGTCTTCCACAGTTGTGTGTTACGCTGGCGTAGCCCGCTGTCGGTCTTGGGCTGGGCGTAATACAGGTGAATGTGCTCGACCGTCTTGGCCGGTCCTTCGGGCAGCAGGACGATGGCAAAAGCGTGGTCGCGGTGGACGCCCAGCAGCACGTTGGGATAGACCGCAATGTACTCGGCGGCGGTGTCCCATCTGTCGGAGATGTCATCAAAATCCGGAAACGGTTCATCGTTTTCGTTGGTGACTTGGCGGTAGACCTCGGTCCCCTGACCGGAAAAGCGGCCCGGATGTTCGATGTTGTAGTGGTCCTCTAGCCTCGAATAGGAATTCAGGCCCGGATGGACCCAAGGCAAGTGATAGCTTTCGCAGTAGTTTTCCACTGCGAGTTTCCAGTTGCAGGCCACCTCCAGCGTCAGAATGCTATCTGATCCGCCATGATAGAGCGGCTTTTCAAACTCGGCCCAGCGGGTCATGACGTCGGCCATGGCCTCTTCGAACGCCGGGGCGTCGCCCGAGACATTGATCCAAACCAGATCGCGCCAGATGTGGCTGCGTACCTCGATCAGGCCAAGGGTGGCGCGGTCTATGGCGTCATGGGTGTTGTGGCCGGGACCACCCACATGGGGCGTGCTGACAAGGCGGCCATCGGTGCCGTAGCACCATGAATGATAAGGGCAGCGGATCGCGCCCTCTATTTTGCGCGCCTCGTCGACGAGGATCATGCCGCGATGGCGGCAGATGTTCTGAAAGACCCGAACTGCGCCGTCGCGCCCGCGCAACAGCAGCAGAGGCATCCCGAGAAAGGTGATCGGCTTGGCATCCCCTTCTTCGGGCACATCCGCGGTGACGGCCAATCCGGCCCACTGACGGAACAGAACCGCCTCCCGTTCCTCGGCAAAGACAACCGGGTCGATGTAATGCGCGTTCGGCAGGCCGTTGGCCTGTTCGACGGGGCGGCGGACGCTGTCAAGATCTGTCGGGGCAAGATCGGTCGGGTGAAGGGTCATCGGGGCGGGCCTTCTGCTGACATGGGACACATTCCCGGTTAGACGCAGAAGGCGGGCTTGAACCGACAAAACCCGACACAGTTTGTATCACAGCGACCGTAAGTGCATCTGACCGGCGGTCAGATAAAGGACTCCGAAGGTTTTAGCAGGTTGCGTTGATAGGCCAACAGATCCGACTCCGCACAGAACCCGGCGCTGCGCGCGGCGGGCAGCACCTGGGCCATATTCTTGCCCAGGTACTCGTAGACCAGCCGTTCCACCCGGCGCCCGGCGACGTTTTCGCGCACGGTGCGGGTGACATACCCAACCCAGAAGTTGTTTTCGAACGACGGGATGCGTGCGAGAAAGTTGAAAGAAGTCGTGGTGGCCCCCCGACGACTGACGAGGGCGGCGATGCCGTCCTCTTGTGGCATCACCGCTCCGCGAAATTCGCGCGTTGCTGGGTCGGTGGGCAACCCTTGTTGACGCATGGCATCCTTGGCCTCGAACCCCTTCAGGAAGGTGCCTTTGCCACTGCGAAAGACATAGATCAGGCCACGCACGAACATGTCCTCATCCAGAAAGCTGCGGCGAGCAAAGCGATAGAACCCACTGGGGAATTCCTCTTCGCTGACGGACCGCAGCGCGCCGCCAAGATAAGCGGCGATGGCGGGGTCGTTCAGAATACCTGCTTCGTTGTTGGTGATCTCTTGAACGGGTTGCAAAAGAATGCGCGCATCGACCTGGAAATATGAACAGATGCGGTGCAGCACGTCGGGGCGTGGAAAGCTTTCACCGGCAAGATAGCGGTTGTACTGGGTGCGATTGATCCCAAGGTCGCGGCACAGCGCCGATATGGAGGGTGCGCGTTGTGACAGCTGGCGCAGATTGGCACCAAGCATACTACGCAATTCGGCCGGCGCTGGACTGCGCCGTGGCGCTTTTGTGGCAGGCTTCTCCGGCATCTTGTCCCAATCTTGTCTTGTAGCGCCTTTAGTTTGAAGCATTTTTGCGCGTGTGTCCCCAGTTTCGCCATTATGTGACGCTTGTTCGCATCAGTGTTGATGCTATTTGGCGGCAAAGTTGACCTGTCACGTCACAAAAATCAAGACGAAGACACGGAAAATTACCTATTGCATCGGAAAGGTTTCGTTCACGTTCAACTAATAATCATCAGTGGGTGCATCATGCAGGATCAGATGTTGGGCGTTGTTTTGTGGGCGGATATCGATGATCGCAAAGCCGTGATCTGGTGCGAAGATCACGGCAATCTGGCTTATTACACAGCGGCTGAGCAGAACGTACACGAAGGGATTGATCTGGATGCGGGTGACCTGATCCAGTTTGATCTGCGCGAAGATCGCGATGTCAGAAGAGCGCGTAACCTGCGCAGGGTGGATGCGGGCTATGCCCCGACTATCGTGCACGAGTTGCGCAACCGGGGGCCACGCGGCAGCAGTACAGCCGAAAACGTGGTGTGCTTTCCAGAGGCGCGTCGCGCCGGATAAGCACCGTATCAAGAAAGTGGCGCGCTACCCGGTGATCGGGTCCGCGCCACTACCTTGTGTTCAGATGCCGCGCGCCAGGGCGGCAACACCGGTCCGGGCCACCTCAATCAGGCCAAGCGGGCGCATAAGATCGGCAAAGGCATCGATCTTGTCCGGTGTTCCGGTCAACTGGAAGACAAAGCTTTCCAGCGTCGAATCCACAACATTGGCGCGAAAGATATCTGCCAAGCGCAATGCTTCGACGCGTTTGTCGCCGGTGCCATTCACCTTGAACAATGCCAGTTCCCGTTCGACAGACTTTCCCTCGACCGTCAGGTCATGCACTTCGTGTACGGGCACGATGCGGCCCAGCTGTGCCTTGATCTGTTCGATCACCTGCGGCGTGCCGGTGGTGACGATGGTGATGCGGCTCAGGTGGCCCTCATGGTCGACCTCGGCCACGGTCAGGCTGTCGATGTTGTAACCGCGCCCGGAAAACAGTCCAATTACGCGCGCCAGAACGCCGGGTTCGTTTTCTACCAGAACAGCGATGGTATGGGTTTCCTGCACGTCCGAGAAATTGGGGCGGAGGTTGTAGGCAGAGTGCTTGCTCGAGCCTTTCTTGATCTTCAGTGCTGACATCGCCGGGCCTTTCTGAGGGGGTGCCGACCCACAAGGCGCGGGCCGCACATGGATTTAGCCAAGATCGACGGCTTTGGCTAGCGGTCCGCGTGGTTAAATCTGGTGGCGGAGAGGATTTAATGCCCTGTCAATTGTTTTTCGCTAGTCCAAATTCATTGCGTTGCAATCGTTTCCGGCAACTAGGGGCCATTCATGTCCGAGAGGGAGAAAGATGCCAGAATCTGGTCGGATGTCATCCATCTCATGCCGGCATGGACATGGGAGGCGGATGCCGACTATCGGCTGAGGTATGTCAACATCCAGCATTCCGGGTTGCAGTTGACTGCCCAGCAGCTGAATGGCTTGTGCATTCTGGATCAGGACAGTGCCACAGGCGACGAGGCCGGGCTTGACCGGCTGCTGGAGGCGTTTCGCGACCAGAGTGAGGTGCGCGGACTTAGCTATGAACGTGTGATGATCAATGGCAGCCGCGCAGTCCTGATGGACAGCGCGGTGCCGATCTGGGGTGCAGATGGCGGGTTTGCCGGCTATCGTGGGATCACGCTGAACATCAGTGCCGTCATGCGCAAAGCTGATGTCACAGGGTCCCTTGTGGCCGGGCTGAACAAGCGGACCGTGGCTCTGGAACAGAATCTGGTTAACAAAGCCCATGAGTTGTCCCAGACAAATCACCTCTTGACCGAGATCGTCGAAGGCATGGGGGAGGGGCTGCTTGTCACTTCCGGCTCGGAGATCGACGATCCAGATAATCGGGTGCTGCGGGTGAACCCTGCGTACCTCCGGCTCTTTGATCTCGGGCCCGAAGACGTGCCAGAGGGGATTTCGGTGAGCGATCACCTGCGATTTTTGGCGCAGCAGAACAAGGTGCCCAGCAATCTGGCCTTCTACCGGGACGTACAGCAGGCCTTGAACAAAGGCCGCAAGGTGCTGATGGAGATTCCGGACTCCGGCCGTAGTTATTACATGCAGGCGTCGACGCGGCCGATGCTGGGCAATGTGATCGTCCACACCGACATCACCGATCTGCGCAATCAAAACGCCGAACTGCGTGCCGCGCGGGATGCCGCCAACGTCGCCAATGAGGCGAAATCATCGTTTCTGGCGAATATGAGCCATGAGATCCGTACACCGATGAACGGCGTTGTCGGGATGGCGGACCTGCTAGCCGAAACCGATCTCAGCACCGAACAAGCCAGCTATGTTGCCACGATCCGGGGGGCAGCACTGGCGCTGACCTCGCTGATCTCTGACATTCTCGACTTTTCCAAGGTCGAGGCGGGGCGGCTGGAACTGGAAAAGGTGACGTTTGAGGTTGCGGGGCTGGTCGATGAGATCAGTGAGCTGCTGTCGCCTTTGGCGACGCAGAAGGAATTGACACTGCAGTGCCGCATAGACCCGGATGTGCCGCATCTGCTTGAGGGCGATGCGCTGCGCATTCGTCAAATTCTGATGAATCTCATGGGCAATGCGATCAAGTTCACGCTGGCTGGTAAGGTTGACTTGCATCTGTCGCTGGCATCCCCGAGCACCAATGTTGTGCGGTTCACCCTCACAGACACCGGTATCGGCATTCCGGCGGAACGGTTGGCGGTGATTTTCGATCCGTTCGAACAGGTCCACAAGGGGCACGAACGTCAGTTTGAGGGGACCGGCCTTGGGCTGTCGATCTGCAAGCGGCTGGTGTCGGCCATGGGTGGCTCCATTGCGGCGCGCTCCGAAGAGGGCAGGGGCACCACCTTCACCGTAGATTTGCCGCTGCCGACGGTGGCCTTTGCAACACCCAGCGCCGCGCCCGTTTCGACGGATGCCATGCGTCTCGACGGAGTGTGCGTGCTGGTGGTTGAGGACAACCGCACCAATCAGGCTGTGGCAAAGAAAATGCTGGAGCGGCGCGGGGCGCAGGTTGTTCTGGCCGACAATGGTCGACGGGCGCTGGATCTGTACGATCCGCACCGCTTTGACCTTGTCCTGATGGATCTGTCGATGCCCGAGATGAGCGGTCTGGACGCGACTCGTTTGATCCGAGAGCGTGAAAATCTGCGGGGGTGGCCCCGCCGCCCCATCATCGCTTTGACAGGCAATGCCTTTGACAAGGACCGCAAGGCCGCGTCAGCCGCTGGCATGGATGGATTTCTCAGCAAGCCAGTGCGCCGCGATGCGCTGTTGCTGACCATCGCCGCGCATTTGTGTTCAGGGCCGGATCAGGCGGCGGCATCGTGATTTTGGCGGCTCAAAACCCTAACAACCGGGGGGAGGCGACGGCGCGCACCGCGTAATACAACACCACCGGGCCGATCAACCCGGCACATGTGCCCAGCATCAGATGCAATGTCGGGTCGTCGGTGATCTTGAACAGCACGATGCGTGTCGCGGCGGTGAACAGCGTATGCGCCAGATAGATCGGCATCGACAGTTGGCCCAGCCGCACCAGAACACGGCCAAGGACGCCAAGAGGGGCGTTCAGCATCACGACAAAACACAGCGACAACACAGCGGCAATAACCTGAAAAGCCACTACGTTTTCGGGAAGGCCGAAGCTGATGATCTGCACGATAACAAATACCGTCAGTGCCTTGAGCCGGACAGGCACGCCAGTGGGCAAGGGACCGGCCCGCGCCAGCCATATACCCAGCAGAAAGATCCCCAAATGAAGCGCGGCGTTCACCGTCAGCGGTCCCAGCGGCAAGCCGGGCAGAGACACAATCGCCATGGCCCCCAAGGCCAGCGCCAACCAGACCCAAGCCGGTCTTGGCCGCACGCCAGGGACGGCAATCAATAGGCCCAGCATCTGGATCAGAAACAGCGCCCAGAGAAACCACAGGTGGTCTCGTGGCGGCAAAGGTGAGGTGAACAGGTCGGACAGTGTCTCAGGGCTATTGACCGCGCCACCGGCCAGATAGCGGAACCCGGCAAAGATATAGGTCCACAACAGCAGCGGCCAAAGCAGGCGCAGCGCCTTGTCCCGCGCTGCGCGCAGCAGAGGACGCCGCCGGGCAGAGGCTTCGAACGTGACGCCCGACAGCAGAAAGAACAGCGGCATATGAAAGCTGTAGATCAGCTTTTCGACGGTATGAAAGACCTTGTCGGCGGGCAACACTCCCGCCGCCTGCGCCCCCAGCCAAGCATGACCAAACACGACCAGTACAATGGCCAGCCCTTTGGCCTTGTCCAGCCACAACACCCGGCCCGCTTGAGCGGACCGGGTGAGCGGCGAAGGGGTCACACCATCACCGCACCCTTGGCACCGATGGCACCCTTGGTCGAGGCATCGCCCAGCAACATCTTGTTGTGCGGTGCACCCGAGGGGATCATCGGGAAGCAGTTTTCATGCTTTTCGACGAGGCAGTCGAAAATCACCGGACCGTCGTAGTCCAGCATTTCCATGATCGCATCGTCCAGATCGGCGGGATCCTTGCAGAGGATGCCCTTGGCGCCAAACGCTTCGGCCAGCTTCACGAAATCGGGCAGCGCCTCGGACCAGGATTGCGAATAGCGTTCGCCATGCAGCAATTCCTGCCATTGGCGCACCATGCCAAGCCGTTCGTTGTTCAGGATGAACTGCTTGACCGGCAGACGGTACTGCACCGCTGTGCCCATCTCTTGCATGTTCATCAGCCACGACGCCTCACCGGCGACGTTGATCACCAGCGCGTCAGGATGGGCAACCTGCACACCGATGGAGGCCGGCGTGCCGTAGCCCATGGTGCCAAGCCCGCCGGAAGTCATCCAGCGGTTCGGGTCCTCAAAGCCAAGGTATTGCGCAGCCCACATCTGGTGCTGACCGACCTCGGTGCAGATATAGCGGTCGCGGTCCTTGGTCAGCGCCTCAAGCCGGGCCAGCGCGTGCTGCGGTCGGATAGCGCCTTCGGAGGGTTTGTACTTCAGGCAGTCGATCTTTTTCCATTCCTCGATCTGCTTCCACCACCGGCCGATGGCCTCACGGTTGACCTTGCGCCCGCGCGCTTTCCACAGGTTCAGCACGTCTTCGAGCACATGCGCCACGTCGCCGACAACGGGGAAATCGGTTTTGATCACCTTGTTGATGGACGACGGATCAATGTCGATATGTGCTTTGCGCGAATGGGGGCTGAACGCGTCGAGTCGCCCGGTGATACGGTCGTCAAAGCGCGCGCCGATGTTGATCATCAGGTCGCAGCCATGCATCACCATGTTGGCCTCATACAGACCGTGCATACCCAGCATGCCCAGCCAGTTTTTGCCAGAGGCTGGATAGGCACCAAGACCCATCAATGTGGACGTGATCGGAAAGCCTGTCGCCTCGACGATTTCGCGCAACAACTGGCTCGCTGCGGGGCCCGAATTGATGACGCCGCCGCCAGTGTAAAACACCGGGCGTTCAGCCATCTCGATCGCCTCGACCAGGTGTTCGATCATCTCCATGTCGCCCTTGACCTGCGGCTGATAGTGGCTGGTCGCGACCTTGGGAATGCCCTGATACTGCGAGCTGGCGAACTGGACGTCCTTGGGGATGTCCACAAGCACCGGACCGGGACGCCCCGAGGTGGCGACATGGAACGCCTCATGGATGATGGACGACAGCCGCGCAGTATCCTTCACCAACCAGTTATGTTTGGTGCAGGGACGCGTGATGCCAACGGTGTCGGCCTCCTGAAAGGCGTCGGAACCGATCATGAAAGTCGGGACCTGCCCGGTCAGGACGATAATCGGGATCGAGTCCATCAGGGCATCAGTCAAACCGGTCACCGCATTGGTGGCACCGGGACCAGAAGTCACAAGAACGACACCGGGTTTGCCGGTGGAGCGGGCATAGCCCTCTGCCGCGTGAACCGCGCCCTGTTCGTGCCGAACAAGGATGTGGCGAATGTCGTTTTGCTGAAACACCTCATCGTAAATCGGTAGTACAGCGCCGCCAGGGTAGCCGAATACCGTGTCCACGCCCTGGTCCTTGAGGGCCTGAACCACCATTTTCGCTCCGGTCATCTGACGTGTCATTGCATGTTCTCCGTTCACGACACTGAAATTCTGCGCACAAAAAAACCCCCGAGGTTAATTTCGGGGGCGCATGGGGTTCCTGATAGGGATTCCGTTACCGGCCCATGCGCCTTAATCCTACAATTACCACTAGCGTGGTCATGCCTGAGGCTCCCTTGAGTTGCGCGGGCGACTTTATGGCGGGCAGGACTAGGCGTCAACCGGCGAAGTTGAAGAAAGCAAATTTCGTTTCGCAGGCAGCACGCTTGTCGAAAGTTGCTTGTGCGCTGAGTGTGCCGCCTGTTTTTGCTGGCGATCCCGCCCCATGCATATTTGATGTGCATTTATGCGCATATCGTCGATTGCATGCCGGGGGGACGATCTGCCAGTACTGAACCGGTCAGTTCATATATTGTCGAGGCGTGCAATGCTCCGGTCCAGAACATTCCGAAATTTTTCTTTGGCGAAGGCGGTTTGGCTGTCTGCGCTGATCGTTGCGGCAATCAGTCTTCATGCCGGAAATCCCGGGGCGTCAGGGGCTGCGCAGGCCGTTTTGGTATCGGGATACTGGGGTCACTAGGCCATTTGCAACATTCGCGCGCGGCATCGTGAGTTGTTCGGAGCGACAACATCCGCAATGCTGTGCATGAGGTCACAGGAGACGAGGAGATCGTCATGTCCAGAAACGTATTTTACCGCGATTTCACGATTTGCAAGGCCGTGGCTCTTGTTGCCCTGATGGGTTTGGCCGTGGCAATGGGAGGCGTGCCAAAAGCGTCGACTTCCTTTGCTGGTACAGAACCTGCGGAAGCAGAGCTTATTCCGGCGATGGTCTACAAGGCTTGGGAAGACTGCGTTTCGGTCGGGCCGATCGTCGATCTTTGACAGGCTGACATTCTCCGGCGCGCCCCTGTTTTTCAGAAATTCGCGCCGGTCCCCTGCAAAACGCCGTGTTCCAGCGCATAACGCATGAGTTCGGCAGTGCTACTGACGCCCAGTTTGCGGCGGATGTTCTTTCGGTGCGTCTCGACCGTGCGCACCGAAATATCCAAGGCTTCGGCGACCTGCTTGTTCGACTTGCCCTGCGCCAGTTGCAGTAACACCATCTGTTCGCGGTTGGTCAGTTGCTCGCGGTCCTGACCGGAAGGGGTCAATGCGCCCTCTGCGCCGGGACACAGATAGCGGTTTCCGGCCATTACAGAGTCGATGGCGCGCTTGATCTCATCTGTCGGCACGTCCTTGAGCACATATCCCCGCGCGCCATGGCTGAGCGCTGTGCTGATGTATTCGCGGGAGTCGTGCATCGACAGCACCAGAATACGCGTGGCGGGCCGCAGTTCCAGGATCATCTCGGTGGCTGACAGCCCACCAAGACCCGGCATGTTGAGGTCCATCAGAATGACATCTGGCGACAACTCTTCCAGGCGGTCGATCATGGTTTGCCCGTCTGACAGCGTCGCAACCACGTTGATGTCATCATAGCTTTCAAGGATCGCCTCTATGCCTTCGGCGACCATCGGGTGATCATCGACAACGACAACGCGGGTGGGGCGGAGGTTCATGCGCGGACCTTGGGTTGGGTGACTGTGCCATCCTCAGGGGGCAGCATGTGGCTGAGCGGTACCTGTGCCTCGATAAGGGTCCCATCGCGGGAGGACAAGATGCGCAACGTCCCGCCCAGTTGGTCCATCCGTTCCTGCATGTTGCGCAGACCGATGCCGGGTGTATGCGCCCGCGCATCGCGCAATCCGATGCCATCATCGGCGATCTTCAGCGTGGCTCCGGCGCGATGTCCGCGCAGGTCGATGCGAACATGGCTGGCGTTGGCGTGGCGTTCAACATTGGTCAGAGCCTCTTGTGCGATGCGGTACATCGCGATCTTGGCGTCCTGATCCAACCGGTTGCGAAACACAACGGTTGCGAAATGGGTGTCTATCCCGGTGCGGGTCTGAAAATCCTCGGCCAGTGTCTTGATCGCGGGCCCAAGGCCCAGATCATCCAACACGCCCGGTCGGAGGTCGCGGCTGATGCGGCGTACCTCCTGAATCGCAAGGCCCAGATTGTCAGTGCCCTTGGCCAGCGTGTCCGCTGCACGCAGATCGCCAGAGGCCACACGACGTCGCGCCACGTCCAGCGCGTAGCGCACGCCAACAAGGATCTGGCTGATGCCGTCATGCAGTTCACGCGCGACGCGGCCGCGTTCCTCTTCCTGCGTGTCGAGAACCCGCTGGGTGAGTTCGCGCAGCTTGGCGTCGGCCAGCCGCCGTTCACGGATGTTCAACACAAGACCAGAGGCAAAGACCACCATCAGCGCGGCAAAGGTGATTGCGCCGATATAAACGAACGTGCGCCGGACCTTGGCCTCGACCTCGGCGCGGGCCGCCGCCACGCTGACCAGTACGTCGTCGATAAAGACGCCGGTGCCAACCGCCCAACGCCAACTGGGAAATGAGGTAACATAGGTGATCATGCGCCCCTCTTCGCCGGTTGAGGGTTTGGGCCAGAGGTGATCGACATAGCCTGCGCCCTGACGGGCGATCTCGATGAACTCGCGCACCACATAGGTGCCTTCGCTGTCGGTCAAATCCCAATGATTGCCGTTGATCAGGTCAGTCTGACGCGGTGAGACAAGGTTGCGGCCTTCATAGTCGTAGACAAAGAAGAATCCCTCTTCGCCGTAAATCATCGCGGCGAGGATCTGCATGACCTGTTCTTTGGCCGCCTCATTGTCCGGCGCAGCAGAACCGTAAATGAAATAGAACCCATTGCGGGCTTGGGTGACATAGTTGCGCAACTCGCGCTTCTTGGCCTCCAGCAGTTGCGCTTCCAGCTGCCGGATCTCCTGCTCGGCCATGGCGCGCGACTGTTCGGCCACCAGCAGCGCAATGGCCAAGACGGCTAGAACCATAGGGGCCGCGGCCAGAAGAAACAGCTTCTGACGGTAGGACGGGCGAAAGCGTTGCAGGATGCTGCGCATGGAGCCAGAAAAGCAGAGTGCCGCCGTGAAGGAAAGACCTCAGCCGCGCGTAACAAGCCCGGTCAGCATCGCGACCATGGCAACCAGGTGGATCAGGATGATCGCCCGGTCACGCCATGCTAGCCCAACTGCCAGCCAGCCCAGCAGCCCGATCGCGAAAAAGGGCAATGCCCATGTGGTAAAGCCGAACCCGGTTGCGGCATAGCCGCCGATCTGTGCGATAGAGGCACCCCATTTTACCGTATCGACAAGCGCGTCAGTCCGGCGTGGGGAGGGTTTCCCAGCAAGCGCCGAGGTGTCTGGGCATGTCATTGTCTGCAGTTCTACTCCTGCCATGCTGGATTCCTTCGTTTGCATGTTCTTTCGTTGAAATATTGGCTATACTTAAGCCTGAACAGGCCAGAACGACTGCTTTGAGACGATAGGAAAATGATTGGCTGATGGACTTCCTCCGCTGAATGCCCTGCGCGCCTTTGAGGCGGCAGGACGGCATCTGAGCTTTGCTGCGGCGGCCAAAGACCTCCGCGTGACACAAGGTGCCGTCGCCCAGCATGTGCGTGGGATGGAGGCCCGCCTTGGTCTGCGACTGTTTGATCGGCACGCGCGCGGGTTGCGTTTGACCGAAGACGGGAGGCGGTATCATGACCAGATTGCGCGCGCCTTTCGTTTGATGGAACAGGCGACGTATGACCTGCGCCCGGGGGGGCGCAGCGTCACTATTTCGGTCACGCCTTCGTTCGCGTCGAAATGGTTGATCCCGACGATGCCGGATTTCACCGCCCGTCACCCGGACATCGAATTGCGTGTCCTTGCAACAGAGGCGTTGTCGCGGTTCCGCGCCGATGGGGTCGATATCGCGGTGCGGTTTGGCGTGTCACAGGGGTTGGCGGGGATGGAGGCGCGTACCTTGTTTAGCGGCGAAGCTATTGCTGTCTGTGCGCCGGATCTGCCGGGCGATGGGATGCAGGGGCGAACCCTGCTGCATCATTCGCTAGACCTGTGGCCTGCGTTCCTTGAGACCGTGTTGGGTCAAGCCCACCGCGATCATCTGCCAGGTCCCCGGTTCAGCCAGATCACTCTGGCCGTCGAGGCGGCCATGGCCGGGCAGGGAGTTGCCCTTGCCAGCCCGTTTCTTGTGGCCCGCGACATCCGTTTGGGGCGTTTGGTGCAGGCAGTGCCGGGCACTTTGGCGACCTCGCAGACTTACGATGCACTTTGCCCGCGTGAGGATCTGGCGGACCCGTCGCGGCGGCTGGTCTTTGATTGGCTTTGCGCGGCAGCAGAGCGGGAAACCTGTTCCCTAACGTAACCCGCGGCGCCAGCTGACCGTCTCCATTGCGCTTAGTCAAAAAATGTCCGGTTTGGTGTGAAATAACGCGTCGCCTCCGTAGCACTGGGTATTTCTTTGCTTAGACACGCGCCCTAGTGTGCCCAGACTTAAATTCGATCCGCGCAAGGTGGGGAGCCTTGCGCAACGATAAAAACTGGGAGGTTTTCTATGGATCGCCGTTCTTTCCTTCGTAACTCGACTCTGGGTGCCGGTGCCGCTGCCGCAGCATCGACACTTGCCGCTCCGGCCTATGCACAGGGCAAGCGGACCCTGACCATGGTCACATCCTGGCCGCGCGGCTTTGCCGTTCTGGACGACGCAGCCACCTATCTTGAGCAGATGGTCGGTGAAATGTCCGATGGTATGCTGACCATCGACAAGAAAGCCCCGGGTGAACTGGTCGGCGCGCTGGAAGTGTTTGACGCCGTGTCGTCGGGCCAGGCGGACATGTATCACTCGGCTGACTACTACTTCATCAACAACCACCCGGGTTACGCGTATTTCACGGCCGTTCCGTTTGGCGGCACCGCGCAGGAAGTCACCAACTGGTACTACCATGGTGGCGGCGAAGAACTGCACGACGAACTGGGCTTGATTTTCAACATGAAGGGCCTGAATGCAGGCAACTCAGGTTCGCAGTCCGGTGGCTGGTTCCGGAATGAGATCACCTCGGCAGACGATTTCAACGGCCTGAAGTTCCGCATGCCCGGTCTGGGCGGCAAGGTTCTGGGTGAACTGGGCGCATCGGTGCAGAACATCCCCGGTGGCGAACTGTATCAGGCGCTGTCGTCTGGTGCCCTAGACGGACTGGAGTGGGTTGGCCCGATGGCCGATGAGCGCGCCGGTTTCCAGGAAGTTGCCAAGATCTACTACACCGCCGGTTTCCACGAGCCGGGCTCGGCCCTGTCCGCCAACGTCAACCTGGACGTCTGGGAAGGCCTGACCGCGCAGCAGCAGCACATCCTGCGCTATGCGTCGATGGCGACAACCCACTACCAGCTGGCCGAAACTCTTGCGAACAACGGTGCCGCGCTGGCACGTCTGCAATCGCAAGGCGTCAAGACGCTGCAATTCCCTGACGATGTCTGGGATGCCTTTGGCGCCGCGTCCAAAAAAGTCATGGACGAGAACATGGGTGATGAGCTGTTCGCCAAGATCCGCAACTCGTTCGAGACAAGCATGGCCAACTCGGCAAGCTGGATCGGCAAGTCGGACGCTTATTACGTCGAACAGCGCGTTCGCGTTCTGGGCGGCTGACCGTACAGCTTTGAAAACCGAAGCCCTCGCGCGTGACGCGGGGGCTTCTTTTCGTGCTACGTCTGGCGCCGATCAACCCGGGTTAGACGAATCCTACAGGGTGTGGGGGGACTAATGGAAGAAACAGAGCCTGCCGGTTTCGGGCAATTCATGGGAGCGTTGGGGGACGGGATTGTCTGGATCCTGCAAAACCTCGCCATGGCGTTCTACAATCTGGGATATGCGGTGACGCATTCCGCCGACTGGCTGGGCTGGACGAGCGGAATGGAGACGTTGGAACAAAAGCAATCGATGATGCGGCTGGTCTACTACGGCGCCTCGGTTGAGTTTTTCTTTGTGGTGTTCGTCTTCTTCCTGGTGATCTTTGCCTTTGGAGTTTGGAAAAACACCTTTCTCTGGGGTGTGGTTCGGGTGCTGGAGGGCTTTGCCAATACCGTCGGTCGCTTTGCCGCTTGGGCCGGTCTTTTGATGGTGCTGCAACAGGTGGTCATTGTCTTCCTGCAGCGGATCTTTACCCGGCCCGACATCGTGTTCGGCTTTGGTATCCCGCTGCAGTTCGACATCTCCTGGTATGCCGAAGAGCTGAAACTTTACAATGCGATGGTGGTCGCGCTGTGCTTGACCTACACCTTTGTGCAGGGCGGCCATGTGCGCGTTGACCTTGTCTATGCCGCCGTGTCGCACCGCACCAAGCGGGTGATTGACATGTTTGGCTCGCTTTTCTTCATGTTGCCGATGGCGGTGCTGATCTGGATGTTCACATGGACCTTCATGTGGCGTTCGATGATCGTTCCGCCGGTGAACGCCACGGACCAGTTGGACCGACTTGTGCTAAAGGCGCGCGCGCTGCGCTGGAACGTCGAGACAATCGGTTTTTCGCCAAACGGCTTTAACGGTTACTTTCTGTTCAAGGTCCTGATGCTGGTCATGATCGGCATGATCTTTGTCCATGCATGGTCCTTTTTCTACCGCTCTTACCTAGAGTGGATCGAAGGCCCCGAAAGCGACGGCAAATATCTGGACAAAGACGTGATCGAGCAGGGCGAAGAGCCCTACGATCACGCAGAATTCTAAAGGGGCAGTAGGACAATGCTATTCGGATTGGACGGCGTCGAGATCGGCCTGATCATCGTCTTTCTCGCGCTTTTTTCGGCGATCCTCTCGGGCTTTCCGGTGGCCTTTGCCATCGGCGGTGCCGGGGTCATCTCCTTCGGTATCATCGCCGCGCTGGACAGCGCGGGCATTCTTGTTCACCAGGCAATCGACAGTTCGTCAGAACCGTATTCGGCTCTGATCGCCTCCGGAGTTCCGGAAAAGGCCATCTCGATCTTCCGATATCCTGATCTGCCCCGTGTGGCAGCGGATTCGATCTTTCCCGCAGGGGATTACGAAGGCGCGATGAAACGCGTCATCGCGGGTATCACCAATCGCATCAACGAACGGGTCATCGCCGGGCAGTCCATTGAGACTCTGCTGGCGGTTCTGATGTTCGTCCTGATGGGTATCGTTCTGGAACGTTCCAAGATCGCCAACGATCTGTTGACCACCATGGCGCGGGTCTTTGGCCCGCTGCCCGGCGGTCTGGCCGTGTCAATCGTGGTTGTGGGTGCCTTTCTGGCGGCCTCGACCGGGATCGTCGGCGCGACTGTCGTCACCATGGGCCTGCTCGCCTTGCCGACCATGCTGCGCAACAACTACGCGCCGGAACTGGCGACAGGTGTGATTGCCGCCTCTGGTACGCTGGGGCAGATCATTCCACCCTCTATCGTGATTGTCCTGCTGGGCACGCTGGCCGGGGATCTTTATTCGGCGGCACAGGAATCGCGGGCGCAACTTGCGGGTTGTAGCGACGCGCTGACCTATCTGGGCACACCGGCAGTGGTCTCTGTCGGCACGTTGTTCCAAGCGGCGCTGCTGCCGGGCATCCTGCTGGCGGTGCTTTATGCGCTGTATGCCTTTGTCTACGCCATGCTGAACCCGTCCAAGGCACCCGCTGTGGAGATGGGTGATTCCACCGGAGAGCCCGTTACACGCGGCGAGGCGTTTACCTGGTATGTCGGTGTCCCTGTGGCGCTGATTGCGGGCACGATACTACTGGCCCAGGTTGGGCTGGTGGGTACGCAAACGACGCAGGTCAACACCTTTACGGAAACGGGTGACACTGCATCCTTGCGCACGAATGTGTCGGACACATGCAAAGCGTCGATGATTGACCTGCACGGTCAAAAAGCCTGGGACACGGCCGTGGCTGAACAGGCTGACATCGACGCAGGTGGCGGAACGCAAACCAGTACGCGCCTGTCCGCTGAAGAGATCACCGCGCTTCGGGCCCAGACCATTGACAATGCCGCACCTGTCGGCACCGGCATTGCGATCCTGACCATCATGTTTGGCCTGATCCTTTCGGTGGCGCGCGGCGTGTCTCCCTCGGCCAATCCACTGCCCTTGCAGATCGGCGCGGGTGGCCTTGTTCTGGGGTTGCTGGTCGATATCTTCCTTCTGTCGCCGACCACATCCTCTTTGACGACAGTGCTGCTGATGGCGCTGCCTTGGGCAATCACGATCTACGGCTGTTTTCATGCCATGGGCCGCCTGTCCAAGAACGAACTGTTGCGCGTGGTCTTCCCGCCGCTGGTCTTGATCGTGGCGGTGCTGGGGTCGATCCTTGGCGGCATCACCAACCCGACTCCCGCTGCGGCGCTGGGGGCGGCAGGGGCCATCATGCTGGCCGCCTATCGCAAGCTGTCGGAAGAAGACCGGAGCCCCAAGATTGTCATCTGGTCGACTCTGGCCGTGGTTCTGATGATCCTGACGGGCATCAACTTTGACCTGCGCATCAACACGGAAAACGTTTCGTTCGAGACTTGGGTGGCGTTCTTCTTTGCCTATGTCTGCTGGCTGTACGCGCTTTTCGGTCTGCTGTTCAGCTGTTGGGTTCTGTTCCGATCCGGAGTTCTGACGCCAGCGGTGCGGGAAACGGCCAAGGTGACCTCGATGGTCTTTACCATCCTGATCGCCTCGCAGCTGTTGAACCTTGTGGTGATCTCATTCGGGGGTGAGGAATACATCCAGCAGTTCCTGCGCAGCTTTGACGATCCGCGCACCGCCTTTATCATCGTGATGATCATCCTGTTCATCTTGGGCTTTGTGCTGGATTTCCTTGAGATCATTTACATCGTGGTGCCGATTGTGGGGCCGGTGATCTATGGGGCGCACTTCGATCCGAAATGGGTGACGATCATGATCGCGGTGAACCTGCAAACGTCGTTCCTGACTCCACCCTTTGGCTTTGCGCTGTTCTATCTGCGCGGCGTGGCGCCCAAGGAGGTCACGACGGGACATATCTATCGTGGTGTGATCCCGTTTGTGTTGATCCAGGTACTGGGACTGGCCATTCTGGCGCTGTTCCCAGGGATCGTGACCATCGTTCCTTCGTTGCTGGGGCGCTGATCGGGCATCGGAAACGAGATAATGAGAAAAGGGCAGGCGTCACAGCTTGCCCTTTTTGCATGTCGTCCCCGCGCGAAGTGTCAGGACGGCGCGTCAGACCCGATCATCTGTTCTAGATTGGTCAGGCGTTTTTCCAGATCAGCCGCCAGAATAAAGGCCGAGGTCGCAGCTGATGTGCCGGTATCCCGCGCCAGAACGTAGCCAAGATGTTCCAATATCCCGACGACAAGGCCCCGCGTGTGACCGATCTGGCTGACGGGGTCGAGCGACTCTATGTTCGCAAGAAAAGCCGGGAGATATTCTTCTGGTTGTGTCATGCCTCCGACTAACTTTTTACGGGGCGGATGTGGAGAGCAGATTTGACCTTTCGGTCAATTTTTTGTGTGACGATAATCAGCGTCGGTGATCGATTGAACACGCGACCATGATCGAAGGCCGGCGCCCCTTGTGCGCGGCAATCGTGGCCATCAATGCAGATTGCTGGATCAGCCGCGTGTATCGGGAAAAGAGATGTTGGCGACCTGTTCGGCAATCGGATCTGTCGACAGCGGGTGCATTTCAGCGTTGAAATCTCCGACGTTTTCCAGCCGTTCCCAGCCATCGCGGCGGAAGATTTCCAGCGCGTTGAACTCTGCCTTGTAGCCCATCTTGTCGCTACCGGGCACCCAGTAGCCCAAATAGACGTAGGGCAATCCAGCTTCACGGGCGATCTCGATATGATCGAGGATCATCCACTTGCCCAACGAATTGCGTGCCAGATCGGGTTCGTAAAACGAATAGACCATAGATAGACCGTCATCCAACATGTCGGTCAGGCAGGTGGCAATCAACGCGCCGCTGTCGCGATCTATGTATTCGATTACGCGGCTGCGGATCGGTGTCTCCTCGACCATGGCGGCAAATTCAAAAACGTCCATATCCGCCATGCCGCCATCTGCGTGGCGCTCGTCCAGATACCGGCGGAACAGATCGTATTGTTCTTCGGTCGCCCATGGGCTGGTTGCGCGCCGTTCGATATGGGCGTTGCGACGCTGGACCCGGCGCTGATTGCGCGACGGTTTAAACCGGGTGACGTCGATTCGGGCCGAAAGACAGGCAGCGCAATCGGCACAGGACGGCCGATACAGCACGTTCTGCGAACGGCGAAAGCCCTGTTTCGACAGCGAGTCGTTCAGTTTCTGTGACGACTCTCCTTGTAAGGCTGTGAACAACTTTCGCTCCATCCGGCCCTCCAGATAGGGGCAAGGCTGGGGAGCCGTCACATAGAACTGTGGAGCTAGCGGCAGCGAGTGGCGCATCGGACCTGAATACCTCGTCAATTTAATGAAAAGGTAACAATGATCCCGACCATCGCCAAGTCCTACAACGCATTAGGCCCCGCACCGGCGGGGCCTTTCCTATATCATGGTAAACGGTAGCGCTGTCGGGGAAAATCCGGCTGATCGCGCGTCTCTGTTGCCTCAATAGCGACGGTTGAGCGCGACAGTCCCCAATAGCATGTCATGCAGACCCTGGCCGCGTTCGGTCACGAACATCATCACGATGGAGCCTAGTTGCAGAATCACCGTCGAGGAAATCACCGTAAAGCCCAGCGTATGCAAAAAGGCCTCGCCCCCATCCAGCCGCGCGCCATGGGAATTGCGGAACTCGATCGACATCAAGCGCATCCCCGGAGTCGAGGAACCGCCCGCGATGAACATCCAGCGGTACAGAAAACCGATGATCAAGAACATCAACGGCAGGATAAACAATCCGACGATGGAAAACACGGAAATGGGGAGGGTGATCAGTGCGATGAGCACGGTGTCGACCACCCAGGCCAAGCCGCGCTTGACGGTCACGCCATCGTAAAAGGCGACCTGACGTTCGGGGTCTGGCAGGTGGGACATAGGCTCGGAATACATTTTTTACTCCTGGCAGAAAAGAGGGGTGACGCCCCCGGAGGGGCGTCCATGTGGTCAGGCGTGTTCCGTTTCTTCCGTTTCGGACCGGGCACGGCGGGCGCGGTCATCCATGAACTGGTCGAACTCGGTCTTGTCCTTTGCTTCGCGCAGACGTTCCAGGAACTCCTGAAAGGCTTCCTGCTCGGACTCGAGGCGGCGGAGCGTCTCAGTCTTGTAGGCATCGAACGCACGGTTGCCAGAGGGTTTCATCGCGGCCCACGCCGCTTTGCGGCCTTCGTGGTGGCGTCCGTTGGTGCGGCAGGATTTCGAAAACATGCGTTTGCTCCAGATCATGTAGGCAAGAAAGGCAAGGCCGACAGGCCAGAAGAAGACGAACCCGAGAACCATGGCCGCGATCCAGGCACCTTTGCCCTTGTGATCCAGCCATGCCTCGGCCCGTGTAAGCCAGCCGGCATTGGCGGGCAGGTGGGTCGTATATGCGGCGGTGGTCATGTGTCTCTCCGTTCGGTGTGTGATGTGAATGTCTTTCACATTGTAGCAGATCGGAATTGGGCGCGCGTCTTTCAAGGGGGTATGTGAATGTATTTTACATTTTCACAAAGGGTCGTTTATTTTCAATGGGTTGCAAAGATTGGGGCGCTGCCCCCGTCTCCCTTTGGTCGACTCCCCCGGGATATTTTTGGACAGAAGAAGCCGCAGATAGGCCCTAGTGCGTGAAATCGGCGGTGGTGGCGCCGGTCAATTCGGGCAGGCGGTGGGGATCGACGGCAAAGACGTGGCGCGGTGTTCCGGCGGCGGCCCAGACCGTGTCAAACGTCAGCAGGCGCGGATCGATCCAGGCCCGGATTGGGGTCAGGTGGCCCACCGGGGCGACACCTCCGATGGCAAATCCGGTCTGAGAGCGGATCAGCGCCGCGTCGGCCTTGCCCAGCGGTTCTCCAGCCAAGGCAGTAGCTTTGTCCGCGCAGACCCGGTTGCCGCCTGCGGTCAGAAAGAGCACCGCCGCGCCACTGGTTTCGGCGCGAAAGATGATCGATTTGGCGATCTGGTTCAGTGCGCAGCCAACGCTGTCGGCCGCTTCCTGTGCCGTGCGGGCCTGACCGACGTCGAGGATCTCGGGGGTGAGGCCGGCGGCGATGAGGGCAGCGTGGACGCGTTTCAAGCTCTTGCTCATTGCGGTCTCCATTCCGGGGGCGACCCGCAGATTGCGTCAGACGTGCGCGGGCTGCAAGGCAGTTGCGCTTGCCGGCGATTGGTGGCCATCTGCGGACATGACTCTGGAAAACCACATGACCCGTTGTCCGCGTGCCTTTGAGCCTGATCGCGGGCGAGAAGCGCTGGAAGCCTGTCCTTGGGCACCGGGACCGCTGGCTGAATTGATCGAAGGCACTGGTGGGTCGAGCCCCTATCTGCGTGGGTTGATCCTCAAGGAAAGTGCCTGGCTCGAAGGCGCGGTGGCGGACCCGGAGGCGGCGGTAGAGGCGGTGTACGCCGGTTTGCAGCAGGTGGCGCCCGGTCAGATCGGCGATGCCCTGCGCGAGGCAAAGCGGCGAATTGCTTTGTTGATCGCACTTTGTGATCTGTCTGGCGCATGGACGTTGGAGCAGGTGACCGGCACGCTGTCAGTTTTTGCCGATCTTGCGGTGACGCTTGCGCTGCGGGCAGCGCTGACACCGTTGATCACGCGTGGAAAACTGCCCGGAATGGGCCAGGGCGACATTGCCGATGCTGGCGGCATGGTGGCGCTGGCCATGGGCAAGATGGGCGCGGGCGAGTTGAACTATTCATCGGACATCGACTTGATCTGTCTGTTTGATGAAACGCGCTATGACCCTGACGACTACCATGAGGCGCGGTCCACGCTGGTGCGCGCGACGCGCAAGATGGCCGCGACCCTGAATGATCTGACCGGCGAGGGCTATGTCTTTCGCACCGATCTGCGGTTGCGGCCCGATCCCTCTGTGACACCCGTCTGTATGGCGATGGAAGCAGCGGAGCGTTATTACGAAAGCGTCGGGCGCACATGGGAGCGGGCGGCCTATATCAAGGCGCGGCCCTCTGCCGGGGATCTGGACGCGGGTGCGCGGTTTTTGAAGACGCTGACCCCTTTTGTCTGGCGCAAGCATCTGGACTTTGCCGCCATTCAGGATGCGCACGACATGCGGTTGCGCATTCGCGAACACAAGGGCTTTCACGGGCGAATCACATTACCCGGTCACAACATGAAGCTGGGGCGGGGCGGCATCCGCGAGATCGAGTTTTTCACCCAGACCCGGCAGTTGATCGCGGGCGGGCGCGATCCGGAACTAAGGGTGCGTGGCACGGTCGATGGATTGCACCGGTTGGCTGCCAAAGGTTGGCTGCCACAAGATGTGGCCGACAAGCTGGCAGGGCATTACCGCGCGCACCGCGAGGTCGAACATCGGGTACAGATGATCGGGGATGCGCAGACGCATGATTTGCCGAAGTCCCCGGAGGGTATGCAGCGGCTGGCCTGTCTGATGGGACGCGATTTGCGCGAGGTAGAGACCGACCTGCGCGCGCGTCTCACTGAGGTCCACGACCTGACCGAAGGATTCTTTGCCCCGGATGCGTGTGACTCGCGGTCAGCGCCCGATGTGTTTGCCGACAGTCCCCTGCCGTCGCGCTGGCACAGCTATCCCTGCCTGCGGTCGCAGCGCGCGGTAGAGATCTTCAAGCGATTGCGCCCCGAGGTTCTACGCCGTCTGGCCGAGGCCGCGCGCCCGGACGAGGCGTTGGCCGCCTTTGACAGTTTCCTGCGCGGGCTGCCTGCGGGGGTGCAGCTGTTTTCACTGTTTGAGGCCAATCCGCAGTTGATCGACCTGCTGGTGGACATTGTTGGCACCTCGCCCGATCTGGCCCGCTATCTGTCGCGCAATGCCGGTGTTTTTGACGCAGTGATCGCCGGGGATTTCTTTAGCCCGTGGCCGGGCGCGGACGCGTTGCGGGTGGCATTGCTGGATGAATTGGACCGCGCGGGCGACTATGAATTGAAACTGGACGCTGCGCGCCGGTGGGCCAAGGACTGGCATTTCCGGATCGGCGTTCACTTACTGCGGGGCCTGATGGAACCGGCGGAGGCGGGAAAGGCATATGCCGATCTGGCCGGGGCAGTGTTGGCCGGGATCTGGCCGCAGGTTCAGACGATGTTTTCAGAGAAACATGGGCCCCCACCCGGGCGCGGTGCCGTGGTGCTGGGGATGGGATCGTTGGGCGCACGGCGACAGCACGCGCGGTCGGATCTGGATGTGATCGTGATTTATGACGCAGAGGGTGTCGAGGCGTCGGATGGGCGCAAGCCGCTTGCCAGCCGGACCTATTACGCGCGCCTGACACAGGCGCTGATCACTGCGATGACCGCGCCAATGGCCGAGGGTAAGCTGTATGAGGTCGACATGCGGCTGCGCCCGTCGGGCAATCAGGGGCCAGTTGCGACCTCCTGGGCGTCTTACCAGAGCTATCAGCGCGATGAGGCCTGGGCTTGGGAGCATCTGGCGTTGACGCGGGCGCGGGTGGTTGCTGGACCTGCGGCCCTCGCCGAGGATGTCGAAGCACTGCGTCAGGAAGTGATTGCAAGAGACCGCGACGCAGGTGGATTGCGCAAGTCCGTGGCCGAGATGCGGGCGCGCATTGCGGCGGCCAAGGCGGCGGGCGGACCGCTGGATGCCAAGATCGGTGCAGGTCGCTTGCAGGACATCGAGCTGTATGCGCAGACCTGTGCGCTGATTGCAGGGCGTCCCCTTCGGGAGGCTCCGCGCGCGTTGCGGCTGGCGGATTGGTTGTCCAAAGAAGATCGAACGGCTCTGGTGGACGCCTATGAGCTGTTTTGGGCGCTACAGATCGGGGCGCGGCTGGTCAGCGAAGAGGCCATAGACCCGGAACGGCTGGGCACAGGTGGCTGTGCCTTTTTGCAGCGGGTCACCGGGGCGTCGGATATGATGGCGCTGCGGTCGGAGCTGGAGGCGAAAGCGCAGCGCGCGGCTGAGATCATCGACGGCGATTTGCCACAAACGGAGGGCGAGATATGACAAAGGATGACGCGATCGACCCCAAGGGCCTGATGGCCGATGCCTATGCCATCGAAGGGATCACCGCCGAAGAGTGCCGGTCGATTTTCCTCGACTGGGCGTTGTCGCTGCCCGAGGACGTGGACATGCAGGCGTTGATCGGGGCCACCTTGGCCCGCCACGGCACGGCGGAGAACCACCCTATGACGCAGGTCTTGCGTGATGGACTGGCGACGGCCGGCAAATCGCGCCGACGGGGCGGGTGGAAGTCACGGCCCCGCCCGGACATGGACGGGGCCTGAAGGTCAGCTGCGGGGCAGGGCGGCCGCGGTGCGGGCCAGTTCCTCGATCGCGGCCCAGTCCCCTGCGGCCACCAGATCCTTGGGAGCGACCCAGCTGCCGCCGACGCACAGGGTGTTCGACAGCGCAAGATAGGCCGGCGCGTTGGCAGGGCTGACGCCGCCGGTGGGGCAGAACCGCACCTGCGGAATCGGTGCGCCGATAGATTTCAACGCTGGCACGCCGCCATTGGCCTCGGCCGGAAAGAATTTTTGCACCGAGTAACCGCGCTCCAGCAGGCGCATCGCCTCTGTCGAGGTGGCAATCCCCGGCAAAAGCGGCAGGTCGGCGGCCTCGCAAGCGTCCAGCAACTTGTCCGTGGCCCCCGGCGATACCCCGAATTTCGCACCTGCGGCGATGGCGGCGGCGACGTCCTCGGGGGTCAGTAGGGTGCCCGCACCGACGATACCGCCCTCAACCTTTGCCATCTCGCGGATCGCATCCAGTGCGGCCGGGGTGCGCAACGTCACCTCCAGCACCGGCAAGCCGCCGGCGACCAGCGCCTCGGCCAAGGGGCGCGCCTTGGAGGCGTCGTCGATCACAAGAACCGGGATCACGGGGGCAAGGCGGCACAGCGCCTCGTTGCTTTGGCTGGCGTCCTGTGGAGTCATCGCTGGAGTCTCACTCTGGTAGGGTGGATTTTGAGTATTTGTACCAAGAAGCAGCGGATAGTTACACCACCACGGCGGCCCCGTTGGAGGCAAGTCCAACGTTCTGGCGGAACGCCTCGAACAATTCCCGCCCGACGCCATGGCCATTGTTGCTGAGATCGGCCTGAACCGGCTCGCGGTCCGCGAAATCGGGGGCAAGCGTTTCCAGCGTGCCGTTCACCGCATCGACGCGGACGATGTCGCCGTCACGCAGCCGTGCCAGAGGGCCACCATTTGCCGCCTCTGGTGAGACGTGGATTGCGGCGGGCACCTTGCCGGATGCGCCGGACATGCGGCCATCGGTGACCAGCGCCACCTTGAGCCCGCGGTCCTGTAGCACAGCCAGCGTCGGCACAAGCCCGTGCAGTTCCGGCATGCCGTTGGATTTCGGCCCCTGAAACCGAACGACGACCACGGTGTCAGAGGTAAACTCACCCGCCTTGAACGCGGCCTTGACGCTGTCCTGATCCTGAAAGACGCGGGCCGGGGCCTCGATCACATGGCGTTCTGGCGCGACGGCAGAGACCTTGATCATACCGTGACCAAGATTGCCGTGCAGTTGTTTCAGGCCGCCCGACGACTGGAACGGATCGCGCGCGGGTCGCAGGATCTTGTCGTTCTGGCTATCGCGCGGACCGTCGCGGTAGGTGATCTCACCCCCGGTCAAGACGGGTTCACGGGTGTACAGTGACAGGCCATCCCCGGCGACGGTCTTGACGTCGTCGTGCAACAGTCCTGCGTCCAGCAGGCTGCCGATCATGTACTGCAATCCGCCCGCCGCATGGAAATGGTTCACGTCTGCCAGACCGTTGGGATAAACCTTGGCCATCAGTGGCGTGGCGGAGCTGATCTCATCGAAATCCTCAAGCTCCAGCGCGATTCCGGCGGCGCGGGCCATGGCGGGCAGATGCAGCACTAGGTTGGTCGACCCGCCGGTGGCCATCAGGCCCACGATCCCGTTCACAAAAGCCTTGGCATCAAGAATGTCACAGACCGGGCGATACGCGTTGCCCAGTGCGGTGATCGACAGCGCGTGTTTCGCCGCCTCAGATGTCAGCGCGTCGCGCAGTGGTGTGCCGGGATTGACGAAGGACGTGCCCGGCAGGTGCAGGCCCATGAACTCCATCAACATCTGGTTGGAGTTGGCGGTGCCATAAAAAGTGCAGGTGCCCGCGCCGTGGTATGAGGCCATCTCTGCCTCCATCAGCTTGTCCCGGCCCACTTCTCCTGCGGCGAACTGCTGACGAACCTTGGCTTTTTGGTCGTTGGGCAGGCCGGATGTCATCGGGCCGGCGGGGATGAACAGGCCGGGGATATAGCCGAATGTGGCTGCGGCAATCACCAGCCCCGGCACGATCTTGTCGCAGACGCCAAGATAGACGGCCGCGTCGAACACGTTGTGGCTGAGCGCGACACCGGCGGCCAGCGCGATCACGTCGCGCGAAAACAGCGACAGTTCCATGCCGACTTGGCCTTGGGTGACGCCGTCGCACATGGCCGGCACGCCGCCGGCAACCTGCGCGGTGCCGCCAGCCGCGCGTGCGGCCTCGCGGATCACTTGCGGGTAGGTCTCAAACGGCTGGTGCGCCGACAGCATATCGTTGTAGGCGGTCACAATCCCAAGGTTAGGCGCACGGCCACCGGCCAACGCGTTCTTGTCTTCGCTCATGGCGGCATAAGCGTGGGCCTGGTTGCCGCAGGTCAGGTGTGCACGGCGCGGGCCTTCGTCGGCGGCGCGGCGCATCCGGTCCAGATAGGTGGCGCGCATCTGCTCGGAGCGGGCTTCGATACGGGCGGTGACTCGGGCGATTGTGGCGTCAAGCGGCATTCGGGACTCCCTTGGGGATCTGCGGTGGCTTGGGGGTTGGGTTTTCCTTAAGCCAGTTAGCGCTAACGGTAAAGGGCCAATGATGTCCTGCGCGGATTCTGCGCAAGTTATCCCATCAGAAACGCGCCAGCGCTTCCCCCGGTTCCCGAAGCAGGCTAATCGGAGGGCATGACAGATATAGAAACGCCCCAAGGCCGCCCCGTGCTGCGCCTGAAACCCAAAGCCAATGCGCGCGCGATCCGTCGTGGCGCACCGTGGGTCTTTGACAATGAACTCGTGATGGACCGGCGCAGCAAGGCGCTGACGCCCGGCAGCATCGCCACGCTGGAGGATGCAGAGCGGACGCCGCTTGCGACAGTCGCAGTCAACCCCGCCTCGCGCATCGTCGGGCGGGTGCTGGACCGGGACGCGTCGGCGCAGATCGACGATGCATGGTTCACGACTCGGCTGCGCAAGGCGCTGACGCTGCGAGACAGCGTCTACGACGCGCCGTTTTACCGGCTGATCCATGCCGAGGGTGACGGGCTGCCCGGTGTGGTGATCGACCGCTTTGGGGACACCTGCGTGGTGCAACCCAACGCCGCTTGGGCAGAGGCACATCTTGAAGTGTTGACCGATGCGTTGGTCGCGGTGACCGGCGTGTCCAATGTGCTCAAGAACGCAGGCGGGCGAGGTCGCGCGCTGGAGGGGCTGGACGATGTGGACGCGGTGCTGCGTGGCGCGGCCCCTGACGGACCGATGCCGGTGCAGATGAATGGTGCCACCTACATGGCCGATCTCACCGGCGGCCAGAAGACCGGCCTGTTCTACGATCAACGCGACAATCAAGGGTTTGTCGCCCGACTGGCCGGCGGCAAGACCGTGCTGGATGTGTTCACGCATGTCGGGGGATTCGGTCTGGCGGCGCTGGCTGGTGGTGCGACCCGCACGCTGGCGGTGGATGGCTCTGCCCCGGCGCTGTTGCTGGCCGAAGACGGTGCCAGCCGAATGAACGCCGCCGATCGTTTCGAGACGCGGCAGGGCGATGCCTTTGCGGTGATGGATGCTCTTGCGGCAGAGGACACACGCTTTGACGTTGTGATCTGTGACCCGCCCGCCTTTGCGCCCAACAAACCAGCACTGGACAAAGGTCTGCGCGCTTATGAGCGTGTCGCCCGTCTGGCTGCGACGCTGGTGGCAGAGGATGGCTATCTGGTGCTCTGCTCTTGTTCGCACGCCGCTGACCTGAACAGCTTTACAGGGGCCTGTCTGCGCGGGATTGGCCGGTCGGGACGGTGGGCGCAACTGATCCATACCGGCACGGCTGGGCCGGATCATCCGCTGCTGCCGCAACTGGCGGAGTCGGGGTATCTCAAGGCGCTGGTCTTCCGCCTGTGAAAGTGCTGCTGGATACATGTGTACTGTATCCAACGGTGATGCGCGAAATCCTGTTAGGGGCGGCGCGCGCGGGACTGTTTACGCCGCTTTGGTCCGCCCGCATCCTTGAAGAATGGGCGCGCGCCGCGCGCAAGCTCGGCCCCCAGGGAGAGGCACAGGCGCGCGGCGAGGTTGCCCTTGTCCGCGCCGCCTGGCCCCGGGCCGAGGTCGTCTGGAAACCCTCCCTGGAGGCGCGGTTGTGGCTGCCGGACTCCAATGACGCGCATGTGCTGGCCGCCGCCATCGCGGGTAATGCGGATGTGATCATCACGCTGAATGCCAAGGATTTTCCACGCAATGTTCTTGCCGAAGAGGGGCTTTCCCGCGCCGACCCGGATGCCTTTCTGCTGGGATTCTGGCAGGCAGAGCCCGATCTGATGGCGCACGTTGGCGAAGCGGTGCGGCAACAGGCAGAGATCCTGTCGGGCAAGCCTTGGACGATCCGCGATCTGATGAAAAAGGCCCGCCTGCCGCGACTGGGCAAGGCGCTGTCGGGCTAGGGTTGCAGGGGCGGGCCGCGCGCTTTATCTCTCTGCAAACCCGATGAAATCCGTCGGAGACCTGGAAGGACGTTCCGTGAAACCGCCCCGTCTTGAGATCCGTGACATCAAGCGCAGCTATGATGGCAAACCCGTGGTCGACAATGTCTCTCTGGCGATTCAGCCGGGCCATGTGACTTGCCTTCTGGGCCCATCGGGCTGCGGAAAATCCACCACGCTGCGGATTATCGCGGGTGTCGAAATGCAGGATTCCGGGACAATCCACGTCGACGGCAATCTGGTTTGCGACACTGTGTTCCGGGTGCCACCCGAGCGGCGCTCTGTGGGATTGATGTTTCAGGACTTTGCGCTTTTTCCGCACCTGAGCGTCGGCGAAAACGTCGCCTTTGGCCTCAAGGGACCGGGGGCAGAAAAGAAGGCTCGCGCCAGAGATTATCTGGGGCGCGTGGGGCTGGAACACTATATCGACGGCTTCCCGCACGAATTGTCGGGCGGTGAGCAGCAGCGCGTGGCATTGGCCCGCGCGCTGGCGCCCAAACCACGCGTCATGCTGATGGATGAGCCGTTCTCTGGCCTCGATAACCGACTGCGCGACGGTATCCGGGACGAGACTCTGGAACTGCTCAAGGAAGAGGGCACATCCGTTTTGCTGGTCACGCATGAACCCGAAGAGGCCATGCGCATGGCCGACGAAATCGCGTTGATGCGCAAGGGGCATATCGTCCAGATGGGCGCGCCCTATAATATCTACAACGCCCCCGCAGACCGTGAGGCGGTGGCTTTTTTCAGTGACATCAATACGATACGGGGCAATGTTCAAGGGGCGTTGGTCGCGACGCCCTTTGGCCAGTTCTTTGCGCCGGGGTTTTCCGACGGCACCGGGGTTGAGATCGTCTTTCGCCCGCAGCACGTCAGCATCGATTTTGACCGTGCCGGCAAAGGACCCAGCCCGTCGACGCGGACCGGCGCACCTGCACGCGGTGTGGTAGAGCGTGCACGTTTCATGGGCGCAGAAAGCCTCGTGGAATTCCGCATGGATCACGACCAGCAAAAACTGCGGGCGTCCGTGCCGAATGTGTTCCTACCGAAACCCGGCACGCCAATGTGGCTCAGCGTTCGGCGTGATCGGTGTTTCGTCTTTCCGGCACATTGATTTATCCACAATCGCTTGTGGATAACGCCTCATGCATCGCGCGAAAACAAACAGTGTTCCAGCACGAACACCCGGATTGATGATGCCAGTCCAACCTCAGGTTCTCGACTCACATCAATTTCGGACGCCAATGCGTTGATTGTCTTATTGTTTTCGCGCGCGATGCGGCGAAATTCCTGCCAAAACAAATCTTCCAGCGACACCGACGTTCGATGTCCTTTGAGTGTCAAAGAATGTTTGACCGGACGCCCCTTCATTCTGTCTCGTGCCCGTCTAGATCGCGTTTCGCCTTGTCGGCGCGTGCCTTGACCAGATCCTTTTGCGCCTTGCTCAATCCATGTTGCGCGGCGCTGGCGTCACCGTCACGGCGCTTTCCATCGCGCGCTTTTTGCTTCTTAAAGCGGTTCAGATTGACCACCTTGGACATGATACGCGCCCCGTTGCAGTGAATGTATCTGGCTCAAACGGTACGCGTTTTCCGTTTTGATGTACAAGGCGCTCTGTCGTCAGCGGGAGATGCCGCGTGCCCAGCCTCTAGTAAACGTCATCCCCATCGCGTCTCTCGCCGGTGGGGCAGTTGGTCATAGGGTCACACAGCACACTAAACTGGCGCGCATATCTCCCGCAAACAGAAACAGAGCGCGGATTGATGCACCGGCGTCCTGTCTTCATCTTGGTAAAAATACTCAGGGGGAAGTGGGGGCAGAGCCCCCACTCCGGCCTTGCAATACTGGGCCCGGAAATCAGGCCTTGGGCCCGATCATCTGTTCGGGGCGCACCACGGCGTCAAAGGTGGCCTCATCGACGAAGCCCAGCGCAATCGCCTCTTCCTTCAGCGTAGTGCCGTTCTTGTGCGCGGTTTTGGCGACCTTGGTGGCGTTGTCATAGCCGATGGTCGGAGCCAAAGCCGTGACCAGCATCAGCGATTCCTTCATCAGCTTTTCGATGCGCGGCTCATTTGCCTGAATGCCCATCAGCATCCGCTCGGTAAAGCTGTCTGCGGCATCGCCAAGCAGTTGAATGGATTGCAGCAGGTTGTAGCTCATCATCGGGTTGTAGACGTTCAGTTCAAAGTGCCCTTGAGAGCCAGCGAACTTGATCGCCGCGTCGTTGCCCATGACATGCGCCGCCACCTGTGTCAGCGCCTCTGCCTGTGTCGGGTTCACCTTGCCCGGCATGATCGACGATCCGGGTTCGTTCTCCGGCAGGATCAATTCCCCAAGGCCAGAGCGCGGGCCAGAGCCAAGGAACCGGATGTCGCTGGCAATCTTGTAGCAGCTGCCCGCGATCGTCGCCAAAGCGCCCGACAGGAAGACCATGGCGTCATGGGCGGCCAGCGCCTCGAACTTGTTCGGCGCGGTGACGAACGGCAGATCGGTGATGTCGGCCATATGGGCGGCCACAGCCTCTGACCAGCCGGGCGCGGTGTTCAACCCGGTCCCTACGGCGGTGCCGCCTTGCGCCAGCTCATAAATGCCGGGCATCGCTGCTTCGACGCGTTTCAAACCCTGACGGATCTGGTGTGCATAGCCGGAAAACTCCTGTCCGAGCGTCAGCGGCGTCGCGTCTTGCGTGTGGGTGCGACCGATCTTGATGATGTCCTTGAATTCGGCGGATTTCGCTTCCAGCCCCTCGGCCAGTTTGGTCAGGCCGGGCAACAGCACGTCCCGCACCATCATGGCGGTGGCGATGTGCATCGCGGTGGGGAAGGTGTCGTTGGACGACTGGCCCATGTTGCAATGGTCGTTCGGGTGCACCGGATCCTTGGACCCGATTACGCCGCCAAGGATCTCAATCGCGCGGTTGGCGATAACCTCGTTCGAGTTCATGTTCGACTGGGTGCCGGATCCGGTTTGCCAGACGACCAGCGGAAAGTTGTCGTCGAACTTGCCGTCGATGACCTCACCAGCGGCCTGAATGACTGCATCGGCGATCTTGGCGTCCATCTTGCCCGTCGCCTTGTTCTGCATGGCGCAGGCCTTTTTGATCACCCCCAGCGCGCGCACGATGGCGACGGGCTGTTTCTCCCAGCCTATGGGAAAGTTCATGATCGACCGCTGTGTCTGCGCGCCCCAGTACTTGTCTGCGGGGACTTCGAGCGGGCCAAAGCTGTCGGATTCGGTACGGGTCGCGGTCATGGAATGTGGCTCCTGGACTATGTTGCGCAACGGGTTAGCCCATGCCCCGGCAAAGGGCAATTCTGGTGGCGCAATCAGCGACAAATGCGCATCGTGGCGGGCAAAGCGCACATACGGGTCGGCGCGGACGTCCTGAACGGCAGCATCGATTGGCGTAGAGACGGCTGGACGCGTGTTAACGACAGCGGCCAGACAGGCCAGCGACAGCGTTACTTGCGAAAGCGGTCTAGGCTGACAACTTCGGCGTCGTGATGCTCTGTCGGGGTCTTGGGGTCCGGGTCGTGACCCGGGCCGTCCGGCGGCGTTGGATCGTCGCCGTCGTCGTCATCTTCTTCCTGACTCTCAAAACGCAGTCCGAATTCCACCGACGGATCGACAAAGGTCTTGATCGCATCATAGGGGATATACAGCCGCTCTGGCGCGTCGCCAAAATTCAGCGTGACGGAAAACCCGTCGTCAGTCACATCCAGATTGTCGTACCAGTGCTGCATCACCACTGTCATCTCATCGGGGTAACGGTCCGACAGCCAATCGGCCAGTTCGGCGTCCGGGTGACCCGTGTCGAAGGTGATGAAGAAGTGATGTTCGCCCGGCAAGCCGTCCCTTTGCACGCCTTCGAGAACCTGCTGAATCAGGCCACGCATGGCGCGGTGCATGAGCTTGCCGTAGTCGATGCCGTCGGACATATGGGGACCTCTTTGAGCGCATCCCCATCATATTGCTTTTGGCAGAGAGTAAAAGGGGCCAAGGGGCGAAAATCAAAGCTACGACAGCGCCCACCCCAAGACGGCACATGCCAAAAGAGTAAGCGGAACGCCACGTTTGGCCACCAAAAGCATCACTGCGGCCAGACCGATCAATGGCAGGACTTGCCAGCGCAACGCGGCAAGCTGTGGCAGGTCAAAACTGATCGGCCCAATCGAGACAGGGACCAGCACGGCAAACAGCACATGCAGCGCAAACCATAGCGACAGGTTGAGGATTACGCCCACCACGGCAGCGGTGATGGCGGCCAGCGCCGATTGCAGGCGTGGCCGGGCCAGCAGGTTCTCGACGTATGGTGCCCCGGCGAAAATCCACAAGAAGCACGGCACAAAGGTCATCCAAAGCGTCAGAGCCCCCGCCGCCAGCGCAAGCCAAGGCCCGCCCTGAGCATGGCCCGCCAGTTGCCCGACAAACTGCGTCACAAGGATCAGCGGACCGGGGGTGGTTTCGGCCAGACCCAGCGCGTCAACCATTTGCGTGGCGTCCAGCCAACCGCGCGTCTCGACCACTTCCTGCGCCATGTAGGTCAGCACGGCATAGGCACCGCCAAAGGTGACAACCGCCAGCTTGGCAAAGAAAGCGGCAAGGTCGAACAACAACTGTTGGCCGGTGATCCACAAGACCGGCAGTGGCATCAGCCAGAGCGCGAACCAAAGCGCGAGGGTGGCCGGATGGGTCTTGTGTCCGGTGGGATCGGGCGGGGTTTCTGAAACATTTGGGGCACGCGCCGCACCCCACAGTGCGGCCAGCGCAATGATCAACGGAAAAGGCAGTCCCAACGCATAGATGCCAAGGAACGACAGCCCGGCTGTGATGGTGTCTGAGGTGCCTTGCAAGGCTTTGGACGACAGTCTGATGAGTGCCTGTGCGACAATCACCACAACGCAGGCCTTGACCCCCAGTAATAGCGCCTCCGTCTCTGGCCGGGCCCCGAATTCTGCATAAAGCAGCGCAAGACCGGCGATAACTCCAGCCCCCGGCAGCACAAACAGCCCGCCCGCGATCAACCCGCCCCAAATGCCGCGCATTCGCCAGCCTGCATAGGTGGCCAATTGCATTGCCTCCGGTCCGGGCAGCAACATGCAAAAGCTGAGCGCGCGCAGGAACTGCTGTTCCGACATCCAGGGACGATCCTCGACCAGTTCGCGGTGCATCAGCGCGATCTGCGCGGCAGGCCCGCCAAAGGAAAGCAGCCCGATGCGGCCAAAGACAAGTGCAAGTGTGGAAAGCGATGTCATCAGATCTGCATTTTGTTGAAATACCCAAAGCCGGGTTTGACAGGCTGTCAGCGCGGGTCAAGCCCACCAGCGGCATTGCTTTGTTCCCCGACCGGCGTAGGCTGATTGAAACGTCATCATGGGGGACAAGGCATGGCGTCACCGATCCGCAAAGTCACCATTGTCGGCGGCGGGACTGCGGGGTGGCTTGCCGCATCGTTGCTCAACAGCCTGCTGCGCGAGACACGCCCGCCAGAGGATGCGGTAGAAATCACGCTGTTCGAATCGCCAGACATCTCCACCGCGGGCGTGGGGGAGGTGACTGTGCCCGACATGCCGCGCACGCTGGCCGATTGCGGGATCTCGGAGGCAGCGTTCTTTCGCTGCTGTAATGCCTCTTTCAAACTTGGCGTATTGTTCGATCACTGGAACGTGGACGCGGACGGTCAGCCAATCTCTTACGTCAATCCGTTTGACGCGCCACAGCCGCTGAACGGCGCGCCGCTGGCCGCCTACTACCTCAAGTACGGCGCCGGAGACTTTGATTTTGTTCACCTCTTTTCGCCTTGCCTTGACCTGCGCGATGGCCTGCGCGGGCCGCGCCCGTTCCGCGCCGGGGAGTTTGCCCAAGGGGCTGGATTTGCCTACCATTTGGATGCTGGCAAGTTTTCGGCCTTATTGCGCGACACCTGCATTGCGCGCGGCGTGGTCCATATCTTTGACAATTTTCAGGACGTGGAACTGGATGAGACCGGAAAGGTCCCGGCACTGCATTTGGAAAAGGGTGGGCGGCATGACGTCGAACTGGTTCTGGACTGCACGGGCTTTCGCGGGTTGATCATTAACAAGGCTTTGGGAATCGAATTTATCAGCTATTCCAAGTATCTGGCCAATGATCGTGCGATGGCGGTTCAGGTGCCTCACCTGACTGACGACATCGAGCCTATGGCCCGGTCAACCGCGCTTGGCGCGGGCTGGACGTGACGCGTGCCGTTGTTCAACCGGGTCGGCACTGGCTATGTGTTTTCCAGCGCGCATCGCACCGATGAGCTGGCCCGCGATGAACTTATGTCCTGAGTCGGGCCAGCCGTAGAGGGGCTGGAGCCGCGGGTGATCCCGATGCGGATTGGCCGCAACCGCGAAAACTGGGTCAAGAACTGCGTTGCGGTGGGCCTGTCGGGGGGATTCATCGAGCCGCTTGAATCGACCGCCATCCATATGATCGACATGGCAGTGCGGGCGCTGATCACCTATTTCCCTGACACCAGTTATGCCGCACCACTGCGTCGTCGCTACAACTGTCAGATGGAGCGGTTGTAAGACGAGGTGCGTGATTTCATCTGCCTGCACTATGCGTTGGGGAACTGGTCCGACAGCCAATACTGGGTTGATGCGCCCGAAGAATTGGCAGTGTCGGACACGCTGGCAGAGAACATGGCGCAGCCCGGTGATCTGGACTCGGCCGTGCTGTTTTCGGCGCAGGTGTATCAGGCGGTTCTGTTGGGCAAGCGCGTTTATGACATGGGCTACAAGGCGGATAATTTCGCCGCGGGCTATGCGCTGGATGAAAATCGCTGGTGGGATTTTGTCGCGAAACGGCGCGCGCGCTATGCGGAATTCGCCGAAGGGGCCGCAAATCATTGCCATCTCTTGCGCGAAATCCGGGGTGAGCTGGTGGGACGTGAGCGGCACGCCGTGGAACGAGGAGAGACGGTGGACACGCCGCGGGCCATGTCAGAGCTGTCCGAAAACAGTATGCTGTGATGCGCGCCGTCGACCGACATCATACGCAATGGAGAGGGATAGGGGGTAAAGTGCAGGCTTCTGTTGCCAGGTGCCTGCGAACCCCGCCTTACGCTGCTAGGCGCAAGGGCTTAGATTTCGGTATTTCTAACAGCTTACGCTGCGAGAGCCACCGGAGCACGATTGTTGTTGGCAATTGTACTTTGTGAACCGATAACGGTGGTATCTCACCGAAGCAAAGCTACATCTTTACGCGTTCGTCGATCCTGTTTCGTCCCCAAGATCCCCCAACAAGGGATATATGGTGGAGACGCCGGGTACCGCCCCCGGGTCCGATCCGTTTATTACATGCGCGTTTATGCCCATAGTCCCCGAGAGGACAAAACAGAATATAGGCCCGCCTTGC
The DNA here is from genome assembly GCF_002237555.1 of Antarctobacter heliothermus. Lineage (NCBI taxonomy): Bacteria > Pseudomonadati > Pseudomonadota > Alphaproteobacteria > Rhodobacterales > Roseobacteraceae > Antarctobacter > Antarctobacter heliothermus. The sequence continues at coordinate 3,588,822 of NZ_CP022540.1, read as the reverse complement.
GCCGTTGCAAAGGGGTAATCGGTGAATTTCCCGTCAGCGCAGGTCTGAGACATAAGTGGCTGTGAACATGCCGTAGCCGTTTTCAGTCACGTTGAGATGCGGCGCCATATGGGCGTGCAGCGCAGGCAGTTGGTGAAACGGCACGGCAGGAAAGCTATGGTGTTCGGCGTGATACGGCATGTTCCAGGCCAGCCAGCGGATCAGCCGGTTGGTAAATGTGGTGCGGGTATTTTCCAGCATATTGGTGACAAAGGCACAGCGCCCATGTTCCGCCAGCAGGTATAGCCGCAGAAACGGTTGTCCCAGCAGGAGCGGGATCAGCCACACCCAGAGCAGCGCAGCGTTGCCCGCCAACAGGGAACCCAGCAAGGCAACGGCGTATAGGGTGAGGAACTGCCGCGCTTCGCGGGTGATGTCGTCGCGCCGGGCTTTGGGGATATAGTCGTCGTCGCAGCGCCCGGCGGCATTGCGGAACAGCGTGCGAAAGTGGCTGATCCAAACCGGCACACCAGAAACGTGGACCAGCCATGCGCGCAGAGTCTCAGGTTTGGTCTCAGCCAGTTCGGGATCTTTTCCGGGGATTTGCGTGTGGCGATGATGGGCAAGGTGAAACCACCGAAACCAGATCGGCGGCAGGAACAGCAGCGCCCCGCTCAACCATCCCGCAGCACGGTTGAGCCATTGCGTGCGGAACGGCGTGTCATGCACCGTCTCATGCAGCAGCGTAAAGAGGAACACCAACAAGATGCCCTGCGGCAGCAAGAGCAGTGGCCAGAACGGGACACGAGCAAGGATCAGCGCGCCGATCAGAAAGATCGCGCCAAGGTGGCCAGCGAGGTGCCTCAGACCCGGGGCATCGCGCCGTGTCGTCAGCGCGCTGCGGGTGTCGGCGGGCAGTCTGGCAAGGACGGCTTTGTGATCCATCGGGGTTACACGTCCAGCAGGCTGTCGCTGGTCAGAGACAGCGGACGGATGCTCAGCTGTTGCCCGCCAAGGTCACGAAAGGCGCGTTGGCGGCAGGTCAGCACGATGATTTGCACGTCGGCGGCCTGTCGGTGCAGCGCGTCAAACATCCGCTCGATCCGATCGTCGTCAGTATAGACCAGCGCATCGTCAAGGATCACGGGGGCCGCGCGCCCATCCTGCGCCAGAAGGCGAGCAAAGGCGAGGCGGACCAGCAGGGCCAGTTGCTCTTGCGTGCCGCCGGACAGAACGTCGACGGTTTCCTCGCGCCCATTGCGGATCAGTTGGCGCGGTAGCAGATCGGTGTCGTCCCATTCCAGTTGTGCCTCTGGCCAAAGAAGGTGAAGAAGAGGGCGCAAGGCATTGGCAACAGGCGTGAAATACCTATCTCTTGCGGCGGACCTAGCGGCCTCTAGCGCGGCGGCAAGACGTTGCAGGACAGCTACTTCGCGTGCCATGCGGGCAAGGCTTGCTTCGGCGGCCTTCAGGTCTTGCTCCAGCTCCTCCAGCCGTTCCTCGACCGCGCCCTCGGCGTTGCGGCGCACACGTTCGTCCAACCGCGCCAGATCTACCGTCAGACGCGCAATGTTATCTTCGGCGGCGCGTTCCGCTGATTGTGCGCGGGTCAGGGCGGCCCGGGTGCTTTCAAGGTCGGGTGCCTCGGCCTTGGCCTTTGCGCAGGCGGTTTGCGCATCGGCAAACGCGACCTCTGCCTGTGCCAGTTCGGTGGCAAGATCCGCGTCCGAAATAGGTTCTATCCGCGACAAGGCCGCGTCTGCGCGAGTCAGTCGGTCTTTGGCGGCTTGCCCTGCGGCCTGTGCGCGGGCGGCTTCTGTTCGAGCGAGGTCAAGCCGGTCGCGCGCGGTTTCAAGTGCGGTCTCTGCCTCAATCCGGAACGCCTCTGCTGCATTGCGGGCTTCTTTTGCCTCTTCGAGCGGGGGAAGATCGGTGGTTGAATCCTCCGGTGGCACGGGCAAGGCGGCAAGCGCATCATGCAGGGCATCCAGCCCCTTGGGCGCGTGCGCTTTCAGGGCGGCGCTGGCCTCGGCCACTGCGCGTTCGGCGCGCGCGCGGGTTTCGGCCGCAGCACGGGCGCCGGCGATGTCGTCGACGCCCAGCTTACGCAGCGCGGTGTCAAGGGCATCCTGCGCGGCATCGACGCTGCCATCGTCGCCTTTGCCGCCGGGGGCAAAGCGGAGGTTCCCGATGCCATCGATCTGCAGATCCGTGGAAGTGATCAGCGGTATTGGGATCGCGCCGGGCAGCGCGGTGCCGTCGCGGTGAATGCTGCCGTCGCGGCCCGGCTCATAGGTTATTTCCAGCTTTGCGGCGCTGGCGTCCCGTAGCGCGCGCGCCTGTTCCAACGCGGCAGCCTTGCGTTCCAAGTCAGTCAGATGTTCGGCTGTGGGGCCTGTTGTGGCGGCAGCGCGTGCCGTGTCAGCCGTGTCGCGCAGCGCCTCTGCCTTGGTCAGTCGGTCCGCCAGCTCTGCCCGCTGGCGGCTGGTGTCCTTTGCGCGCTCTGCGTTTTGCGCAGCCTGAAGCGCGCGCTCTGCTTCGGCCAATGTGGCGCGGGCTGCGGTCAGCGTGTCGCGTGCGGTCTGGGTGTTGGCCTGTGCCTCCGCCTGCGTCTGGTCTGCCGTTCCGCGCTGATCTCGCGCGGCCTGCGCCTGTTGCGTGGCCTCGACCTGTTCGGCGCGCGCTTCTGCCAGCGCGGTCTTGCGGGTCAACAAGCCGTCCAGCTGCAGTTGCGCCGTGTCCACGGCCCGGATCAGCGTGTCGATCCGAGCCGCGTGCCGTTCGGCGGCGGCAAATGCAGCTGTGGCCTCCATCAAACGGGATTTGCGCCGCTCCGCGGTCTCTGGGTCTGTCAGGTCGTGCAATTCTGTGCGGGCGCGTTTGCGCGCGGACAGATCATCTTGCAAGGCGGCGACCGTCTGGGCCATCTCCTCATGTTGGGTACGCAGGGCCTCGACACGGTCCTGAGCGGTCTTCCACGGCCCCCCGGTGCGCGGACGCCCGGTGGCTGTGGCGTAGTTTTCCAGTTCCGCCCGACAGTGTTTCAGCGCCGCATCCATGCGCTGACCGCCGGTCATGGCCTCGACCTCTCCGGTGACAGATGACAGCAGATCGCGGCGCGCGTCTCGCTGGAGGTCTTGATCCTTGCGGGTGCCGTCCGACAGGACTGTCAGTCCCTGACGCACCCAGAGCAGTCCCGACGGCCCCCCCGCATCGGCAGCAGACAAGCGCGAGATCCAGGCCTCGGCCTCATCGGCCTGTGCGATCAGGTGGCCGTCGCGGTGAATTGTTGCGCGGGGTTTGGAGATCCAGCGCTTGGCGACGGTAAAGACACCCTCGTCTGTCTCGATGTCCACCAGAACTTCTGGTGCGCCGCCGGCGTGCGGTCTTAACGCGGTGATTTCACGCGGTTTCCCGCTGTGGGGAAAGCGGAATAGCGCCTGCAATCCGTCGAACAGCGTGGATTTTCCCTGTTCATTGGGGGCGGCGAGGACATTCAACCCCTCGGACAGGCCGGTGATTTCGACTGGCGCGGTAAAGCGGCGGAGGTTGTTGACGGCGATGCGGCGCAATTTCATGAGGCGGGGTCCGTCACATAGGCATAAAGCCGGGCAAGCGCCTCTGCGGCGATCCCCCGGTCGTCGGCGGAGCGGGTCGTATCCTCGGCCTCATCCCTGAGATCCTCGGCGGCCTGACGCAGCGCGCCCGCATGGTCGATGGCGTCTAGGTCGACAGTGTCCAGCAGCGTGCCAAGATGGTCAGTGACCAGCTCAAAATGGGCGAAATCGGGGGCTGCGGCATTGGCGGCCCGAACCAGTTCGGCGCGCTGCGCAAGGCTGGCCCAGCCGGTCGCCTGTACCCGCAACAGCACGTCGCGCCTGCCACGGTCGGGCAAGAGGGCGTCCAGTGCGTCGGGCGTGTCCAGCCCGGCCTGAATGGGTAAGTCCTGTTCTGTCCACAAAAAATGGCCGGTTTCGACCTCCTCTACGCGAGGCAGGGCACCGGGCGAGTCGATGGTTACGGCAAGACAGACGCCGCGTCGTCCGTGTTTGAAACGGTCCTGTTCCGGCGTGCCGGGGTAATGGGTGCGCGATCCGATGGCCAACCGCCCGTGCCAATCGCCAAGTCCAAGGTAATCCAGCCGCGCGCTGTCCGCCCGGGTGGGCGGGATATGCGCGCCGGTGTCCTCGAAATCGGTCACGCCGCCATGGGCGAGGCCAATCCGCAGCGTGCCCTCGGGTGAGGGCATTGCAGCCAGCACATCGGTCAGATCACGCCCCGGCGCGCGGTGGGTGACCGGGGCGGGCAGCAGGCAGGCGCTGTCGTCCAGCAGGACCGGGGTGGCGGTGGTCAGCGCGTGGACATTGGGCGGTGCCTCGGCCATCAGTCGATCCCAGAGCGGTTCGGCGTTGCGCAGGTTGTCGTGGTTGCCGGGCAGCAGCCACCACTTGATCCCGGAATCCTCGGCCATCGCACTCAGCGCCTGCTTGAGAACCTGAGCCGAGGGTGTGGCGGTGTCGAACGTGTCGCCGGCCAGCAGGATATGCGCGGCACCGTACTTGCGCGCGACCTCTGCCAGACGAAGGATGGCGCCATGCCGCGCCTCCATCAGCCGACCCCGGATGTTGCCATCTTGCGGTTCGGGGATATTGGCAAAGCGGCGACCAAGGTGCAAATCAGACGAGTGGATAAATGTGATAGGTGCCATACGGTGCGGTCTCTTTCCCTCCACTCTTTCAGGGCGACAAAGGGAGTGCAATGGCTGCCGGCTACCGGGGCGATCGTCATTGTGTTTCGGCTTTAGGGGGGGCTGTCAGCTGCGCGCGGCATCTGGCCTAAGTTGGCCGGGCCATGGATCGCTTGATGCCATGACAAGCGATGTGCAGCCCCGGACACTGGTCTATCTACGCCGTGATCAGATCCGATAAAATGCCGCCGCCGTTCCGCCAAATATCCGCTCTCGCGCGTTTTTTGTTTGATCCGCCGTCAAACGTTCCGCCATGGAAAGCCAATCGGTATATTCGCAGCGCAGCCGCGCCACGGGCCAATCCGATCCCCACATCACCCGCTCCGGGCCAAAGGCCGCAATCACATGATCGGTGTAGCGCTTGACCAGCGCCTCATCGGGCATGTCATCCGCTTCGGTCACAACGCCGGAGAGTTTGCAACAGGCGCTTGTGCCTTCGGCCAGCCGCGTCATCCCCTCGGCCCAGTCTCTGAATTGCGCCTCGGAGTGGGTGCTTAGCTGTGGTTTCAGGCAATGGTCCAGAACCGCACGCAAGTCCGGGTAGCGCTGCAAAAGCGTCAGAAAGTTCGCCTGATGGCGTGGAAATCCAAGACAATCAAAGGTCAGGTCCAGATCAACCAGCGCCTCATAGGCCCATTGCACAGACGGCTTCAGCATCCAGTCGACATCAGGAATGTCCTGGATCATGGGGCGCACACCCACGAATTTTGGATGCCGGGCAAGGCGCTCCAGAGTGGAGATCTGGCTGGAATCTTCGAAATCGATCCAGCCGACAACTGCTGCCACATACGGCGTGCTGTCCGCAATTCCCAGCAGGTATTCGGTTTCACCGACCGTGGGCGCGGCCTGTACCAACACGGTTTGCGCGATGCCGGTGTCGTGTAGTGTCGGTGCCAAGTCTTCCGGACAATAAGGGCGGCTCAGGATCGGGTCATCGGCAGGCATCCAGCCGTAGTCGCCGCGCGCGGGATGCCAGAAATGGTGGTGGGCGTCGATTCGAGTCATGATGTGCTCCGCTCAGAAAACCAGCCGCCGATCGGTGCGCGGGACATCGCGCAACGTATCCGGCCCGGGATGGCTGGGGCGTGGGGGCAGGGTGATCTTTTGTGATTGACCGGTCTGCATCGCTGCCTCAATTGCCCGCATGATGGTGACATCGGCCAACCCCTCAGCACCGTCATTCTCGGGGCGGGTGCCGCGCAGAATACACTCCGAGAAATAAGCCGTTTGCGCACCGAAATGATCGCAGTCCGCAGCGGTATAGACGGACTGTTCTGCCCCATCGGCCAGTTGGCGCAAGGCCAAATGGGTTTCGAACCGATAGGCCGGGTCGATCTGCAACGTGCCTTTGGTGCCCAGAACGGTATAGCTGTCTTGCGCGTCGGTGCCAAAGCTGGCCACAAATTGCGCCAGCCGCCCGCGCGGAAAACGCATGGTCACGGCGACAGTTTCCTCGACCTCGGCAAAACGCGGGTCATTGTCGCCATGCGATCCCATCGCGCAGACCTCAATCGGTTCATCGCCAAACACATGCCGCGCCGCGTTCAGGCAATAGACGCCGATATCCTGCAAGGGCCCACCCCAGTGCTCGGCGCGCAGACGATGGTTTCCGGCGTCGGATTGAAACCCGAAGACAGAGCTGAACAGCCTCGGATCACCGATCTCGCCGCGCCGGATGCGTTCCAGAACCTCGACGGTGCCCGGCTCATGATGCAATCGGTAGGCCGTCATCAAAAGAGCGCCCGAGGCATCGGACGCGGTAATCATCGCCTCACATTCGGCCACCGTGGGCGCCAGCGGCTTTTCCACCAGCGCGTGTTTGCCGGCTCGCAACGCGCGGATGGTGTAGTCGGCATGCAGCGAGTTGGGCAGCGCAATATAGACCGCGTCGATCCGGTCCGATGCCAGCAGAGCGTCATAACCGTCATAGTCGACCACCTCCGCGCCACCGTGAAAACGAGCCAGTTCCTGAGCCGCCGGGCCACTGCCACTGACAATGGCGCTGATCTCCGAATTCCCTGTCTGTGCTACCGCGGGCATAAAGGCGATTTGTGAAATCCAGCCCGCGCCGACGACGGCATATCTTACCTTGTCCATCTGCCCACACCTCTTTGTTTCTTCTGTCTAAAAAATATCCCGGGGGGACGCCCGCAGGGCGGCGGGGGCAGCGCCCCCATGGCAACGGCGGCGCCGGGGCGCCGCCGTCATGTCTTAGGCGGTGTCGATCACTTCACGCAGGTGTCGACGTTGTCGTTGTTGCAGATGTCGAGCCCGGTGTAGATCGGGTCCTCAACGTTTTTACCCTCGACAATATCCTTGAGGATATACATGGCTTTGTATCCCATTTCATAGGGGCGTTGACCAACCAGGCCGTTACCCAGACCGTCCTTGGTCTGTGCAAGCTGCATCGGAAGCGTGTCAGCCACCACGATGGTCAGCTCACCCGCATCCATCTTGCCTTTGTAGGGCTCGGCTGCGTTGCGATAGGCGTTGTCGAACCACTGTGTAAACGCGCCGGTGGACAGGAACGCAGTCAGGTCCGGGTTTGCGGCCAAAATGTCGGTCATGCCCTGAACGGCGACGTTGCCGTCATCGTTGGTGATCAGCGGACAGCCCGAAATCTCGGTCCAGCCGTTGTCGCCGTCCAGCATCCGGCCCGGAGGATCGCCAAGATCCATGCCGGCCAGCGTTTCGCGCGCGCCTAGCAGGCGCTCGTTGTGGTTCGCCGCCGCCGCGCCACCGGTTTGCAGGCAGACGGTACCGCCATCGGGGTGACGCGCCATCACCAGTTCGGCCAGATGAACGCCGATGTTGTAGTTGTTGGTGCCCACATAGGTGGTCCGCAGGGCAATATCCTCTGGCAGCAGATCCGAGTCCCAAGTCATGACCGGGATGCCCGCGTCCATCGCGCCTTTCAGCACCTTGGCCATGGCGGGTGCGTTTGAGGGCGCAACCGCGATCCCGTCAACACCCTTGGTGATCAGGTCCTGAACGATCTGGATCTGTTCAAGCTCGGTGTGTTCACCGGGGCCGATGTATTCGCAGGTCACATCTGCCAGTTCCTCTTGCGCGGCGTGGCAGCCGTCGCGCGCCAGATCGAAGAACGGGTTGTTCATCGCCTTGGGCACCAGCGCAAAGGTGTAGCCGCCATGGCTTTCGGCAAAAGCCGGTGCGGTCAATGCGCCAAGCAGCGCAGTTGCAGTCAGTAGTTTCTTCATGAATTTTCCTCCCGTTGTCATGAAGTTGGGGGCGGTTATTTGCCCCCGCGATTGCGGAGCTGTTCCAGAAGGACAGCCAAAATGAGGAACAGTCCGACAAAGAATTGCTGCCACAGGGCCGGAATTCCGGCCAGCAGAAGCGAATTTCGGATCAGCTCGACCAGTGCGGCCCCGATGGGCGCGCCAAGCGCATAGACCACGCCGCCCATCAGATTGGCGCCGCCGATCACGCTGGCCGCGATGACGTTCAATTCATAGGTGGCACCCATGCCGTTGGTGGCCGACCCGGTGTAGCCGATGAACATGAAGGCCGCGACGCCGGTACACATGGAACAGACCATGTAGACAGAGACGATCACGCGCTCGACCGGGATGCCCGACAGCTTGGCTGCGTGGGCGTTGCCACCGATGGCGATGACCCAGCGACCCCATTCCGAATAGCGCCAGACCCAAAGAAAAAAGAGGGTCATGGCCGTCAGCACCCAAACCACATTGGGCACGCCCAGCAGACTGCCGCCGCCGATCTGTTCGAACAGATCCTGATCCGGGCCGAATTCGTAGACCATCTTGTTGTTGGAAATGACCATGGCGATGGACCGCGACATGGCCAACATTCCCAGCGTCACCACAAAAGGCGCCAGCCGGACATAGGCGATCAACACGCCATTGATGAACCCCACCACGGCGGCGGTCAGCATACAGGCAAGAAAGCCCACCTCGACGCCCCAACCGGCCTGCAGGACAAGCGCAAGGTTGATGGCGCAAAGGCCCATCAAGGATCCGACAGACAGGTCGATGCCCGCGGTGCAGATCACCGCCGACATACCCAAAGCCATAATGCCGAAAAAGGCCATGTTGCGGGTGATGTTGAACATGTTGCGTTCGGTTAGAAAGGCGTCAGAGACGAATGTCATGACGACGCCGATGGCCAAAATCGCCACAAAAACCCAGAACGGCTGGGTCCGCAGAATGGCACCGATGCCGGACACTTCTTGCCTTAGCGTGATGCTTTCGTCGATGGCCGCGTGGTCGACCGACGGTGTCTGCGCGGTCTTGCTATGTGTGTCTTGCGGGGTCTGTGTATTGTCGGTCATGCTGCCTGGATCGCTCCGATGATGAGGCCGGTCACTTCTTCCGGGCTGGTATCCGTGATTTTCTTGTCGGCAACCTTGGTCCCGCGCCGCAGCACGGCAACCCGGTCGCAAACCTCAAAGACGTCGGGCATCCGGTGGCTGACAAGGATGACGGCGTGGCCCTGATCCTTGAGCCGCTTGATGAGGTTCAACACCTCGGCGACTTGCCGGACTGAAATGGCGGCGGTGGGTTCGTCCATCAGCACCAGCTTGGGCTCTGACAAACGGGTGCGGGCGATGGCCACCGCCTGACGCTGACCACCTGACATCTGCTTGACCAGATCGCGGGGGCGGGTTTCTGACTTCAACTCTCCGAACAACTCACCGGCGCGGGTGTTCATGGCCTGATGATCCAGCTTGCGGAAAGGCCAGAAACCCTTTTTCAGCTCACGTCCCAGAAAGACATTGGCACCTGCTGTCAGGTTGTCGCACAGCGCCAAATCCTGATAGACGATCTCGATTCCGTTTTCGCGGGCGTCAATGGGTTTGGTGAAATGGACGCGCTTATCCTCGATCCGGATTTCGCCGGTTGTCGGGGGGAAATTGCCGGCGATGATCTTCATCAACGTCGATTTTCCCGCGCCGTTGTCGCCCATCAGGCCGACGGCTTCGCCCGGTTCCAGTTTCAGATCGACCCCGTTCAACGCATGGATCGCGCCGAAGCTCTTGGTTACTTGCCTGAGCTCCATCAAGCTCATGTGCGCCTCCCTTTCATCTTTTTGACGTCGGGCATGCCCAGTGACGCATCCGGTCAGGCAAAGAGATGCCCATATGCGGGAATTTCCGCCTCATGGAACACGCACCCGTTTCGGCACCCTGGTATGTCAATTTGACAGGGCCGCCTTTTTGCGGCGGCCTCCTCCCTTATTATTCACCCGAGTATGACCCGTTACCGCTAAAGCTCAAACCCTCTAGACCGGGAAAAAATGATGTGTTTAGCATCAAAAAGCAGCAAGTCGACGATCATATCCGTCGTCAGCGCGGGCGGAGGGTCCATGACCACATCAGATCGCAAGACTGCCTGGAAGGGTCCGACAATCCATCAGGTGGCCGAGGTGTCCGGCGTTGGCCCCGCAACGGTGGACAGGGTGTTGAACAACCGCCCCGGCGTCCGCGAGCAGACCCGCCAGCGGGTGCGCACGGCCTTTGAGAAGCTTCGGCAGGAAACCTCTGTGACCAAACCGCTGCGTATCGCGCTGCACTGCGAATCCGGTGACGGCTTTAACGGAGAGGTCAGATCGGCCATTGCGGCGCTGCACCGGAGTGAGCCGGGCGTCGTCGTGAGCAGCGCCTTTACCGTGACCTACGAACTGGACGCCAATGCCTTTGCCGCGCGTTTGCTGGAGGACGGCACCCGGACCGACGGCAGCGTGGTGGTGGCGCGAGAGCATCCCGCGATCAACGGCGCAATCCGGCAATTGCGTCGGAAGGGCAAGCCGGTTGTCTGCCTGACCAGCGATCTGCCCAGTTCGCGCCGCAACACCTATGTCGGCAATGACCAACACGCTGCGGGCAGCGTGGCGGCGCAGGTGATTGGCCGGTCTTTGCCAAAAACGCCCTTGCCTGTCCTGCTGATGATGAGCGTCGCCTTTCGCAGCCAGAAGGACCGTGAAATGGGCTTTCGCCGCGTGTTGCGCACCAGCTTTCCCCATCTGCGAATCGAGGAACCGCTGATTTCGGATGACAGCCCCGACACCACCCACCGACATCTGGCAGACTACTTTGCGGCACATGGTGTGCCGCCCGCGATCTACAATGTCGCCGGGGCCAACAGGGGCGTGGCCCAGGCTCTGGTGGAAACAGGCTGTGCGGACGACGCGATTCTTGTGGGTCATGAACTGACCCCAGTATCACGCGGGCTATTGCAGGCAGGGACTATGGATTTCATCGTGGCGCATGACCTGAAAGCTGAGTTGACGCAAGCGGTCCGCTGGATCGGTGCCTTTCTGGAAGGTGTGACCAGTGAACCGGACGCGACGCAGATCCTGCTGCATACACGGTACAATTGCGGGCTGTGATGAACGGACGTGAGTGATCAGCTGGCCTTGACCGGTACACGGCGATAGGTGGCGCGCGCCTGCAGGGACTGTGGTATTAATGGCTTTGTTTGGCCACCTTCGCGTTATTGAGGTCAATCTTTCAGCGTAAATCCCCGATTAAAAATCCCCGTTTACCAGGCGACTGTGTCCCTTGTGCTGTGCGCAGGTATTTGCGTAACGCCTTCAGGATGTGGTCGATCTGCTAGGCTCCAGACACATTGGTTCAGAGCAAAAACAAGGCGATCGCTGCGAGCGCGATTGCTGAAGGGAACACGATCTGGGATCTGCCGGAGCGGGTGACAACCCGATGCCAATCTTTCAAGCGTGCGCAGTTGAACTCGACACGGATGCGTCCCTTGTATTTTCGTTTGTCGTATTTGTTGGGTTTGTCGCGCGACTTCCGTCCAGAGATGCGGGATGCAATCCTCTGTAGGATCAGGGCCTCACGGCACCAGTCCCCATCAAATCCTGGATCGCCCAGTAGCCAGGCGACCGATGGCATGCTGCCCATTGACGCCGGCGTCGTCGCTGGCCTGACCAGCGGTGACGAAGAACCGGATCGGGCACATGACGGCATCGATGACGGCGTGCCGTTTCGTGGTCATGCCGCCGTTCGCGCCCCCGATCAGCCTTTCACCCCCATTTTTCGACCGCAGGCTGGGGCCGCGCTGTTGCGCGGCCCTTTTTGGTTAAGTTCCCCCCGTCTCACCTGAGATCAACGGGGAGCAGGTCATCTGGGAAGTTTTGATAGCATACGGGTCTTAGGAACCTGCGGATGGCCATGGTTCCGACGGATGTTGCGCCGAAGTTGGTGGAGGCGGGGTAGGGTCCGCCGTGGACCATTGTGTCGCTGACCTCGACGCCGGTGGGAAAGCCGTTGACCAGCAGGCGGCCGGCCTTGCGTTCCAGCACCGGCATCAGGCGGCGGGCAAGGTCGGTGTCGCCGGTATCCATGTGCAGCGTGCAGGTCAGTTGCCCCTCAAAACCGCGGGCGAGGGTTTCCATCTCGTCGGCGCCAGAAACGCGCACCACCAGGCCGAGGGGGCCGAAGACCTCTTCGCCAAGGCTGTGATCCTGCAGGTACTGCGCGGCGTCGGTCTCATAGAGGTTGGGGGCGGCGTTGCGGCCCTCGCTGTCGGTGGTCAGCACCGGGCGCACCGGATTGCGGCTGTCAAAGCGCTGTTTACCGTTTCTATACGCCTCGGCGATACCGTCGGTGAGCATGCATTGGGTCTGAACGCCCTTCAACGCCTCGGCCGCGGCGGCGACCAGGGCGTCGCCCTGTGGGCCGGTTTCCACCACGGCGATGCCGGGGTTGGTGCAGAACTGTCCGGCCCCCATGGTCAGGGAGGCCGCCCAGTCCGTGCCGATCTGCGCCCCGCGCGCCGCTGTCGCCTGCGGCAGGATGAACATCGGGTTGACGCTGCCCAGCTCGCCGAAGAAGGGGATCGGTTCGGGGCGGCTGGCGCAAAGGTCGAACAACGCCCGCCCGCCGCCGAGGCTGCCGGTAAAGCCGACGGCGCGGATCAGCGGGTGCTGGACAAGGGCGGTGCCGACATCGCGTTTGCCGCCCTGGATCAGGCTGAAGGTGCCGGGATGGATGCCGCAGGTGGCGATGGCGGCGTGAATGGCCTCGGCGACGATCTCGCCGGTGCCGGGATGGGCGGAATGGCCCTTGACCACCACCGGGCATCCGGCGGCCAGCGCGCTGGCGGTGTCGCCGCCGGCGGTGGAAAAGGCGAGCGGAAAGTTCGACGCGCCAAAGACGGCGACCGGGCCGATCGGGCGCTGCACCATCTTGAGGTCGGGACGCGGCAGCGGGGCGCGGTCCGGCAGGGCCTTGTCGTGGCGGCGGTCCAGATAGTCGCCCTTGAGGATATGCTCGGCGAAGAGGCGTAGCTGGCCGGTGGTGCGGCCGCGTTCGCCGTTCAGACGGGCCTCTGGCAGGCCGGTTTCCTGGGTGCCGATCTGGGTGATCTGCGGGCCGCGGGCCTCGATCTCATCGGCGATGGCGTGCAGGAACGCGGCGCGGTCGGCGCGCGCGGTCTGGCCATAGCTCTCGAACGCCGCCTCTGCCGCGACGCAGGCGCGGTCGACCAACTCGGGGGTGCCGATGGCATAGGCATGGGACGGGCCGTGCGCCGGGTCAGAGGCAAAGGTCGCCGCGCTGGCGACCCACTCGCCTGCGATCAGGTGCTTGCCGTGAGGGGTGTAGGTGTCGGGCATGAGTTATCTCCTTATTTGCCCCATTTCAGGGCAATGAGGTCCATCTCGCCCGCAAGATACAGCAGGCGGTCGCGCGTGCGCGCGGACATGGGTTTGAGCGGGTGGCGTACATGGTCCGACCCGATGACGCCGCCCTCTTTCATCACCACCTTGGTGGCGCGCAAACCGCATTGGCGGTTTTCGTGGTTGATCAGCGGCAGGCAGCGCGTCCATTGCGCCAAGGCGGCGTCCTTGTCACCTGCCATATAGCTGCGGATGATGACACCGATATGTTCGCATTGCAGCCCCGAGGTCATGGTCCCGGTACAGCCTGCGTCCAGATCGGCCAGCAGGGTCGCGGCCTCTTCGCCGTCAAAGGGGCCGACGATGTGATCGCCACCCGCCTCGATCAGCGCGGCCAGCTTGTCGGCGGCAAAGGGCATTTCCATCTTGAAATAGCTGACGTTTTCTAATTCGCGCGCCATGCGAACCAACAGCGGCACCGACAGTTGACAACCGGACAGCGGTGCGTCCTGCACCATGATCGGGATGTCGATGGCGTCTGAAACAGCCTGAAAATGTTCATAGATCCCCGCCTCACCGGGCACCAGTCCGACACCGTGATAGGGCGGCATCATCATCACCATCGAAGCCCCCAGCGCCTGCGCCGATTTTGCGCGCTCGACGACAATGCCGGTGTGAAAATGGCTGATGGTGACAATCACCGGCACACGGCCCGCGACGTGTTCCAGACTGATCCGCATCAGGGTAGCGCGTTCCTCATCCGACAGCAGAAACTGTTCCGAATAGTTGGCGAGGATGCAGATCGCATCCACGCCTTGGTCGATGATACAATCCAGCACGCGGCGCATGCCGTCCTCATCAACGCGACCATCGTCATGGAACGGCGTGGGGGCCACGGGCAGGATGCCGGTCAGGGGCGTTTTCATGTCGGGTCCTTTCGAGGTGGGGCAAGGTCAGTCGTGGAACGGGGCAACGGTTTCGCGGCGTCCCAGCAAAAAGGCATCGGCCACATGGCGCATGGGTGCCAGATCCACGTCGCTGTCGCCAGTGGCGACAAGGCCAGCCATGTTGGCGTAAAGGCGTGGGTATTCACCTTCCAGCGTCGGGCCTTCGGCGCGATGCTCCTGACCGTTGATGACCATACGCGCGCCGCCGTCATGCAGGGCAAGCGTGCCTGCATCGGTTTCTACCTCGATTGTCCAAGTCTGGTCGCCGTCCTGTCGCCAGTCAAAGACCGCGCTGACATCGGCACCCTTTGGGTGGGCAAACCGCAGGCTAGCCGCAATCGGCCCTTGCTTGTTTTCCGGCACTTCCAGCGTGGCGGCGGTCAGGTGGATGGGATCGGGCAGGATTTCCGTCACGATGGACAGTGCATTGATGCCCGGATCAAACACGCCAAGGCCACCCGGTTCCCAGATCCAGTCCTGACCGGGATGCCAACGGCGCACGTCCTCTTTCCATGTCACGGTCATGCGGGTCATGGTCTTGTCGGTCAGCCACGCCTTGGCGGGGGCGACCATCGCCGCCTCGCGCGAATGCCAAGTGGCGTACAAAGTGACCCCCTGCGCTCGGGCCAATTCAATCAGTCGGTGACATTCCGACAACGACGCGCCGGGCGGCTTTTCCAGCATGACATGGCGACCAGCGGCAAGGGCGGCGGCGGCATAGCCAAAGCGCGGCACCGGCGGAAGGCAGAGCGAGACAACCCGGATCTCTGGCCGCTCGGCGAGCATCTGGGCAAAGTCGGTGTAGCTGTCGACGCCATCCACGCTTCCTTGGCGGGACACCGTGGCGGCAAGGGTCCAGTCAGGTGAGGCATTGATTGCCGGGACATGTTGATCCACCGCGATCTTGCCGATGCCTACGAGTGCGATGTCCATCAATGCGAGTCCTTTCCGACGGGCGCCCCACGGCACCCCTTGAGAAAGTCGAGGTCGGCACCGCTGTCCGCGCCTTCGACGTGTTGTTGATGCAGCCAGGCATAACCGCTTTCGGCGCGCTCATGGCTGGGCTGCCAGTCTGCCAGACGGGCCTGCAATTCGGCTTCCGGGATGTCCAGATGCAGGCGGCGGGCAGGGACGTCGACCTCGATCATGTCGCCGTCGCGGACCACGGCCAGCGGGCCGCCGGTGGCCGCCTCCGGGGATGTGTGCAGGATCACGGTGCCATAGGCGGTGCCAGACATTCGGGCGTCTGAAATGCGGACCATGTCGGTGATCCCGCGCCTCAACACCTTGGGTGGCAGTCCCATGTTACCCACCTCGGCCATGCCGGGATACCCTTTGGGGCCGCAATTTTTCAGCACCATGACGCAGGTCTCATCAATGTCCAGTGCGTCGTCTTCAATCTTGGCTTTGTAGTCGTCGATGTCCTCGAACACCACGGCGCGGCCGCGATGCTGCATCAGGTGCGGCGAGGCGGCAGAGGGTTTCAGCACAGCGCCCTTGGGGGCAAGATTCCCATTGAGAACGGCAATCCCGCCTTGCGTGGTCAGCGCCTTGTCAACCGGCAGGATCACATCCTCATTCCAGTTGCGCGCTTCTTTGACTTCATCCCAGATCGCCCCGCCGGACACCGTCAGCGCCTCACGGTGCAACAAATCTGCTTCTCCCAGACGTTTGAGAACAACGGGCAGGCCGCCCGCGTAAAAGAACTCTTCCATCAGGTATTTGCCCGAGGGCAACAGGTTGACGATTGTTGCCACGTCACGTCCGCAGCGGTCCCAGTCGTCCAGCGTCAGGTCGATGCCCACGCGTCCGGCGATGGCCAAAAGGTGGACGACCGCGTTGGTTGACCCGCCAATCGCGCCGTTGGTGCGGATGGCGTTTTCAAACGCCGGTTTGGTCAGGATGTCAGAGGGTTTCAGGTCATCCTTGACCATCTGAACGATACGCCGCCCGGACAGTTGCGCCATGACGCGGCGGCGAGAATCCACCGCAGGTATTGCAGCATTGCCGGACAGCGCCATGCCCAGCGCCTCGGCCATGCTGGCCATGGTCGATGCGGTGCCCATCGTGTTGCAAGAACCGGTAGAGCGCGACATGCTCTGCTCGGCCTCAAGGAACTCCTCTTGCGTCATTTCACCGGCCTTCACGGCCTCGGAGAATTTCCACAGGTGTGTGCCCGAACCGACGCGTTCCCCCTGAAAATAGCCGTTCAGCATCGGCCCGCCCGTGACGACAATCGACGGCAGATCGCAGGAGGCCGCCGCCATCAGCAGCGACGGCGTGGTCTTGTCACAGCCCACCAGCAGGACGCAGCCGTCCATTGGCTGGCCACGGATCTGTTCCTCGATCGACAGGGCGGCAAGGTTGCGGAACATCATCGCGGTGGGGCGAAAGGTGTTCTCGGAGGCCGAGAACACCGGTACCTCGACCGGAAAGCCACCGGCCTCCCAGATGCCCGCCTTTACCTTTTCGGCAAGGTCGCGCAGGTGGCCGTTGCAGGGCGTCAGCTCAGACCATGTGTTGAGGATGCCAATAACAGGCCGTCCGTCGAACAGGTCATCAGGATAGCCTTGGTTCTTGAGCCAGCCGCGATGATAAATCACATCGCGCGAGGTGCCGCCGTACCATGCCTGGCTGCGCAGAGTACGGGGCCATTGTGCGGGTTTGAATGTCATCTCATGCCTGCCTTGATTTGTTGTAGACGTCGAAGATCACGGCGGCGAGCAGCACAAGCCCCTTGATCATCTGTTGATAGTCGATGCCGATGCCCATGATCGACATGCCGTTATTCAGCACTCCCATCAGGAAGGCGCCGACAACCGCGCCGACGATCTTGCCTACACCGCCAGACATCGAGGCCCCGCCGATAAAGACGGCGGCGATCACGTCCAGTTCCAGCGCAAAGCCCGCCTTGGGCGTGGCAGAGTTCAGCCGCGCGGCAAACACCATGCCCGCGATCGCCGCCAGCACACCCATGTTGGTAAAGGCGAGAAAGGTCAGCCGTTCCGTCTTGATCCCCGACAGCTTGGCGGCTTTCTCATTGCCGCCCAGCGCATAGATGCGCCGACCCATCACGGTGCGTTCGGTGAAAAAGGCATAGATGATCGTCAGAACGCCCATGGTAATCAGCACGTTGGGCAGGCCCCGAAAGGTCGACAGCTTGAACAGGATAAAGATCAGCGCAATCGAGATGATGCCGATGCGGGCGATAAAGAACGCGTTTGGTTCGCCCATCACACCATAGGCGCGGTTCTGGGCGCGTGCCTTCAACTCCATCCACAGGATCAGCGCGGCGGCGACAAGGCCGGTTCCAAACGCCAGTACGTTTATCCGCTTTTGCCCCAAAAGTTCCGCAACAGTGGCGCTGAACCCCGCCGGAAAGATGTCGGGGACAAAGCCGTTGGACAGCATCTGGAATTCACGCGGGAAGGGGCCCAGCGACTGCCCTTCAAGCAGCCACAGAGACGCGCCGCGAAACACCAGCATCCCGGCCAGCGTCACGATAAAAGACGGGATCTTCCAATAGGCGATCCAGTACCCCTGCGCCGCGCCGATCAACCCGCCCGCAATCATGCAGGTGATCATGGTGACGGCGGTGGATTGTTCCCATTCGACGATCATGACCGCCGCCAGCGCGCCGACAAACCCCATGACAGAGCCCACCGACAGGTCGATGTTGCCGCTGACAATGACGATCAGCATACCCAGTGCCATGATGACGATATAACTGTTCTGCAACAGCAGGTTGGTGACGTTCACCGGCTTCAGCAGCGTGCCGCCGGTCACGATCTGAAAGAAGCCCATGATGGCGATCAGCGCAAACAGCAGCCCGTATTCGCGCAGGTGGCGCACAAGGTAATCGCTGATCCCCTGTTTTTGCGGGGCATCGGCCCCGTGCTCTGCAATATCCATGTCCGGCTCTCCTACTCGGTCACGATGAGCGACATGATGCGCTCTTGGCTGGCCTGTTCGGCGCTGAGTTCACCCACAAAGGCGCCCTCGTTCATAACGTAGATGCGGTCGCACATGCCCAACAGTTCGGGCATTTCAGACGAGATCATGACCACGCCTTTGCCCTGTGCGGACAGGTCGTTGATGATCCCGTAGATCTCGAATTTCGCGCCCACGTCGATGCCGCGGGTCGGTTCATCGAGGATCAGAACCTCTGGCTTCGCGAACAGCCATTTCGACAGCACGACCTTTTGCTGGTTGCCCCCCGACAGGTTCACCACCTGCTGAAAGACACTGGGTGTGCGGATGTTCAGCGCCTTGCGATAGTCCTCGGCCACGCGGGTCTCTGCCGTCTCGTTCAAGACTTGCCCGCGAGAAACCGCTTCGAGATTGGCCAAGGTGATGTTGCGTTGGATCGTCTCGTCCAGGATCAGGCCCAGCGATTTGCGATCCTCGGTCACATAGGCCAGTCCGGCGTCAATGGCGCGGCTGACGGTGCTGACATCGACCGACGTGCCGCCGATCTCGACGCTGCCGGTGATGGCGCGCCCGTAGGAGCGGCCAAACAGGCTCATGGCCAATTCGGTGCGGCCCGCGCCCATCAGACCCGCGATGCCCACAACCTCACCGGCGCGAACCGCCAGATTGATGTCGTGGATGACCTGCCGGTCGGTGTGCAGAGGGTGCCAGACGTTCCAGTCCTTGACCGCCATCAGCACATCCCCGGCGCGCCGTTCGCGGGCAGGGTAGCGATGCGCCATGTCGCGGCCCACCATGTCGCGCACGATGTGGTCCTCGGTTATCGGCTCTGCGCGGGCGTCCATGGTGGAGACGGTCGATCCGTCGCGGATCACGGTCACGGTGTCCGCCACGCGGCGCACCTCGTTCAGTTTGTGGCTGATGATGATCTGGGTGACGCCCTGCGTCTTGAGTTCCAGCATCAGGTCCAGCAGCGCCTGACTGTCGCTTTCCGACAGGGCGGCGGTGGGTTCGTCCAAGATCAGCAGACGCACCTCCTTGGACAGCGCCTTGGCGATTTCGACAAGTTGCTGCTTGCCCACACCCAGCTTGTCCACCAGCGTGCTGGGAGGCTCTTTCAGTCCGACCTTTTTCAGCAATGCGCCGGTGCGCTGGTTGGTCTCACGCCAGTCGATTACGCCCGCCTTGGCGCGTTCGTTGCCCAGAAACAGGTTCTCGGCAATCGACAGCAGCGGCACCAGTGCCAGTTCTTGATGGATGATGATGACCCCGCGCGCCTCGGAGTCCGAGATATTGGCGAATTCCGCCAGCGCGCCATCATAGTGAATTTCGCCGTCGTAGCTGCCCGCCGGATAGACGCCCGAGAGCACCTTCATCAGGGTGGATTTGCCCGCCCCGTTTTCACCGACCAGCGCGTGGATCTCACCCGCCTCGACGGTCAGGTTGACCGCGTCCAACGCCTTGACCCCCGGGAACGCCTTAGTGATCCCGCGCATTTCGAGTAGCGCCGCCATGTCTTTGCCCCTTCGTGACTGCCAAGGCCCGCCCACCCGCAGACGGGTGGACGGACCCCGGGAGGAACCGTCGTTACTTGACTTGGTCCATGGTGTAGTAACCGGAGCCGATGATGATCTCTTCCCAGTTGGACAGATCCACCGAGACGGGTTCCAACAGGTAGGACGGGATGACCTTGACACCATTGTCATAGGTGGTGGTGTCGTTGATCTCAGGCTCACCACCGGCCAGCAGCGCCTCGGCCATGCCCACGGTCACGCGCGCCAGTTCGCGGGTGTCCTTGAACACAGTCGAATACTGCTCACCTGCCAGCATGGATTTGACAGAGCGGATCTCGGCGTCCTGACCGGAAACGATCGGCATCTTCTGATCGCCAGAGCCATAGCCGACGCCCTTGAGCGACGAAATAATACCGATGGACAGCCCGTCATAGGGGGACAGAACGCCATGGACTTGCTGGTCGGTGTAGTGCGCCGACAACAGGTTATCCATCCGCGACTGCGCGACCGCGCCGTCCCAACGCAGCGTGCCCACGGTGTCCATGCCCATCTGGCCGGACACGATGTTCACGGTCCCCGCGTCGATCAGCGGTTGCAGCACCGACATGGCCCCGTTGTAGAAGAAATAGGCGTTGTTGTCGTCGGGCGAGCCGCCGAACAGTTCGACATTGTAGGGCCCGTCGCCAAAGCGGTCCTTCAGACCGGAGACAAGGCTACTGGCCTGCTGCACGCCGACCTTGAAGTTGTCGAAGGTTGCGTAATAGCTGACGTAGGCGCTGTCGCGGATCAGCCGGTCATAGGCGATCACATGGATATCGGCGTAGTGGGCGTTTTCCAGAGCGCTCGACAGGGTGGTGCCGTCAATGGCGGCGATCACCAGAACGTCGACGCCGTTGGTGATCATGTTCTCGATCTGCGCCAACTGGTTGGGGATGTCGTCCTCGGCGTATTGCAGGATGGTGTCGTAGCCTGCGGCCTTGAACTGTTCCACCATCGACTCGCCGTCTGAAATCCAGCGCGATGAAGATTTGGTCGGCATCGCGATGCCGACGGTTTCAGCCATGGCGCCAAAGCCGGTCAACGCCACTGCCGCCGAAGCGAGCAGAAGTTTCATGGTCATAATGTCCCTCCCAGGATCGGCGCCCCGCCTCCCGCGTTCGCGCCCCTATGTGTCACGGATAACGGTGATCCGTGGCGGGGACGGTAGCGGCGAACATCATACCTGTAAAATTCTGTTATTGACGATCTGCATGTCGAATTTGATATGTTGCTGGCATGGACATTGCACGACGCATGAAACCGGCCCATCTTGGGCTAATCCTCAAGATCGCAGAGACCCGACAGCTTCAGCTTGCGGCGCAGGCGCTGGCAATTTCGCAGCCCGCCGCCTCGCGTATTTTGTCCGAGTTCGAACGGACCATTGGCAGCCCGCTGTTTGTCCGTCACCCCAAGGGGATGGAGCTGTCCTCTGCCGGGGCCGCCTTTGTGCGCCATGCGCGGGTCATCATGGGAGAGGTCGAAACACTGGAGCATGAGCTGCGACAGCTTCAAGAGGGGGCGTTGGGTGAGGTCCGCGTCGGCTCTGTCACCGGGCCTGCGGCGGGCTGTCTGACGCCCGCGATCCAAGCAGTTCTGGAAGAGACGCCGGACCTCGAGATCACCGTCGATGTGGCCCCCTCAACCGAACTGATCCGCCAGCTGGAAGAGGGGCGGTATGATTTCGTCCTTGGGCGGATTCCGCCAACCCATGACAGCCGCAACTTCCATATCCATCCGGCGCGCACGGAAGTGGTCGCTTTGCTTGTGCACGTCACGCATCCTTTGGCGCGGCGCAGCAATGTAGAATTGACCGAGTTGACCGGGTTTCCCTGGGTCATGCAGGAACGTGGGATGCCGATCCGTCAGGCGGTCGAATCCGCCTTTCTTTCAGAGGGTGTGCCAATCCCACTTCGCGTGCTGAACAGTTCGTCTTTGTTGGTAGCGCTGGCGCAAGTCGCGCGCGGGCAGGCGATTGCGCCGATGTCGGAAGAGGTCAAGGAACTGCTGGTGCACGCCGACATCGGCGCAAATGTCGTTGCTGTAAACCTGCGCCAGCCGATCATCGTGCCAAACTACTTTGTCATCCGTGACGGCAGCCGCAAACTGTCTCGCGCGGCGGAACGGTTGCTGAAAGAGGTGTTGGAACGGATCTAACACGCGCTTCCGACGCGGCGATGCGGATTCGCGCGGGTGTTCTTGGTGCGCAATGAAGGTAGATGCCCGCAAGCCATTGAAAAGTAACTTTCATCGCACAGCATAGTGGCTGCGGTTCCGTAGTTTTTATTGGCGAAAACGCACTTTTAGAGGCTCTGAGTAATGCTGGCCTCGACTGGGTGTCGTTCATCTGGCGCGGGTATGGATAGAAAGACGGCGGAAATCGGCTCCGAACGGCGCAGTGCGGGCGGGTATCGTGGCATCCCGGTTCTGTGGCAGGCAATGTCGCGGGGCCGACCACCTACGCATGATGGGGCCGCCCCGGCAGACCGCGTAAGGAAATCATTGCGCCTAGGGCTTTCGCCTATCGGGTGGAGCGTCCAGAAGAGGGCATTCACTGCCTTGTCGAACATACCTATGACCGGTCTTTGACATCGCGCGGGGCCGGGAACCTTTGACCTTATCGACAACGGCGCACAGTCGTTTACCGCGACGATCACGCCCGAAATGCCGCAATTCAGCTATGTGCAAGACATTCTTGCGGGCTTTGCACCGTACCGGCAATCTTACTGCCAGTGCCTCTCCAATAGCGGAAACCAAGGTGTGAGGCGGCTCTGTAGCAGACGGCCGCCGTCTTGTCGTTCACCGCGAAGGATGCGTCTGACCTGACCTCGGCCCAGTCCGGTGGTGCGGACGAGGCGCTTGATGGATATGCCTTCGGATTCCATGCGATGGATCATCGCGTTGGACTGCTGGCTCGTTGAAAGCTGTGATATTTCAAGTGCTCCGCCGCGGTCAGGCTACTCGGATCCCGGGCATGGCGCGGCAGATGACGGACAAGAAAGAATCGCTCGCGTTCTGCAGCAGGAAGCAACGATCAGCGACCTGGACCGCGTCTGGAAGCGCTTCAGAAATGGCGCCTGCATACCCGCCATTGCGATTCCTTGCGTCGATCTCGATTTGCGGATGCCCACGCAGCCAAACGGCGACGGTCGCGGGTTCTCGAAAAGGCAGAAGGTCGATGACGGGGCGTCTCTCGCAATCGCAGATCAACGTCCCGTAGCGCTGCCCCAAGCAACTAAAGCGTGCAATGCGCGCGGTCACCTTTGCCATGCCACTAAAGGCCATCGGTGGGGATTCCAGATTCATTCTTCAGAATCCCCGACCGAACGTGAGGTTATTCTGCCTCGCCGCAATCGCTGCCGCCCGATCTCGACCCTTGGCCAAAGCAGCCATCTTCAACTCTGGCATCGACGGCTATGCAATGGTGGCTCTATTGCGCGCCTTCGAGAAGGAGCCGCGTCTGCTTGTCTTGGTTGATCACATCGCGCAAAGGCGCGAGAGAAACATGGGCCCGATGGCCGCGAAATTCACAATTAGCGGCAACGCGACAGCTGGCTTGGGTCACCGCCGGTGCAGGTGCTGATACTGCGATATGCGCCCTTCGCGGCGATCGCCACGGCCGCGAACATTCCGGCCGTGCCGAGCCGCCGCCGGACCAGGCTGCGCGCCCCCTGCACGCCGCCCGGCGCGGCAGGCTGTCGGTGCCGCTGGACCTGCCCGGTGAACCGCTGGAGCGTCCGAGCCGTCTACACGCGCGGCTTTTGTCAAGCCCCGAGCTTTTCGGCGATTTCGCGCAGCAGGTCAGGCCCCTTGTCCTGAAGGTAGAAATGCCCGCCGGAGAACATGCGCAGGCGGAACTCGCTTTGGGTCCAGCCTTCCCACCGTTCCAGCAGCAGTCGCGGCACCAGCCTGTCGCCGTCTCCTCCATAGACGGTGATCGGTACGTCGAAGCGCCGTCCCGGATGGCCCTCGATCGCCTCCAGCGCCCGGATGTCGGCCCGCAGCGCGGGCAACAGCATCTCCAGCACGTCCTTCTCTCGCAGGATCTGGTTGGGGATGGCGTTGTAGCGCCGGTTGATCTCGGCCACGAATTCATCGTCGTCTAGATGCGACAGCGGCGGTACCGGAGAGGGCACGTCCGGCGGTTGGCGGGACGACAGAAATAGATGCTCGGGGCCGGGCAGGCCCTCTTCGATCAGCGCTTCCGCCGTGAAGGCGGCGAGGATTGCGCCCATCGAGTGACCGAACAAAGCGTAGGGCCGATCCGTCAAGGGCGCGATCTCGGGCACGATACGCCGGGCGAAGTCGGGGATCGACTCCAGCGGCGCTTCGGCAAGCCGGTTGGCACGTCCGGGAGGCTGCACCGGGAAGATGTCCAGCCGGCCCGCCGCCGTGCGAAACCAGCCCTGATACATCGAGGCACCGTACCCCGCGCTGGGAAAGCAGAACAGGCGCGGGCCTGCGGTTTCGGGGGGCTGCGGACGCAGAAACCAGCGGCTTTCGGTCGCGTCCGAAGCGGTGAGGCGGCCAGTGGCAATCTTTTTCACGTCAAGGATATCCGTGCTGAAGACGAGTCAATCGCGCCGATTTAGACGGTTCGCCGCCTTTCTGTCCAAGGAAAAAGGCCGGACCCGGTCGCGGCGCGGTTCCGGGGTGCGATGTTGGGTCAGCTTCCGGCGGAACGCCGCGCCAGGCGGCGGCGCAGGGCGTGTCCCGCGCGGCCGACCTCGGACTGCAAGGGGTGTCCGAAGACCCGGATCCCGACGAACCAGCCCCCGACCGCCGCCAGAAGCAGCCCTACGAGGGGGCCCGGCCCGATCTGTGACACGCCCCCCGTCGGCAGGACCCAGAGCAGCACGGGCAGGACTGTCAGCGCCGCTACGCCCAGGCTGTTTCGCATCGACATGGCGAGGTCGAACAAGGTGAACGGTACCTCGCGGCGCACTGCGATGGTCGAACTCACGACACCCAGGGCGATTATCGGTATAGTGGCATAGGCCACAGCCTTGATCCCAAACTGCGCCGCCACGAGGATCAGCGGCAGGCTTACGGATACTTGCAGCAGGGACAGCAGGAAAACGCTCCGCGCGGCGCCGGTGGCGATGAGGATCGGGTTATTGATGCCGGGCGGAAAGTTGATCAACATCGCGGCGGCGATGATCTGCACGAGCGGGATGGTCGCAGTCCATTGCGGGCCCAGCAGGACCCGGACCAGCGGATCGGCCAGGATCATCAGCAGCAGGAGCGCGGGCCAGATTACGGCGCTCAGCCGCTCGACCGCGGCAAGGTAGCTGTGCGCGAGGTCAGATTTGCGCCGGGCCATTTCGGAAAAGGCGGGCAGGGCGACCTCGCGAACCGCGGCCAGGATCGTACGCTCGGGGAACTGGCAGAGCATCGAGGCGCGGTGCAGGATTCCCACCGCGCCGGGGGCGAGAAAGACACCGAGGATCGCGAAGGACAGGTACTGCGCAGTTTGGTGCAACGCGGCGGCGCCTCCGGTGAAAAGGCTGAATGAGAGCACGTCGCGCCAGGCCGTCAGTCGCAGACGGAACATTCCGAAAACCGGCTTCACCCAGAGCAGGGCTAGGCCACCCAAGATTCCCGACACGACATTGGCCAGAGCGAAGCTGAGAAAGCTGAAACCGTGCGCGGCGAGAACAATCAGCACCAGCGAATTCATGAGAGTGGTCGCGACGTTGATCGCGGCCAGCCGGTTGAAAGCGAGCTCGCGTGCCAGCAGCCCGTGCAGAGGGAAGACCACGGAACCGGTGACGAAGCCGATCAGCGAAATCTGCAGGAAATCCGCCAGTCCGGGTTCGCCGAACAGTGCGCCTAACCAAGGTGCCCCGGCAAAGATCACCACTGCGAGCACAAGCGTCACCATCAGGTTGATGGTAAAGACCCCTTGCAACTTGTGCTCTGTCAGGTCCGGCACCTGAACAACATAGGCCGCCGATCCCAGTTCCCGCACGGCTCCCGCGACGGCGAGCGTTGACATGCCCAGAACCGCGATTCCGTATTCGTGCGGCGTGATGAGGCGCGAGACTATGGCGATCGTTGCCAGCCCCACGAGGGCCGTGATGTATTTTCCGCCCGTAACGAACAGCAGCGCTACGCGGATACTGTTCATGAAGGCTCTGCCCGGCTGATCATATCGAAAATTCACCGTCGGTCGTTGCAAAGAACCGGTATCGAAATCGACCGGTGGACCCTAGCAGCCCGGGCAGGGCGCGGGAAGCCGAAAAAACCGCAGCGCCCTGATCCCCGGCAGCGCCGCCACGGCGCCGCGGAACCCCACAGGGACGGAGACGTCGAACAGGGTCATGGCGGTTCCGGGGAACGGGTTCAGCGGCCGCGGATCGGGCCGCGTCGCGGGATCTACCGGCACCGTAAAGCTTGCCGGTTCGAGCCCGAACCCGCGCCCGTCGCATTTCATCACCGCTTCTTTGCGTGTCCAGCAGGCAAAGAAGGCCTCGGTCCGGAGGTTCACGGGTAGGCGCGCTAGGGCGGCGGATTCGGCGGGCGACATGGTCGTTTCGGCGATCCCCGCCAAGTCGGGCGATGGCCGGATGCGCTCGATATCGGCGCCGATGGCGACGGACTGCGAGACCGCCAGCAATCCAAGCCCGTCGGAATGCGACAGGTTGAAGGCGGGTCGGTCTTCTGGATCGAGATATGGCTTGCCTTGTTGTCTGGTTCCGATCCGCAGCGCCTGTGGTGGTTGGCCGGTATAGGCGGCCAGTATGCGCCGCATCTGCCCATGTGCGGCCACATGTCGGGATTGCAGATGCGCAAAGGCGAAGGCTGCGGCCCTGTGCCGCTCCTCGGTCGAGAGCAGGGCGCGCAGCTCGTCGAGCGCGGCCCCCTGCAGGTCGAGGGTCAGCAGCCAGACATGCGCGTCGCCGTCGGCGAGAAAGGGGGCTGCAGCTTCTGGTAGGGCCGTTTCGAAGTCGGGCAGGGTCATCCGGGGATCATGTGCGAGCCATCCGCGAGGCCGCCGCGTCGGCCGCTTGGTCTGCCCAAGCTGTATCGGCGCCGGCACTTACACGCATGCCGCGAAGACAATGCCCGCCATTTCCTCGAACTTGTCGCGATGTTTTCCACAATGTCGCCAACTTGGTTACCAAACGGCCATCCCGGGCGCTTCCGGTCCTTTCGACGCCAAATTATCTTGTACAGGTATGGCTTGTGTAGGAAAGTACCAAAATCTGACAATGCATTTTTTGATTATTGTATGTTCGTGAGGAGTTCTATGCCCGCGCGGGATAAAATCGAGATCGGCGCCGAGCTCCTTGATGAACTCAGTGCCGCACGCATCAGTTTGACGCTGGATGGCGATCAGCTTCGGGTACGCGCCCCGGCAGGCAGTCTAACCGAGTCCCTCCGCGACAGTATACGCGACAATCGCGACGCGTTGATCGCCGCCCTGAATAACGGCGCCGGGGACCGGGCGGTCGCGCGGCCCGCAGTGCGGCGCGGCACCGCCCGCTGTCAGCTGTCCTTCGCACAACGGCGCCTGTGGTTCCTGGAACGGGTGAACGCAGGAACCAGCGCCTATGTCATCGGCGGCGCGATGAGGATCCGGGGTGCGCTGGATGTCGACCTTTTGTTCGAAGCTTGTCGTGGATTGGTGCTGAGGCACGAGGCTCTACGCACGCGTTTCGGCGAGTCCGGCGGAGAGCCCTTTGCCGAGATCCTCGACGACCTGCCGCCCTCGCTCGAGATCGTCGACATGCCCGACATTCCCGAGGCAGAGCGGATCGCGCATGCGAGGGACCTGTTCTCGCGCCGGATGGCAGAGCCGTTCGATCTGGATACCGGTCCGCTTTTTTCTGTGAGCGTGTATCGATACGCGCCCGATGACCTCGTGTTGCTGACCCGTGTCCATCACATCGTATCAGATGGCTGGTCGCTGGCCGTGTTCTCGCGCGAGCTTCTGGAACTCTATACTGCGTTTCGGGAGGGCAGAGCCGACACGCTTCCGCCGGTAGAGGCCCATGCTGCGGATCACGGCCTGTGGGAAAGCGATCGGGCGGCGACCGGGCGCTGGAAACGCGATTTCGCCTACTGGACCGAAGAGCTTGCCGGCGCTCCGGCGCTGACAGAGCTGCCGATCGACCGCCCGCATCCCGCCCGGCCTTCCTACAGGGGCGCGCGCTACTCGGCCTGGCTGGAGCCGCAGACCTGCCAGGCGCTGCGCGGCCTTGCCAAGCGCACCGGGGCGACGCAGTTCATGGTCCTCCTCGCCGCCTTGCAGATCCTGTTGCATCGTCACTCCGGACAGGAGGACGTGTTGATCGGCTCGCCCGTCGCCAACCGGATGGACCGCCGCTTCGGAAACACAATCGGATGCCTGATCAACAATGTCGTGCTGCGTGGAGAGCTTGGCGGCGATCCGACCTTCTCGGACTTCGTGCAGCAGGTCCGGTCCAAGGTTCTTTCGGCGCACGATCACAGCGAACCGCCCTTCGACATGGTGGTGGAGGAACTCAGGCCCGAACGCTCGACCCGCCACGCGCCGGTGTTCCAGGTCCTGTTCACCCTGATGACCTTTCCAGAGCTGAACGCCAACCTGCCGGGCACGACCAGCACCGACATCCCTGTCGAGACGGGCGCCACGCGGTTTGACCTTTCGGTCGAGGCGGTCGAGCGCAAGGGTCTTCTGAAGCTGTCCTACGAATATGCGCGGGACCTGTTCGACCGCGCGACCATCCTTCGACTGCACCAGCGGTACAAGACCCTGCTGGAGGTGATCATCGCGGATCCCGGACGCAGGATATCGGAATACGACATCGTGTCCGCGGAAGACCGCGCGCAACTGGCCGAACTGACGCGCGCCCGGCCCGCCCGCTACGACGACGACGCAGCGACGCACGCCCTGATTGACCGGGTGGCAGAGCAGTATGCCGACCGTCCGGCCGTGGTCGCTGGGCAGGACATGCTGGATTACCGGACGCTGGTCCGGCGCGCCAATGGCCTCGCGGCGCACCTGGTCTCGGGCGGCGTGGCGCCCGGCGATCTCGTGGCGGTGGCGCTGGAGCCGGATTGCGATCTGATCGTCGCTCTGCTGGCGACATGGAAGGCCGGCGCGGCATACGTCCCGCTCGACCCGATGCACCCGGCCGACCGGCTGGCGATGATCCTCGAAGACGCGGCCCCCGCGGCACTTGTCACGACATCCAAGATTGCCCGCGACCTGCCGGAGGCCGATGTCCGTACCGTACTGATTGACCAGACGGAGATCGAGCCGCTGGAGACCAGCCCCCCGTGCCCGGTCGGGGCGGAGGAACTGGCTTATGTGATCTACACATCCGGATCGACCGGCCGCCCAAAGGGGGTCGAAGTCAGACACCGCAATCTCGTTTCGTTCCTCGCGGCGATGCGCGTAGAGCCGGGGCTGTGCGCCGACGACCGGGTGCTGTCGGTGACGACGCCCTCCTTCGACATCGCCGGGCTGGAATACTGGTTGCCGCTGACCACTGGTGCGGCGACGGTGATTGCCGACCGGGCGCAGCGTATCGACGGCACCGCGCTGGCGGAACTGCTGGACTCGCAACGGATCACGATGATGCAGGCCACACCGGCGACGTGGCGGCTGCTGCTGGATTCGGGATGGACGGGGATGCTGAGGCTCACGGCCCTGTGCGGTGGCGAGGCGATGCCACAGGCCCTGGCCGAAGCGCTGGTTCCCAAGGTGGCGGCGCTGTGGAACATGTACGGCCCGACGGAGACGACGATCTGGTCAACGCTCCAGCGGATCGCAACCGCCGAGGACGCCGCCAGCATCGGTCGCCCTATCCAGAACACGCGGGTCGCGGTGGTGGATACGCAGGGCCGCCCGGTGCCGCCGGGCATCGTCGGCGAACTCTGCATCGCCGGGGACGGCGTGGCGCGCGGCTACCGCAACCGCCCGGACTTGACCGCCGACCGCTTCGCGCGCGTGGATTTCCCGGAAACCGGAGCGGTACAGGCCTACCGGACCGGCGATCTGGTACGCCAGCGTGCCGATGGCGCCCTGGTCTTTGTCGGGCGCAACGACTTCCAGGTGAAGGTCCGCGGCTTTCGGGTCGAATTGGGCGAAGTCGAGGCACGACTGTCCGCCGTGCCCGGCGTGGCGAATTGCGTGGTGATCGCGCACGCCCCCGAGGGCGGTCAGGCCGCGCTTTACGCCTACATAGTTGCGACCGCGCCCGACGCATTCGACCCGGACAGGGCACGCAGCGCGTTGCGCGCGGACCTGCCGGAATACATGGTGCCCAGCGGGTTCATCGCGCTCGACGCGCTGCCGCTGACACCCAATCTCAAGGTCGACCGCAAGGCCCTGCCCAAGCCGGAAACCGCCGCCGTTGCCGAGATCCGCGTCGCGGAGACCTTTGTGATGTCCGAGACGGAGCGGCAGATCGCGGCGCTGTGGTGCGAAGTGCTGGGCCTGCCCGGCGTCGGCCTGAACCAGAGCTTTTTCGATGCCGGCGGGCACTCGATGCTGCTGGTCAAGCTGCAC
The DNA here is from genome assembly GCF_002237555.1 of Antarctobacter heliothermus. Classification (NCBI taxonomy): domain Bacteria; kingdom Pseudomonadati; phylum Pseudomonadota; class Alphaproteobacteria; order Rhodobacterales; family Roseobacteraceae; genus Antarctobacter; species Antarctobacter heliothermus. The sequence goes on along the minus strand of NZ_CP022540.1, from coordinate 3,558,549 downwards.
GAGAAACTGAAGACGGCGTTCGGGGACAAGATCCCCTTGATCGAGTTGTTCCGGCGAACCACCGTGGCGTCGCAGGCCGAGGGCTATGACAGCGACGGAGACGGGGCAGACAAGGCTGCCGTGACGCGGGCACGGCAGAGAGCGGAACAGTATGGCAATGTTTGAACAGTCCAGCAGCGACACCGAAGGCTTTCCGCCGCACGCGATCGCCATCATCGGCATGGCGGGTCGGTTTCCCGACGCGCCCGATCTCGACGTGTTCTGGGCCAATATCCGCGACGGTGTCGAATCGCTGCGCGACTACTCGGACGAGGAAATGGCCGCCGCCGGCGTACCTCCGGAGTTGCGCAGGAACCCGAATTTCGTGCCGCGGGGCACGACGCTGGACGGCTCGGACCAGTTCGACGCGGAATTCTTCCAGATGTCGCCCGGCGAGGCGAAGATCATAGACCCGCAGCAGCGGCTGTTCCTGGAATGCGCCTGGGAGGCGATGGAGCACGCGGGCTACGCCCCCGGCCGGATCGAGGTGCCGGTCGGTCTCTATGCCGGGGTGAGCATGAACACCTACCTGCTGGCGCATGTACTCGGTAACCGCGCGCTGGCCGAATCCGCGGGCGGCTATCAGCTGATGCTGGGCAACGACAAGGATTTCCTCTGCACGCGGGTGTCGTACAAGCTGGACCTCAAGGGGCCCAGCGTGACGGTGCAGACCGCCTGCTCGACCTCTCTGGTGGCGGTGGAGATGGCCTGCCGGGCGCTGATCCGCGGCGAATGCGACGTGGCGATGGCCGGCGGCGCGTCGATCAACTTCCCCGAACGGACCGGCTACCTGTACCAAGAGGGCATGATCTTCTCGCCCGACGGACACTGCCGGCCCTTCGACGCGGCGGCCAAAGGCACCCGCGCCGGGGCAGGGATTGGGCTGGTGGTGCTGAAACGGCTGAGTGCGGCGCTGCGCGAGGGCGATACCATTCACGCGGTGATCCGCGGCGCGGCGATCAACAACGACGGCGGCGCCAAGGCGGGCTATACTGCGCCCAGCATCGACGGCCAGTCCGAGGTCATCGCCATGGCGCAGACCCTCGCCGGGGTGGAACCGCGCAGCATCGGTTACATGGAGGCGCATGGCACCGGCACGCCGCTGGGCGACCCAATCGAGATCGCGGCGCTGACGCGGGCCTTTCGCGACCGGACCGACGACACCGGCTTCTGCCGACTGGGCGCGCTGAAGGCCAATATCGGGCACCTGGACGCGGCTGCGGGCGTGGCCGGGCTGATCAAGTCGGTGCTCTGCCTGAAGAACGCGTGGTATCCGCCGCTGGTGAATTTTCGCGAACCCAATCCGCAGCTGTCGCTGGAGAGCAGCCCTTTCGTCGCCTCCGCCGAGGGTGGGGCATGGCAGTCTGAAGGCCCCCGACGCGCCGCAGTCAGTTCGTTCGGTATCGGCGGCACCAACGCGCATGTCATCCTAGAGGAGGCGCCCGTACCTGCTCCGCAGCCGACCTCCACCGGACCACAGACGCTGGTCCTGTCGGCGCGCAGCGAGGCGGCGCTGGCGCTGGCGGCGGCACGGCTGGGCGACGCGCTGGATGCGCCGGACGCCCCGGCGCTGCCCGACGTGGCGCACACCCTGCTGAATGGGCGCAGCGCGTTCCGCCATCGCCGCTTCGTGGTGGCGGAAGACGGGGCCGACGCGGCGGCAAAGCTGCGCAGGTCGGCCCGAGGCACGGCGCAGGAGGGTGGCGCACGGCGCGTGGCCTTTATGTTCAGCGGGCAGGGCAGCCAGCATCACGGTATGGGAGGCGGCCTCTACGACCAGAACCCGGCCTACAGGTCGGCCTTCGACAACTGCGCCGAGATCCTGGCCGAACCGCTGGGACTCGACCTGCGGCAGGCGGTGTTGCACGACCCGTCTGCGCGGTTGTCGGAAACCTGGCTGACGCAGCCCGCGCTGTTCGCCACGGAATACTCGTTGGCGTGCATGTGGGCGGACCGGGGCATCCGGCCGACCGCGATGATCGGGCACAGCTTGGGCGAATATGTGGCCGCACATCTGTCTGGGGTTCTGACGTTGGAAGACGCGCTTGCCCTCGTGGCGTTGCGCGGGCGCGTGATGCAGGAGATGCCGCCGGGCAGCATGGCCTCAATTCCGATGGCGGTGGCCGAACTCAACAGCCGCCTCGCCGGGCGTGCCGAGATCGCGGCCGAGAACGCCCCGGACCTTAGCGTCGTCTCGGGCGAAACCGAGGCTGTCGCGGACCTGGTGGCCGAACTGGAGGCCGAGGGACTCTCGGCGCGGATGCTGCATACCTCGCACGCGTTCCATTCGCGGATGATGGAGCCGGCGCTCGATCGTTTCGCCGAGGCGGTGGCCGGGATCGACCTGAAGGAACCCGCGATCCCCTATGTCTCCAATGTCACTGGGACGTGGATCACGCCACAAGAAGCGGTCTCTCCCGACTATTACGCCCGGCATTTGCGTCGCTCGGTCCGGTTCGGGCCCGGCGTGCAACTTCTGGGCAGCGACCCCGCGTTGTTCCTGCTGGAGGTCGGGCCTGGGACCGTGCTGTCCTCGCTTGCGCAGGTGGCATTGCCCGCCTCGCGGAACCGAATCGCGTCCTCGCTGGGGCATCCTGGTGAGCAGAAGAGCGACGAGGTCGCGATTCTGGAGGCTGGCGGACGGATGTGGGCTGCAGGCGTGACGATCGACCGGGCGGGGATGACGGCACAGGACGGGGGGCAACCGCGGCGCGTGCCGTTGCCCGCATATCCATTCGACCGAGAGCGCCATTGGGTCGACCCGGTAGCCACGGAGGGGGCCGGCGGCCAAGCACAGGGCGTGGCGGCGGGCCGGGCGCAGGACCCGTTCATCAGCGTGCCCGGATGGAGCACCGCCGCGACCGTGCCGGAACGCCAGGTCGCGGGCCGCTGGCTTGCTTTCGTCGACAGCCCCGAGATGTCCGGCGCGTTGAGCCGACGCATGATGCAGGCCGGCGCTGACGAGGTCGTGATGATCCTGCCCGGCGCTTCCCCGGAGGTCGGGTCGCCGTCCCGCGTCCGCCCCGGCAATGCGCAGGACATATTGGACGTGATCAGCGCGGGCGATGTACCGGTCGCGGGAGTGGTCATGGCATGGGGACTGGACCGCAGGACGGTCAGCGGGCGGGGGTGTTTTGATACGATGGCGGCCCTGGGCCAGGTGGCCCAGAGCGCTTCGCTGGACGCGCCGGTGCCGGTGATCTGTCTTACGACCGGCGCCTGTTCCGTACTGGGTGAACCTGTCGCAAACCCCGATGGCGTGCTGGTGCAGGGACCGATGCTGGCGCTCGCCAGTGAGGAACCGCGCCTGTTCTTCCGCCATGTGGATCTGGCACCGGAAGACGTGGCGACCGACCCCGAGGCTCTGGCCGACACCATAATGGAAGAGCTGCGCCAAGACGATCCCGACCCCTTCTGCGCGCGCCGCCACGGGCGGCGGTTCCATCGCCGCTACGACCCGGTCGCCGCACCAAAGCGCGCGGGATCGCCGCTAAGGGAGGGCGGCGTCTGCCTGATCACGGGCGGTTTGGGCGGTGTCGGTCTGACCGTCGCCCGCGCGCTGGCCGAGGCCGGGCCCGCGCGTCTCGTGCTGGTTGGGCGGACCCCCGTGCCGTCGCGGGACGACTGGGACGAAGCGATCGCATCGGGACATGTGACGGCGGAGGCGCTCAACGAGATCGCCGCGATCGAGGCGATGGGCTCCGAGGTGATGGTGGCGGCCTGCGACGTCGCCGACGCCGCAGGCGTGGTGCGGCTGGCGGACGAGGTTCGCGCGCGCTGGGGCGGCATCGACGCCATCATCCATGCTGCGGGCCTGCCCGGTAGCGGTGCCATGACGGTACGACAAACGCAACGGGACATGTCCGCCACGCTGGCCGCCAAGGTGGACGGCACCCGCATGCTGGCGCGGGCATTTGGGGACGCACCGCTGGATTTCGTGGTGCTGATGAGTTCGATCAATTCCATAATCTCTGCCGCAGGCGCGGTCGACTACGCCGCGGCGAATGCCTTCCTCGACGCCTGGGCCGAAAGCGCGGAGCGGCCGTCCGCCTGGCGCCAGGTGACGGTGATGAACTGGGACGCCTGGGCCGAGGTCGGCATGGCGGCCCGGCGGCTCAAGGAGCGACCCGATCCGGGGCTGACGCCCCTCGACCGGAAAGCCGCCGCCGGTCTGCTGCTCGATTTCGCCTGCGCTCCGATCGGGCGGGTGGTGGTCACGACCTACGACCTGCCGGCGGCGATGCTCTGGGCTCGGCGCGAAGGCGTGATGCCGGGCGTCGATCCAGCCGCGCAAAACATGCCCGGCGCACCGGCCGAGGCCGCCGAAGAGGCTGGCCTCGTTCAGCGCGACAATTTCCGGACAGAGGCCGAATACGTTGTGGCCTCGATCTGGGCCGGCCTGCTGCAGGTGCCGCTGGACGGGCCGGACGACGATTTCTTTGAACTTGGGGGGCACTCGCTCATGGCAACACGGTTTCTTGCGCAACTGGAATCCGCGACCTCGGTAAAACTGATGCTGCGGGACGTCTTCGACGGCCGGACCATCGGCAATATCGCCTCGCTGGTGGACGCTGCCAACGAAACCGGCGGTGGCCCGGACGGCGGCGACGAGGAGTTTGAGGAGTTCGTGTTGTGACCCCGGCGGAACTGCTCAGGGAAGTCCGCTCGCGCGGTGGACAGATCACGACGCAGGGCGAAGACCTGCGCGTGACCGGCCGGGTCGGTAGCCTGCCTGAGGACCTGCGCAACGAGATCCGCCTGCGCAAGTCCGGGATCATCGAGCTTTTGCAGCGCGAGGACGGCGCCGCGCCGACTCTCTTGCCAAAAGACGGGAAGTTGCCGGTGTCGCATTTCCAGGAACGGCTCTGGATCATCCAGAAGCTGGACCCGAAGGCGACGGAGTACAACCTCGTGACGGTCTGGCCCTTCGGCACAAGGCTGGAGCCGGACGCGTTGGAAGCCGCCGTGAAACACGTCGTCACGCGGCATGGCGTGCTGCGGACCTCCTTCCGCGAGACTCCGACCGGGCCGGTGGCCATCATGTTGGAACCCGACCTCGTGCCGGTCGAGTCCCTGGACCTGGAGGACCTGAACGACGCCGCGCGGAAAGCCGCAGTGGACGAGGCGATCAGGCGCGAAACAGCGCGCCCCTTTGATCTGGAAAACGGCGCGCCGGCGCGTTTCACCGTGTTGGGGTTCGGGGCGGACGGGGCGGCGCTGATGGTCGCCGCGCATCACATCGCCATCGACCACTGGTCGCTGTCGTTGCTGCGCGAGGAGATTCTGGCGGCGGCGGCGGAGGGGACGGATTACGTCGCCCGCGCGCCGCAGTTGGAATATCCCGACTATGCGGGCTGGCAGCGGCAGCAGATGGACCCGGCGCGGCTGGCGCCGCATCTGGACTGGTGGGAGGAGACGCTGCGCGGGCATCCCGATCTCTGCGCGTTCAACGCCGATCTCATTCCCAAACTTGGATGGGACGGCACCAGCGAGTCCTTTGAGTGGGATGCCGAGTTCTCGGAGAAACTGAACGCATTCTGCCAGTCCCAGCATGTCACGCTCTACATGGCGCTTCTGGCAGCGTCGGCGCTGGCGCTGCATCGGGAGACCGGGCTCGAGGACATCGTCCTCGGCAGTCCGGTCGCGCTGCGCGAGAAGCCGGAATTTGAGCGGATGATCGGGCCCTTCGTCAATACGCAGGTTCTGCGGATGGGACTGACGCCTCGAACGCCTTTTGTCGACCTGCTGGCAACCGCCCGGCAGAGCCTGCTGGACAGCCATCCCCACAGCCATGTGCCCTTCGAGATGGTCGTGGAACGCGCAATGCCGGCGCGGCGGCTGAACCGGTCGCCCCTGTTCCAGTTCGCCGTGGTGCTGCAAAGCGCGGCCGGAGCGCCGAGCGAGCCGATCTACGGCGGTGGTGCCATCCATGACATGACCTGGTTCGTCCGCCAGTCCGAGGGCCGGATCATGGGCGCGATCGAGTATCGGACAGACATCTATTTGCCCGAGACGGTGAAGCGGCTGCTGGCCCGGCTGGAGGCGATCCTGCGCCACGCGGTCGATCACCCGGAAACGCCGGTCGCCGATTTCCCGCTGCTGTCGGACCAGGAACGCGACACGCTGCTATCCGAGTTCGTGCCGGCACCGGTAGAAATCGAGCCCGCGCCCTGGCCAAAACAGGTCGCGCGGCAAGCGCAGGCAACACCCGAGGCGGTCGCGATCCGCACCGGCGATCATGAGCTGAGCTATGCCGGTCTGAACACCCGCGCCAACCGGTTGGCGCATCATCTGGCGTCGCGGGAGATCGGGCAGGGCGCGGTGGTCGGGCTGTGCCTCGACCGGTCGGCCGATCTGATCACGGCGATGCTGGCGGTGCACAAGGCAGGGGCGGCCTATGTGCCGCTCGATCCGGGATTTCCGCCGGATCGCCTCGCCTACATCCTGCGCGATAGCGGTGCCAGCGCCGTCCTGACCGGCGGCGACGCCGCGCGGTCCCTGGACATGCCAGATGGGGTGGCGGAAGTCGACGTCGCGCAGGCGCTGTCCCATGCCGCACCGCTGCCCGAGAGCGATCCCGAGGTGGCAATCGCACCATCGGACAGGTCCCATCTGATCTACACGTCCGGCTCTACCGGTCGGCCGAAGGGCGTGGATGTCACCCACGGTGCGCTGTCCAACCTGCTGGAGGCGCTGCGCCGCGAACCGGGTATGTCGGCCAGCGACGTGGTTGCCGCGACGACGACCGTGTCCTTCGATATCGCGGCGGTGGAGCTGCAACTGCCGCTGACAGTAGGCGCCCGGATCGAGATGCTGGACCGCGAGGTCGCGACCAACGGCGAGGCTCTGGCCGATGCGCTGCGCGACAGCGACGTGACCGTCCTGCAGGCCACCCCCTCCGCCTGGCGCCTGCTGCTCGAAGCCGACTGGGCGGGCAGCCAGGACCTGCTGGCGATCTCCGGCGGAGAGGCGCTGACCCGCGACCTCGCGGATGCGCTGCTGGAACGGGTGGGGCGCTTGTGGAACGGTTACGGTCCCAGCGAGACCACGATTTATTCCACCGGCTGCTGGATCGACGCCGATGGCCAGGCGGTCAGCATCGGCCGCCCGGTGGCCAACACGCGTGTCTACCTGCTGGACGAGGCGGGCGCACTGGTTCCCATCGGGATGCAGGGCGAGATTTGGATCGGCGGCGCGGGCGTGGCCACAGGATATGTCGGCCTGCCGGAGCAGACGCAGGACCGCTTTCTACCCGACCCGTTCGACCCGAAACCGGGCGCGAGGTGTTACCGAACCGGCGATATCGGGCGCTGGTCGGCGGATGGGCGGCTGTTTCACCTGGGGCGCGGCGACCACCAGGTCAAGATCCGCGGCGTGCGGATCGAACTGGGCGAGGTCGAGGCGGCGCTTCTGGGCATAGAACAGATCCGGCAGGCAGCCGTCGTCGTCGAGGAGGCCGGGCCCGACGACCTGCGGTTGGTCGCCTATGTGGTCTACGAGCCGGGCAGCAACATGACGGTCAGCCAGGTCCGGCGGAGCCTGCGCGCGACCCTGCCGCGCCTCATGGTGCCCTCGGTGATCATGGACCTGCCCACGCTGCCGCGTACGCCCAACGGCAAGCTCGACCGTAAGGCACTGCCGAAACCGTTCGAACGGGGCCGGCAGCGCGAAGCTGTGACAACACCGCCGCGTCCCGGTATCGAGACAACGCTTGCCGCGATCTGGCGTGAGGTGCTGAAGGTCGACAATATCGGGGCAGAAAGCAATTTCTTCGAACTGGGAGGGCATTCGCTGCTGACGCTGCGGGTGGCGAAACAGGTTGAGACGCAGATGGGTGTACCCCTTGATCCCCGCGTATTTTTCTTCAACAATCTTCGGCAGATCGCCGCAGTCCTGTCACAACAGGTGGGACCGAAAAACGTGAAGTGAGCCCATGACGCCGTTCCTTTTTGGCACGCCCGAACGACGCCTCTTCGGGGTATATCATCCGGCGTTCACCTCACGGGCGACCGTTCGGGCGGCCGTGCTGTGTTATCCTTGGGGGCACGAGTACATCTACGCCCACCGTTCGATGGTGAAGCTGGCCTCGGTGCTGGCCGAGAACGGATACCACGTCCTGCGCTTCGACTATTTCGGCACCGGCGACTCGGCGGGGGATGCCGTCGAGGTGTCGTTGGACGGTTGCCGCGAGGACATCCTCACTGCGGCCGAAGAGTTGATGGATATGAGCGGCGGGGAAAGCGTGTCGCTGATCGGTCTGCGGTTGGGGGCGTCGCTCGCCGCCGAGGTCGCGGTCGAGGACCGGGGCCTGATTGACCGGCTGGTGTTGTGGGACCCGGTGGTCTGCGGGCCGGAGTATGTCGCGGCGCTCTACCACAGCGCCGCGAATATGCCGATCGGCAAGGCACCACCGCCCAAGCGGCCTGTGGAATTGGGGGGTGGGCATGAAATCTGCGGCTTTCCACTGACAGATTCGCAGCGCGACCAGATCAGCCGGGTCGAACTGGTTCCGCTTATCCCGCGGCTGCCGCGCCGGACGGTGACGATGGTCACCCGGCCTATCCCCTCGCATGAGCAGTTCCGCGCGGCCCTGGGAGATGGTCATGCTGCCGACAAGAGCTTTATCAGCGTTCCGGATCATCCCGCCTGGCACGAGAACTGGCCGCTCGACGCGGGCACCATGCCGGTCGACGTGATCAACCGGATCAAGGAGTGGATGACATGAACCCGGATGCGGACAGCCCGGCCGGCAATCAGACGACGGAACAGGTTGTGCTGTTCGGTGCGCAGGCGTCGCTATGCGGGCTGCTGGTGCGGCCGGTGACGACTCCGGTCCGTCCGCCGATCATCCTGCTCAATACCGGCATCATCCACCGGGTCGGCCATCACCGCATGAACGTGACCATTGCGCGACTCTACGCGTCGAAGGGACACCCGGTCGTGCGCTTCGATTTCGGCGGCATCGGCGACAGTCCGGTGCAGAGCGAGACACTGGCGCCACTGGACGCCAACCTCGCCAGCATCACCGATGTCTGCGACTGGCTCGAGACCAACCTTGGCCAGTCCGGCTTTATCCTGATGGGCCTGTGTTCCGGTGCCGATCACTCGATCATCCACGCGTCGCGTGATCGGCGGATCGCGGGCGTCGTGCTGGTCGATCCCTCGATCCCGCGCACTTTCCTGTTCTTCGTCAAGAACGTTGCCCGCGTTCTGTCGCGGCGCACAGTCTGGGTCAACCTGGCCACCGGTCGCGGGAACACATGGGCGCGGATCCGTCGACTTATGGGGCGGTCTGCCGACGGCAGCGGCCAGCAAAAACGCAAGGAGCCGTTCGCCCGCCCCGACATGGAAAATCCCGAGGTGATCGCGTTTCTGGAAAAGACGTACCAGGACGCCGTGAACAACGGCGCGCGCATTCTCGCGATCTTCACCGGTGGTCATGACTTCCAGCACAATTACCGAAGACAGCTTGTGGACGCACTGCCACGCGTTGAATTCCGCGATCGGCTCGATCTGCATTTCTACGCGGATTGCGACCACACCTTCACCTACGAACGGCATCGGAAACGCCTGCTGGTAGAACTCGACCGCTGGATGGACAAGCTGTTGTTGGAGCAGGAAAAAGTGAAAAGGGCGCGGCGCGAGCTTGGCTGACAGGTCGTCGCGACCCGACGGACCCGTAACATCCCGGAGCCCGCATGGAGGTTTCAGGAACGCGGCCCGGCCCCGTCAGGGCCGGACGCGGTGTGCGGATCAGATCACGGTTTCTTCCCAGATCTCCTCGCTTGGATCGCCGTCCGCCATGGCGTCCAGCAGGGTGTTCAGCTGCGTCGCGGTGGTCGCGGCAGTAGCCCCGCCAAGCAGCTCGCGCAGCGACAGTTCCAGACCAAGCGCGGCCCGGATCGCGTTGCGCAACTGCACTGCCATCAGCGAGTCGAAGCCCAGATCCGAATACGGACGTTCGGTGTCGAGCGCGGTGGCGCTGTAACCTAGTACCCGCGCCACCTGAGAGGTGACGAAGTCCATCAGCAGGGCAGGGCGCTCCGCCGGATCGGCGTCGAGGATATGCCGTGCGGTCTGCTCGAGGTCGTCGTCGCTGTCCGCCTCGGCCTCGGCCGGGTGTTGGTCGAGCAGCGCGCGGATCCGGCTCGACCCCTTGGTGGCGATCGTGGCCAGGTCCAGCCGCGCTATCATGGCGAAGGGCACTTCGCGTCCCACTGCCATTTCGAGGGTGTCGAGCGCCTCCTCGGTGCCCAGTTGGCCCAGGCCAACGCGCTTCCACCGCTCGCGGACGGTGTCGGACAGGCGCGCCGCCATGCCCACGTCGCCCCATGCGCCCCAGGCGACGGAGGTGACCGGCCGACCCGCCGCCCGTTCGCGCAGCGCGATGCTGTCGAGCCAGGCATTCGCCCCCGCATAGTTGGCCTGACCCGGAGAGCCAAGAACGGCAGAACTGGACGAGTAGAGAACGACGAAGTCCAAGGGCAGCCTCCTAGTCGCGGCCAGCAGGTTGTGCGCGCCGGCGACCTTGGGCCCGGCCACCCGGTCGAAACGCACGACCGTCTGGTCGGCGAGGGGCGCGTCGTCGAGCACGCCCGCGGCATGGATGATGCCGCGCAACGGCAGCGCCGAAGCGGCCAGATCGGCGACCAGCGCCGAAACCGCATCGGCGTCCGCCACGTCGCAGGCCACGGCGCGGACCGTGGTTCCCGTCGCTTCGGCCAGTTCGGCGGCGGCCTCCTGCGCCGCGTGGCTGTCGCCCGACCGCCCGACGAGGATGATCTCGCCTGCGCCGCGGGTCGCCAGTCGCTCGGCGGCCGCAAGCCCGATCCCCGCCAGGCCGCCGGTGACAAGATAAGAGCCATCGGACCGGACTGTCATCTTCGCGCCGCCGTCCGGTTCAGGGAGCAAGGCGATCTTGCCGGTATGTCGGGCATTTGCCATGAAGCGGAACGCCTCGCGCGCGTCCTCCAGCGGGAAGGCCTGGACCGGCAACGGTGCCAGCAGGCCGGCTTCGATGTCCGACAGGATGCTCTGGAACGAACGGCGCACCTCGTCCGGATCGTCGAGGATCTGTTCGCCCAAATCGACGATGGAATAGTTCACCTGCGGCGCGCGCTCCGACGCCTCCTGCGGTGTCCAGATGTTGTTCTTGCCGATCTCGAGGAAGGCGCCGCCGGGTTTGGTCACGCGCATCCCGGCCTCGATCATCTCGCCAGACAGCGCATTGATCACCATGTCGACACCTTCGCCGCCCGTGACCTCCATCACCGCGTCGCCGAAGCTGGCGGACCGCGAGTCGAAGGCGTGTTTCGCCCCCTCGCGCAGGACGAAGGCGCGCTTCGCCTCCGAACCGGCGGTGGCGATCACCTCGGCGCCCGCGCGCACCGCGAGCCGCAGCGCGGCGAGCCCGACACCGCCCGCCGCCGCGTGGACCAGCACGCGCTGTCCGGGCCGGATGCCGCCGGCGGTGGCGTAACACAGCGCAGCGGTCAGGTAGGTGTTGGGCACCGTGACCGCATCGGCAAAGCCGAGCTGGTCCGGCTTTGGCAGGACAAAGCGTTGGCCGACGGTCACATGACTGGCGAAACTGTCACCGGCCAGCGCGACAACGGGGTCTCCGGGTTTCAGCGCGTCGACACCTTCGCCGACCCGGGCGATCACGCCGGCGCATTCGCTGCCCATCCGGCCCGGATCGCCCGGGTACATGCCGAGCGCGTTCAGCACGTCACGGAAGTTGAGACCGGTGGCCCGGATCGCAATTTCGACCTCGCCCTTGCCGGGGGCCGTGCGCGGCTCTTCCGCGATGTGCAGCCGGTCGAGGTCGCCACGCTCGGTAAAGCGCAGCACCTTGCGGAGGGACTCTGGGCGCAACTGGGGAAGCGGCAACGGGCGCAGGCGCGGGGCGACGAAGCCGCCGGCGCGCAATGCCAGTTCCGGATCGGTCGCGGATTGCGCCAGCGCATCCAGTATTGCCTGCGGATCGACCGGAGCGAAAGGGTCGAGATCCAGCTGCACGAGGGGCGCGGTCTGGCGTTCCATGTCGATCACATGACACAGCCCGACCGTGACCCCGGCGGCGGGATCGGGCGCTTCCTCCGACCGAACGCGACGCGCGCCGCGGGTCACGACGCAGAGCCCGGCGGACGGGGCCAAGGATTCCATCGTCTGGACCGTGCGCAGCAGCACGTCATAGACCTCGCGGCCGTCCGATGGCGCATCGGCGGCGACGCAGTCCACGACCCAGTCCGGCGCCTCGCTGGCCAGTAACTCCGGCAGGTCCGCCGCCGTGGCCAGCCGCGCCGCCAGCGCCTTGGCGATCCCGGCCGAGACCTCGCCACCGGCACCCAGCACTAGCAGCCCGCCGGCCAGTTCGGCCGTACCGCGCGGCACGTCTTCCCAGCTGAGGGTCATGTCCTGAAGCGCGATCTTTTCGATCGCCAGCATCTGCTCCAGCGCCGAAGCGCTGGCCACGCGCGCATGAAGCCCGTCCACCTGCGCGACGCGCTGGCCGTCCTCGGTTTCGATGAGCAGGTCTGCCAGGATCTCGCTTGCGTCCTCGTTGCGCAGCTTCGCGACGACGCGGACCCGCGCTGGTGCGCTGCGCCACCAGTGGATCGCGTCGATCGACACCGGCAGGTAGAGCTGCTTTTCCTCGCGATCCGCGACGATGGCGCTGACCGCGTGGAACGCACTGTCCAGCAGCGCGGGATGCAGACGGTAATCCGCCACGTCCGGCAGCGCCTGCGACAGATCGACGGTCGCCACGGCGATGCCGTCGCCCTTGCTGATCGCGGCAAGGCCGAGGAAGGCTGGCCCGTATTGCACGCCAAGCTCTGTCAGTTCCGCGTAGTGCTCTCCGATATCGACCGGACGGTCGCAGAGCCGCGCGGCCTCTGCGCCGCCGGGCATCCCGTCCGGGTTCCGCTGGTCCCATTTAAGCGACAGCCGGGCAAGCGTGCGCCACTCGCCCTTGGGGTCGGCGGGGATTTCGCGGATGCTCAGTTCGAAGGCACCGTCCTTGCCGCGGGTCATGTCGGTGTGGACCGAGCGAATCTCGCCCTGCGGGAGCGACAGCGGGGCGTCGATATTCAGGCCCTCGATGACAACGGGTTCCTCGCCCTTGCACTCTTTCGCGGCGGCCAGCGCCATCTCCACATAGCCGGTAGCCGGGAAGATGACGTGATCGAGGATCGTGTGGTCGGCGAGATAGGGCGGATTGCCCGCTTCGAGCGTATTAAGAAAGGCCCGGTTCGGCGGCGGGGTTTGCTGGACGGCGCCGAGCAGCGGGTGGATCACGTCAGCCTGCGGGGTCGGCGATTGCGCGGGCGCGTCGAACCAGTAGCGTTCGCGTTGGAACGGATAGGTCGGTGCCTGAACCAAGCGGCCGCCCCGGTCTTTAAATACCTCGGGCCAATCGATCTGGACCCCGGCGGCATACGCTTCGGTCAGGGCGCGCATCGTAGTGGCCTCCGCGTCTTGGCCTCGGCGCAGCGTCGGAACGCTGCGCCATTTCGCGTCGGGCCGGGCCCGTGCGGCCAGTCCCAGCAGCGCCGGATGCGGACCGATCTCGATCAGGATGTCGGCACCGGCGGCCTCGATTGCGGCGACGCAATCGGCGAAGCGGACCGCGCCCCGCGCGTGATCGCGCCAATAGGTCGCGTCGGGGGCCTGGTCGCTGGCGAAGACCGTCCCGGTCAGGTTCGAAATCAGCGGAATATGCGGTGTGTTGTAGTCGAACCAGGTGGCGAAGGACTCGAACGGTTCCAGCATCGGGTCCAACAGCGGCGAGTGAAAGGCGTGGCTGACGGTCAGGCGGTTGGCAGAGATCCCGTCGGCCTCGAATTGCGCGAGCGCGGCGTCGATCGCCTCGGCGCTGCCCGAAATCACGGTTTCCTCGGGCGCGTTGATGCCAGCGATTGCCAGCGTCGCCTCGCGCCCCGCGATGGCCATTGCCACCTGCGCCTCTGGTGCGAAGACGGCGGCCATCGCACCGCCTTGGGGCAGTTGCTGCATAAGCCTTCCGCGTTCGGCCACCAGCCGCAGGGCCTGTTCATGCCCCATCACCCCGGCAAGGCAGGCGGCGACATATTCCCCGATGCTGTGACCTAGGACGACCGAGGGCGTGACCCCCCAGGACTGCCAGAGCTCCGCCATCGCGTATTCCACGGCGAACAGCGCCGGTTGTGTGTAGGCGGTTTCCGAAATCGGGCTGGCGTCGGGATCGGAAGGGAAAAGAACCTTGGTCAGTGGTTGCGCCAGCACATCCACCAGGATCGCGGCAGACCGGTCGATCGAGGCGCGGAACACCGGCTCAGCCTCGTAGAGGCCCTGTGCCATGCCGACATATTGCGACCCCTGTCCGGTGCAAAGGAACGCCACACGCGGCGCGGCGCCGGGTGGGGCGATGCCGGTGGCGGTGCCCGGAAGGGCGGTTCCGTCGGCGATGGCGCGCAGCCCGGCCTGCATCTCCTCGGCGTCGCGCGCCACCAGCGCCGTGCGCCGGGCGAGATGCGAGCGGCCTTCGGCCAGCGTGCGTGCAAGGTCCACGCCGGAGGGCGCGTCGGGACCGGAAAGGAAGTCGGCGTGACGCGCGGCAAGGTCGCGCAGCGCCGCTTCCGTTCCCGCCGAGAGCACGACCGGGAACGGCGCGTTCGGTGCGTCGGCAGGGGCCTCGGTCGGTTCGGGCGCGTCTTGAAGGATGATGTGGACGTTCGTGCCGCTAAAGCCGAAAGCGCTGACACCGGCCCGGCGCGGGGTTTCCCGCCGCGGCCAGGGCTCTGCCTCGTTGACCACCCTGAGCGGCAGCCGATCCCAGTCAATTCCGGGGTTCGGATCGTTGAAATGCAACTGCGGATAAATCGTTTCCGATTTCATGCAGGTGATGACCTTCAGCAGACCGCCGATACCGGCGGCCGCCTCTGCGTGGCCGATATTGGTCTTTAACGACCCGATGCGAAGCGGTTTGGCAGGGTCGCGCCCGGCGCACAGCACCGATCCCAGGGCACCCACCTCGATCGGGTCGCCAATCGGCGTGCCGGTGCCGTGGGCCTCGATATAGTCAATCTCCAGCGGTTTGAGCCCGGCATTGTCCAGCGCGCTTTTCAGCATACGCTCTTGCGCCGGTCCATTCGGCACCGTCATGCCGCTGGAGCGGCCGTCGGAATTCGTGGCGGTGCCGACGATCACGCCGAGGATGGGATTGCCGTCCGCTTGCGCGTCCGACAGCCGCTTCAGCGCGATCACGCCGCAGCCTTCGCCGCGCGCGAACCCGTTGGCCGAGGCGTCGAAGGTCTTGCACGCGCCGTCCGGTGACAGCATCCCCCATCGCGAGAACAGGATCATCGCGTCGGGCATAGCGATCACCGCAACACCACCGGCAAGCGCCAGGTCGCTTTCGCCGCGCCGCAGGCTCTGACAGGCAAGGTGGATGGCGTTGAGCGACGACGAGCACGCCGTGTCTACCGCTACGCAGGGGCCGTTGAAGCCGTAGGTGAAGGAAATCCTTCCGGCGGCAGCGTTCAGTGCGCCCCCGGTCGCCGAGTAGACGTCGGAGTCGCGAACGCCCGCGGCGTACATCAGCCGCGCATATTCATTGGTCGAGATGCCGACGAAGACGCCGGTATGGCTGCCGGTCAGCGAATCCGGCGCGATCGCCGCGCTTTCCATTGCCTCATGCGCGGTTTCCAGCAACAGGCGATGCTGCGGATCCAGCGATTTCGCCTCGCGCGGTGAGATGCCGAACGTCGCCGGATCGAATTGGTCGATCTGGTCCAGAAACCCACCGTTTCGGGTAAGGATTTTACCTAGGGCGTTACTGTCGGGCGAGTAGTAGGCATCGGCGTCCCAGCGGTCGTCCGGTACCCGGCGCACGGCGTTGACCCGGTTCTCGAGCAATTCGCGGAAATCCTCAAGGGTCTCGACCCCGCCCGGATAACGCAACCCGCAACCCACGACAGCGATCGGTTGCGTGTCCGCGCTCTCGGCCCGCTTCAGTTTTAGCTGCAGGCTCTCGATTGCGTCCAAGGCGTTACGGAGCATTTCTCTGTGTTCGTTCATTGGCTCACACTCACGCGAAATTTTGAATGAATTCTGACAAGGGGAATGGCGCAGGCGACAATTATGACTGCCACGAGGAAAAGGGTTCGGTAGTTCGGGGTATTGTGCCCGGCAATCCAGCCCAGGGACACAATAAACGGCACTTGGGCTAAGAGAAGCGGTGCGGTGTCCGAAACCGGCGCAGAGGCCATCGCCCGGTCGAGGCACCACAGGCAAACGAGGCCGAAGCCGCCCACAGCGACGAACAGCACCAGGTCGCTCGCGTCAGGGGGCTGCCAGACAAACGGCACGACCGGCGTCAAGGCCACGAAGACACCCAGTGCTGTGTAGAACAAGTTGGCGCGCAGCGGTTCGGTTCGCAGCGACCGCGTCATCACAACGTAAAGGCCGAAGGACGCCGCCATGCCAATCACCGGCAGCCATTGCCATCCCGAGGGCACGGACCGGCCGGCGATCAGCACCACCGCGGCCATTCCGCCCAATGCCGCCGCCAGCGTGACCGCGCCGCTGCTGCGTTCGCGCAGCAACAGGGCCGAAATGGCGAGTATCATCAATGGCGCACTCCAGAACCAGCCGGCGGCGGTCCGCCCGGCATCCATCCAGGCCGCGAAGACCCAGGAGGCGGGCATGATCAGCATCATCAGCGACCTCAGCAATTGGAACCCGGGTCGCCGCGTGCGCAGCAAACTGCCCGGCGCGCGCCAACCGAAGATCATCGCCATCAACCCGAGATGCACCAGGTAGCGTGTCCAGACCACCTGAAAGGCAGAGTACCGGGCCAGCAGGACAGCGCCCATCAGCTCAATGAATGCCCACAGGAAGACAAAACCCGTCATATAGTAGGTGCTTCGCAGGTGTCCGGTCATTGCAGTTCCTCCAGCCGGGCCCGCAGCCGGGCGATGAGGTCGTCGTCATCCTCCTGGTCGTCGGCATCGGAATCCGGGGGCCGCGCTGTGGACGCCGGAGGGCTGTCCTGCGCGGTGGCCGAAGGCCGGGGCTGGCTTTGCAGATGGCCATCGATGAATAGGGCCAGTGCGTTCACCGTCGGGTAGTTGAAGGTCAGGGTCGCCGGCAGGGTCAGGCCGGTGGCGCGTTCCAACCGGTGCCGCAGTTCCACTGACATCAGGCTGTCCATGCCCATGTCGAACAGCCCGCGATTGCGCGCGACGTCGTTGGCGCCGCTGCGGCCCATCGCGGCCGCCGCCTCGGCGGCCACGACGGTTTCAAGAATCCCCAGCCGCGCGGCTGCGGGTGCAGCCGCAATCCGCGCCAGAAGCACGGCGGACTGGTCCTCCTCGGGCTTGGCCGCCGCGTGGGCGGGTGCCGCCGTGGACGACGCGGCGTCCTCCTGCACCAGTAGCGACAGCATCGGCCGGGGGCGTCGGGTCTCGTGCAGTTCAACCAGCCTGCGCCAGTCGATATCGGCCACCAGCCGGTGCCCGTCGGCGCCGCCCACCAGGTCGAAAAGTGTGTCGAGCGCCGCCTCTACGGGCATCGGGCGCAGACCCTGCGCGCCATAGGTGCGTTGTGCCTCTTCCGACGCCAGCCGCATGATCTCCCAGGTACCCCAACCGATCGGAAGCACCCTGAGCCCCCGGTCCGGCGCCGCGGCGCTTGCATCCAGAAACGCGTTGGCGGCGGCATAATGGGCGAAGCCCTGTGCCCCCAGCATCGAGGTCGTCGAGGAGAACAGCACGAGGAATTCCGCCCCGTGCTGCGCCAACAGACGCTCCAGCGCCAGCGTGCCGGCGATCTTGGGCCGCAGCATCGCCCGGACCCGGTCCGGGTCGAGCTCGCCCAGCGGGGCCGCGTCTAGGTGCGCCGCCGCGTGGAACGCGCCACGGATCGGCGAGCCGTCCCGCGTCAGACGGTCCAGCGCCTCGGCCAGCGCGCCGGGGTCAGAGACATCCGCCCGAACGGCCATGGGCTCGGCCCCGGCCTCCCGCAGGGCGGCCATAACCGGCGCGTCCTCGTCGGGATTGCGGCCGATCAGGGCGATCCGTCCGGCACCATGTTCGGCGAGCGACCGGGCAAGCTCTACTCCGATGCCGCCGAAGCCCCCGGTGATCAGGTAGGTGCCCTTCGGATCGAGCCTAATCGGAACCGCCTTGGGCGCCGGTTTGCGCACCAGCCTGGGCACATGTCGGATGCCCCCCCGCCAGGTGCATTGATCCTCGGGGTCGTCCGACAGCACGCTGCGGGTGATCGCCGCCGCCTGTGCTTTGGGCGTCTCCGCCGGGTCGAGATCGACCAGCCCGCCCCAGGCCTCCGGCGTCTCGAGCGCCGCGACACGTCCCAGCCCGGCTACCGGCGATTGCCAGCGCGCGCCGCGCACGGGTGCGTCCGCTCCGACGCCGTGCAGACCGGCGGTGGCGATCCACAGGCGTCCGCCCGCCGCGTCCAGCGCCATGCTCTGCAACCGCGCCAACGGTGCGATGACGGCCGTCTCTTCGATCCGGTCGGCAAGGTCGTCCGCCGTGTCGTCCAACTCCGCAAGGCTCAGGACCGACAGGTCGATCACGTCCTCGGGCGCTTCGTCCAGCGCAACGACCCGCGCGCCCTCTGCTGCCAGTACGGAGCCCAGCGCGCTATCCAGCGCACCTCCGGTCCCGATAATCGCGACACGGCGCGGGTCCGCCAGCGGCTTGCGGGCGGCGATCAGCATCTGCTGTGCGGAACCACGCCCCAGATCGTCCGAACCGCCGACCGACGTGGCGGCCACGAGGCCAGTCCTGTCCAGCAACTCGCCCCACTGCTGCGGCGAGATCAGAGGGTAGTCGGCGCGCAAATCGCGGTCCGAGAACCGCCACCAACCCGGCGTCATGCCGAATGTCAGATCGACCCACGGTTCCGGTCGCACGCCCTCCAGCAGGATCATCATCCCGCCGGGGGCCAGCAGGCTCGCGGCATGGGAGAGGCTTTCGGCCAGGTCGCGCGTCGCGTGCAACACGTTCGCCGCGATCACGACATCATGCTGCCCGTGCGGGACGTCCTGCACCGCCGGGTCGCGCTCGATGTCCAGCAGCCCGGTGGTAAAGCCCTCGCGTGCGCCCAGACGTCCCGCCGCCGCGTCGAGAAAGTGCTGCGACACGTCGGTAAAGTGATATGCGCCGATCCGGTCGCCCAGAGTGGTCAGCGCGGCGTCGGTGGTGGCCCCGGTGCCCGCGCCGATCTCCAGGATACGCAACCGTTCCCCGGCGGGCAGATCCCGCGTCAGGTCCTGAAGCATCGTGCCCAGTGTCGCATTGTAGGTCCGGGCAAAGGGCGCGTCGACATAAAGCGCCCGTGCCTCCGCCAGCGAGCCGCCGGGAAACAGGCAGTCGAGCGGGTCGGCGCTACCGTTCAACACGCCCGCCAGTGCGTTGCCGCAGCGCCCCAGAATGGCCAGTTCCGGTGTCTCTCCGAACTCGACCAAGGCCTTCGCGTGCAGCGCGACCGCGTCGCCGTCGGGCAGTGGGCTGTCCAGGTCGATTTGTCCATCCCGCCGCTGAACCTGTCCCGCTTCGTCGAGAATGTCGATCAGCCGGGCGAACAGCATTCTCTGGCCCGGAACGATCATCAGGCGTTCCGCCAGCGCCGTGAGTCCGTACCGGTCGCGGGGAAGATCGTCGATGCCGAGCGTCTTAAGTGCGGCCAAGATATACGCGACCGACAACCGGTCCAGCGCGGGCAACAGGCGGTCATACAACTCCAGCCCGTGCCGCGACGCGAATTCTCCAAAGCTGTCGCCAAGCGCGCCGGCCACGGTTTCCGGCGCGCGCAGGTGACGGGCGGCGGGCAGGACAGGCGGTGCGGGCTGCCAGTCGAGCCCGTACTGTGCCGGGCCCGCTGTCGGTCCCGCTGCCGGGCCGACCGCGTCCTGCGCCGTGGCAGTCAGCCGTACGCCGGTCAAACTGCCGATCTCTCCACCTGCCGCGTCGTGGATCGTGACGTCAGCGTGATGCGTGGTCCCGTCAAAGCCGGGGCGCAGGCGGGCGTGGCACCAGAAGGGCCCGGCCAACGGAGCGTGGAGCGCGATGCGGTCCACCCCGGTCAGAAAGAACAGCCTGCCCGCCTCCGCTTGGTTCAGCGGCAGCGCCGCACCGGCGGCCTGGAAAACGCCATCCAGCAGCCCGGGATCGCAGAACGGCGCGTCGATGCCCGCCGTCTCCGCGCGTCCGATGCAGGCTAGGACCTCGCCATCCGTCCGGTGGAGGTGTTTCAGGCAGCGGAACCGCCCCGAAAGCTGGATGCCCAGCTCGGCCAGCCGGTCGAGATGCGCGCCGACACTGTCGTCCGCACTTAGCCGCCGCGCCTCTGCTGCCATGTCCTTGCGGGGCTGCTTTTCCGCATCGGTGCCGGGCACCAGCCGGCCGGTGGCGTGGCGCATCCACTCTTGGTTGCCCCCCTCGCAGGACCGGCTGTGGATCGCGAATTCGGCAGAGCCGTCGGGCTGCGGGGTGAGGCGGGTTTGCACCCGCACTGGTGCCGGGCCACTGCGCAGCGGCGCGGCGATCTCGAATTCCGTGACCGCCCAGCTGGACCGCGCAAGCGCATCCTCGGCCGCCCCGACGGCCAGCGCCAAGTAGACCGGCCCGGCGACGAAGGCGCTGCCCATCACCTCGTGTTCGGCAAGCCAGGGCAGGGCGGTGGTGGACAGGTCGGCCTCGAAGACCGGGTCCGGCATGTCGAGACGCGCGCCCGGTATAGGCCGCCCGGCCGGGGCCGTCGCAATCGGTGCCTGACGCTTGCCCGGCGGGTCGATCCAGAAGCGGCGATGTTCGAACGGGTAGGTGGGCAGTTCCACAGGCCGCAGGCGCGGCGTGCCGGACGTCGCGGCCCGGTCCACCGGAACCCCGTTCACAAAGAGCCCGGCCTGCGCGCGCGAAAGCTCTGTCCAGTCGTCATGGTCGCGCCGCAGCGAACCGAGATAGACCGGTCGTTCCGCCGCTGCCAAAGCGTCCGTATCCCGCGCGGCCAGAGCCGCCAGTACCGGGTGCGGGCCGATTTCCAGGAACATCCGGTGACCCTCCGCGCGCAGCCGGGACATGCCATCAGCAAAGCGCACCGGTTCGCGCAGGTGGCGGCACCAGTACTCTGCATCCGGCGCCCCGCCGGGCAGCGCCGCGCCGCCCGTCAGGTTCCACGCAACCGGGACCGTCGGGCTCTGCGCCGGAATGTCCGCCGCGGCCCGCGCCATGTCGTCCAGCGCGCAGTCGACCATCGGGGAATGCGCCGCGAAAGAGATGTGCAGCCGGTGCCCCTGAAGACCGGCGCGGGCGAGATCGCCCAGCGTGGCGTCGATGCCTCCAGCCGCGCCCGAGATGACCACGCTGTCATGCGCGTTCACCGCCGCGATGGAAACCTTGTCCGCATAGGGCGCGATGGCCCGCTCCGCCTCCTCGCGCCCCATGAACAGCGCCGCCATCGCGCCACCCTCGGGCAGTTGCGACAGCAGTTGCCCCCGGCGCGCAGCCAGGGTCAGGCCGTCCTCCAATGCGAAGACACCGGCAATGCTGGCCGCCGCCAGTTCCCCGGCCGAGTGGCCGATCACCGCCGCCGGCTCCACCCCCCAGGACCGCCAGAGCGCGGCCAGCCCGCATTCGACCGCGTAAAGCGCGGGCTGGGTCCATTCGGTGCGGTGCAGCAAGTCCGGCGCGCCGGCTGTGCCGTGCATCACGTCGATCAGCCGCAGACCGCCATCCTGCGGGCCAAGCGCGGCGTCGCAGCGCTCGATGATGTCGCGAAACACCTTCTCGCTGTCGAATAGGGATCGCGCCATGCCGGGATATTGCACGCCCTGACCGGTACAGAGGAAGACGACACCGTTCGCTTCGCCCGGTTCCACTTGGCCGCGTTGCGCCCGATCGTCCGCGCGGCCCTCCGCGACGGCCCGGAGTACCTCGGCGGCGTTCTCGGTGGACTCCGCCACCACCGCCAGACGCTCCGGCAGGGCGGCGCGCCCGGTCGCCAGGGTGGCGGCCACCGCGGCGAGATCGACGGTCTTGCCCTGCAGCGCGGATGCCAGCCGCCCGGCTTGTTCCCTGAGTGCGGTTTCAGTGCGGGCCGAGACCGGCAGGCAGCGCGCCCGCTCGGGCGTGACCTGTGGTTTCATGGCGGGCGGTGCTTCGAGGACCAGATGCGCGTTGGTTCCACTGAAGCCGAACGAACTGACACCGGCAATGCGCCGCGTCGCCCAGTCCGGCCAGTCGCGCGCCGTGGCGGCAATCTCGATGCCGGTCCGGTCCCAGTCGACCTCCGGATTGCCGCTGTGAAAGTGCAGATGCCGCGGAATGTGCCCGTGTTTGAGCGCCAGCACAGTCTTGATCGTCCCGGCGATGCCGGCGGCGCTTTCGAGATGTCCGAAATTGGTCTTGGCGGAGCCGACGACCAGCGGCCGGTCAGAGGGTCGCCCGCGGGTCAGCGCCGCGGCCAGGGCGCGGATCTCGATCGGGTCGCCCAGCTTGGTCCCGGTGCCATGCGCCTCGACATAGCCCACATCCTCGGGCGCGATCCCGGCATCGGCCAGCGCCGCGGCGATCAGCTTTTCCTGGGCGTGGCGGCTGGGCACGGTCAGCCCGGCGCTGCGCCCGTCATGGTTCAGCGCGCTGCCCCGGATGACGGCGTGGATCTCGTCATTGTCGCGCAGCGCGTCGTCGAGGCGCTTTAGAGCGACCAGCCCGCAGCCCTCTCCCCGTGCAAAGCCGTCGGCGGCGGCGTCGAAGGCCTTGCAGCGGCCATCCGGCGCCAGCATGCCCGCCTTCGACAGTGAAACCATCGTGTCCGGTTCGCAGATCACGTTGACACCACCCGCCAGCGCCAAGTCGCAGGTTTCCGTCCGTAGGGACAGGATCGCCTGGTGCATCGCCACCAGCGAGGACGAACAGGCCGTGTCCACCGATAGCGCCGGTCCCGCCAGCCCTAGCACATAGGAAATCCGCCCCGCCGCGACGCTGGGCGCGTTGCCCGAGGCGACATAGGCGTCGATCTGTTCGGCCCCGCGTTTCAAGACCCGCTGGAAATGGTCGCCGTTGCAGACCCCGACAAAGACCCCCGTGGCGCTGCCGGACAGGCTGGATGGGTCGATCCCGCCATGTTCCAGCGTCTCCCACGCGGTTTCCAGCAGCAGCCGCTGCTGCGGGTCCATCGTTGCCGCTTCGCGCGGGGATATGCCGAAATGCTCGGCGTCGAACCCGGCCACGTCATCGAGAAACCCGCCGAGATTGACCGAGATCTTGCCCGGTGCGCCGGTGTCGGGATCGAACCAAGCATCTCTGTCCCAGCGCTCTCCGGGGACTTCGCCGATGGCCTCGCGCCCCTCCATCAGGAAGCGCCAATAGGCATCCGGCCCGGTCACGCCGCCGGGAAAGCGGCAGCCGATCCCCACAACCGCCACTGGCGCCATGCGTCGCGCTGCCGCCTGTTCCAGCTCGGTGTTCATCCGCAGCGCCAGCACCGCCAGCTGTTTCTGCGACAGCCCCCTGATCCGTTCGAGAAAACTGCTCATGCTTCTGCCTCGTCGTTCGGGTTGCCGTCCAGCCCCAACAGGCTTTCCAGTTCGTCGTCGCTCATGTCGTCCAGACCTTCGAATAGGTCCGCCGGTGCCGCCTTGTCCTGCGCGGGCGGCGCGGGCTGATCGTCCAGCCCCAGCTCCGCCATGAGCGCGGTGCCCAGTTCGGCCAGCGACGGGTTTTCGAACAGCAGCGTCGCGGGCAAGCGCCGCCCCAGCGCCTTGCCGATCCGGTTGCGCAACTCGATCGCCAGCAACGAGTCGAGCCCCAGTTCGCCGAATGGCGTTGCAGGATCTAATCTGCGGCCTTCCGGCAGGGCGAAGGACTCGCGCAGCGTGTCCTCCAGGAATGCGTCCAGAACCCTGCGCTTGCGTTCCGGCGCCGCGTCTGCCAGCCGCTGTAGAAGGTCGTCCGCCTCTTGCCGGGTCTTCGGGTTCGACGTGGGCGCGGACATCTTCGCCTCTGGAACCAACCGGGCCGCCGCGGGCAGGACCGGGTTCGGCGTGCCGCCGCGCCATTGCGCAAGCCGCTCCCAGTCAATTGGAGCCACGGCCACCGCGCCACTGGCGTCGCGCATGAGCGCGGCGCAGGCCGCGCGTCCCTCGGCGGGCGACAGCGCCCGGATCCCCTGTTCCGAAAGGCGCGCGATTGTGGCGGGGTCGGCGGCGGCACCGATGCCGCTCCACGGCCCCCAGGCGATGGCCAGGCCGGGCAATCCGTTGGCCGCGCGGCGGCGCATCAGCGCGTTCAGCGCCGCGTTTGCGGCGGCGTGGTTGGCCTGCGCCGGGGCGCCGAGGACCGAGGCCAGAGACGAGAACGCACAGAACAGGTCCAGCGGGTCGGAGCGGGTCAGCCGCTCCAGCAGCTGGGTGCCGCGGACCTTCGCGGCCATCACTGCCTTGATCGTCTTGCAGTCCTGCGACATCAGCCCGGCATCTGACAATGTGCCCGCCGCATGAACGACACCGCGCAGCGGCGGTCCCTCCCGCCGTATGTCGGAAACAAGTGCCTCCATGCCCTCTGGGTCCGCCACGTCGACGATCCGCGTATCGATGCGGACGCCCCCGGCGCGCAGCCCGTCCAGCCGTGCCTGCACCTCGTCTGATGGCGAGCGGCGTCCGGTGGCGACGATGCGTCCCGCACCGTCCTCGGCCAGCCGTTGGAGCGTGTCCAGCCCCAGCCCGGACAGCCCGCCGGTCACGAGGTAGGTGCCCGACCGGCGAACCTGCACCGGCTGTTCGGACAGCGTGAGGACGATCTTGCCCACATGCTCGCCGCGCGACATCAGGCGGAACGCCTCTTCGACATTCTCCATTGCAAAGCACTGGCGCGGCAGTGGGGTCAGCTTGCCGGTATCGAGGTCGCCAAGCACCCGGCGGAGGATCACGCCGATGCGCTCGGGGTCGTTGTCGGCGATGTCGCCCCAGTTGACCGGGGTGTATCGGATGCCGGGCGCAATCCCGTTCAGGGTCGCCGCGTCGAGCAGGTCGCGCACGCCCAGTTCGACCATGCGGCCGCCGCTGGCCAGCGCTCTCAGGCTGGCTTCCGCCATCTCGCCGGACAGCGAGTTCAGCACAAGGTCGACGCCAAGCCCGCCGGTGACCTCCAATATCTCGTCGCGGAAGCCGGGAGTTCGGGAATCCATCACGCGGACAGCCCCGAGCGCCTTCACCAGCGCGCGCTTCTCGTCGCTGCCGGCGGTGGCATAGACCTCGGCTCCGGCCGCCAGCGCGATCTGCAAGGCGGCCATCCCGACCCCGCCCGCCGCGGCGTGGATCAGCACACGCTCGCCCGCTTGAAGGCCGCCGACCTCGTGCAGGCAGTAATCGGCGGTGACGAAGGGAATGGCAAAGGCTGCCCCGTCGATCATGTCAAAGCCGTCGGGCAGCGGCGCCGCCAGCGCGGCTGGAAGCGTCAGGTGCGTGGCCAGCGTCCCCGGCGACATGCCGACCACCGCGTCGCCCGCCGCGAAATCCTGCACGCCCGGCCCCACGGCCACGACACGTCCGGCGCATTCGCCGCCTAAAGGCGGGGCCCCCGGATATTCGCCAAGCGCGTTCAGCACGTCGCGGAAGTTCAACCCGGCGACCTCGACCGCGATCTCGATCTCGCCGGGACCGGGCGCGCGCCGCGTCAGGGCCGCGCGGTCCAGCCCCTCCAGTGTACCGGGATCTGTGTTCACCAGCTGCCAGCTTTCCGACGCCCGGTCCTGTGCCGCGGGCAGTGCCCAGGGCGACAGGCGGGCCACGAGCCGGTCCTGGCCGCGCAGCGCCAGTTCCGGCTCGTCGGCAGTGTCGAGCAGGGCGGCGGCCAGGCCCTCGGGATCGTCCGATCCCGGTTCGATGTCGATGCGCCGAAACTCCTGGCCGGGCAGTTCCAGCGCCGCGCTGCGGGCAAGACCGGCCACCGCCGCCTCTTCTTCGCGCGGGGTGTCGGTCAGGCGGTCCAGCCGTTCCGCGCCGCGCGTGATCAGGGTCAGACGCGCGTCCGGCGCGGCCTCGGCCACGGCCTGAATCACCTCCAGCGCCGCTGCGGTTCGATCGCTTGGCGACTGCCGCCGTGCCCCGCCGAGGACCACGAGCCGGTCCGGGGCCTCTCCCGCCTCGGCCATGCGCCGCAATTCGGTTCGAAGGTCGCAGTCGGGGTCCAGCACCTCGGCCCGCGCCCCGGCGGAAACCAGCGCCGCCGAGAGGCGCGGCGCCAGCGTGTCGGTGTCTGGCAGGATCAGCCAGCGGTCCTGCCGCCCGTCGCGGGCACCAGCGACCAGCACCGCCTGCCGCCCGCGGCTGCCGGGCAGGTCGGGATCGCCGTCCAACGCCTCGGGCGCGGTGAACCCGGCTTGACGCAGCAGGTCCAGCCAGCCCTTCCGGTCCAGCAAGGGGCCGTCGCGGCGCAGGTCAGTGTCGGAATAGGCCCACCAACCGGAGGTCAGACCGACCGTCAGGTCGAACCACCGCCGGGGCGACGTAACCTCAAGTATCACCAGCCGCCCGCCGGACGCGATGACACGCCGCACACGCGCCAGCGTCGCGGCAAGGTCGCTCGTGGCGTGCACCACGTTGGCCCCGATCACCACGTCGAAGGAGTGTGGGTCGAGCCCTTGATCGACAAGCTCCCGTTCGAGGTCCAGCACCTGAAAGTCCATGCCCTCGCGGTGGCCAAAACGGTCTCGCGCACGTTCGACAAAACTGGGGCCAATATCGGTGAACACATAGCGGGTTCCGGGGGGCAAACGCTCGATCACCCGCGCCGTGGTGCCGCCGGTGCCGCCGCCGATTTCCAGAATCCGCAAGGGCCGCCCGACATCCACCATTCCAGACAGGATCTCGGCGATCAGACTATTGAAATAGACCGATGTCGGGACCTCGCCGTAAAGCTTCTCAGCGCTGCTCGTGTCGCCGCCGGGAAACAGCAGCTCCAGCGGGTCGGTCCGCCCGCACAGCGCATCGGCAAGGCCCGCACCCGCGCGCAGCAGCATCTCTACCTCTGGCAGGGCGGCGGCGGGCGCGATTTCGCGCAGGTCGGCCGGATCTTCGGCCGGGGCCAGCCGGCGCCGCACATGCCAGATCTCGCCCGCGCGGTCCAGATCGCCCGCCTCGGCCAATATGTCCAGCAGGCGCGAGAACAGGCGGCGGTGGTCCTCGACAATGCCCAACCGGTCCGCAAGGGCCTGTTCCGCGACGGTGCTGCCGGGTTCGGGCCTCCATCCCAGCGCGTCAAAGGTCCTACGCACGATGGGGATACAGGCCGCGTCCATCGCCTCTGCGAATATGTCGTACTTGTCTAGTTCGGCCCTGCTGGCGAGATCTTCGGCCCGCGCGGCTGCCCCGGCGACAAGCGCATCAGGTGAGGGGAGGTCGCCGTGCGCCACCCAGTTCAACGCGTAGAGCGCGTCCGACAGGGGCGTCCCCCCGGCGGTCAGCGCGCTCGGTGCCGCCAGCCGACGCAGCCGGAGTCCGGTCAGCGCGAGGACGGGCTGTCCGTCTTCCGTTCTTGCCCGGATCTCAGCGACCAGTCCATCGCCGCCCGCAGACTGCACATTGACCTGCACCGTCAGGCTGCGGTCCGGCTTGCCACCAAGGGCGAAGCGGTCGGCGGCGAAGGGCAGGAACGCGCCCGCCGCACGCGCGGCCGGGGATGCGCCGATCAGTTGCAGGCAACCATCCAGCAGCAACGGATGGATCGGCAGCGCCGGGTCGTGCGCGACGTCATCGGGAAGTGCAATCGTCCCGACCACCTCGTCGCCGGTGACAGTGAGCGTCTCGATCACCCGGAAGGCCGGGCCAAGCGCGATGCCCTGCGCCTGCCACTCCTCGTAGAGTTCGGCCGGATCGACGGATTGGTCACACTCTGGCGCTGGTGATGCGGGCAATGCGTCTTGTTCTGCCACACGGGCAGAGGCGTGACGCTGCCAGTCGCCGCTGTCGCCCATGCGGCTGTGCACGGTCAGCTCTCCGCCCCGGGCGACGGTCTGCAAGGACAGGGCAGTTCCGTCCCCGGGCAGGGTCAGCGGCGCTTCGAACAGGATGTCCTCCAGCGCGGCGCGTCCGTCCGCCCCCTGCGCCGCGGCCATCATCGAGATCAGCGCCGCGCCGGGCAGGATCACCGCGCCGTTCACAACGTGATCCGATACCCAGCCGGGCGCGTCGGCCGCAGCGGCACCTTGCCAAATCTGCGCCTCGTCCAGCGCCAGCGGCACGGCTTGGCCCAGCAACCCGCCGGGGGCGGCCCCGGTCCCGGGCAGTTCCGCGCGCGGCGAGATCCAGTGGGAGTCGCGGACGAAGGGATAGGTCGGCAGGCCGACAACGCGCCCGCCGCGCAGCTTTTCGAGCGCCTGCCAGTCGACCGGCACTCCGGCGGTCCAGAGCGCCCCGAGGGCGTCCTGCATCTGTCCCCATTCGCCGCGTCCGCGACGCATTGATGCAGCAAACGTCGCCCCCTCTGGCATGTCTCCGCCGTCCAGAGTCTCGCGCGTCAACGCCGTCAGCACGGGTTGCGGGCCGATCTCGACGAAGGCCGTGGCCCCCAGCCGCGCAAGCTCTGCCGCGCCGTCGGCGAACCGCACCGCATCGCGCATGTGACGCCGCCAGTAGCCGGGCGTGCCGATCGTCTCCGCGTCGACGGTCTTGCCCGTGAGGTTGGAGATCAGGCGCAGGTCGGGCCGACCGTAGGACACGCGCTTCGCGACCGCCTCGAACGCATCCAGCGCGGGATCGACAAGGCCTGAATGGAAGGCGTGCGACACCGGCAGGCTGCGGCTGTCGATGCCCTCGGCGGTCAGCGCGGCGGCCAGCCTGTCCAGCGCGTCCAGCGGACCCGAGACGACGGTTTGTTCTGGCGCGTTCACCGCGGCGATGTCCAATCCGCCTTGCAGCATCCCGCCCAGCGCGGTTTCCGGCGCGGCGACCGACAGCATCCCGCCGCCCTCGGGCAAGGCATCCATCAGGCGACCCCGTTCTGCCACCAGGTCGAGTGCGTCCTCGAACCCCATCACACCGGCCATACAGGCGGCGGCGAATTCCCCGACCGAGTGGCCGATCACCATGTCCGGCCGGACACCCCACGACGACCAGAGCTGTGCCAGCGCGTATTCGAGGGCGAAGAGCGCGGGCTGGGTAAAACGGGTCTGGTCCAGCAGACCCTCTGTGCCCTGCGCGCCGAACACAACGTCGAGCAACGGCGCATCAAGCTGTGGGTCCAGCCGCGCGGCGGCGCGGTCGAGGATGTCGCGCACCACCGGCGCCCGGTCGTACAGGTCACGGCCCATCCCCGCGAATTGCGCGCCTTGCCCGGTGAACAGGAAAGCGATCTGCGGGGTCTGTCGGATCGGACCGGCGACCGCTCCGCCGCCCGAGGCGAGCGTCTCCAACGGTGCCCGCAGGTCGCCCGCCGACGCGCCGTTCACAGTGGCGCGGTAGGCAAGCTGCGCGCGCCCGGAGTTGGCGGTCCGGCACAGATCGGCCAGCGCGGGCGTCTCGCCCTGTGCCAGGCGTTCGGCATGAAGCGCGGCGAGCCGGCGCAGCGACTCTGCGCTGGCCGCGGACAATCCGACGACGCCCGGTTCCTCCCCTGGCGCGCGGGCCGGAGCGGGGGGCGGGGCCTCTTCTACCACCACATGCGCGTTGGTGCCGCTGAAACCGAAGGCGCTGACCGACCCGATGCGGCGTTCGTTGACCGGCTCCCAAGCTTCCGTCGCGGTGGGCACGCGAACCGGCAGGGCCGCCCACGGAATATGGGGGCTGGGGGTGTGGAAATGCAGGTGACGCGGGATCCGGCGGGCGCGTAGCATCAGGACCAACTTGATCAGGCCGGTCACACCGGCGGCGCCTTCGAGATGGCCGAGATTGGTCTTGACGGAGCCAACGACCAGCGGCGACTGGCGGCCCGCGAACACGTTTCCGAGCGCGCGCATTTCCTGCGGATCGCCCAGATTGGTGCCGGTGCCATGCGCCTCTAGGTAGCCCAGATCGGCGGGTCCGATCCCGGCATCGGCCAGCGCGGCGCGGATCACCGATTCCTGCGCGGGTCCGCTGGGCGCGGTCAGCCCGCTGGACGGGCCGTCCTGGTTCACCGCGCTGCCGCGAAGCACGGCGATCACCCGGTCGCCATCTGCCTGCGCGGCGGCCAGCGTCTTCAGCACCACCGCGCCGCAGCCCTCTGCCCGCGCGAACCCGTCGGCGCTGGCGTCGAAGGCCTTGCAGCGCCCGTCCGGTGCCAGCATGTGCGCCCGCGACAGCGCGATGAAGATCTCGGGCGACAGCATCAAGCTGACGCCGCCCGCAATGGCCAACCGCGTCTCGCCGCGCCGTAGCGACTGCATCGCCTGATGCACCGCCACCAGCGACGATGAACATGCGGTGTCGATTGTGACGCTGGGTCCGCATAGGCCCAGCAGGTAGGACAGCCGCCCAGAGATCACGCTGTGCGCGATGCCCGAGGCGAAATGCGTGTCGAGAAGCGCGGGATCGCGCGCCGCCACCTGCAGATAGGTATAGTCGGACCCGGTTGCGCCGCAGAACACCCCCGTAGGCGAGCCGCTCAACGAATCCGGCGCGATCCCGGCATGTTCAAGCGCTTCCCACGCAGTCTGCAGGAACAGCCGTTGCTGCGGGTCCATGCCACGCGCCTCGCGACGGGAAATGCCGAACAGGCCCGCGTCGAAGGCATCAACATGGTCGATGAAGCCGCCCCGGCGGGTGGAGATACGGCCCTCGCTGTCCGGGTCCGGATCAAAGAGACTGTCGTGATCCCAGCGGTTTTCGGGCACCGGACCGGTGGCGTCGCAGCCGTTGTCCAGCAGGTGCCAGAACGCGTCGGGACCGTCTGCCCCCGGCACCCGGCAACCGATCCCGACCAAGGCGATGGGCGCCTTTGCGGCCTGTTCCAGCGCGGCGATCCGCGACTCCGCCGCCTCCAGCGCGATCAGCGCGCGTTTTAGCGGCGAGAGCTCCGTTTGTTTCGCGGCAAGGGCAGGGTCGGGCGTGTTCATTGTTTCAGCCGCTCCAGCAGCAAGGCTTCGACTTCTTCCTCGCTCATCGCCTCGATTTCCTTCGCGCGTCCGGCGTCCACCGGACCGTTGGCTCGCGGTGTCGGGGGCGGCAGGCTGTCCTTCGTGGTCTCGTCGGACGGGGCCGACATGGAATCGAGATAGGCCGCAAGCGCAATGATCGTCGGGTGATCGAAAACCAGCGTCGCCGGCAGCCCCTCCGTCAGCCCAAGATCCTGCGCCAGTGTGTTGCGCAACTGCACCGCCATCAGCGAGTCGAGCCCGAGGTCAAGCAGGCGCTCGTGATCCAGCGGGGGCTGGTCGGCATTGCGGCGCAGCAGGCGCATCACCCGGATGCGCACAAGCTCGGATATGGCGCGGGCACGTTCGCGCGGAAGCGCCCCGGCGATCCGCTCCATCGCCGCGTCCAGCGCAGGATCCGTTGCCTGCGGCGCGGTGGCCTGGAAGGCGGGAACCTTGGTCGTCGCGGTCTCGTCTTGCGGGACCCCAGCCAGCGGCGCGCGCGCCACGATCAGGTGCTGACCGACCGTGTCGGCGGCGGTGCCCGCGCGGGGCCAGGACTCGGCCTTGTCGAACCCGGCCTCGGTAAGCGCGTCGGTCCATGTCGGCGCGTCGATCAGGGCCAGGTCGTCGCTGCGCAGCGTGTCCTCGGCGTGCCGCCAGCCTTCGATCAGGCCGGTGGTAATGTTGAAATAGGTGAAATGCTCGGTGGATTCGATCAGGACCAATACTCCGCCGGGCCGCAGAAGGCCGCGTAGATGGCCGAGGGTCTCGGGCAGGTTGCGCACCGCATGCACCGCATTCGATGCCAGAACGAGGTCAAAGCTGCCGCGCGCAAAGCCCTGCTCCGCCGGGGCAGTTTCAAGGTCGAGGCGCGCGAACGCCATGCCCTCGCGGTCGCTGAACCGCGCCTGCGCCCGGTCGAGGAACAGGTCCGACACATCGGTAAAGACATACTGCACCGACCGCCCGGCCAGCGCCTCCAGCACCGCCGCCGTGGTGCCGCCGGTGCCCGCTCCGGCCTCGATCACACGCAATTCCGGGCCGGCACTGTCGGCGATGGCTTCGACCGCCGCCGCCGCAAGGCCGTTCATGTAGCGCATCGTCGCGGAGCCTTCGTAAAGCCCAAGGGCGAGCGCAAAATCGCCATCGGGAAACAGCGTCTCCAGCGGGCTGACCTCGCCACGGATCACCGCGCCGACGATCCGGGTACAGTGGCGCACATAGTCCATCAGCGGGGCATTGCCCGACAGTGCGGCCTCGGCGCGGGCCAGCGCGCCGGACAGGTCGGGATCGGCCAAGCCGTCCGGCACGGAGAACCGCGCGCCGTCGCGCCGCAAGGTGCCGGTGGCGGCGAGGTCAAGCAGCCAGCGTTCGACCAGCGGCGCGAAGTCGGGCAGGGCGCCCAGCTCCGCCACGACCTTGGGAACCGTGGCGCTGTCGGCCTCGGCCCCGAACAGGCCGGCGTCGCGCAACAGAGACACGATCCGTGCCCGCGTCAAATCGGCCAGCGCCGTCCAGGCACCGGGGCAGGCGGCCGCATCGAAGCCCAGCGGCCCGCGTTCGCATTCCCGCGACAGCCGCGCGCCGAACCGGGCCCAGCGGTTTTCCGGGTCCTGCCGCATCCTTGCCGCGCCGGGGCGGGCGCTGGGATGCCAGTGGCGCGCCCGTTCGAACGGATAGGTCGGCAGGGCGACCCGGCGGGCCGTGCCCGGGGTCTGCAGAGCATCCGGGTTCACCGCCGCGCCATCGACAAAGAGCTGCCCGAGGCTTTCGCAAAGATCGCGCCCGTCCTCGCCATTGCGGCGCAGCGAGGCGAGGAAGTGCAGCGGCCGGTCGACGCCCGAAAGCTCGGCGCATTCGGCGGCCATTCCCGACAGGACGGGATGCGGTCCGATCTCGACGAAATGGGTGATCCCGGCCTCCAGCAGGGTCGCCACGCCGTCGGCGAACCGCACCGGCTGGCGCAGGTGGTTGGCCCAATGGTCCGGCACGACGCCATCATCAGGCACGAAATCGCCGGTCAGGTTGGAGACTAGCGGGATGCGCGGCGCGGTGTGGCGTACCCGGCCCGCTGCAGCGCGGAACTGTTCCAGCACCGGGTCGACCAGCGGGCAATGCGCCGCGAAGGCGATGTGCAGCGGCTCCACCCGGAAACCCTGCGCCGTTAGCCGGTCGAGCACCGGGCGCAGCGCCGGCTCTGGCCCGCTGAGCACGTGGTTGCGCGGCGTATTGTAAGCGGCGATGCCGACCCCCGCCACGTCGTCCAGCAGCGGCTGGATCGCGTCGCGCGGGGCAAAGACGCCGGCCATCATGCCCTCGGCCGCGACCTGCGCCGTCAGCCGGCCGCGTTCTGCCACCAGCATCAGCGCATCCTCCAGCGGCATCATTCCGGCAATTGTCGCGGCGGCGAATTCGCCAAGACTGTGACCGCAGACCGCGTCTGGTTTCAGCCCGAACGACATCCACAGCCGCGCCAGCGCGTATTCCAGCGCAAAAAGCGCCGGCTGGGCGATGCCCGGCGCCCGGATCCGCGATTCGTCCCCGGTGTCGTGCAGGGCGGCGACCAGTCCGCCTGGAACGGTGTTCCCCAGCGCCTCGGCGCAGGCGTCGATCGCGCGCCGGTAGACCGGCTGTGTCTCATAAAGCGCGCGCCCCATGCCGGGATGCTGCGCTCCTTGGCCGGTGAAAAGAAACCCGATCTTCGGCCTTTGACCGGGTTGGGCCAGGCCGGTGGCGATCGCCGGATCGGCCAAGCCAGAGCCGAAGCCCCGTAACGTCTGCGCCAGCTCCGCGCGGTCACGCACGGCGACGGACAGCCGGTAGGGCATCCGCGCCCGGCCCGCATTGACGGTGTGGCAGATGTCGGCGATGCCCTCCGCGCTCTCCGCCATCGCCTCTGCCATGTTGCCGCCCAGCACCTGCAGGGCCCCGTCGCTTTTGGCCGACATCGTGAACAGGTGCCACGGCAGGCCCGGAGTCGTCTCGCGCGGGGCCTCTGGTGCCGGGCCGAGGATCAGGTGTGCATTGGTACCGCTGAAGCCAAAGGAACTGACCCCGGCAAAGCGACCGGTTCCGTCGGGCCAGGCCTCCGTTTCGGTCGGGATGCGGACCCGCAGGTTCTGCCAGCCGATATACGGGTTGGGCGTATCGAAGTTCAGATGCGCCGGAATCCGGCCCGAGCGCAGCGCGACCAGCGTCTTGAGCACGCCCGCCGCCCCCGCCGCGGATTCGAGATGGCCGAGATTGGTCTTCACCGACCCCACTACAAGCGGTGGCGCGTCGGCCCGGTCGCGCGCGTAGGCCCGGCCTAGCGCTTCCATCTCGATCGGGTCGCCGAGGCTGGTGCCGGTGCCGTGCGCCTCGACATAGCCGACATCGCCGGGTGTCAGCCCCGCGTCTTCCAGAGCGGCGCGGATCAGCACCTCCTGCGCGCGCCCGTTCGGCGCGGTCAGACCGTTGCTGCGCCCGTCCTGGTTGACCGCGCTTCCGCGGATCACCGCCAGGATGCGGTCGCCGTCCGCCTGCGCGTCCTCCAGTCGGCGCAGCGCCAGCACCACGCAGCCTTCGCCGCGCACATAGCCGTCGGCGGCGGCGTCGAAGGTTTTGCAGCGCCCGTCGCCCGCCAGCATCCCGGCGCGATCGAAATTCACATGCACCTCGGGCGACAGCATCAGGTTGACGCCGCCGGCCAGCGCAACGTCGCATTCCCCCGCCACCAGCGCCCGGCGCGCCAGGTGCAGCGCGACCAGCGACGACGAACATGCCGTGTCCACCGTGATCGCCGGGCCGGTCGTGCCCAGGAAATAGGACAGGCGCCCCGCCGCGACCGAGAAGGACGACCCGGAGGTGAAATAGGGATCGATCGCCGGGATGTCGGACAGCATCATCCGACCGTAATCGCTGTTCGCCATGCCGATAAAGATGCCCAACGCGCGCTCGGCAAAGCTGTCGGGAGCGTGGCCCGCATCCTCCAGCGCCTCCCAGCCGGTTTCCAGCAGCAGGCGCTGCTGCGGGTCCATGCTGGCGGCCTCGGCGCCCGAGATGCCGAAGAACTCCGGATCGAACAGGTCGACATCCTCGATGAAGGCACCATAGCCCGCTGCGCTGGTCATGTCGCCCGGCAGGTCACCGCCGTTCCAGCGCGCGGGCGGTACGGGTGTGACCAGGTTGCGGCCGTCCCGCAACGCTTCTTCCAGTTGGGGCAGGGAGGAGATGCCGCCGGGCAGGCGCAGGCCGGTGCCCACGATGGCGATGGCGCTGCGTTCCGCCCGGTCCAGCGTCGCCTGATCCAACGCGCCGCGCAGGCGGCGGATCTCGTGCAGGGCGCGCTTCATCTGGTCCGTTGCGGCTGTCATGAGCGTCCCCCTTGCGTATCGTTGCGGTACTGGTCCGACAAGGCCAACTCGGCCTCCAGCAGGGCTTCAATATCGGCCCCTGACAGGTTGTCGGTATCGTCCGTGCCATCGTCACCGGCGCCTTCGGCCGCAAGCTCTAGCCCCAGCCGCTTGGCAAGGTGGGCGGTTAGCAGGGCCAAGGTCGGGTAATCGAACAGCAACGTGGCCGACAGGTCGAGCGCCGTTTGCCGCGCCAGCGCGTTGCGCAGTTCAACCGCCATGAGCGAATCGAGCCCCAGTTCCTTCATCGGGCGGTCCAGCGCGATCTCTGCCCCCGGCGCCAGCCCGATAATGTCGATGGCCGCGTCCGAGATGGCACCGCCCAGCGTCCGGACCGCGTCGTCCGACGCAAGCCCGGCCAGCCGGTCGCGCAGATCGGCGCGGCGCGGGGTCTCTGCGGGCCCCGTGGCGCCTGCGGCGCTGTTCAGGTCCGCAAGCGGGGCGGTGTCGAACCCATCAGGTGCTGTGGCGACCAGCCGGGTCCAGTCCACAGCCGCCACCAGTGCGGCGGGCGTCCCTGATGCGAGCAGGTTTTCGACCGGGGCAAAGCCGGTCTCCGGCGTGATTGCCCCCAACCCGCGCCGCTGCCACCCGTCGTTTCCCGCCTCCGCCAGCCGGGCCGCCATGCCCACGTCTGACCAGCGGCCCCAGGCGACGGACAGCGCCGGCAGCCCCTCGCGGTGGCGCGACAGGGCCAGCGCGTCGAGACCGGCATTGGCCGCAGTATAAAGAGTCTGCCCCGGTGCGCCGAGGAAGCTTGCGGCGGCGGAATAGAGAATGAAGAAATCTAGCGGCAGGTCGCGGGTCAACCGGTCGAGCGTCAGCGCGCCACCCAGCTTACCCCCCAACACTGCCGCGACGTCCTCCGGCGTCCGGGTGGAGACCGGCCCGTCCCGCAGCGCCCCAGCCGCATGAACGATTCCGCGCAGCGGCGGCATGGTTTCCGCGGTCTCGGCCAGCACCCGCGCGGTATCCGCCGCGTCGCCCGCATCGGCGCGGAGCGTTCGCAGGCTCACCCCCATCGCTTCGATTTCGGCCATCGCCTCGCGGGCCGCCGCGCCGGGCGGCGTACGCCCGGTCAACAGGATATGCCGCGCCCCGCGCCCAGCCAGCCAACGCGCCGTGCAAAGGCCCAGCCCGCCAAGGCCGCCGGTGATCCAGTAAGTGGCGTCGGACCGCAGCCCGTCTGCCGTACGCGGCGGCATGCCGATCACGATCTTTCCGACATGTTGCGCCGCGGCCATAAAGCGCATCGCCTCGCCGCTGCGATCCAGCCCGAACGCCCTGGTCGGCACGGGGTGCAGACTGCCATCCGCCAGCCCGTTCAGCAGCTTGTCCAGAAGCCCGGACATCAGCGCGGGGTCCCGTTCTGTGCTCTGTCCCAGGTCGTAGACGTGATAAGTGGCGTCGGGCCGCAACGCGGCGAAATCTTCGGGACGCATCAGGTCGCGTTTGCCCAGTTCGAGGAAGCGGCCGGTGGCCGACAGGCATCGCACGCTGGCCGGGATGAATTCCCCTGCCAGCGCGTTCAGCACCACGTCGACTCCCTTGCCGCCGGTCGCCTCGGCTATCCCGGACTCGAAATCTGTCGACCGCGAATCCATCGCGCGCGCGACCCCCATATCCCGCAGCAGCGCGCGCTTTCCCTCGGTGCCAGCGGTGGCGTAGACCTCGGCGCCACGGGCCAGCGCGATCTGGATCGCGGCCATGCCGACCCCGCCGGTTCCGGCATGGATCAGCACCCGCTCGCCCGCCCGCAGGCCGGCGAGATCGTCCAACCCATAAAGCGCCGTCCCGAAAATCACTGTCAGGCCGGCCGCAATCGGGTCCGAGATGCCCTCGGGCGTCCGCTTGAGCATGTCGACCCGTGCGATGACCTCTTCGGCCAGGGCGCCGGGCGCATAGCCGAACACGCGGTCTCCGGGGGTCAGGCCACCGGCATCGCCGGTGGTCTCGATCACTTCGCCCGCCATCTCGACACCAAGCGGCGGCAGCTTGCCGGGCAGCATTCCCATCGTAGAGAGCACGTCGCGGAAGTTCAGCCCGGCTGCCCGCACCGCGACCCGCACCTCGCCTGGTGCCAGGGCGCGCGGGGCGTTAGCCGCGAGCGACAACCCGTCGATCCCGCCGTCGGGCGCGCGAAGCAGCGCGCGCGGGCCGGGCGGTGCGTCGCGGGACACGGGCTCGAGCACCGGGGTGAGCCGCGCCTTGCCGCGCAAGGCGATGCGGGCCGGACCGACATGGCTCAGGCACTCTGCAAGATCGTCGGCCAGTTGTCTCGGCGCGATCTCGCCGGAGGGGTCGAGGTCGATGAGGTTGATGCCCAATTCCGGATGTTCTGTCGAAGCGGTGGCATAGAACGCCTGCAACGCCGCCTCGGCGCAGGAGATGCGCGCGCCCCCGGTTTCCGCCCCGGTGGCGCAGGCACCTCGGGTCGCGAGGGCAAGGCGTAGGCGCGGCGACGGGTGGGAAACAAAGACCTGCAACCGTCGCAGCGCGGCGGCGACGGCCTGTTCGGGATCGCCATCCGTCCCGGTCCACGGCAGTTCGAGAACCTGGCACGGACCTTCGACAACTGTGGTTTCTTCCACCGCCTTTGCAAGCATGACGTCCGACGCGTCCGGATCGACCCGCCGCGCCGGGGTACCTCGTTCGTGCAAGGCGCAAACCAACGGCTCGCCCGCCTTTTCGGTCGCGATCACCAGCCAAGATGCCGGCGCTTGGGTCTCTTGTCCCCTTGCGAGTTCCCGCCAGACCACGCGGCAGACCTGGGGGGGCTGCGCGGTAGCGTTTTCCAGCGCGCGCGCATCGGCCTCTGCCAAACGCAATCCCGTGATCTGCCCGGCGGCCGTTCCATCGACCGCCGCGAACACCACATCCGCGATCAGCGGGCCGTCGGCGGGCTGCGCCCTCAGCGTCGCCGTGGCGGTCAGGTCGCCTGGGGGCATCGCGCCCGGCAACCGGACGCTCTGCGCGCCCACGGGCAGTAAGGTGCCGCCGCGCGCTTCGCCCGCAGCCAGAACGGCTAGTTGCACGCCCGCGTCGAGGGCGGCCGGATGCAGCAGATGCGCCTGTTGATCCAACCCCTCCGGCAGGTACACCCGGCCAGTGGCAATGCCGTCCCGTGCATGGACGTCCCTTAGCAGACGGAAGGCCGGACCGAACTCTGCACCGCCCTCGCGGAAGCGATCCGCGATGAGTGTGTCCGGAACGGCGTGTCCGGAACCGGCAGGTCCCGGCACAACTGCCGTCGCGGCGCTCTCCACCGCCTCGGCGGGGGCAGAGCGGGCCTCGGCGATGACACGTCCCGCCCCGACCGCGCCTTCGGAGGGAACGACCAGCTTCAGCCGCCAGGTGCCGTCGCGTTCCTGAGCGATCACCTGCCAGCGCAGCCCGCTTTCCGCGGCTTCGGGGATCGGCAGGGGGGCGAGCATGGCGAAATCGACAAGGCAGGCCGCCGCACCGGACAGGGTCTGCACGGCTGCGGCCAGCAGTTCCATCGCGGCAGCGCCGGGCATCAGGACCCGACCAAAGATCCGGTGATCGGCCAGCCAGCCGGTCCGCACGGAAAGTCCGCCCTCGAACACCACAAGATCCTGCGCCGCTATGTCGAGCCGGTTGCCCAGCATGGGGTGCCCGGTGTTGTGCCCGGTAACGTGCCCGTCGCTTGGCGTGGCCGCGTTCTGAACCTCGCGCCAGTGGCGGCGGTGTTGCCACGGGTAACGCGGCAGCGAGGTGACGCGCCCGCCTGCAGGCAGCAGCGCCTGCCAGTCCGGGTTGCGCCCCGATCCAAAGAGCCGCGCGGCGGTCTCGGCCATGCGCGCGGCAGCGGGCTGCCCCCGGCGCAGGGTCGGCAGGATGGTTCCGGCGCTGCCGCCCGCCTCTTCGAGACAGGCCGCGATCGAAGCGCCCAGCACCGGGTGCGGGCCGATCTCGACGAACACGCCCGCGCCGTCCTCGGCCGCGCCCGCGATGGCCTCGGCGAAGCGCACGGTGGAGCGTATGCCGCGCGCGAAATGCCCGGCATCAGGCTGCGCGACTTCGGCGCCGGTGACGGTCGACAGCACACGCGACCGGGCCGGGCCGTCGATCGCCACCCGCCCAAGGGCCGAGACCAGCTGCGTGTCGAACCCGGCCATCCGGTCGCTGTGGAAGGCATAGCGGACGGGCAGGCGGCGGTGCTGGACGCCTTGCGATTCCAGCGCGCCCAAGGCGTCGTCCAGCGCCCCGGTCTCGCCGGACAGCACGATGTCGCGCGGTCCGTTGACCGCCCCGATGCTGAGCGCGCCGTCGTGGCGCGCCACCAGCGCCCGCGCGGTGGCGGCGTCGATCGGAACCGAGGCCATGCCGCCAGTTCCTTCGGCGGCCTGCATGATGCGGCCGCGATGGCAGGCAATCCTCAACGCCTCGTCCAGCGACAGCAGTCCCGCCGCCTCAAAGGCGGCGACCTCGCCGATGCTATGGCCGATCACGACGTCCGGAACATATCCCCAGTCCCGCAGAAGCGCGGCCAGCCCGGTCTGCAAGGCGACAAGCGCGGGCTGCGCGACCGAGGTGCGGTGCAGCGCCTCCGGTGTCGCCAGTTCCTCCAGCAGAGACCACCCGGCAACGGCGCGGATCAAGGTGTCGCAGCGCTCCAGATGGCGGGCAAAGCCGGGCTCGGCCTCGATCAGGTCCAGCCCCATGCCGGGATGCTGCGGACCCTGCCCGCAGAACACAAGACAGAGCTTGCCGCGCGATTCAGGCGCCAGTCCCTGCTGCAGCTTCTGCGCCAGCCGGTCGGCCATCTCCTTGCGGTCGGCGCCGGTGACGGCAAGGCGATGCGCATGGTGGCTGCGCCGGGTCGCAGCGGTGAAACAGAGGTCCTCGAGCGGCGGCTCAGAGGCCGCAAGCAGTCGCGCCCAATCCCGCGCCGTTGCCTCCAGCGCCGCCGGCGAGCGGGCCGAGAGCGGCAGAATCCATGGCTTTCGGGTCGCCGCCTCGGGGGAGCTGCCGGTTTGCGCCGACGCGGCCTCCAACAGCACATGCGCATTGGTGCCGCCGACCCCGAAGGAACTGACCCCGGCCACCGGGGGACCGGCGGTGGCGGGCAGGGGGCGTTGCGCATCGGCGATCTTGAGGCGAGTGCCGGAAAGGTCGATATGCGGGTTCAGCGCGCGGAAGTTGGGTTGCGCGGGCACGGTCCGGTGGGCAAGCACCAGTGCCGCCTTGATCATGCCGACGACCCCGGCGGCGGCCTCCAGGTGGCCGATATTTGCCTTCACCGCCCCCAGCACGCAATCGGGCCGGTCTGGCGCGGCGGCACCCACCGTCTCGGCCAGCGCGCCGACCTCGATCGGATCGCCAAGCGCGGTGCCGGTGCCGTGGGTTTCCACATAGACCAGGTCCTCGACCGCGATCTGCGCCGCAGTCACCGCCTCGCGGATCAACGCCGCCTGCGCCTGCCCGTTGGGCGCGGCCAGCAGCGTCGACTCTCCGTCCTGGTTGACGGCCGAACCGCGGATGACCGCCCAGACCCTGTCACGGTCGGCCAGCGCGTCCGACAACCGCTTCAACGTCAGCACCCCGGCACCTTCGCCGCGACCGAATCCGTCGGCGCTGGCATCGAAGGTCTTGCAGCACCCGTCGGGCGCGAGAAAACCCAATCGCGACATGGAGACCATCAGTTCGGGCGCCAACATCACCGACACGCCCCCGGCCAGAGCGAGGTCACATTCGCCGGTCCGCAGGCTCTGGCAGGCCTGGTGCACCGCGACCAGAGAGGCCGAACAGGCGGTATCGATGGAGATGCTGGGGCCGCGCAGGTCAAACAGGTAGGAAACCCGGTTCGCCAGAACGCTGTGCAGCGTGCCGGTCAGTGTCCGCTGGTCCATCGCGTCGGGATCGCGATACAGCATCTGTGCATAATCGTTGTGATAGCTCGCCGCGAAGACCCCGGTGCGGCTGCGGCGCAGGTCCTCGAAGCGCAGTCCGGCATTCTCAATGGATTCGGTCGCCACTTCGAGAAACAGCCGCTGCTGGGGGTCCATCTGATCGGCCTCGCGCGCTGGGATACCGAAATAGTCGGAGTCGAACCCGTCGATCCGGTCGAGGAACGCCGCCGCATTGGCGGTGCTGCGGCCGGGCGTGTCGGGGCCATCGGCATGCCAGCGCGCCGCGTCCCAGCGGTCGGCCGGAACCGGCCGCGTGACGTTGCGCTCTTCGAGCAAGAAGGACCAGAAGCTCTCGGGCGTGTCGGCGCCGCCGGGCACCCGACAGCCCATCCCGACGATGGCGATGGGGTCGGCGGCCAGCGCGCGGCCGGCCTGCGCGCGCGCCGTGCGGGCCATCAGCGCCAGCTTGACCGCCGAGACGCGGCCCGAATGTTCGTCCTTGCCGCTCATCGGTCGCCCCCCATCAGCGCCGCCAGCGCCTCTTCGTCGCTCATGTCGGCCATTTTCGACAGATCCTGGGCCAGGTCGCCAGGCGTGGCGGCGGCGGGGGCCGTATCCGGGGGGGCGGCGGGTTGGGCCGCTGCGTCGGCAGCCAGGTACTCGATCAGCGCGCCGGCGGTGGGATAGCTCCAGGCCAGCGTCGCGGGCAGCGGCCGCCCGACGGATTTCTCCAGTGCGTTGCGCAGTTCGATGGCCATCAGCGAGTTGAGACCCAGATGCCCCAGCGGCCGGTCGAGATCGACCTCGCCCGCGCCCAGAGACAGGACTTGGCGCACCGCCTCTGGCACAAACCGCTCTGCCGCTTTACGGCGTTGGCGTCCGGTCAGCGCCGAAAACTCGGTCGCATCCTCCGCCGACCCGCTTCCGGGTGCGACGAGGTCCGCGAAGAGATCCATCGCGCGGCCCCTGCGGCTTTCTGCGAAACGCGCCCAGTCCATCCTGAAGCACGAGACGGTCGGCCCGACCTCTCGGAATATCAGATGGCTCAGCAGCGCGTCGCCTTCCTCGGGTTCGAGAAACAGCTCGCCTCGCGCCTCGAACTCGTCCGCGACATGGTCGAGCGCCGCGCGCCCCAGCGCGTTCCACGGACCCCAAGCGACGCTCAGCGCGTGCTGGCCGCGCGCCCGGCGGTCAGCGGCCAGCGCGTCGAGTCCGCAATTGGCCGCCGCGTACCCGGCGAGCCCCTGATGCGGCACGAAGGTCATCGTCGAGGAGTAGAGGACAAACAGGTCGAGCTCTGGAAATAGGCGGTCCAGTGTCCTCGCGCCCTCCAGCTTGGTCATCACCGATCGCGCGTAGGACTCCCGATCCATTTCCGTAGCCAGCCGGGTGTCATAGGCGGTGGCGAGGTGGACCAGCCCGCCGATTGACGGGCGCAAGGCTGCCTCCCGCTCTGCCAGCAAAGCGCGCATCGCGGTCTCGTCCGAAACGTCGGCGGTTGCGATTTCCACTGTGGCGCCGGCTGCCTCCAGCGCGACGATCCCTGAGATCCGACGCTCTGTCTCTGGATCGTTCATCGCCTGGCGCCATTCCGCGCGGGGCGGCAGGGGGCGGCGTGACAGCAGCACGACATGCCGCGCCCCGGCCCGGACCAGGCAGGACGCGGCCCGCAGGCCAAGCGCGCTGAGGCCACCGGTGACCAGGTAGGCGGCATCGGGGCGCAGCGCAAAGCCCGGTCGCAGCGTGGAGCGCCCCTCCATCGGGCCGATCCGGGGCACCAGGGCGGTGCTGCCACGCAGCGCGATTTCCTGCTCTGCGTCCGCGGCAAGCGCCTGAGCGGCGATCGCCGCGGCGCTGTTTGCCGACAGTGGGCCAGCTTCGGCATCGATCAAGCGGATGGCAAGCTCGGGGTGTTCCTCCGCCACCACGCGGGCCGCACCGACCAGCGCGGCCTGGTCCACCACGACGGGCTGCGCGTCGCCGCGAGCCAGAGTCGCGCCCCGCGTCACGAAGACGAGCCTGTCGGGGCTCAGGCCGCTGTCGCGCAGGTCCTTCACGATGGCAACCGGCAGGAAGCCCGCGCCCGCGTCCGGGGCGACCACCAGGACACTGGCGGTGTCCCCCGCGTCGCCCATCGCCGCGCGCGCGGCATCCAGCGG
This sequence comes from Antarctobacter heliothermus, assembly GCF_002237555.1. Lineage (NCBI taxonomy): Bacteria > Pseudomonadati > Pseudomonadota > Alphaproteobacteria > Rhodobacterales > Roseobacteraceae > Antarctobacter > Antarctobacter heliothermus. Next base: position 3,515,025 of record NZ_CP022540.1, on the reverse strand, counting down.
GGCGATGCGCGCCGATGCGCCGTGGGCGGACAGCGCTTCCGCGATTGGGGTGCAGACCTGCGGGTCTCCGAGCAGGAGCCAGGATCCGGGTGCCGGAGAGGCCGGCACGGTGCTCTGCGGGGCCTCTGTCCAGCGGATTTCGTGCAGCAGGGCGCGCGTTGCCTCCGGCATTTGCGGGGCCCGTGCCGACATGCCGCCGGGGCGCAGGTCGGCCGCCTCGTGCCAGTGTCGCTCTCGCTGCCAGGGATAGAACGGCAGCGGGATGTCGGTGCTGGAAGGCGGCGCATAGGCCGCCCAGTCGACCTTGACCCCAGACACCCAGAGCCGCGCAATGCCCTCGGCCAGCACCTCGTCGGCCGCCCGGTCGCGCCGCTCGCTCACCACCAGGGCGGGGTCCCGTCCCGCGCCGGCAAGGATTTGTTCGACCGATGCCATCAGCACCGGGTTCGGGCCAAGCTCGACAAAAGCGGAGGCGCCAGCGTCGAGCGCGGCCGAGACCGCATCGACGAAGCGGACGGGTTCGCACAGGTTCCGCGTCCAGTAACCAGCATCGAGCGGCACGTCGCCGACCGCCGCTCCCGTGACCGTCGAGAACATCGGCAACCCAGCCTCAACCGGCGCGATCCCGCGCAGCGCGGCGTCAAGCGGTTCTGCCAGCGCAGCCATCTGCGGGCCGTGCGAGGCGACATCCACGTTAATCCGGCGGCAGAATATCCCGTCGCGTTCCAGCTCTGCCAGCAGATCGTCGAGCGCCCCGGCATCGCCGGAGATCACGCAGGAGCGGGGGCTGTTATACGCCGCGACGGACAAGCGACCGGTGAAGGGAGACAGGCGCGTGTCGAGATCCGCGCCGACGAGTTCGACCAGCGCCATGCCCCCTTGGCCGCTGGTCCGCGCCATCAGGGCGCTGCGATTGACCACCACGCGCATTGCGTCTGCCACGCTCAGCCTGCCGGATATCGCCGCCGCCGCGACCTCACCCATGCTGTGGCCGATCACGCAGGTGGGCCGCACGCCCAGCGAGATCCAGAGCCGCGCGTAACCGATGGCCAGCGCCGCGAGCACCGGCTGGATCACCTCGATTCTGTCGAGTTTCCAGCCCGCGGCGTCCTTGTCCAGGCGGAGTTGTTCGGTTAGGGACCAGTCGACCAGCGCGCCGAGGGCGGTTTCGCATTCGGTAATGGCGGCGCGGAACGCGGGCGTATGGTCCAGGAAGTGGCGGGCCATGCCGACCCATTGGCCACCCTGACCCGGCGCCACGAACACGATACTGGGTGCGCCTTGGGCCGGGGCACGCCCCGATAACGCCGGGGCGCCGCCATTGCCAAAGGCGCGCAGAGCGGCGACGAGCGCGAACCGGTCGGCGACCGGGAATGCGGCGCGAAAGCCGAGTGCACTGCGCCGGTCGGCCGCGGCGGCGCACCAGTCCGCCACCGGGATGTCTCCCTGACTCTCCAGAAGGTCGGCGTGGCGCAGAGCCAACGCCCGCAGCGCCGACTCGCTGTCCGCCGAGACCGGCAATACGGGGGCGTGGCGCACAGTGGCCTCGGTCCCGCGGACCTCGCGGACAAGCGCGGACTGGACGATCACATGGGCGTTCGACCCGGAGATGCCGAATCCGCTGATGCCCGCGATACGCTCTGCCGTGTCCCATCGCGTCGTCTCGGCGGCGACCTCGACCGGATGCGCCGGCCAGTCGAAGGCCGGGGTAGGTGTCCGGAAATGCAGACTAGCAGGGATTTCCCCGGTCTTGACCGCAAGCACCGCCTTCATCAGCCCGGCGATCCCGGCGGCTCCCTCGGTATGACCGATATTGGTCTTGACCGAGCCGACCCGAAGCGGCGTGGCGCGGTCCCGGCCCAGTACCGCCGTCAGCGCGGCCAGTTCCTCGGGGTCGCCGGTGCGTGTCCCGGTGCCATGCGCCTCAACATAGCCGACGCTTGCGGGAAAGACACCGGCATCCTTGACTGCGGCCGCAATCAACGCCTCTTGGCCCAAACGGCTGGGGCGACCGAAACTGCCGCTGGAATTGCCGTCGTTGTTGAGCGCGCTGCCCCGGATGATCGCATGGATACGGTCGCCGTCCGCCAGCGCGTCGCTCAGGCGTTTCAGCAGGATCATGCCAGCACCCTCGCTGCGGACATAGCCATCCGCAGCGGCGTCGCCGAACTTGCAGTGCCCGTCCGGCGCCATCATCCGAGCCTGCGAATACCCGATGGTGATATGCGGGTTTAGGATGACGTTCACTCCGCCCGCGAAGGCCATTGCGGACTCGCCGGTCCGCAGCGACTGCACTGCCAGATGCACCGCCGTCAGCGACGAGGCGCAGGCGGTGTCGAGAACCAGGCTGGGCCCCTGGAGGTTCAGCAGGTTCGAGAGGCGGCCGGCGATCGTGTAACGCCCGCTGCCGATGGTCATCTCGAAATCGGTGATTTCGGGATCGGCGAGCAATCGCATCTCGAAATCATGCAGCCATTGCCCGACGAAGACGCCCACCCGCCGGCCGGAGAGGCGATCTGCCGGAGTGCCGCTGTCCTCCATCGCCTCCCAGGCGGTTTCCAGGATCAGCCGCTGCTGCGGGTCCATCCGTGCCGCTTCGCGCGGGGAGACGTGGAAGAAACCGGCATCGAAATGGTCGATCTGGTCGAGATAGCCGCCGTATCGCGACATGATATGACCCGGCATGGCGGGTTCGCCGTCAAAGAGCCGGTCAACCTCAATCCGGTCCGGGGGGATCGGGCCGATCGCGTCGCGACCGTCGCGAAGGAGGTCCCAGAACGCCTGCGGCGTGTCGACGTGCCCGGGAAACCGGCACCCCATGCCGATGACCGCGACGCTGCGCTCTTCGTCGTGTTCGTTCACGCGATCACCTTGCGGGCCCACAGAAGCGGTGAAACAGTCGGCCGCGCGACGACCCGAGGGAGGTCGGCAAGACCGCCATTTCCGTCGTCATCCTGCGGGGTGACATTTGCGGGCGCCCTGTCCGCCATCAGAAAAAACACCAATAATTCATTCAGCTTGGCACAGGGTCGATCATGCGCCATTGAGTAGATCCTTTCAAAAGGCCTGCGCCGGGATCACCGCGGTTACAGGCCAACACAAAAAAAATACTTCTATGCTCGGGAATGGGTGACAGGTGTCGCAAACCCGCCTACGAGCATCCCCAGTGGTGATTAAAACGCAGAAAAGCCGCTTGGTGCAAGATTTATCGCGGTTACGAGCACCGCCATGGCCTCTCTGCACGGCGCAGAGGCATGGGTTTGCGCCAGATGTGTCGGGATCTCTTCCGCGACCGCGATGGCAAGCGGTCTCCGATCATGCAGCTGCCGATGCGTCCTCCACACGCTCCGGCCCGGCCGGTGCCCGTTTCGAGCCACAGCGAAAACCCTGTCAGATGGCGAGTTCGGGCGCTTGGCGCCAGTACACGGGACCGGAGCATCGCGCATACTGCCTGCTGGTGATGAAACCGATTGCAAACATGCGGGACTCATTTGACCCGCCTTGGGGTTCCGGATGGAAGGAAAGGAGGGTCCGGACTGCCTCGCACCTTTGCGCGGAAAGCCGAATAAGCTTCTTTGTTGCGGGCTGGACAAAGGTCTTTGACCTGAGCCCTAGTGGCGAGAACAAGATTGCAGTGATATTCATCCGGCATTGGGATGGCGCGGGTCCGGTCTGCCTGACGGCTGGTGGGTAAGCCGCCACCGGGAGGAAACGAATTGAACTTCAGGATCAGGGCAAAGGTCGTCACTGGAGCGCTGATTTCGTCGGCGGGCGGGGCCTGTGCCCGCCGGTTTCTAGCCGACATGGTCCGGGTCGGTTTCCTCGAGTAATCTTCGCACCAGGCGTTCGACGGTCAGCAGCCGGCGGGCCGCGGCTGGTCAGTCCTTCGGCTCCGCCGACGTGCCTGCCAGGTTTTCCCAAAGGTCTTTACGCACCTCTCACAGGACCTCGGCATAGAGGCTTTGGAAATAGCGACCGTAGATCAGCGACAGCGCGCAGAGTTCGCGGATCGTTGGCATCCGCTGACCGCGTTTGATCTGGCTGATCGCATCGTGGCTGACACTGACAAGATGACCGCAATCGGACTGGTCAGGGCGGCGCGTTGTCGGGCGACCTTCAGGTCGCAATTGAACTCATCAAACAATGTGGTTTGGCTTACACGAGTAATGATCCCAAGATAGCGCACCCGCACAAATCCGGGTACTGCCCGTCATTCGCATTTCCTGACAACGGGTTTCTCCGGGGAGCCAGAACCCGCGCCCGTGAGAGTGGCGGAGACCGAAAAGGGCAAAGCCTGTTTCGCCCCTCTCACGGTCTCAGGCGCCGTATCCGGCAAAACCCGTTCTCAAATCCTGGTAGAGGTATTTTCGCAATTCTCCCGCCTCGGTGCCAGACCCGGCACGGCCCGGTTGCACTCGTGTCACCCGAACAAGAAAAGGCTCGCCCGGAAGGGGCAAGCCAGTCATCGTCAAGGAACAATCGTCCGGGTGGGGTGTGCCGCGCGTAACGATCACGCCGCCACAGCATCGATGAGGCCGTGCAACTCGGTGGTGGCCTCTCTGTGTCGATGAAGACATTGATCCCGATGTCGAGCAATTCGCTGGACTTCGTCCAGTCGCGAAGATTTCGGGCGGAGTGGTCAATCTTGTGAATGATGACGCCTTGGGCATGTCCGCGCCTCACCTGGGTCAGCATCGAATTGGAGACGGATCGGCCACCCTTTGCCGCGGTCTGTTTTTCTTCGTACCATCTGGTGACCGTCAGGGAACGACGCTGAGCAAACACCAGAATGGCCTCTTTTTGCGCGTCGAACGAGACCCTTTCGCCCTGCTTCAAGGTGCTGACGCGGATGTAGCCAAAACATGGTTTCATATATTTTTGGAGTTATCCCCGGACTCTACTATATCCACAGGAACTGGCGACACCGTCTCCGGCCACCAGGGCCAGGTGCCCTCTGCCAGCATGATCACGAAGGCGCGATAGTTTGGCATGTCAACCAGATCGCGGGAATCCACGCCGCCGAGTAATGCGGCAAAGGTCGTGGCATCGCTGGCGCCGATGCGGAGGCTGGTCAGCGTACCGACGTTGCAAATGACTGAGTTGAAGACCGCGGGCGATACTTGTGCTGTGGCTACCTTGCCCGGATGACGCTGAGGCGGTACTTGGCGAGGTTGGCGATGAGCACGCGCTACTCGTCCATCACCTGGCGCAGGCGCAAGGGTTATTGTGGTCCGCAGATCGCTAGGCGCACCACCGGGTGCGAGATGAAGGCGCCAAGCTTGTTGGCGATCGGGGCAACGACCTACGTGCTCGATGGACAGGTGGTCGAGAACCCCAAGCCTCGACTTCAACTCGCACGGCGGGCGGCCGACCGCCGACATCCAAGCCGTTATCACAGCAGACTAAATCAGCAACCTGCGCGAAGAAACGATCAAGTGCCTGACCGGGCGCCTCAGGCAGGGCCTATATCCGTTCCGAGCGCAAATCGGCTGTCTCGACCGTGGCTAGGGGCGGCCCAAGATCCTCGGATTCTCTCAAGGCGCCGCTGATCCGCGAGATGCTCGATCTTTACGCCTCGGGCTAGTACTCGAAGCATTCATTGCGCAAAGCGATGCACCGCCGGGGTCTCCGAAACCATAGCGGTCGCCCATTGAGCCTTTGCGGTGTTGAGATCATTCTCAATAAAGCGTTCTAAACCGGCCAGAACCAAATACGGCGCTCCGGAAAGTGGCACGACGGTCTCCTTGAACCCATTATCTCAGCCGCGCTTTTCATGCGGATGCAGGTCATCAAGTCGGGGTCGCAAAGGCAAGGTCAGCACCCGAATTACCCCGCCGCCTGTGGGTGACGTTGTGAGGAATGGCCTTGGCATTTTTAGCCTATCGTCCTGTTTTGCAAAAAAAGCAGGACGATATGGCTCCGGCGGTAGGGATCGAACCTACGACCAATTGATTAACAGTCTAGGAAAGCCGGTTTTTCGTCTAAGACCACAAAGCATCTCATAGCTTCATAAACGCCATAAAAATAAGGGCATAGCGCTCTTTTTTTTGATTCTTGTAGCCCCTAGTTTTGTCATGAAACGCCATGGAGGGTGCTTACTAAATGCTTACTAAAAAGTTTTCAGCCCAGCTTGTGCGCGATCTGCCCTTTGCCGAAAGCGGTCAGACCGTGTTCTTTGATGAAGCCTTGCCGGGGTTTGGACTGCGCGTCGGAACCAAGTCGAAAACCTACATCGCGCAAAGCCGGGTGCGGGGAAAAACCCGCCGCGTTTCCATCGGTCGCACGGAAAAGCTGACCCTGAACGATGCCCGCAGGCTGGCCAAGAAGGCGCTGGCCGAAATGGCGAACGATGTAGACCGCAACGCAGAGAAGCGCCTTGAGCGTGCCAAGCTGATGACGCTGGGGCAGGCCGTAGAAGGATGGCTGTCGGAACGGAACCTGCGCCCCAGCACAGCGGAGAGCTATTCCTCGACTATGCGCCGTGAGTTTGGCGACTGGTACGATACCCAACTGCGCCAGATCACCCCGGCAACCTATCAGAAGCGATACATGCAAATCCTTGACCGCACGCCTGCCGGTGCTGCGCTCGCCACCCGCACCTTCAAGTCATGCTGGAACTGGGCACGGGCCGATCTGACGGACGGGGCAGGGAACACGCTCATTGCGGAATGTCCCGCCGACATTGTGAGCCGCAAAAAAATCTTGCCGAAGGCCAAGCGCAAATCCACCTACGTGCACGACTGGGCAGCGTTCTTCGCTGCCCTCGACAGTCTCGAAACCAACTCGAACCGGCACCGGGACGCAGGCGAAAACTTCCGGGCATTCATGGAACTGCTGGCCCGCACCGGCCTGCGTCAGGCTGAGGCCGCAAACATGCGCTGGGAAGATGTGGACATGAAGCGCGGCACCTTCGTCATTCCAGCCGAACGCGCCAAGAACGGGCAAGAACTGGTGCTGCCCATGAGCAACCAAACCCATGCCCTGTTTGAGCGCCTGAGAGGGCGCACAGAGGGCCTTCCGTATGTCTGGGGCAGCACCCCCCTGCGTGATCCTCGCAAGACCCTGACGCGCTTCCGTGAGGCTCTGGGATGGGATGTGGGTTTTCACGACATGCGCCGGTCATTCGCAGTTGTGGCAACCGTGCTCGACGTGCAGCAAAGCAAGGTGAAACGGCTGCTGAACCATGCCACCGGCAATGACGTTACAGCGGGCTATCAGGTGCTTTCCGACCCGGAAACTCTTCGCAACTCCGTCCAGCAAATCTCTGATTACATTGACGAAAAGAGAATCGCAAAGATAACTTCTTGACCTTTTAGGCCGCAATGGCCATTGTTTGCGTGCGCTTGATCCACGGAGGGAACGCCGCGCGCCGGAAACCAAAGCCTGCGGGCTTGGGAATGAGGCTTAGGCACTGGCGCAGCGAACCCCAACCCCGGCACAACCTGTGCCCGCAATCCGTGGATCATGAAATGTCACTGAAACTCAAGAAGACCACCCGTCACCTTCTGACCAGCGCAGAAGCCGCCGAAATCATGGGCGTTAGCAAACGCTTCCTTGACCTTGACCGGCACGAAAGCCGAGCCAACGGCACTCCGCCCAAAATCCCATACACCCGACTTGGCCACCGGAGCGTCCGCTATCGCTATGAGGACGTGAAGGCGTACATCGACGCCAACGTGGTCGGGGGGTGACATGGACCTTTCGACAATCAAACCCGCCAACACGCTCTGGACGGAACCCAACTGGCCACGTGATAGGCTGGGCAAGCCCTATGACTTCGCCCGCATGGGCGACGGCATCACGCGCGGGCTAATCCTGTCCGCGCTAGTACCGAAGTCGAAGGAAGGGCGCAGCCGCTGGGGGCATGTCCATGTGCTCGACGTGCTGCATCATCGCCTTTTCCGGGCCACCCGCCGACAGAAGCGTAAGGATCATCCCGCGTTCGGCCCGTACCTGTATACGTGGGACGCTCTCGACACCTTGGCCGAGCAAGCCGCAATGCCCGTGAAGTCGCTTCGAAACACGATGCAGGACCTCAAGCGCTGGGGCATCGTCCACGTGGCGCAGGCCAGTTTGTCGGAGCCAAACAGCTACCGCCTGACCGACCAAGCTTTTGCCGTGACCCAGTGCCTGCAAGCCCTGCCTCTGGCCGTGGAATGGCTGCTTCAAGACCTCGACAGCCTCAGCACCCAAGAACGCCAGAACGTGATTGATCTGGGCGACAACCTGCCCAAGGGAGACTGGCAGAAGCTGTTCCCCGCTTGGATGGCCGAACCCGAAACGCAGGCGCTGATCCGAAAATGGCACAAATCCGACGATGGCAGCGGGCGCAGGCTCTGCCCATCTCAGACCGGATTGCACGCTCACGCTCGCAAGCCGGTGGCCTCTGCGCTGGGGGCATCACCGGCAAAATCAGCCTCGAAACCGGGCCTGAAAGTGGTGGCCTAGGAACTGTCTACGGTTCCTGCAATGAACTGTCTACGGTTCCTAGGGGGGAACTGTCTACGGTTCCTTGCGGGAACCGTCTACGGTTCATTCTGACTTCACTTCACTTCAAGTCTTAGACTTCAAATCAGACTACTGCGTTCCCGGCAAGCCGGACAACGCGGGAGACCTTCGGCTTTGCCTTCGGAAGAAAGATAGGCTCCCCTTCGGGAAGCCCCCCAAACCCCCATAGCCCCCTTTCCCCGCGCGAAGCCAGCCCACCGCCAGCCTAGCCAGCCCGACACCGCGTGCCCGCCCCATGCAACTAGTTGCACGCGCCAGCCCCCACTTCCGCCACATGCTGCGCCCGTTACAACATGCACCCCGATCAACGCCCCACGGCTACAGCATACAGCGCCGTACAGAGTCGCCACGTGGCCGTCTCGCTCTCACGTGGCCCGACCTCGCCAAATCACCCTGACGCCTCTGTGCGGGCCTCTCTGCGGCTGGCAACAAAAAGACACCGACCACCCATCAAGAGCGTTGCGCCAGTCATTCCCGTGAGGTATTAATATACCGTTGCTCCTGACCGCGCAGGGTCAGACTTCCACTGCCGTGGACACGCCCGGATCAAGCGATGACGCCAAGCCCTCGACTGTGCGGGCCACTGGCCGAGCGATCCGGGCAAGTCCGACCGCAGACCTGCCAGAGCATCCATCCATCCAGAGAGACAACCCCATAGGGAACCCTGCTGGCCGGGGGGGAACCCACAGCAGCAATCGGAGGGGCTGGGGGTTGGCAGTTTGTGCCCTTGCCGCCAAGTCTCAGGTGGGGCTAACTGGCGTCATGAGTACCAGAGACGATTTTAGAGAACCGGTAAAACGCCAGATTGCCCAGCGGTCTGGATACAGATGCGCCAACCCGACATGTCTTAGGCCAACGATGGGGCCGGACGGAGACCAAGGTTCTGCCAGCATCGGAGTAGCAGCCCACATAGCGGCCGCGTCAGAAGGTGGGCCAAGATATGACCCCATCATGACGCCCGAAGAACGGAGCGCGCCCGAAAACGGTATCTGGCTCTGTCAGACATGCAGCCGCCTGATCGACGTTGACGTGCCCAGCTACTCAACTGACTTGCTGCGTGAGTGGAAGACACTTGCCGAGATGCGTGCCTATTTGGGAATACGCGGCTTCGCTATCGTGGTCTCAAGAAGCTTCGACAAGTTGGAAGAGAAGATGCCCGACCTTACTGCCGAGATGCGGAAGGATATTGCTGATCTTCCCTTTTCTCGAACCTGCGTCGCTATGTCGAGCAAAGCAGCCTTCAACGGCGATCCCGACAACCCGACGTTGATCTACTACACCGACAAATACGAACATCTCGTTTCCAAGCTGAAGGTGATGGAGAACTACGGCGCATTGGTCGATGTAACTACCAAGTCGCACACTCCTAAGTTTGAACTGACCGAAGACTTCGTGGAATACCTCCAACAGCCAAGGTGAGGCTTCGGTTTGGCAACCCTGCTGCACCAGCGCAGGCAATTTGGACTTATTTTGTTTTACAACTGGACTCATGCGAGCTTAGGCCAATCGCATGGCCCAAACGCTCCGTTTCAAAAAACCCAAGACCGTGGTCAAGCCCACAAGCAAGATCGACCTGTTCTGCGAATGGGCTGCCGACACGCATGTGACGAACCGGGGCCAACCGCTCGAACTGCTCCCGTTTCAAATCGACGTGCTGGCCGATCACTTCGCAGATGATCCGGCGGGCGGGCCGCTCTTCAGAACCGTGGCCTTCTCCTGCGGCAGAAAAAACGGAAAAAGCCTCCTGTTGAGCCTGCTGGTGGCCGGGTATCTCGATCCAGCTTCACCATGCCACGCGCCCTATTTTCAGGTGGCCGTGACCAGCCCAACCAGCCGTCATTCTGAAATTCTGCCAAGCCAAATCTTGGAACTGTACGACCGCATCGGACGCCGCTCTGAGTGGTCCTTTTCGAAGACACCGCCGCCCACCTTCCGCCACAAGGAAGGGCGCGGCCTGCTGACCTGTCTTTCAGGTGCCCGGTCTGCGGGGCATGGTCTCGACCTCGACCTTGCACTTGTCGATGAAGCGGGCCTGCTGTCCAAGAGCAACGAAACGCTGACCAACATCACCGATGCTCTGGCCTCGAAAGATGGCCGCGCGATCCTGACGGGCACCCGTGGCGACAGCGGCGATTACAACGAAATCTTGAACCAGCCTGACCCTCGCACCAGCGTGCATCTGCATGGCGTAGATAAAAATGCCAATGCCGCAGACCCGGCAATCTGGGAACAGGCAAATCCCGGTCTAGGCATTTCGAAGTCACGCCGCTTCATGCAAGACGCCTTCGACAAGGCGCAAGCCTCTGGTTCTCTTACAGAATTTCGGGTGTGGCATCTCAATATGCCGCTAAGCCCTTCCCGGCAATTGCTGCTGGAATACGACACGTTTTCAAAAGCTTACGATGAGAACGCCACGCCTATTGAAGGCGAGCCGTGCTTCATCGGTTTGGACCTTGGTGGCAGCGCCGCCATGACCGCCGCCGTGATCCTGTATCGGGAAAGTGGCGTGCTCCGGTGCCTTGGTGCATTCCCGAGTGAAGGTCTGGACCTCGCCGCCCGTGGCAAAAGGGATGGCATCGGAAGCGCTTACGTGACCGCTGCTGAGCGCGGGGAATTGTTTGAAACCTCAGGCGCTGTCACCGATCTGGCGGAGTTTTTGGCCCGTCTGCGTGATGAAGTCGGGAACCATCCCGTCTTGAGCATTTCCGCAGACCGTTACCGGGATGCTGAGTTTCGGACGGCGATGGCTCGGGCACAGATTGATTGGCCGATTGTCACCCGAGGCACCGGCCCGAAAGACGGCGACAATGACATTCGGGCAACCCGCCGCCTGTTCCTGTCAGGCAAGGCCAAGCTGCGCCGCAACCTCTTGCTTGAAGCTGGCCTAACCGAAGCTGACGTGAAGGTTTCGACCACGGGTGCGATGCAACTCGACAAGAGCCACCGCAACGCCCGCATCGACGTGGCGCAGGCCCTCTGTCTCGCCTGTTCCGCCTTCATCACCGACCACGACCGCCCGCAGGCCGAAATTGAGGTGACGGTTCTATGACCCGGAAACAAGACAGATCGACAATCGACACCGCCCGCTGGGCAAGGGTGCGGCATGGCGTGGCAGAACGTGCCGCCTTCCGTTGTGAGACTTGTGGCAGGTTCGTGGGCCTTCATGGCCAAGCCGATCACATCGTGCCGCGCCGCCGCTGCGAGGAACAGGGTATCGACCCTTTCGACCTCGCCAACCTGCAATGGCTTTGCGCCGGGTGCCACTCAAAGAAAACCAACGCCGAACGCTGGGAAGGCCGCACCCGCAAAGACCGAACCGCCGTGCGCCGTGCCAAAGTTACTGGCAGGGGTGCCTATCTGTCTGCATTGCTGAACGGGGGTGCGTCGTGACCAGCCCGTTCAGCATCCAGCTTCATCAGAACGGACGGACCACCAACGCCAAGACCGGCCTCGACATGCTGGCAGACCGTTTCCGCGAAGCCCAGGACGAATTGGGCATCCCCGTCAGCCGCGAAATGCGCCGGTTTCTGCAAGAGCAAATGGCCGAAATCGCCGCCCGTCATGGTGGCAGCATCACGACTTCCACCACGCTGGCCCGCCGCTCTGGCAAGCTTGTTGCCGCTCTGCGTCGTGCTGCCCGAGTGAAGGACGTGAAGACGCTGGGCCGGGTGACTGGACGGGTGAAGCTTCGCGCTGACCGGGCTGTGCATGAAGACGGGGGCAGGATCAAACCGACCTCAGGCCAGTATGTCACCGTCCCATTGCCAGCCGCGTTGAATGCGAACGGAACGCCCAAGAAGGCGCGTGCCAGAGACTGGCCCAACACCTTCATGGCCAAATCCCGCAAGGGCAACCTTCTTATCTTCCAGCGCAAGGGTGGCCGTCTTGTGCCGCTCTATGCCCTCAAGAAATCCGTCACCGTGCCAGCGCGGCTAGGTGCGGTTCGGAGCGCCCGAGAGGCCGCGCCGGTATTCGCCGACCGTGCTTTGAGCGCGATCATTGACCATCTCCTAGAAGACTGAAAAGGGCGCTACCATGCTGAAAAGTCAAGAAATCCAACTGGCGCAGAGCAAGCGCCGCGAGAAAATGGCCTCCATCCAGAAGGCCGATGAAATCTCCGACGAAGGCCGCACCGAATTGCGCAGCCTCACCGATGCCTATGAGGGGGCAGAAGTCGAACTGCGGGCCGCAATCCTGCTGGAACAGGCAGAGCGCGACAAGATCAAAGAACCGGACAAAGCCACCAGCGACTTCGACCGGGAATGCCGCGCATTCAACATCGCCGCACTGGTCGAAAGCCTCGAAGGGCAGAAGCCGCTTTCGGGCCGCGAAGCCGAGGTGAGCCAAGAACTCGAAGAACGCCACGGCGCTGCCGCCAAGGGTGTCCGGTTCCCGTGGGAAGCCTTGCTGGAAACCCGCGCCGATGCCACCATTTCCGCCCCCGATGCGTCCAGCGGCGATCTGGCCACGCGCCCGACCATGAAGGCGCTGGAACGTGTTTTCGAAGACAGTGCAGCCGCCCGGTTCGGTTTCCGCACCATCGCTGTGACGGGCCAGCCGCGTTTCCCGGAACTGACCGGCGGTGCTTCTGCCTCTTGGGTGGCCGAAGGTGAAGGCGCTGACGCAGCCGCGATCACCACCAGCGTGACCAGCCCCACAATCAAAACGCTGACCGCGCGCTATCTGCTGAGCCGTCAGGCGATCCGGCAAAATGCCGTGCTGGAAACCATGCTGCGCCGCGATCTGTCGGAGGTGCTGCGCGAGGCACTGGACCTTGCTTGCTTCCGGGGCACCGGGGCAGACAACCAACCGTCTGGCCTCGACACCTTGCTGACCGGCGAAAGCCATGCCGCTGTCATCACCTATGCTGACGTGGTGGATTGGGCGACCGACCTCATGGTGTCCTCCAAGGCCAACGACATGGGCGGTATCAGCATCGCAGGCGTGCCCTTCATGATGGCCGATCTGCTGAAAGCGACCTTTGGCGACATCCTGACCCAACTGGAACAAGCCCGCAAAGTCGTGCCGAACATGGTGTTTTCGTCGCAGGTTTCGGAAGTGACAGCCGGTTCGCCTGACTCTGCCAGCCTGTATGTGGGCAAGCCTGACCAGCACGCTTGGGTGCCGACTTGGGGCAGCCCGGAACTGCTGGTGGACCCCTACAGCGAAAGCAAGACGGGCAAGGTGGCCCTGACTGTTTTCAGCTTTACGGACATTCTGGTGCAGCGTCAGGCCACGCACTTCAAGCAAATCACCAACGTGCAGAAGGCCGCGTGATGGAGAGCCGCGCCGTCTGGGCCGCATCCGGTTTGGAGGTGCGGCAACAGGGGCAGCGACCGGCGATTGTCGGAAGCTTCCCCTACAACACGTGGGCTGTCTTGAGCGACCGGGGCACAGTTCGCAAAGAGGAAATCCTGCCGGGGGCTTTTGACTTCACGCTGAGCGACCCCGACGCCGAAGTGAACCTGCTGTTCGGACACAGCTTCGACCGTCCGCTTGCCAGCCGTTCCGGCGGTTCTCTGGAACTGCAAGACAGCGACAAGGCGCTGACCTTCCGGGCCACCATCCCCGAGGGTGCAGAGCGTGTCAGTCACGTGGCCGATGCTCTGGCCATGATTGCCGCAGGCTTGGCCACGGGTATCAGCCCCGGCTTTCGAGTGCCGCCCAAAGACGTGGTGCCCGACGCTGAAAAGCTGACACCAGAACCCGGCAATCCCGGCGTTATGATCCGTCAGCTTGCGGCACTGGTGCTCTATGAACTGTCGATAGTGACCCGGCCAGCCTATCCCGCAACATCTGCGGAACTGCGCAAGATGCCGTGCAATCGTTTGCACGCGCCACAACGGAAGGTGCTTCTACCATGATAGAACTGCTTGAAACGTCCTACACGTTCGGCACTGACCCTGCCGAACCCGTGGCCTCAGACGTTGCGCTAGAGGCTGGCAGCACCGAAGCCGAGGCAGAAACCATGCTGGGCGCAGCTTGGCAACAGGCGGAAAGCTTCACTGGCAAGACCTACCGCACCACCACCAGCGCAACGGTTATCGTGAAGGTGTCGCAACCCACCGTCTGGACGTGGCCGCGCTACCCGTTCCCCGAAGCCCTGACCATCGAAGCCTATTCCCAAGGCGCATGGGTGCCGTGGTCCGAAACCTACATCCCCAGCGCGGGGCTGATCGAACTGGAACCCTTCACGCTCTACCGGCTGGGCCATACGGACAACGTGCCCGGTGCCACCATCACCGCAGCCGTGAAACAGGCCGTGCACAATCTCGCCTTGTATCAGCTCATGCAGGGGCCAAGCCGCCGCGAATTCAAATCGCAACAGGCCGGTGACAGCGGGTTCACCCGCGAACAACTCATGCCGGTTCTCTATGGCTCTGGCGCGGGTGCCCTGTTGGCCGGGGAGGTGCGTCTATGAACCTCTGGCCCTTCAAGCGCAAACCCGACCTCGAACAGCGTGCCAGCCTTGGCGTGACCCTCGACTATATGACGCACCGCAGAAAGCAGGTGTTGACCGATGCAGGCGTTCCCCTGACCGCTACCGTGGGCACCGCCGTGCATTACTGGCAAAGCGCCTTCGCCATGTTGAGCGATGACACCAACACGCTGCGCCCTGACGTGCTGGCACAGATTGGCCGTGATCTGAACATGAAGGGCGAAAGCGTCTGGCACATTCGGGCCGATGGCTCTGCCCTCGACCTGCACCCCGTGGCCTACTGGGATGAACTGGGCAACGGACGCTATCACCTTCACATTGCCCGCGTGAACACCACCGAAACCGTGAAGGCGCTGGCCGGGGAGGTGCTCCACCTCAAGATCAACACAGACCCGGTGCAGCCTTGGAAGGGCCGCAGCCCTTGGCAGATGATGGGCCTCACCCCGACGCTGCTGTCAGAGATTGAAGCGACCTTCTCGACTGCCACCACCTACGCAGGAAAAGGCATTCTGCCGTTCCCCTCTGCCGTCTCCGAAGAACAGAAGGGCAAGGCAATCTCTGGCCTGCAATCCGGGGCCTTGGCTGTGCTGACCTCCAAAGCCGACTACGCGCAACAGACCGGCGGGCATCAAAGCGAATGGCGACGGGTGGACTTGAGCGCCGATCTACAGAAGACCGACTTTGCCGAAATCAGCCGCGATCTGCACATTCGCCTGTTGACCGGCTGCGGCATTCCTCCTGCCCTCATGACGGAGAACGGCAACGCCAGCGCCATGCGGGAAGCCTATCGCCTGTTTGTGCTGCAAACCGTCCAGCCCCTTGCCCGTCAGTGTATGCCCGAACTCACCGCCAAGCTGGGCCTGACCAGTCTCACCACTGACGACATGATGAGCGCGGACGTGGCGGGCCGTGCCCGTGCTGTCGGTATCCTGACAGGGGCAGGTGTAGAACTCAGCAAGGCCCTGAAAATGGCAGGGTGGGAAAATGACTAAGCTTTCCCCCCTCGACATGGCCAAGCGTGCCGCAGCCCGCAACCCGATCTACAAGATAGCCGTGCTCTATGGTGTCGCCCATGACAGTGGCTCCACCACCTTCACCGCCGAGGGCGAGCTACAGTATGACCGGCTGTCGGAAACCTTCGGCTATGTGGACATGAGCCGGGAAACCACCCTGACCGCTGCCCAGACCTATGAAGGCGATCACCTTCTGACCGTGCTGACCGCAGAAGCCCCCAATGGGTTGGCGCTAATTCTCTTGGATGGGAGGTTCTATGCTGTGCAGCGGGTGCAAGCCGGGGATGCCTTCGGGGTGAGTGTCACCTTTGCCTGTAACAGCATCCCCGATGATGAACCGCCCGAAATAAGGAATGCGTGACCATGCCCGTGAAGCAAAAAGACTGTGATCCGCTGCCCAACATTCCCGGCAAGGATGCGACCGCCGCAGAACTGGCGCAGGCCATGCACGACTTGATTACTTGGGCACTGAAACAGCGGCTGGGCGAACTGATAGCCGCAGGCATGACCGGCGATGATCTGAAACGTTTTCACCGCATCGCCAAACGTTACGAGACAGGCACCAACAAAGTGTCAGACTGGGGATGGCTGCAAAACCACATGCCGGAACTGGAAGCGGTAAACATCCGCTACACCCGCAACACCTAGTAAGCAGAGAATCCCAGTCCTGCTTTCTATCCGCTTACTAAATCCAAACACCCCAAAGACACCCCTTGGAGGGGGTCTCGTAAATCACTGATTTACTTGGGATTTTTGGCTCCGGCGGTAGGGATCGAACCTACGACCAATTGATTAACAGTCAACTGCTCTACCGCTGAGCTACGCCGGAACACTTGGGCCGTATAGCAATGTCGAATCCGGGCGTCCAGAGGGTTTTGCCACAATGGTGAGGATTTTTCCCGAGGAACGTCAGAGTCTGAAAAACACCGCGTCCGCAGACAGAATACCCTCTGGCGCTACGTGGGAGTTCTCAGTCAAATCAATAAGATGAGCCAACACGTTGCGCGCAGCGGCGGGCAGTAAGGCTGGCAGAGTGTCAGTGTAAATCCGGTCCGCAAGACTGCGGGCGGTGGCGGGGCCATCGGACAAGGCGGCGAGGATCGCCGCCTCACGCGCACGACGATGGGCAAGAAGTTCGGCGAGTCTCGCCGCCGGATCCCGGATCGGCGCGCCGTGCCCGGCGTGAAACTGCGACCACCGACGGCCCTGTAGTCGGGTCAGCGAGGCCATGAAGGCGGTCAGGTCCCCGTCCGGGGGCGACACCAGAGAGCTGGCCCAGCCCATAACCAGATCCCCGGAAAACAGCACATCCCCCCAGGCAAAGCTCAGATGATTGGCCATATGTCCTGGGGTGTGCAGCGCCTCCACCTGCCAGTCGCTGCCCTGGACCACATCGCCGTCCGCCAACGGGTGGTCCGGGACAAACGCGCTGTCGACCCCCTCGCCACCGCCCATCAGCTCGCCTTCGGCGAGGGCCTGCATGATTGGGCTGCGACCGGCCTCTGGCGGACCGAACGCCAGAACAGGCGCGCCGGTTTCATGTGACAAGGTGCGCGCAAGTGGCGCGTGATCCAGATGCGCATGAGTCACAAGAATCTGCGTCACCTTTTGTCCGGGCAAAACCGCACGCAAGATCGCCTCCAGATGCGTCGGATCGTCGGGACCGGGATCAATCACTGCAATGTCGCGCGTTCCCAGCAGATAACTGTTTGTGCCCCGATAGGTCATCGGAGACGGGTTCGGCGCCAGCACGCGGCGCAATCCCGGCGCCAGATCCACGGCGATACCGGGTACGGGGCGAAAGTTAGGCTGCGGGTCAAGCATGGCAGGATGGTCCTTTTGGCGATGGCAGGCCGGGGCGCTGCGGGCTAGGCTTACCGCATGACGTTCAATTGGCTCAAACATTATATGCCCCGTAGCCTGTATGGCCGCGCCGCGCTCATCCTGGTCCTGCCGGTGGTGACCCTGCAACTGGTGGTGTCGATCGTTTTTATCCAACGCCATTTCGAGGGTGTCACCGTGCAGATGAGCACCGAACTGGCGCGCGAGGTGAACCTGGTTGTGGCGGATCTACCGGAGCGGACGAATGCGACGCGGCTGCGGTTGCGCCCCGTCGCAATCAGCGACGAGTCCCTGCCGCAGACGAACCTGCGGAGGTGGTATGATTTCACCGGGCTGGTGGTGATCCGCGAACTCTCCGCCCGCATTCCGGTGCTCGAGCGCATCGAGCTACCCAGCAACCGAGAGGTAGTGCTGTTTGTCCGCAAAGAGGACAACCTGTACCAAATCGCGCTGGATCGCACGCGCGTGTCGGCGGCCAATCCGCATCAGTTGTTTGTGAACATGGTGTTCTTTGGCGCGCTGATGACGCTGATCGCCTTTCTTTACATGCGCAACCAGTTGCGACCGATCACCCGGCTGGCCGCCGCGGCAGAGGCGTTTGGCAAGGGGCGTAACCTTCGCTATTCGCCCGCGGGAGCAGTCGAGGTGCGCGCCGCTGGGCACGCTTTTCTGGAT
This sequence comes from Antarctobacter heliothermus, assembly GCF_002237555.1. Classification (NCBI taxonomy): domain Bacteria; kingdom Pseudomonadati; phylum Pseudomonadota; class Alphaproteobacteria; order Rhodobacterales; family Roseobacteraceae; genus Antarctobacter; species Antarctobacter heliothermus. The sequence goes on along the minus strand of NZ_CP022540.1, from coordinate 3,496,548 downwards.
ATGCGCGCACGGATCGAACGGCACATCGAACAGCGCACCATGATGCTGTCCGGTGTCAGCCACGATTTGCGCACGCCGCTAACCCGGCTGCGTCTGGGGCTGTCGCTGCTGGACGACGAGGACCGCGAGCCGTTGGAACACGACGTCGAAGAAATGCAGAGGCTGATCGACGCTTTCCTTGATTTCGCACGCGTCGACGCAGAGGTCGCGGCCTCTGAACGCACCGACCCGTTTGATCTGATGCGGCGGATTGTCGAGGACGCGCAACGCGGCGGTCAGAATGTGGTGCTGGGAGACATGGCGGGTGAGGGCACCGTGATGCTACGGCCGCGCGCATTACGGCGCGCTGTCGAAAACCTCGTGGCCAATGCCGGCCGCTATGCCACCTCTTGCGAGGTTTCGGTGCAGCTGACAGAACGGTCGCTGCGACTGCGGGTGGAGGACGATGGCCCCGGCATCTCGCCTGACAGCCGCGACGACGCCCTTCGTCCCTTTGTCCGGCTGGACCCGGCGCGCAATCAGGACAAGGGGTCCGGTGTCGGGTTGGGTCTGGCCATCGCCGCCGACATTGCGCGCGCGCATGGTGGCGTCCTGCGCCTTGGCGAAAGCGAGGCCCTTGGCGGGTTGCGCGCCGATATCGTCATTGCGCTCTGACGCGGCCGCACAGCCTTCAATAGGCACAGTTCGCACTGCATTTTCGAAAAATCCATTTTAGGCGCCACGTTTTTGCCGCCTCCCGGCCACCAAAACGCAGCGCCGGTGGGACAGTTTGGCGACATCGCGCTGCCCCCCCCGCCGGCGGGCCGCGCTTCACAGCCCCATGGATCTTGCCAAGGAGACCTAACATGGCCCTCATGACTTTCGCCGCCGCTGCCATCGGCCTTGCGACAATCACCACAACCAAGCCCGATGTGCCCGAGACGCTGTTTCTGGCGCAGGCGCAGCCGTTCATCACCACCCAAGGCGTCGCTGGACCGCAGGGCGACTACATGACCACGCCCAAGGGCTGTACCTATCGGCGCACGCAGGCGCCGGGCCATCCTCCGCGCTGGATCATCGTGCAGAACCCGCATCACATCGGCAGGGCGTCTTCACCCAGTCACTGCAAGGCCATGCTTTAGGTTTGACCAACTGCGGACGAACACTACCATGAAAAAGCGCGCGGGGACTGCCCCCGCGCGCACATTCTTTCACGGTGGCCCGATCAAGAGGACAGGGTCACTTATCCTCCCACCACCAGACATCGGGCTGAAAGCCCAGCCAGTCGCCATAGATTGGCAATGTGTCGGGATAGGTCAGTTCCTTGGCATGGGCGATCCGGCTGACAGCGTATCTGTCCTGCACCGGGATCACATAGCGACCCGTGGTCAGAACCCGGTCCAGCGCACGGGTCGCAGCCAGAAATCCGTCGCGTGTTTCGGCCCCCAACAGCGCGTTAATCATCGCATCAACCGCCGGGCTTTTCACGCCCATCCAGTTCATCGATCCTTCTTGATCAGCTGAGTCGATCCCCCAATAGCCGAACTGCTCATTGCCGGGGCTTAGCGACATGCCGCGCCGATAGGCGGTCATCTGGAAATCGAACCGGGTGGTGCGCTCCTTGTACTGCGCGGGGTCGATCATATTCACCACGGCGGTGATGCCCATGCGTTCCAACGCGCGGATAAAGATCTCCGCCATCGTGACGTTCTCGCCCTGACCCTGTTGCAGCAGGATTTCAAAGACAAACGGCTCCCCTTCGGCGTTTTTCATAACGCCGTCCTGCACGGTCCAACCCGCCTCGGCCATCAGGTCGATCGCCTTGGCCAGGTTCTTGCGGTTGCGCGCGGTGCCGTCCGAGACGGGCAGGGTATACCCCTCCAGCGCGCCGGGCAGCAGGTCATCGGCGAAGGGAGTCAGTAGGTCTTTGACCAACCCCTCGGCCGGGCCTTCGCGCATCCCAAGCTGAGAGTTGCCGAAATACGAGGTGATGCGCGGCTGCGCGCCGCCGGTCAGCGTATCGTTGATGTATTCAAAGTTGAAGGCGTGGATCATCGCCTCACGCACACGCCAGTCCGCGAATTCAGGCTGCCGCATGTTCATCACAAAGCCGGTGATGCCCGTGGGGCGCTGGTGGCCAACTTCGGACAGCACAATGTCCCCGTTGCGCACGGCTGGGAAATCGTACTGCGTCTTCCACTTTTCGGCGTTGGTCTCGCGGATGGTGTTGATGATCCCGGATTTGAACGCCTCGAACAGGGCGGTGTCATCGGCAAAAAATTCCAGCCGGATGGTATCCAGATTGTCAGTGCCATTGCGGAACGGCAGATCCTTGCCCCAATAGTCAGGATTGCGGGTCAGTTCCACATAACGTCCAGCCTCATAATCGCCGATCACATAGGGCGCAGAGCTGATCGGCACCAGATCAAGGCTGGAGTTCTCAAAATCCAGCCCGTCCCACTGGGCCTTCTGCAGAATAGGACGCCAGCCGACGATCAGCGCCAGTTCCGGGTTGTCCACGTTAAAGGTAAAGCGGACAGAACGGTCGCCGGTCTGCTCCATGCTTTCGATCTGGCCCCAAAGTCCACGATAGCGCGGGTGCCCTTTGGTGCCCAATATCTCATACGACCACATCACATCCTCGACGGTCACCGGGGCACCGTCAGAAAAGCGCGCCTCGGGCCGCAGGGTAAATTCGACCCATTCCCGATTCGGGCCGGTCTCTATCGATTCGGCAAGAAGACCGTAAAGCGCAAAGGGTTCATCCCAATTCCGGCCCATCAGGCTTTCGTATGCCAAAGAGCGCAATTGCCATGGCGCGGTGCCTTTGAGGATCAGCGGATTGAGACTGTCGTAGCTGCCCAACTCACCCGTGACGATCTTGCCGCCGGTCGGCGCGTCCGGATTTGCGTAGGGGAGCGACACAAAATCCGGTGGAAGCTGCGGCGCCCCATACATAGCTATGCCATGCTGAGGTTCAGCCCATAGGCTGGATGCGGACAGAATCGCCCCGACCGCGACGATTTTTGCGGTCAGATTTTGGAAAGAAATTTTGTACATTTTGGTAACGATCCCTGTCTGCCCTTGTTTTCTTGAAGCCGAGCGTACCGGTGCTTTTACGCCTTTTCAAACTTTTAGCTTGGACTCAAAGTTCGAAACGCTTATAACAAGGGCACTGCTCGATAGGTTTCTTGCCTGTATGAAACCTGCCTCAATGACTGAACCCCGGCCTTGTGCCGGGGTCTTTTTTTGCCCTGACGCTTGGCTCCGATTACAGGCAAACGCGCCCGTCGACAGCTTTCTTTGATCAACCACAGACCACGTCCGCGACAACCCGCCGACACGCGGTGTCATTTGTGTCGGCGCATCGTGATTGAACGGGTGCATACCGTCACAGGCGGGCCTATGCTGCGCATGCAAACACAACAGACATCAGGGGGCACACATGTCGCTTCAGGGAAAAACCGCCGTCATCACCGGATCGAATTCTGGCATCGGTCTGGGCATCGCGCATGAGATGGCTAGGGCGGGCGCTTCGGTGGTGATCAACTCGTTCACTGACCGGGACGAGGATCACGACCTTGCCAAAAGCATCGCGCAGGAACACGGCGTCGATGTGCGGTACATTCAAGCAGACATGTCCAAGGGCGATGAGGCCCGCGCGCTGATCGAAAAGGCCGGTGCTTGTGACATCCTGATCAACAACGCCGGCATTCAGCATGTCGCGCCAATTGACGAATTCCCTATCGCCAAATGGGATGCCATCATCGCCATCAACCTGAACTCAGCGTTTCACACAACCGCCGCCGCGCTGCCAATGATGCGCAAAGCGGGTTGGGGCCGGGTGGTCAACATCGCCTCGGCGCACGGGTTGACCGCATCGCCGTACAAGAGCGCCTATATCGCCGCTAAACACGGCATCGTCGGCATGACCAAAGCGGTGGCTCTGGAAACGGCGGAGGAACCGATCACCGCCAATGCGATCTGTCCGGGCTATGTGCTGACGCCGTTGGTCGAGGCGCAGATCCCCGACACCATGAAAGAGTACGGCATGGACCGCGAAACAGTGATCCGCGAAGTCATGCTGAAACGCCAACCGTCCAAAGAATTCGCCACGGTCGCGCAGATGGGGGGCACCGCGGTGTTCCTGTGTTCCGACGCAGCCGCCCAGATCACCGGCACCACGATCAGCGTGGATGGCGGCTGGACCGCTTTGTGATCTGATCGGGGCAGGGGGCGGTGACGACCCCGCCGCCTGTTCTGGCCGGTCTTTCGACCCAACCAAACGATGGAGCGTATGAGATGGCCAAGCCGGTGCGGATCAACCTTGCCCTACAGGGCGGCGGCGCGCATGGCGCCTTTACCTGGGGTGTGCTGGACCGGCTGCTGGAAGAGCCAGAGATCGAGATTGCCGCCATTTCCGGCACCTCTGCGGGCGCGCTGAATGGCGCTGCGGTCAAGGCTGGCATGCTGAGCGGCGGCACGGAGGCCGCCAAGGATAACTTGGATTGGGTCTGGGAGCAGATCGGCGCACTCAAGGACGAGGCATTTCCGGAATGGATTCAGGCCTGGCTGCCGCAACCCGAATTTATCAGCAAGAGCCTGGAGTATTCGCTGCCCTACAGCCTTGGGGATGCGATGACGCGGATGATTTCACCCTACGCTTGGGGCCCACTGTATCAAAACCCGCTGGAACGGATCGTCGAGAGGCTGGATTTCGGCAAGGTCTGCGCCCATAGCGAGCCAGAGTTTTTTGTCTGCGCCACTCAGGTCCGTGACGGAAAGATCCGGGTGTTCAAGGGCGCAGAGATCACCACGCAGGCCATCCTTGCCTCTGCCTGTCTGCCGACGATGTTTCAGGCGGTCGAGATGAAAGACCCGCTGAATGGCAATATCGAACCGTTCTGGGACGGCGGCTATACCGGCAATCCGGCGTTGTTTCCGTTCTTTGAGCCACATCTGCCCGATGATGTGGTGGTGGTGAACATCAACCCGCTCTTGCGGGACAAGACCCCTGTCAGCCCGCCGGAGATTCAGAACCGGATCAATGAGATCAGCTTTAACTCGGCGTTGCTGCGGGATCTGCGGGCGATTGAATTTGTGCAGCGGCTGCTGCACAGCGGGGCCTTGCAAGAGGGCAGCATGAAGGACGTGCGTGTCCATATGATCGGGGATGATGCGCTGATGAATTCACTGTCGGTGGCGACCAAATCGGTGCCGGTGCCCACGGTGCTCGCCCAACTGAAGGCCGCCGGGCGGCGGGCGGCGGGGACGTTTCTGGAGCATCACCTGAGCGATTTGGGGGCGCGTCAGACGGCGGACCTGCGGGCGATGTTCGGCTGAGGCTTGTCCCCTTGTCCACGCGTGGACAGATGGCGGACCTAATAGAATCAAAGGCTTGCAGAGACGAATTTACAAAGCGTTAGGAAATACGCCCGCTCAGGACGCTTGGCGGAACTGTGCCTCTAGCGCCTGTTTGGCGTCCTGCCCGTTGGGATAGACAAGCCCCGCAGAGATCACCAGTTTGGCCGCGTCCTCCAAAGACATCTCCAGTTCGATCACATCTTCCTTGGGTAAAAACAGTAGAAAGCCCGAGGTCGGGTTAGGCGTGGTCGGTATGAAGATCGACATCAGCTCCCCCTCTGGCAGTACCTTTTTCGCCACCTCGCCCTTGGCCTGGGTCGAGATGAACCCGATGACCCAGATTCCGGTACGCGGGTATTCGATCAGGCAGGCCTTTTCAAAGCTGCGCTCACTTTGCGCAAAGATCGTTTCGGCCAGCTGTTTGAGCCCGGAATAGATCGACCGCACCACCGGGGTGCGCTGCACAAGGCTTTCGGCGAACGAAATCATCGACCGGCCAATCAACCCTTTGGCGATCCAGCCGACCAGCACGGTGAAGATGAGGAACACCACAACGCCAAGACCGCGCACGTTGACCTCGATCCGGCCATCGTTGTCGCGGTCGAGAAGATCGAAAATCCACGGCACGCGCGGCCCGTCGGGCCCCGACATCCAGCGATTGAGCAGCGCGTTGGGCTGATAGGCATCCGGCACGAAGGGCCAGACAAATCCGTCCACCCAGCCCACAACCGTCCAGATCAGCCAGACGGTCAGGCCGACCGGCGCGATCACGACAATCCCGGTCAGGAAAGAGTTGCGCAGCCGCGTCAGCAGCCCCGATCGTTTCGGAGAATTAGTCGAGTCAAATGGTGTTGTCATTGTTGGTCCCGGCACGAACCTCTTCAAGGTAGGTGGATCGCGCGCGCTCTACAATGGGCGGATGCGTAAACCTGATGATCAGACGGGCAGGGCGCTCAATTCCTGCGCAATTGCCGCACCCAGCCGGGCATTGTTCAGCACCAAAGCGATGTTCGCTTCGAGTGAACGTCCGTCGGACAGTTCGTAAATCCGCTGCAACAGGTAGGGCGTCAGATCCTTGCCAGAGATTCCGTGGGTGTCCGCATCGCGAGTCGCCTCGGCGATGATCGGCGCAAGCGTGGCGCGGGGAATCTCGGACTCGACCGGAATCGGGTTGGCGATCAACTGGCCGCCGGGCAGGCCAAGCCGCGCGCGCATCCGATGCGCCTGTGCAATCTGCAAGGCCGTGTCGGCGCGCAGCGGCGCGCGCAAGCCCGCCTCACGCGACCAAAAGGCCGGCAGTTGGTCCTGCCCGTAGGCCATGACCGGCACGCCCAGCGTTTCCAGCACTTCCAGTGTCTTGGGCAGATCGAGGATGGCCTTGGCCCCGGCGGCCACCACCGTCACTTCGGTCTGTGCCAGTTCCTGAAGGTCGGCGGAGATGTCAAAGGAGTTTTCGGCACCGCGATGCACACCGCCGATGCCGCCGGTGGCGAATACCTCTATCCCGGCCAATCGCGCCGCGATCATCGTGGCGGCGACGGTCGTCGACCCGGTGCCGCCGCGGGCCATGCAAACCGCCATGTCGGCGCGCGACAGCTTGGCCACCTGACGGGCCTGAGCCAGTTGTTCCAACTGATCATCTTCGAGCCCGATGCGCAGTTCACCGTCCATCACCGCGATGGTCGCCGGGGTGGCCCCGGCCTCGCGGATTGTCGCCTCGACCCTCCGGGCCACTTCGAGGTTCTGCGGCCAAGGCATTCCGTGGGTCACGATGGTGCTTTCCAGCGCGACAACGGGGTGGCCTGCGTCAAGCGCCTTGGCGACGGCGGCAGAGCGGGTGAACTGGGTCATTGGGAAACATCTCCGGAAACATAGGTGGCGGCGGCGTCCAGCGCGCGGCGCAGGGCCTCCGGGCGGTCATGCCCGGCGCGTTCGGCGGCGATATGCGCCGCCATGAAGGTATCGCCCGCCCCGGTGATGCGAGTCACGGTGACGGCGGGCGGTGTGCGTGTCACGGTCTGGTGGGCGCAGGTGTCACAGCAGGTGTTGCCGCCGTGGGTGACCACCGCACGCACAGCCCCCTGTGCCACAAGGGCGGCGGCGGCCTGTGCGGCGTTGGTGAACGGCTCTGCGCAGAGCAGGCAGGCCTCTTCGAGGTTGACATACAGCGTGCCGCGCCCGGCGCGCAGAAACGCCTGAAGCCGCGTCGCCTTGCCCGGACTGGCAGGTGCGATCCGCAGATCGGCCTGCGCAAAGGCGGGATGGGCGGCGATATCCGACAGCAGCCCCTCTGTCAGGTTGCCGTCGAGCGCGATCAGCCCCGTGTAGGGCCGGTCGACCGTGCCCAGCGGGCCGTCGATCAGCGGCGCAAGGATGCGGATACCGGCCGCCTCCAGCGAGTGGGCGTCGGCGATGGCGGCGACCAGACCGCCGGGTGCCTCGATCGCCATATAGCGGTCGGTCGGCAGATCGTCGGCAAAGGTCAGATGCGTGGTGTCCAGTCCAAGTTGGCGGCATTGCTGCGCCAGTTCCGCGCCCTCGGCGTCGCGGCCCACCACAGACAGCAGCGCAGGCCGCAGTCCCAGTCCTGCCAGCGTCATCGCGATGTTCAGCGCCACACCGCCGGGCACGCGGGAGATGCGCCCCGGTTTGTCATTGCCGGGCACCATCGGGTCCGGGCAACGGCCGATCACGTCCCAGAGGACGGAACCGATGCAAAGAATATCCGGATCATGTGCAGTCATACCCGGAGGTATTGGCCCGAAGGGCAGGGCGGTGCAACCCGCATTGGGGTTGTCATCGCGGCAACAGGTCGTCTTCGTCGGCGCACAGGGCCAGCCAGTCGCGAAAGTCGCGCAACGCGGGCGGCATGCCACGGTCGGCGGGCCAGACAAGGTAATAGGCCCCTAGGCTGACCGGCGCGGCGTGGTGCGCGGGCCGCAAGGTGCCCGCCGCGCGTTCCTGCGTGCTAAGGTAGTCGGGCAGCAGCGCCACGCCCAAACCGTGCAGCGCCGCCTGCAGGATGGCGGTGAACTGGTCAAAACTGGCCCCGGGCAGCGGTCCGGGGGGCAAACCCTGTGCGACAAACCAACCGGCCCAAGCCTCTGGCCGGGTCTGGATGTGCAACAGCGGCAGGCGGCGCAGCGCGTCCAGTGTGACCGGGCCGTCGGGCAACAGCGCGGGCGCGGCCAGCGGTTGCACGGTCTCTGTCATCAGCCGCAGGTGATGCGTGTCGGGCCAGTCCGGCGTTCCGAAATGTAGCGCCGCATCAAATGGTTCCAAGGCAAAGCTAAAGGGGCGCAGCCGGGTGGTCATGTTCACGGTCACCTCCGGATGGCGGCGGGTGAAATCCGGCAGGCGCGGCACCAGCCACCGCATGCCAAAGCTGGGCAGGATCGCAAGGTTGAGCGCGCCGCCGGTTGGGTCCATGCGCAGCGCCATCGCCGCCTGTGTCAGTTGGTGCAGCGACTCACGCACGGTTTCGGCAAAAACGCGCGCCTGAGGTGTCAGCCGCAAGGCCCTGTTTCCACGCAGGAAAAGCGATGCGCCCAGTTGCTCCTCAAGGGTTTTGAGTTGCCGCGACACGGCGCTTTGCGTCAGGTTCAACTCCTGCGCGACGGCGGTGGCACTGCCCAGACGGTCCAGTGCCTCTAGCGCGCGCAAGGCGGGCAGGGACGGCAGATGCATTCCGATTCCTCATGTATTCCTGCGATAATGTCGTTTTTTCATTCCACATGCGCAAGCTATACTGCGCGCAACACGCACATCAGGAGCCCGCCATGAATGAGATGACCGACCCCAAACCGACGCTGAAACCCAAGGACGCGCCGGATCTGGCCGGGTTCGACTGGCAAGACCCGTTTCGCCTGACGGATCAGTTGTCCGATGAAGAGCGGATGCTGGCCGAGGGCGCGCGCAGCTTTGCGCAGGAAAAATTGGCGCCGCGCATCATTGATGCGTTCGCACAGGAAACCGTCGATCCCGGCATCTTTGCCGAGATGGGGGGAATGGGCCTGCTGGGGATCACCGTGCCCGAGGAATACGGCGGGCTTGGCAGTTCCTACGTGTCTTACGGTCTTGTCGCGCGTGAGATCGAACGGGTGGATTCCGGTTATCGGTCGATGATGTCGGTGCAGTCCAGCCTCGTGATGTATCCGATCTATGCCTACGGGTCCGAGGAACAGCGCAAGAAATACCTGCCGAAACTGGCCAGCGGGGAGTGGATCGGCTGTTTCGGCCTGACCGAACCGGACGCAGGCAGCGACCCAGGCAGCATGAAAACCCGTGCCGAAAAGATCGAGGGCGGCTATCGTCTGACCGGCTCCAAGATGTGGATTTCCAACAGCCCCATCGCGGATGTCTTTGTGATCTGGGCCAAATCCGACGCCCATGACGGCAAGATCCGCGGCTTTGTGCTGGAGAAAGGCAGCAAAGGCCTGTCAGCGCCCAAGGTCGGCAACAAACTCAGCCTGCGCGCCTCTGTCACCGGCGAAGTGGTGCTGGAGGGCGTCGAGGTTGGCGAAGAGGCGTTATTGCCGCATGTTCAAGGGCTTAAAGGGCCATTTGGATGTCTCAACCGTGCCCGGTACGGCATCAGCTGGGGTGCTCTGGGGGCGGCGGAGTTCTGCTGGCACGCGGCGCGGCAATACGGTCTGGACCGCAAGCAATTCGGCAAGCCGCTGGCGCAGACGCAACTGTTCCAGAAGAAACTGGCCGACATGCAGACCGAAATCGCGCTGGGGCTGCAAGGGTGTCTGCGGCTGGGTCGTTTGATGGATGAGGCCAAGGCCGCGCCCGAAATGATCTCAATCCTGAAGCGCAACAACTGCGGCAAGGCCTTGGACATCGCGCGGATGGCGCGGGACATGCATGGCGGCAACGGCATCTCGGGCGAATTCCAGGTCATCCGCCACATGATGAACCTTGAGACGGTGAACACCTACGAGGGCACCCATGATGTCCACGCCCTGATACTGGGCCGCGCGCAGACCGGCCTGCAGGCGTTTTTCTAGACGCCTATCAATGAGTTACAGCGCACGGCGCAATGGTTACTTGAAACGATCGGGGATCTCGATCGGGGACAGGATCAGCGCCGTGCGGCCATCGGTGTAATAGGCCTGTGTCTTGCCGTCGCCAATGTCCTCTAGCGTAAAGCAGTTCTCACTGTTGTCGCGGAAGTTCAGATACCGGGTGCAATAGGTGTTGTTCTCGATCCGGTAGCTGCCGGGCTCATCCTTGGGCGTGGTGCCGTCCGGACCGGCCATCCAGAGGGTAGAGGTGCCATCCGCATGGTAGACCACGCTGGCGACAGGCTCATTGGTTTCGGGATTGATGCCCTGATACGCCTTTCCAGTGATATAGTCAGCCATTGCCGCTGCGTCGATCATGTCCTGGGCCACGGCGGGTTGGGCCAGACCAAACGCAAGGGTGGCAGCGGCGATGAAACGAAGTGTCATTTAATTCTCCCGTTAGAGTTGTTTCGTGCGCAGTTTGACGTCAATGGAGCCAGACGCAAGCGCTGATCACAGGTCTGATGGGACGAGGGTAAACCGCCATCTGCAATTCCTATAATCAGTATTATGTAATTATAGGGCGCATCCAAAGTACGTCAGGCACGCCCTAGACCGGTCTATTGGTATGGCGACGCCACCATGTTGAAAACTCGCGGTACACCCCCGGAAATTCGCGTCCCCCGCGCAACGATTGATGGCAAATCACCAACCGCTGCTGTGGGACGCTGGACAGCGTAGCGCGGCGCCCTTTACCAACCGGCCAAAGCACCGGAGACGCGCATGACCTCTATCCTTGTACTCAATGGCCCCAATCTCAATCTTTTGGGGACACGCCAGCCGGAGATCTATGGCCACACGACCCTCGCCGATGTCGAGGAGATGTGTGTGGCGCACGGCAAGACGCACGGGATTGACGTCACCTGCGCACAGTCCAACCACGAGGGCGCGCTTGTCACCCACATCCACGAGGCGCGCGGCAAACATGCCGGGATCGTGCTGAACGCCGGGGCCTATACGCACACCTCTATTGCGTTGATGGATGCGATCAAGGGCACCGAAATGCCCACCGTGGAAATGCACCTTTCAAACGTCCACGCGCGGGAGAGTTTCCGCCACACGTCATTTATTGCGCCGGTCGCCATCGGCGTCATAGCGGGATTTGGCGTAAACAGCTATAAGTTGGCCATAGACGCCTTGTTGGGCTTTCTGGAGACGCGGCCATGACCCCCGAGCTGAGAGATTACCTGATCGACGTGACCAACGCCCACGACGTGCAGGAACTTTGGGAAATGCACTGCGCGCAGATGGACAGCTATGGGTTTGACCGGCTGATCTATGGGTTCACGCGCTTCATGACGGCGACGAGTTTTGGCGATCCGAATGACTTTATCGTACTGACCAACCATAGCCCCGCCTACCGCAAGGGTTTTGTCGAAGACGGTCTGTACCGCTACGCGCCGATGGTCCGCTGGGCGCTGGAGAACGAGGGTCATAGCAGCTGGCGCGCGATGGTCGAGCAGATCAACAAGGGCACGCTGGACGAGAAAGCGGCCAAGGTGGTGGCCTTCAACCTGCAGCACAAGGTCCACGCGGGTTATACCATCAGCTTTCAGTCGGTGTCACATCGCGCCAAAGGGGCGATTTCGCTGACCACGCGCCCCGAGCTGAACCAGGACGAGGCTGATGCTATCTGGGCAAAGCATGGCCAGGATATCATTCTGCTGAACAATCTGGTGCATCTCAAGATCATGACCTTGCCGCTGCCGCTGGCGGGTCAGAACCTGACACCACGCCAGCGCGAGGCGTTGGAATGGGTTGGTGACGGCAAGACGATGCAAGACATTGCAACGATCATGGGCCTGACACAGGCCACGATTGAGAAGCATCTGCGCCTCGCCCGTGAAACGCTAAATGTGGAAACCACAGCGCAGGCCGTGGCCAAAGCGGCGTTTCACAACCAAATGTACATTCTGGCTGCACAATGAAAAAAATGTACATGTTGGCTGCACAACAAAATAACAGCCTAGCCAAGACCTTGATGTCAAAGGGAAACCATCCGTCGATTCACTTAAAATTTGCGTGAGTCCGGGCATTTTACCCTTCAGTCAGGAAATCCGTACTTCCTTTACGAAAAGTAAATTGCGATTGTTCCCTTGTTCCGTGAGTGGTGGCTTTGGCCATGGAGCAAAGGAACCGCAACCCGCTAATTTCCGGGCCCTGCGGTGCCTTCCGGTGTTTGCCGGACGCTGGTTCGACGGCGTAATTATCGCGTCCGTCGGCCAGCACTCTTTCGGGGTCCCTGGATCTCATCCCCAATGTCTCACTGGGGGCCCCGAATCCTATCCTCAGTTTTCTCCGTGCGCCCTGCCCTGATAATCGCGGTACGCCATCTCTTACTACCATGCGGAGCCTTGGCCGTTCCGGCAAGGCAAGTCTGTCGGGGACGCCCGTTCCGGCGGTGGTTCGCTCAAAGACGTTGCATTTGGTGCCGCCAAACGCAAAAAAGACGCCCCGAACTGCGTTCGGGGCGTTGATGATGGTGCGTTCAGGCCCGATCAGCCCAAAGGATCAACTCAGAGATCAGCCCTGAGCGGCCTTGGCCACTTCGGCGGCAAAGTCCTCTTGGACTTTTTCGATGCCTTCGCCAACCTGCATCCGCACAAAGCCGACAACCTCAGCGCCCGCGTCCTTGGCGGCCTGCTCGACGGTCTTGTCGGTGTCCAGCGCGAACTGTTGGCCCAGCAGAGTCACCTCAGCCATGAACTTCTTCATGCGGCCAACGATCATCTTTTCGATCACGGCGTCGGGCTTGCCCGATTCCTTGGCGATGTCGATCTGGATCTGCTTTTCCTTCTCGACCACGGACGGATCGAGCGAGGATTCGTTCAGCGCAGCGGGGTTCATGGCGGCGATGTGCATGCCAACCTGCTTGCCGAACTCTTCGGTGCCGCCCTTCAGCGCAACCAGAACACCGATCTGGCCCATGCCGTCGGTCGCCGCGTTGTGGACATAGGCCGCAACAACGTCACCTTCGACCGTTGCCATACGGCGCAGCGACATGTTCTCGCCGATGGTGGCGATCTTGTCGGTGATCACGTCGGCCACGGGTTTGCCACCCATGTCGGCGGTCTTGAGCGCCTCAACGTCCGAAACACCCAGCGCGGCTTTGGCAATCCCGCCAACCATCTTCTGGAAGTCGGCGTTCTTGGCGACGAAGTCGGTTTCCGAGTTGACCTCGACGGCCACACCCTTGCCACCGGCAACCTCGACGGCCACAAGGCCCTCGGCTGCGGTACGACCGGATTTCTTGGCGGCCTTGGCCAGACCTTTGGTGCGGAGCCAATCAATGGCCGCTTCCATGTCGCCGTCGGTTTCCACCAGCGCTTTTTTGGCATCCATCATGCCCGCGCCAGTCATTTCGCGCAGTTCTTTCACCTGTGCAGCAGTGATCGCCATGGTTTGGCTCTCCTCATCGTCTCATTGCAGGAGGTCGGGTGGCCGCCGCGGATCTGAAACCCGCAGCTTTGGCCACCCCTCATGTCATGGGCATGTATCGCTTTTGCGACACCGCCCGCGAAGGCAATCAGCCTTCGGCTTTTTCACCAGCTTCGACCAGCGTCTCTTCGACGGGCGCATCTTCAAGCGCGCCAAGGTCGATGCCGGCGGCTTCCATCTGGCCGGTCATCCCGTCCAGAGCAGCGCGGCTGACCAGATCGCAGTACAGCGCAATGGCGCGGGCCGCGTCGTCGTTGCCGGGGATGATGTAGTCGATGCCAGCGGGCGAGCAGTTGGTGTCGACGATGGCGACAACCGGGATGCCCAGCTTGTTCGCTTCGGCCACGGCCAGTGCTTCTTTCTTGACGTCGATGACGAACAGCATGTCCGGCACGCCGCCCATCTCACGGATACCGCCCAGCGATGCCTGAAGCTTTGTCTGGTCGCGTTCCATGCCAAGACGCTCTTTCTTGGTCAGGCCCTCGGCGCCGTTTTCCATCTTTTCGTCGATTTCCCGCAGGCGGTTGATCGACTTGGAAACGGTCTGCCAGTTGGTGAGCGTGCCGCCCAGCCAACGGTGGTTCATGTAATACTGTGCGCATTTTTCAGCGGCTTCGGCGATCGGCTGTGCGGCCTGACGCTTGGTGCCGACAAACAGCACGCGGCCGTTTTTGGCAACGCAGTCACGGATCGCGTTCAGCGCCGCGTCCAGCATCGGAACGGTCTGCGTCAGGTCCATGATGTGGATGCCGTTGCGCGCGCCGTAGATGAACTCGCCCATGCGGGGATTCCAGCGCTGCGTCTGGTGGCCAAAGTGAACGCCAGCTTCGAGCAGCTGACGCATGTTGAACTCGGGAAGAGCCATGCTTCTATCCTTTCCGGTTTATGCCTTGGCGGGGGATCAAGGCGGATGCCTCAACCGGTGGACGTTTGGGGATGTCTCCCCCAAAGTGCCCGCCCCCGCCTGCGGAGTACGTGGAGCGGCCTTTACAGCAGGTCCGGGCAGGGTGCAAGCCCCCTGCCCCGCGATGCCGCCCGCACGGGTCGTTTCACAGGAAAACGCGTTCGACGAACCAATATGCGCCGACACAGGCAATGGCCAGCGAGGCTGGCACAGCGACGAAATGGCGATAGGCCCGCACGTCGCTGACAAAGGTCGCCGAAAGCAGGCACAGCACGCTGAGCCCGGCCAATGGCCACAGGAACACCGGCGCGCCAGCACCCATCGTTTCGGTAAAGCCCGGCCCATTCAGAACAAAACCAAGCGCCACGAACCCCAACGCAAGGATTCCGTAGACCACTTGCCCGGTGCGCAGATCGGTGCGCCCGGCGTCCACCCGCTGCGCAAGGAACACCAACAGGAACGCGATGGCAATTACCGTCAACTGGCCCAATTCCACACCGACGTTGAACCCGATCAGCGCCGGGATGAACTGATCCGCAGGCAGACCGAACTCTCCCAGAACGCTTGCAAAGCCCAGTCCGTGCAACAGGCCAAAGACAAAGATGACCAGCGGTCGCCAGCGGTGCAGTTTGTCAGAGACGATGTTTTCGACTGCGACATAGACGATAGAGGCGGCGATGATCGGCTCGACGATATTGCCGGGGATGTTGACATACCCCAGCGCCCCAAGGGCCAGAGTCACCGTATGCGCCAGCGTAAACGCCGAGATCTGCCAAAGCAGCGGGCCCATCCGCGTGGAAAGAAAGAACAGCCCCAGCACAAACAGGATATGATCCAGTCCCATGGGCAAGATGTGCTCAAACCCGACCGGGATGTAGTAGTTGAAGGTGCCCAGACCGGACATGGCGTCGCCGCCCCCAATGGCGATGGGATCAGAGGTGCCGCCGGTCAGATAGCCGGTAAAGCCGTCCTCCACATCTATTTGCCGCAGGATCAGCGTGCCGTATTCTGACGGCCAGGTGACGGTCAGAACCTGTGCGCCCCCCGGCAGATCGCCTGACAGGAACACCCTCGATTCGCGTGGCAGATCGACCTGTGGCACGTCGTCGACCTGAATGTCCGTCACCGTCAGGGGCACGTCGGTGCCATCCGCCGCAACGGCGATCTGGTCCAGCACGCCGCCCATGGCGGATTCGATCTGGGCCTTCAGCGCGTCAGGGTCTTGGGCACGCAGTCGGTCCACCACATCGGCGCGGTCGGTGTCGTTGGTGTCCTCGACCCCTTCCAGATCGACGCCGGCCAGAACCGGCTCCATGCTCAGGCGCAGGACCAGCGCCACGCCGTCCTCGCCGGTAGACAGATCGCCGATGGCGGGACGCACCTCATGCGCCGAGGCGGCGGTGACGGATATAACCAAGGCAAAGAACGCGGCAAGAAAACGAAACATGAGACCCCCGTGAGCACAATTTCGGAACAAAATGACGCAGTCGCGGCAGAGTTCAAGCAAATGCAGTTCCAACCGGACGAAAAACGAAAAAAAGGCCGGACCGTTGTGCAACGGTCCGGCCTTTGTCAGGCACTTAGGGCACTGTCAGCCAAGCGCGTAGCCCGCGCCCCGCACCGTGCGCAGTGGATCACCGCCGCCATGCTGGCACAACGCCTTGCGCAGCCGCCCGATATGGACGTCAACGGTGCGCGTGTCGACATAGATGTCGCGCCCCCAGACCCGGTCCAACAGTTGCTCGCGCGACCAGACCCGGCCCGGCTTTTCCATAAAGGTGGTCAGCAGGCGAAATTCGGTCGGACCCAGCTTGAGCGACTTGTCGTTGCGCGTGACGCGGTGGGTTTCGGAATCGAGCATGATGTCCTGATACTCCAGCCGCAGACCCGCCGCCGCAGGGCGGGTGCGGCGCAGTTGCGCGCGCACGCGCGCCATCAATTCGATCACCGAATAGGGTTTGACCACATAGTCATCCGCCCCGGTTTCCAACCCACGCACCCGGTCCACCTCTTCCGAGCGGGCCGAGAGCATGATGATCGGCACGTTGCGTGTATCGGGGCGGGTCTTGATCTGGCGGCACACCTCGATCCCGGACACATTGGGCAACATCCAGTCCAACACGATGATGTCCGGGTTTTCCTCGTCGAGCAGGATCAACGCCTCTTCGCCGTTTTCGGCGCGCGCAACGCGGAACCCCTCTGCTTCGAGGTTGTAGGTCAGGACCTCACGCTGGGCGGCTTCGTCCTCGACCACCAGAACTGTCGGCTGATCTGCGGCCATCGGTTCAATCCTCACTGTCCTCGTCGCCGTCCAGCCCTTCCATGGACAGGCGGGGGTCGGTCGAGGTGCGGTCATCCTTGATGCGAATGTCGTCCGGCTTGCGCCCCGATGTCAGGAACACGACCTGTTCGGCAATCGACGTCACATGATCGCCCATGCGTTCGATGTTCTTGGCGATGAAGTGCAGATGCATGCAGGCCGTGATGTTGCGCGGGTCTTCCAGCATGAAGGTCAGAAACTCGCGGAACAGCGTGTTGTACATCTGATCGACGTCACGGTCGCGTTCGATCACGTCCAGCGCCAGCGCCTCGTCGCGCTGGATATAGGCGTCCAGCGCGTCCTTGAGCATCAGTTCGACATCGCGCGCCATCCGGCGTAGCGACTGCGTCGTGCCGCCGATGGGCTGCATCTGTACCAGCACGGTCGTGCGCTTGGCCATGTTCTTGGACAGATCGCCGATCCGTTCCAGATTGGCCGACATGCGCATGACCGACAGGACGATCCGCAGGTCCGACGCGGTGGGCGCGCGCAGAGCGATCACGCGGGCCGCCTCTTCGTTGAGGCTTTCCTCCAGCGCGTCGATGGCCGCATCGCCGGTGCGCACCTGATTGGCCAGCTCTTCGTCGCGGGTTTCCAGCGACTTGGCCGCGTTCACGATGGCAGCCTCGGCAAGGCCACCCATCTTCATGATCTTGGCTTGTATGCCTTCAAGATCACGATCAAACGCGCTTGCGATATGTTGGTTGAGCTCTTTCATTATCCGATCCGCCCTGTGATGTAGCTTTCGGTCCGGCTGTCGACCGGATTTGTAAAGATCTTGCCGGTGTCGCCGTATTCCACCAGATGGCCAAGGTGAAAGAACGCCGTCTTCTGGCTGACGCGCGCGGCCTGTTGCATCGAGTGTGTCACGATGACCACCGAATACTCTTGCCGCAGTTCGTCAATCAGTTCCTCAACCTGGCTGGTGGCGATGGGGTCCAGCGCTGAACAGGGTTCGTCCATCAAAAGAACCTCGGGTTCGGTCGCCACGGCGCGCGCGATGCACAGGCGCTGTTGCTGACCACCCGACAGGCCAGTGCCCGGCCCGTCCAGCCGGTCCTTGACCTCTTCCCAGATCGCCGCGCGGCGCAGTGAGCGCTCGACGATCACGTCCAGATCGGCCTTGTTCTTGGCCAGACCGTGGATACGCGGGCCATAAGCAACATTGTCATAGATCGACTTGGGAAACGGGTTCGGTTTCTGGAACACCATGCCGACCTTGGCGCGCAATTGAACCGGGTCGACGCGCTTGTCATAGATGTCCTGACCATCGATCGTGATGTCGCCTTCGATGCGGCAAATGTCGATGCTGTCGTTCATCCGGTTCAAGCAGCGCAAAAAGGTGGATTTGCCACAACCCGATGGACCGATAAAGGCGGTCACGGTCTTGTCCTGGATCTCGCAGTCCACGTCTTTGATGGCATGGTTGGTGCCGTAATAGACCTGCACCTTGCGGGCGCTGATCTTGATGTCCTGCTGCTCCACGTTGCTCTCCATATTCGTCGGTACGTCGTACATTTTCTTGCTTTCCTAGTCCCGCAGCCCGGCCCTTACCAGCGGCGCTCAAACTTGTTGCGAAGGTAGATCGCCACGCCGTTCATGGTGACGAGGAACACCAACAGCACCAGAATAGCCGCCGAGGTTCGACTTACAAAGCCGCGTTCCGGACTGTCGGCCCAGATGAAGATCTGGGTGGGCAGCGCCGTTGCCGCATCGGTCGGCCATTCGGGTGCCGAAGTGATAAAGGCGTTCATCCCGATCAACAGCAGCGGGGCGGTTTCGCCAAGCGCCTGCGCCAGACCGATGATGGTCCCGGTCAGGATCCCCGGCATGGCAAGCGGCAGGACGTGGTGGAACACCACCTGTTGCCGAGACGCGCCAACCCCCAGCGCGGCCTCGCGGATCGACGGAGGAACCGCCTTCAGCGCGGCCCGCGTGGCGATGATGATCGTCGGCATGGTCATCAGCGACAGCGTCAGACCCCCCACCAGCGGCGCGGACCGCTGCATCCCGAACCAGCCCAGAAAGACAGCCAGCGCCAGCAGACCAAAGACCACCGAAGGCACCGCTGCGAGGTTGTTGATGTTCACCTCGATCAGATCGCTGACCCGGTTCCGCTTGGCAAACTCTTCGAGATAGATCGCCGCGCCGATCCCGATCGGAAAGGCGATCAGGAAGCACACCAGCAGCGCCCAGAACGACCCGACAAGGGCACCCTTGAGACCGGCAAGCTCTGGAAAGCGCGAGTCGGCGTTGGTGATCAGACCCCAGTTGAGCGGCTCGCTGATCTCGCCACGCTCTGCCAGCGCGTCGAACCATGCGATTTGTTGGTTGTTCACACGGCGCAGTTCTTCGGGCGTCTCTCGGTCAACCAACCCCTTCTTGAGTTGGTCAAATGGGTCGGATGCCGGCACCTTGATCGTGATGGTCTGGCCGATCAGATCGTTGTCACGGACCACCATGTCCCGCAGTTGGAACTGGGCGCCATTTGACAGGATCGAGGTCAGCGACCGGATCTGGGCGCGGCCTTCGACATCGGGGAAGATCTTAAGCATCGAGGCGGCCAGAACGTCCGAGAACCCGCCGCGCGGCAAACGCTCGACCGAGATTTCCTCGGGGTCCAGATAGACCTCGACAGTGACATGGGTCTGGGTGAAGGCCTTGTAGCCGGTGCTGACCAGCGAGGCGACAAGGATGAACAGCATCAGGATCGCAAAGCCGATGGCGGACAGGCCAAGACCCTGAAGAATGGTTTGTTTCCGGCGGCGTTTTGCCAGACCTGCGGCCACCTTATCGGTCGCGCTGAGCCCTGCAGAAGTGTCGGACATGGATGCGTCAGTCATTGAATGATCCTCAGTCGTAGGCTTCGCGGTATTTGCGCACGATACGGATGGCAAATACGTTGATGATCAGGGTCACGATGAACAACATCATACCCAGCGCGAAGGCGGACAACGTCTTGGGGTTGTCGAAGGATGTGTCGCCGATCAGCAGCGTCACGATCTGAACAGTTACCGTGGTCACGCTGTCCAGCGGGTTGATGGTCATGGTGGCGATCAGGCCGGCGGCCATCACCACGATCATCGTCTCACCGATGGCGCGGCTGACGGCCAGCAGAACACCACCGACAATGCCGGGGATGGCAGCGGGAAACAGCACAGTGGTCATCATTTCGGCGCGGGTGGCACCCAGCCCCAAGGCACCGTCTCGCAGGCTTTGCGGGACCGCCGACAGGGCGTCATCGGCAAAGGACGAGATGAACGGGATCAGCATGATCCCCATCACACCCCCGGCTGCAAGCGCGGTGTTGGGCGACACGTCCAGGCCGATGCTTTGACCGAATTGCCGGATGGCGGGCGCGACCACAAGGATGGCGAAAAAGCCGTAGACCACCGTGGGCACCCCGGCGAGGATTTCCAGAATGGGCTTGGCACCGGCGCGGAACCAGTTGGGCGCAAATTCGTTCAGGTAGATCGCCGACATCAGGCCCACCGGAATGGCCAGTGCCAGCGCGATGAACATGATGACGATTGTCCCCAGAATGACCGGCAACCAGCCAAAGGCGCCTTCGGCGGCAACCTGATCCTCGCGCAGCGGGATCTGCGGTTCCCAGTTGGTGCCGAACAGGAATTCGGTGACTGAGACCATTTCGAAAAAGCGATAGGTTTCAAAGCTCAGCGACAGCACGATGCCGACGGTGACAAAGATCGCCAGCGACGCGCAGGCAATCATCAGACCGGAGACGATCCGCTCTACCCCGTGACGGGCGCGGAACTCTGCGGAAACCCGAAAGCGGGCGAAGACGATCAGGAGGATCGTCAGAATAGCGACAACACACAGCAACAGGACAGAGCCGGATTGGTTCAGGCGGATCATGCGCTCTGCGGCCTCAACCTTCCACGGGTCAGGTGTGCCAAAGACGGTGCCGTTCGAGATCGTGGTGATTTCTGCCAGGATCAGCTGGCGAGCGCCGGTGCTCAATCCCTCAAGGGAGCCGTCAGGCAGGCCCGACATGATCATCCAGTCGACAACCGGCCCTTGAAGAACAATCCAGACCAGCAACAGCAGGAAGACAGGCACAAAGGCGACCAGAAAGGAATAGAACCCGTGGAACCCGGACAGGGAGTGCAGTCGTTCGCCACCATTGCGAACAGCCTGCGCGGCTTGCCTGTTCCAGATGTAACCGGCAATCGAAACGGCCAGCAGTAGAAGGAATGTGTAGGACGTCATCTCGCGCCTCGCCTCGCCTCTATTTGATGGACCGCCCGCATCGCAGCGGGCGGTCCCTGACTTTTGTCTCGGACAAGGGGTCCGAACTTACTCGGCGGTAAAGGACACGCCGTCCATGGCAGCGTCCTGAACCATGGCGCGGGGCTCATCCTGCAGCGGCACCAGGCCACGCTCGGACAGGTAGCCACCGGGGCCCATGGCCTCTTCGGACACATACTCTTCGACGAAATCCTGAAGGTTCGGGATAACACCGCGGTGTGCGTTCTTGACGTAGAAGAACAGCGGGCGCGAGATCGGGTAGTCGCCGGTTGCGATGGTCTCGGGGCTGGGCTCGACACCGTCGACGTGAACCGACTTCAGGGTGTCGAGGTTCTCGTAAAGGAACGAATACCCGAAGATGCCCATTGCGTTGGCGTCGGCGTTCAGGCGCTGAACAATCAGGTTGTCGTTTTCGCCGGCTTCAACGAACGGACCGTCCTGGCGCATGCGTGCGCAATGCTCTTCGGCCCAGTCGCTGCCCATGTCGTGGATGTAGGGGATCTCTTCGCAACCGGCGACCATTGCCAGTTCGACAAAGGCGTCACGCGTGCCGGATGTCGGCGGGGGGCCGTATGCCAGGATCTCGACTTCGGGCAGGTCGGGGTTGATTTCGTTCCACATCGTGTAGGGGTTGGCAACCATCTGGCCGTCAACGGGAACTTCGGCTGCCAGAGCCATGTAGACTTCGGTCAGGGTCAGGTCCCAGTCGAATTCATTGGAGCGCGACATGGCGATGGACAGGCCGTCGTTGCCGATCTGAACTTCGGTGATGTCGACAACGCCATTTTCAACGCAGAGGTCGAATTCCGACTTCTTCATGGCGCGCGACGCGCCGGTGATGTCGGGGTGGCCTTCACCGATGCCGCCGCAGAAGATCTTCATGCCGCCGCCGGTGCCGGTCGATTCCACGATCGGCGACGCAGCGCCGGTCACAGAGGAGAACTGCTCGGCAACGGCCTGAGTGTAAGGAAACACTGTGGACGAACCGACGATGCGGATTTCGTCGCGCGCGGCGGCAGCGGTGGCCGAAACAGCGGCAATTGCCAGAGTCGAGGCAGTCAGTTTAGCGAATTTCATGGAAAGCTCCGTGAACCTAGGAAACGATCATCCCCACGATGACCTTGCCCCGGACCGCTACCGGCCCGACGCTATGGTTTTGTGACGCTTGTGTAACGGTTTTATGACGCGGGCAGTTTTTGCTGCGACGCGGCGGGGATTCGCGTCTAGGCGCTTGGCGACCGGAATGTGCAACCCGAAAAGCGGCTGTTTTCCGCACCGTCACGCGGCCTCATCCCGCCCACACGGCAAGTGGGGATTCGGCCCGCGCCAAGGGTCGGGTTTCAGATCAGCTGACGGGGAGCGTGATGGTAAAGCGGGTGCCCGCGCCCTGCTCGCTCTGGATCTTGAGCCGGCCTCGGTGGCGATTGACGATATGTTTGACAATCGCCAGTCCCAAACCAGTGCCGCCCATCTCGCGTGAGCGGTGCGTGTCGATGCGGTAGAATCGTTCCGTCAGGCGCGGCAGGTGGATCGGATCGATCCCCGGCCCGTTGTCCTGAATGATCAGGGTCGCGGCTTGCGCGCGCAGGCCCGGCGCGTAGTCCGGCGCACCCAGCCGCACCGTCACCGTCGTGCCCTTGCCGCAATACTTGATCGCATTCTCTATCAGGTTGGTCAGCACCTGATGCAGCTGGTCGCGGTCTGCGGGCACCACCACTTGCGCGTCAGGTAAATCGTGCACCAGTGTGACGTCCGCCTCTTGCGCCAGTGGAGACAGGCCGCTGATGGTGGCAAGGATCGAGGCACCCAGATCAATCCGTTCCGTCGGGCGGACCCGTTCGTCCGCCTCGACCCGGCTGAGCGACAGCAGGTCACTGACCAGCCGGTTCATGCGGTGCGCCTCTGCCTCCATGATGTTCAGGAACCGCGCCTGTCCCACAGGATCGTTGCGCGCTGGGCCTTTCAACGTTTCGATAAAGCCGATCAGCGCAGTCAGGGGCGTCTTCAGTTCGTGGCTGACATTGGCGACGAAATCCCGCCGCATCTGTACCAGCTGTTCGGCGTGGGTCACATCCTCAAAGCTGACCAAAACCCCTGCCCCGCTGCGCATCTCGACCGGGCGCACCGCCACGCGAAAGGTAGTATCCTGCCGCCCATCGTTGCCCATGTAGTCGGCAGCGCGCGGGGCGCTGTCCCGCAGGCTGTGTTCGATTGCGTCCAGCAGTTGCGGCTGCCGCAAGGCGGTGATGAAATGGCGACCCACGATCCCGGCCCCCAAAAGGGCCCGAGCCTGCGGGTTGGCCGCCTCGATGCTTTCGTCGCGTCGGATCACCAACGCCGGCAGCGGCACCGCATCAACAAAGGCGGCAATAAACTCCGGCATCTCAGGCCACCACCGTCGTGGAGACGACAAGGCGCGCCTTGCTGATGGCGCATGTGACCTGGGCCACCGGCCCCCATCCGCCCCAGCGCGGCGGGCATGTCATGGCCATCATCTCATCTCCACAGGTATTGTCATTTGCGACGGCTGCTTAGCGGATCGCCGCCAGACGGTCGATAGGAATGATCCTGCACGGTACTACCTGACGTTCCATCCTGACCGGCATCCGACACAATTCAAAACTATGCATGACTGTCTTTGAATGTGATAATTCGATACCAGCACCGCGTTACGAAATTTGGTTTATCGGCCAAGGATAAGAAAGACATGGACGGAACCAGACCATTTCACGGCGAACTTTCTGCCGAACAGATCAAGAAAGACTCTGTGCCAGAAGCTG
This sequence comes from Antarctobacter heliothermus, assembly GCF_002237555.1. Classification (NCBI taxonomy): domain Bacteria; kingdom Pseudomonadati; phylum Pseudomonadota; class Alphaproteobacteria; order Rhodobacterales; family Roseobacteraceae; genus Antarctobacter; species Antarctobacter heliothermus. The sequence continues at coordinate 3,472,425 of NZ_CP022540.1, read as the reverse complement.
TGGCGATCTATCAGGACACCATCGACGCGATCAAGGCACACTTCTGGACCCGCGATTGGGACGCGCTGCTGTCCTTCATTGCAATTCCCAACCGGATCAGCGCGCTGGATGCCGCGCGGGTGTTCAATTCCCATAACGAATGGCTGAACGTCACCCGCGCCGCGCGGACCTGTTTCGCGGATCAGGGCGTGACCGAATATCACCGCATTTGCGGCGGTGCCTTCTTCACGGACGCCGATAAACAAGAGATCACCGGGTTTCACGAAACCTATATCCTGCGCGGATCTGCCTTGGCCGCGCCAAGGTTCAAGGGATACATGCGGATCGTTTGGCGCGATGGCCGCTGGCAGTCGGCAGGGTTGCACACAGATCAGCGTGACACGGTGTTTCCGACCATCTACGCAGACCGTCTGGTGCCCGCCATGGACCCGCGACCAACGCCCTAAAGCACCGTCAGCCCGGCGGCAAAGCGGGCGGCGTTCGCCTGGTACCCCAGTGCCGATTTGCGCAGCCCTTTGATGGCGGCCTCGTCCAGTTGGCGCACCACCTTGCCGGGCATTCCCATCACCAGACTGCCGTCGGGGATTTCTTTGCCCTCTGTGATCAGTGCGCCTGCGCCGATCAGGCAATTCTTGCCGATCTTCGCGCCGTTCAGGATGGTCGCCCCCATGCCGATCAGCGTGTTGTCCCCGATGATGCAGCCGTGCAGCATGACCTTATGCCCGATGGTACAGCCTTTGCCGATCACCAACGGATAGCCCATGTCAGTATGACAGACCGTGTTTTCCTGCACGTTGGACCCTTCGCCGACGCGGATTTCCTCATTGTCGCCGCGCAGCGTGCTGCCAAACCAGACCGAGGCGCGCGCCTCCAGCACCACCTTTCCGATCAGGTTGGCGTCCGGCGCGGCCCATGCGTCCGCCGCCAGATCCGGCGCGATTCCGTCCAATGCGTACAACGTCATGATAGTTCCTCAAATTCAGTTTGAAGGCTTCGGACATGATCCAGCAGCCCGGGCTGTTGGGTGCGCCGCAGGCGCGCCGCGGTGACCACGCTTTTCAACCGGGCCTCGGTTTCGTCCAGATCCTCGTTCACCAGAACAAAGTCATAAGAGCCCCAATGGCTGATCTCATCCCAGCTTTTCTGCATGCGCTTGTCGATCACTTCAACGTCGTCCTGCGCCCGCGATTCCAGCCGCCGCTTGAGTTCAGCGATCGACGGCGGCAACAAGAAAATCGACAGCGTGTGCAGCGCCAGTTCCGAATTGGTCATCTGCTGCGCGCCCTGCCAGTCGATGTCGAACAGCACATCCTTGCCCGCGATGATCGCATCGCGCACCGGCCCCTTGGGCGAGCCGTAGAAATTACCAAAGACATGGGCATGTTCCAGCATCTCGCCGTGACTGACCGCTTTCCTGAAATCCAACTCACTCATGAAATGGTAGTCTTCGCCGTCGACTTCGCCGTCCCGTGGCGGGCGCGTCGTGGCAGAGACCGAAAAGACGATCGACGGATCCCAGGCGCGCAGCCGCCGCGCCAGTGTGGATTTCCCCGCGCCCGAGGGCGAGGACAGGATAATCAGCAATCCGCGTCTTGTTGTGGTCAGGGTCATGTCGGGGTCACTCCACGTTCTGGACCTGTTCGCGCATCTGGTCGATCACGGTTTTCAGCGCCAGCCCGATCTGGGTCAGCCGCGCATCGCCGGATTTCGAGCATAGCGTATTGGCCTCGCGGTTGAATTCCTGCATCAGGAAATCAAACTTGCGGCCCACCGCGCCCTCGGCCGCCAGCAGATCGCGCGCGGCGGCGATATGGGCCCGCAGCCGGTCGATTTCCTCAGTGATGTCGGATTTCACGGCGATCACCGCCAGTTCCTGCGCGATGCGCGCCTCGTCCACGCCATCCGTATTGGCCATTACGCGGGCCAGTTGTTCACGCAGACGGTCGGCCTGTTGCGGCTGGCGGTCGGCCACCGCGCGGGTGGCGTCGTCAACCAACGTTGTGATCTCGTCCAGTTGCCCGGTCAGGATGGCGCTCAACGCCGCGCCTTCGGATTGGCGCATGGTGACGAAATCGGACAGAGCTCCGTCGAAATCCGCCAGCAGCGCGGCGGCCAGCGCGACCGGTTCTGCCTCTGGTGCCTCGGTTGTCAGCACCCCGCGCAATCCGACGATTTCTGCCGCCGTCGAGGGCGCCAGAGACAGCCCCTCTGCCATGGCGTCCGCCTCGATCCGGTGCATCGCGGCCAGAACGGCGGCCAGTTGCGCCTCATCCAAACGCAGCCCGGCGTCGCCCTCATCCGCCGCAAGTTTCAACGAGATTTGCAGGTTGCCGCGCTTGAGCACCTCTGCGCAGCGGGCCCGCACTCCGGCCTCCAGCCCGTCGATCCCGTCGGGCATCCGCAACCGCAGGTCCAGCCCCTTGCCGTTCACGCCGCGCAATTCCCAGATCCAGTTGCGGCCAAGCCCCTGTCCGCTTTGGCTTGCAAAGCCCGTCATAGATTGGCGCATCTCGCCCCCTCCGCCGTCTTTCGCCCCGAGGTATCGGCAGACGCAGCCGGGCGCAAGTCGCGGTCAAGGAACATGCGGTCCGTTAACCTTCGCCAAAGAATTGGGACGAATTTGAAACGAACCTCTGCTAGTAAGGATTTAGTAACCTCAATTAAGCAGGCTGGATGGCAAACGCGCCTTACCAAGCCGCTACCGACGACGGGAGTTTTGGCATGTTGGGCAAAGGTGGCAAAGACAAGGGCATCGTTTCCATGACGGAACGCGAAAGGATGCGGCGGATGGCCCCCCTGCGGCAAGTCGAGGCCTATTGGCACGGGCTGTGCGCGGCGGACGAGGTGCCGATGCGCAGCCAGATTGACCCGCGCGGCATGGAAGATGCGCTGGAAAACGCCTTTTTGATGGAACGGATTGCGCCCAGCATGGCCAAGATCCGCGTGGCGGGCACCCATCTGAACGACATCATGGGGATGCAGATCGCCGGGATGCCGCTGTCGTGCCTGATCGCCCCGCCGGACCGTGAACGCTTTGGCGAAGCGGTGAAGCGGCTGTTTGCCGATCCGGCCATCGTGCGGCTGGATTTGGCCGCCGAGGGTGGTTTTGGCAAACCGGACCTTGAGGCACATATGATCCTGTTGCCGCTGCGGTCCGATTTCGGCGACCAGACCCGTGCTTTGGGCGCGCTGATCAGCCATGGCCGCATCGGCCGCACCCCGCGCCGCTTTACCCTGCGCCATATCGAGGTGACGGCGGCGCTGTCGGGCACGGTCGTTACACCGGCCCCGACACAGCCCGCGACGACCGACGCGCCAGTTATGCGAAAAGAACCAACCGCCGATGGGCCACGCACCGCGGCGCCGACTTCGGCTTCAGCCTCCGGCGACGTGAAAAGTCACCTGCGGTTGGTGATAAGCAACGACTGACCGCGCCAATCCTGACAAGGAGGCACAGGCAGGCGCTGATGCACAAATTGCTTGATCTCGGTTCTTCAGGACCTGTCAAAGAAAAATTGAAACTCCTGCCCAAATGGTACTGAGAAGACCGGCAGCTGTCGAAGCCGTCTCCGTAGCATCGCAGGCAGCCTTTAACTTGTCGTAGGTTTTTCGCAGAGCCGATTTGTCTGGCTCAGACTTTTTCAGTTCCGCTCGAAGGAGATTGAGCTCGGCGATCACGCTTTCTGCCCCTGCTCCATCCAGCTTGGCGCCCAACTCATTCATCGCTTCGTTGAAGCCATTAGACAAAAACTGCAAATCGTTCGCGTCCAAACCATGATGATGGGTGAAATTCACGGAGAAATCATAGTTATTCGTCGTATTGAAGGTGTTCTGGCTGTTGTCATTGATCTCACGATTGTCAACATTCACGGTGTACTGAACGCCTGAATTCGATGAAGAAATCGCCTTGAATATCACGTCACGCAGTTTCTGAATGAACTCTCGATCCCGTGACCAAAGCAGAGATACAGCGCCGGCGTTCGTCTGAAGGCTCACTCCAAACTCCCACACATATTTGTTTGGCCGTACCATCCCCATAATCGCGATCAAAATTGCCAGCGCTATCAGGATATACGCGAGGTTGAAAATAGCGAAATCAGGCAAATACGGCCTTAATGCATAGTATATGTTTCTGGGAAGCATATATTGCGATTTCGGATATATTAGACCGACGCAAAGAAGAACAAAGGCGATACCGAGGAATCTTTTGCGACGCGCTTTGTATTTTTCGTCTGAAATGGGCCGCAGTACATGCCGCTCAACCATCGACGCAGACGCAACGTTTCGGGTCGGAATGGATTGATTGTTATAGGTTATCGCATCATTCGTGATGTCCATCTTATCTCTCTTATTACTCGCCTTCTGCCTTGATAATGCTTACGCGCAACGGATGGTCGCGACAGACGAATAGATGCTGTCCCGGCACCGCGCCTCGCTGATGTGTGTCGGTGATCCGCCCCTTGGCAAAGCACCACATTCACTTGCGAACATCTTCAGCACTACTGCCTACGCCTCACGCCATCTGCCCTCAGCAGAGGAGATTCTGGTAGTGGAATTTCTGGTATATCTATCTATCGAAAATGCCAACTAAAGATTGTACGTTCAAACTTAAGTATGTCTCGCCGTACGGAACCACTGCACTGATCAGTCCAATTGCCTATCTTTCTTGTCTGTCAGAACACCGACATCTGGACGAAGATGGTTGAGGGCATCGTCGTTGTGGTGGCAAGCGCAGCTAGTCAGTTCTCACCTGCGAGCGGTTTCCATTTGTCAAAATCGTCAGGGCGCGCATTACTTAGCATCGAAATCGCCGTGAGGAGGTGCAGACTCATTCCCCGAACTTCTTGGCAACTTACAACTCTGCGGGCGGCCCCGAGTCCCTCTGCGGCCTCACGTCCAACGATTAGATCTGCAAGATCTGGACATCCGAGCCGGCCCAACTCATCCTAAACCCGCGTCACTAGTTTACCGGGCCCGAACTCCTCGGCCAAACAGGACGAATTTTTCAGCCCGTTCTGATTACGAAAAGGCCCTGTCCCTACACCAATGACCGGATAGGGGTGCCCTGCCAGTGATCAACTAAGCCAACCGCACAATCGCCTTCGGGTGTGTAGGATTTTTTTTGAGGAGCATGCAATGCACCCCATCGCATATAATGTGGCCGTCTCTGTTGACGGTTTTATTTCCGGTCCCAATGGGGACATTTCGAACTTTGCGCACAGTGGCCGGATATTCTGTCGCAATCATGGGACGAAACACCTATGAATTTGGCTATCGCTTTGGCATGCCCCCCGGCCAGAACCCTTATCCCCATATGAAAACTATCGTTTTCTCAAAATCTCTGGACCTTCCTGAAGAGAGCGAGGTGGAGCTACGCAGGACGTGTGACCTCGCTTTCCTAACGACTCTCAAGGCGACTTCTGATGGTCCAGTCTACCTCTTTGGCGGCGGGAATTTTGCAGATGCGCTTTTGTCGATGGGAGCGATCGATCTTTTGCGCCTATAGCGCGCGCCAATTCTACTGGGCGGCGGGGTCAAGCTATTTGGAAGGACAAAGGTTTCTGCAAACCTCAGCCACATCCGGTCCCACATGTATCCGTGCGGCTATGTGCTACAAGAGTTCGCTCTATAGGATTAAGTCGGCCCACTTGGACGCATTTTGCCAAATTACCCAATAGCAAAAACGCCCCGGCAGTTCCCTGCGGGGGCGCTTCTCATTTTTCAGCGATCCGCCAAACTCAGGCGTTGGCCGCCTCTGCCGCCTTGGCGCGGCGGGCCACCAGTTCCTCGGCCACGAGAAAGGCCAGTTCCAGTGACTGCGAGGCGTTCAGGCGCGGATCGCAGGCGGTGTGGTAGCGGTCCGACAGATCCTCATCGGTGACTTCGCGCACGCCGCCGGTGCATTCGGTCACGTCCAGACCCGTCATCTCGAAGTGCACGCCGCCGGGAATGGTGCCTTCCACCTCATGCACGCCAAAGAACTCACGGACTTCGCGCAGGATCAAATCGAAGGGACGTGTCTTGTAGCCGGAGGCCGATTTGATGACGTTGCCATGCATCGGATCGCAGACCCATGTCACCTTGGCGCCCTCTTCCTGCACGGCCTTGATCAGGGGCGGCAGTTTCTCACTCACCTTGCCCGCGCCAAAGCGTGCGATCAGTGTCAGCTTGCCCTCTTCGTTTTTGGGGTTCAGCTTGGCCATCAGGATCTTGAGATCCTCTGGCGTGGTGGTCGGGCCGCATTTCAGTCCAACCGGGTTCAGCACGCCGCGGGCGAATTCCACATGCGCGCCGTCCGGCTGCCGGGTGCGGTCGCCGATCCAAATCATGTGACCCGAGCCTGCCAGCCAGTTGCCAGAAGTCGAATCCTGGCGGCAAAGTGCCTCTTCGTATTCCAGCAACAGTGCCTCGTGGCTGGTGTAGAAGTCGACCGTGTGCAGCGTATGCGCCTGATCGCCGGTCACGCCTGCGGCGGTGAGGAAATCCAGTGCGTCCTGAATACGGGTCGACATCTCGCGGTAGCGCGCGGCCTTTTCGCTTTCGGTGAAGCCCAGCGTCCACTGGTGCACCTTATGGACATCGGCGTAACCGCCGGTCGAAAAGGCGCGCAGCAGGTTCAGCGTTGCGGCCGCCTGTGTGAAGGCCTGCAACATGTTGCGCGGATCAGGAATGCGCGCCTCGGGCGTAAAGGCAAGCTTGTTGATGATGTCGCCCCGGTAGCTGGGCAACTCGACGCCATCCTTGACCTCGGTCGGGGCGCTGCGCGGCTTGGCGAACTGCCCGGCCATGCGGCCCACCTTGACCACCGGAACCTTGGCCCCGTAGGTCAGCACCATCGCCATTTGCAGCATCACCTTAAAGGTGTCGCGGATCGCATCGGCCGAGAATTGTTCAAAGCTTTCGGCGCAATCGCCGCCCTGCAACAGGAACGCCTCACCGCGGCCCGCAGCGGCCAGATGCTGTTTCAGTCTGCGCGCCTCGCCCGCAAAGACGAGCGGCGGATACTTGGCCATCTGCGCCTCAACAGCGGTCAGGGCCTCGGGATCCGTATACTCAGGCATCTGAACCCGCGGCTTGTCACGCCAGTTCGATTTCTGCCACTCGGTCATCGTGTCTCTCCGGTTCATCATTTCGAGCGCTAACGGTTGGGCTGTATAAGTCACCCTCTCGCCCCTGACCAGCAATGATTTGCCTCTAAAAGGCGCACCATGCGAACGCGCCGCTCCGGACAGGCCGCACAGGGCGCTGCGTCCTGCGCCCTGTACACGTCGGCCCCCCGGATGTCAGGCAATTGTTTGCGACATGTCTTGACGCTGCCGGGGAGTTCTGCCCATGTGCCATGATGTTATCGCGGACAACAGTCCGCAACCCGATCAGGAAGGTGGCTTTCCATGTTTCCCCCGCCGCAGCGCCAGGTCATCGAACTCGACAGCGTGCCGCCCAAGCCGCGCCGCTTTGTCTTTGTTCTGCTGGACAATTTCACAATGTTGTCCTTTGCCGCCGCACTGGATTGTCTGCGGCTGGCCAACCGCATGTCACAGAAAGAGCTGTATGACTGGCGGGTTGTTGGCGAAGGCGTCGAAACCGCGACCTGCTCCACCGGAACGGTGTTTCATCTGGACGGCGGGCTGGACGAATTGCACCGCGATGACACCATTGTCCTGTGTGGCGGAGCTGAGGTACAGCAGTCCACGACCAAGCGACTGCTCAGCTGGCTGCGGCGTGAGGCGCGCAAGGGTCTGACCATGGGCGGGCTGTGCACCGCGACCTATACGCTGGCCAAGGCCGGGCTGATGGACGGCAAGCGCGCCACCATCCATTGGGAAAATCAGGACAGTTTCGCCGAAGAGTTCGATGAGGTCGAATTGACCAAATCGGTGTTCACCATCGACGGCAACCGTTTGACCACGGCGGGCGGCACATCCTCCATCGACCTGTTCTTGCAGATCATCGCCAATGATCACGGTGAAGAGTTGGCCACCGCCGTGGCCGATCAACAGATCTATTCGTCGATCCGAACAGATCAGGACACCCAGCGCCTGTCAGTGCCCACCCGCATCGGCGTGCGCCACCCCAAGTTGAGCCAAGTCATCCAGATGATGGAAACCAACATCGAGGAGCCGATCAGCCCGGCGATCCTTGCCAAGGATGTGGGCATGTCGACCCGTCAGCTGGAGCGGCTGTTCCGGCGTTACCTCAACCGCTCACCGAAACGCTACTACATGGAACTGCGTCTGCAAAAGGCGCGCAACCTGCTGATGCAGACGGAAATGAGCGTGATCAACGTGGCGCTGGCCTGTGGTTTTGCCTCGCCCTCGCATTTCTCGAAATGCTACCGCGCGCATTACAAGACGACGCCGTACCGGGAACGCGGCGCGCAGGCCACCCGCCTTTCGGTATGATCCGGACACAGCGGCTGTTGCTGCGGCCCGGTCGGTTGACCGATCTGGAGCCGCTGCACAGGATTTTGTCGGACCCCTGTGTCATGCGCTATTGGTCGCGTCCTGCGCATGACGATATTGCTCAGACGGCGGAGTTCCTGCGCTATTTCATGAACGGCTACGGGCATGACGGGCGCGTTGAATACATCCTCGAAAAGGACGGCCGCTGCATCGGGAAGGCCGGGATGTGGCGCGACCCGGAGGTCGGCTATATCCTGAACCCGGACTATTGGGGGCAGGGTCTGGCCTATGAGGCGATGTCCGCCATCCTGATCGAGATCGCCCGCCGCCGCCCCGACCTGACGCGCCTGACCGCCGATCTGGACCCGCGCAACATCGGATCGATCCGGCTGCTGGAAAAACTGGGGTTTACCCATGATCGCACCGAGATCGGCGATTACCTTTATGGCGGGTATGAGGTTTGCGACAGCGCTTATTACAGCCGGGTGATGGTCGCGCAGGACTGATGCCCGTCACAAGGCCGGGGCCTTGGACGGGTTTGTCTGATTGGTAATGTGTCCGAAAGAACGGCGGCCGCCGGTTGGATCATGCCACCCGGGTGTCAAACCGGGTGCCTTTGGGGCGTCGCCCCTTCGTTCCGCGCAGATCGAAAGGCCCCCAAGAGGGGCGTTGATCCTGTTTTCGGTGGTACCACGGGCGAACATGCCGCCCACAGGTTTACGGAACCCAAACGCACCGCGCGGCGGTCAGTCGGCGGCGGGCACCAGCCGGTACAGCGCGCCATTGCCGACGCTTAGGAACCACAGCGCCCCATCCGGTCCAGTGTCCACATCACGCACGCGCAGGGTCTCATCGCTCTTGATCTGTTCGACCTCTGTCAGCGGGTCGCCCGACAGCCGAGAGATATAGTCAAACTTGAGCGAGCCGATAAAGGCATTGCCCGACCAGTCCGCCACATCGCCGTCGTAAAACCCCATGCCCGAGGGCGCGATGGAGGGATCCCAGTAATGCACAGGCTGCGCCATGCCGTCTTTGGCCGTGCCCTGCCCCAGTTTGCTGCCATCGTAATCGACCCCATAAGAGATCACCGGCCAGCCATAGTTGACGCCCGGATCGATCCGGTTGACCTCATCGCCGCCCTTGGCCCCATGTTCCACGGCCCAAAGCTGCCCGCTGGCGTCCACCGCGGCGCCTTGTGGATTGCGGTGACCGTAGGACCAGATTTCCGGCAACGCATCATCCGTATCGACAAACGGATTGCCCGGCGCGGGCGCGCCGTCGCGGGTGATCCGCAGCACCGATCCATTGTGCATCGACAGGTCCTGCGCCTTGGGCCCGTCGCCCCGGTCGCCCACCGTCAGAAACAGATGGCCGTCCGATCCCTCAACCAGACGAGAGCCAAAGTGGTATCCCCCGCCCGTTCCGCGCGCGATCTCGAAAATCGTTGTGCCGTCTTCCAGCCGGGTGCCGTCCTCTGACAGCCGCGCGCGGTAGACCGCTGTTCCCGATCCGCGAAATCCCTGCCGCTTGGCATAGGTAAAGAACAACTCGCGGCTGGTGGCAAAATCCCGCGGCACCAGAACGTCCAGCAGGCCGCCCTGCCCGTCTGCCACAACCTTTGGCGCGCCGCGCACTTCTGTCCAGGTGTCCCCGTCGATTCGCAAAAGCGCGCCCTCGCGTTCGGTCACAAGGATTGACCCGTCCGGCAGAAAATCAAAGGCCCACGGAGTGCCCAGATCCTGCACCATCGGTTCGGCGATCATGGGACCGGCAGAGGTCTGAATCGGAGCGGCGGTGAGCGGACCTGCCAAGCAGACGGAAAGTGCCGTAGCGGCATGTTTGAGAATCATGTTTGCGCCTCCTGTTTCCCTTGCGATATGGCGGCTCTGCTGGGTCAGGCAAGGGCACGCGCCGAAGAAACTGCCGCCTTCAAGGGGCCTTTCCTTTTCCGAAAACCCTGCTTAGGCTCGCGCTAGGACACAAGATCCAACACGGGAGTTCACAATGAAAAAACTACTGATGGCCACCACGGCCTGCACCCTCGTCGCTTCTGCCGCGTTCGCAGAAAGCCACGCAAGCGAAGCCAAAATCGGCATCATCCTTGGCTTCACCGGCCCGATTGAATCGATCACACCCGCGATGGCCGACGGCGCCGAGCTGGCGATCTCCGAAGTCAACGCGTCGGGCACCTTTCTTGACGGCGTGACGCTGGTTCCGTCGCGCGCGGATTCGACCTGCATCGACGCCGCCGCCGCCACCGCCGCAGCCGAACGTCTGGTCACCACCGAAGGTGTTGTCGCGATCATGGGCGCCGACTGTTCCGGTGTGACCGGCGCGGTTCTTTCAAACGTCGCTGTGCCGAACGGTGTGCCGATGGTATCGCCCTCCGCCACGTCGCCCGCGCTGTCGACGGCCGAGGACAATGGCCTGTTCTTCCGCACCTCGCCGTCGGACGCCCGTCAGGGTGCCGTTCTGGCCGAGATTCTCGCCGAAAAGGGCATCACCGAAGTCGCGGTAACCTACACCAACAACGACTACGGCAAGGGTTTTGCCGATGCGTTCGCTTCGTCCTACACAGGAACCATTACCCTGTCGGCACCGCATGACGACGGCAAGGCTGACTATTCGGCCGAAATCGGCGCGCTTGCCTCGGCAGGTGGTCAGGCCCTGATCGTTCTGGGTTATACCGACCAAGGCGGCAAAGGCATCATTCAGGCGTCTTATGACACCGGTGCGTTTGACACCTATGTCATGGGCGACGGCATGTACGGCGACACCCTGTTCAGCGAACTCGCCGACGCTCTTGAAGGGTCGATCGGTACGGTTCCTTGGGCCGAAGGTGCAGGCGCGGACGCGTTTGGCGAAATCACCGCAGCAGCGGGCATTCAGGGCGACAGCTCTTATACCCGTGAATCCTACGACGCCGCAGCGCTTATCGCTCTGGCGATGATGAAGGGCGGCGCGGCCACATCCGAGGCGATTGCAGCCAACCTGTTGGACGTTGCCAACGCGCCGGGTGAAGAAATCCTGCCGGGTGAACTGGGCAAGGCGATGGAAATCCTCGCCGGTGGTGGCGACATCGACTATGTCGGCGCATCGGGTGTCGAACTGATCGGACCGGGTGAAGCCGCCGGCAGCTACAAGTACTACACCATCACGGGTGGTGCTGCGGAAACCGTCTCGTTCAAGTAAACCGGAACCGTGACAAGAGCAGTCCGACATCTGTCGGGCTGCTTTTTTCGCTATTTGAGGACGCCACCCCTGCGGGCGGCGCTCTTGGGGGATAATCCTTGATCAAGGTGGATAACCTGCACCGCCATTTCGGTGCATTCCGGGCCGTCGACGGTGCCTCGCTTGAGATCGCCACAGGGTCGATCACCGGGCTTGTCGGGCCAAACGGCGCCGGCAAAACAACACTGTTCAACGTGATCGCCGGTGCGCTGGAACCAACCAGCGGCACGGTGACGATGGACGGTGAGGACATCACCGGCCTGCCGCCACATGAACTGTTTCACAAAGGACTGCTGCGCACTTTCCAGATCGCGCATGAGTTCCACTCGATGACCTGTCGCGAGAACCTGATGATGGTGCCGGGCGGGCAATCCGGTGAGGCGCTGTGGAACACATGGTTTGGCCGAAAACGCATCGCCGAAGAGGAACGCGCGCTGCGGGCCAAGGCGGACGAGGTTCTGGACTTCCTCACCATCGCGCATCTGGCGGATCACCCCGCCGGAGCCATTTCCGGTGGCCAGAAAAAGCTGCTGGAACTGGGCCGCACCATGATGGTCGACGCCAAGATCGTGTTTCTGGATGAGGTCGGTGCCGGTGTGAACCGCACGTTGCTGAACACCATCGCGGACACGATTGTGCGGCTGAACAAGGAACGCGACTATACATTCTGCGTCATCGAACATGACATGGATTTCATCGGTCGCATCTGCGACCCGGTCATTGTCATGGCCGAAGGCAAAAAGCTGGCCGAAGGCACGCTGGATGAGATCAAGGCCAATGATGCGGTGATCGAGGCCTATCTGGGCACCGGACTGAAGAACAAGGACCAGGTGGCGCAGGCATGAGCGACAACCCATACCACAACGACCGTGGCAACAAGGACGCCTCGATCACGCGCGCGGGCAAACCCAGCGAGATCGACTCGACCCGCAAATCTGGCCCGATCAAGGATGCGCCCGGCGGACCATTCCTGATCGGCGACACCATGACCGGCGGCTACGGCAAAGGGCCGGACATCCTGCATGACTGCACCATCGCCGTCGACAAGGGCGAGATCGCGGTGATCGTCGGCCCCAACGGCGCGGGCAAATCCACCGCGATGAAGGCGGTGTTCGGCATGCTGGACGTGCGGTCCGGCAGCGTCCGGCTGGACGGTCATGACATCACTGCGCTGACGCCGCAGGACCGGGTGGCGCAGGGCATGGGATTTGTCCCGCAGACCTCTAACATCTTTACCTCGATGACCGTCGAGGAAAACCTAGAGATGGGGGCATTTATCCGGCTGGATGATTTCCGTACCACGATGGAACAGGTCTACGAGTTGTTCCCGATCTTGCACGACAAGCGCCGCCAACCGGCGGGCGAACTTTCCGGGGGGCAGCGTCAGCAAGTCGCCGTGGGCCGTGCGCTGATGACCAAACCCAAGGTTCTGATGCTGGATGAGCCCACCGCCGGAGTCTCGCCCATCGTGATGGACGAACTGTTTGATCGCATCATCGAGGTGGCGCGCACCGGCATTTCCATCCTGATGGTGGAACAGAACGCGCGGCAGGCGCTGGAAATCGCGGACAAGGGCTATGTTCTGGTCCAGGGGCGCAACGCCTTCACCGGGACGGGCAAGGAACTCTTGGCCGATCCGGAAGTCCGCAAGAGCTTTCTGGGGGGCTGAGGTGCGGGCCGTGGAACACGCGGTACTGGGGTCGCTCTTGCTGGGCGCGCTGCACAGTCCCGCGCGGGCCGGCGTTGAAAGCTATGACTGCGATCTGACGCGGGGCAACGACAGCCTGTCGCTGCGGTTCGATCTGGACACCGCCAGCTTTGCGCCGCCACTGCACCGGACCGAGCCGCCGCAAAGGCGTGTCAGTCGGGTGACGCTGAGCGACGGAGGTTTTACCGCCGAGGCAATCCTCTCAGAGACCGGACAGCGCGGATTCTGGTCGCCTGACCGGGGTTGGCTGCTGACCGTGAACCGTGACGGTGCGGCGCGGTTGAGCGATGCGGGTGACACGCCATGGCTGGGCAGATGCAAGGAGACCGGATGATGCGAAAACGGATTCTGGCCCTTGGCCTGACAGGATGCGCGGCGGCCGCCTCTGCCGACATCATCGAGGAACAGGGTGCCGCGCTGATGTCGTGCAGCTACACCGTCGAATGCCTCGAAGAAGAGGCCTGCACCTTTGCCCAGTTCGGACACGACGTCGACCTGCCACAACAGATGCCCGGCGACGTCGTGCTGGATCTGGGCACCGGCCCCGCCAATGGCACTGCGCGGGTCATCAACGGACTGCTGGTGATCAATGCCTCCGACACGCACGGCAGCTATCTGCTGAGCCAGACACCGGAAGGCATCGCCAAACTGAGCGTTCAATTCGCCGAACCACTGATGGTGGTGACTTATCACGGCGCCTGCGTGGTCACAGAGTGACTGTTCAAATGACTGGGCGCATGACCGACACACACACAACAAGAGCCGCCGGAACAACCGCGCGGCCGACCAACGAGGGCAACACCTGATGGACTTTATCAACGCCATCGTGGCGCTATCCAACTTCGTTCTCATCCCGGCGATGACCTATGGCAGCCAGTTGGCGCTTGGGGCGCTGGGGGTGACGCTGATCTATGGTATCCTGCGCTTTTCCAACTTTGCGCACGGCGACACCATGGCCTTTGGCACGATGGTTGTGATCCTGTTCACATGGCTGTTCCAGTCGTGGGGCATCAATCTGGGGCCATTGCCGACGGCGCTGCTGGCGATCCCCTTCGGCATCGCCGGGACCGCCGCCCTGATGCTGATCACCGATCGTGGCATCTATCGTTTCTACCGCGGCCAAAAGGCCAAGCCGGTGGTCTTTGTGATCGTCTCCATCGGGGTGATGTTTATCTACAACGGGCTGACGCGCTTTATCCTTGGCACCGATGACCAAAGGTTCGCCGATGGCGAGCGGTTCATCATAAACGTCCGCGAATTCAAGGAAATGACCGGCCTCGATGAGGGATTGGGCATCAAGACGACGCAGGGTCTGACGGTGATCACCGCAATCATCGTGGTGATCGCGCTGTTCTGGTTCCTCAACAAGACCCGCACCGGAAAATCCATGCGCGCCTATTCCGACAATGAGGATCTGGCGCTGCTTTCGGGGATCAACCCGGAACGGGTGGTCATGGTGACGTGGCTGATCGTGGCGGCGCTGGTCACGATTGCTGGCACGCTCTACGGGCTCGACAAGTCGTACAAACCCTTCACCTACTTCCAGTTGTTGCTGCCAATCTTTGCCGCCGCCATCGTCGGCGGGCTTGGCTCGCCCCTTGGGGCCATTGCCGGTGGCTTTGTCATCGCCTTCTCAGAGGTGACAATCACCTATGCCTGGAAAAAGGTGCTGGTCTATCTGATGCCTGACGCGCTGGAGCCGTCCGGCCTGGTGCAACTCATGGCCACGGAATACAAATTCGCAGTCAGCTTTATGATCCTCGTGGTGGTGCTGTTGTTCAAGCCCACGGGCCTGTTCAAGGGGAAGTCGGTATGAGCAACCAGATCCGAACCGCCGCGCTGTTTGGCCTTGTGGCCCTACTGATCATCGGCACAGGCATGTTCCAAAGCTGGGACCTTGCGCTGGTGATCCTGAACATGGGCCTGATTAGTGCCATCATGGCGCTGGGGGTGAACCTGCAATGGGGCATCGCCGGGCTGTTCAATGTCGGTGTCATGGGGTTTGTCGCCCTTGGCGGCATGGCCGTGGTGCTGACCTCCGTCGATCCGGTGCAAGAGGCCTGGGCCGCAGGGGGCGTGCGGGCACTGTTTGCGCTGATCCTTGGTGCGGGCACCATCATCGTCACCTTTTTTGCGTGGAAAAAGACCAAGAACCGTTATCTGGCAGCGGCGCTGCTGATCGCGGGATTTGTCCTGTACCGCATGGTCCGTGACCCTGCCGTGGACGCCATCGAGGCGGTGAACCCCGCCGGGACCGGCTTTCTCGGCGGGTTGGGCCTGCCAGTGGTCATCGCATGGATGGTCGGCGGATTGCTGGCCGCGGGGGCCGCATGGATCATCGGCAAGACGGCGCTGGGACTGCGGTCGGACTATCTGGCCATTGCGACTCTGGGTATCGCCGAAATCATCATTGCCATCATGAAAAACGAGGAATGGCTGACACGCGGCGTCAAGAACGTCTCAGGCCTGCCCCGCCCGGTGCCCGATGCCATTGAATTGCAAAACGATCCCGCCTTTGTGGAACGTGCGGCGGGCTTTGGTTTGGATGCCACCGCCGCCTCGACGCTGTATATCAAGATCAGTTACGGGCTGATGTTCGCCGTTGTGCTGGTGATCCTGCTGGTGCTGGCGCAACTGGCGCTGAACTCGCCCTGGGGCCGGATGATGCGGGCCATTCGTGACAATGAAACCTCATCGCGCGCCATGGGCAAGGACGTCACCTATCGCCACCTTCAGGTCTTTATCCTTGGCTCTGCCATCTGCGGGATTGCGGGCGCGATGATGACCACGCTGGACGGGCAGTTGATCCCGACGTCGTATCAACCGCTGCGTTATACCTTCCTGATCTGGGTGATGGTGATTGTCGGTGGATCGGGCAACAATCTGGGCGCGGTGCTGGGCGGTTTCCTGATCTGGTTCCTCTGGGTGCAGGTCGAAACGCTTGGCCCCGGCTTTATGACCTGGGTCACAAGCTGGATGCCCGACGATTCCAACCTCAAGGCGCATCTTCTGAACAGCGTGCAGCACATGCGCCTGCTGACCATGGGGGTGATCCTGTTGATGGTATTGCGGTTCAGCCCGCGCGGGCTGCTGCCGGAACGCTGATCTGCCCTGTTGCGTCGCCGCCTGTCAGGGGCTGCGGCGCAACGGTGACTGCGATGTCCGGTCAATAGGCCCTTGGTCGTACGACATGCGACCGCTTGCCCCTTTTTCGACTTTAACAAAAAAGATACATTTCAGAGTCGGCGGACATGAAGGAGCGCCTGACATGAACTGGCATGAGCTTTCGGCAAACTGGGACCACACGGTTGGCAAATTGCAAACCTGGTTTCCCGCGCTGGACCGCAGTCGTCTGGCGGACCCACCACGCGACAGTCGCGCGCTGACCCGTCACATCGCCGACATGCATGAACTGACCGTCGAAGAGGCCCGTGACGCGTTGCAGGATTTCATGCACCGTGAGGATCTGGCGCGGAGGGCGACCGAACTGGCCAGCCAGTAACGGCCCAGACAAGAACAGGTCAGCCCAGCGATGTCACCCAGAGGATACTCGCATCCTCGGGCGACACCGACACGACGTTGTGCCCCATGGTCGCGTCATAATAGGCACTGTCGCCTCGTTTCATCTCAATAGCTTCGTAGAATTCCGTGTACAGCCGGACAACGCCGGTCAGGACATAAAGAAATTCCTCTCCGTCGTGGCGCACCCAGCCATCGAATTCTTCCATGCTGCGGGCGCGGACACGCGCGCGGTACGGCAGCATCTTTTTGCGCGTCAGGCTTTCGGCCAGCAGTTCGTGTTCGTAGGTCGCGGTGGCATGGCTCTGCCCTGCGTCCGACCGGGTCACGGCCATCCGGCCATTGACCTTTTCCTGCTGCGGTTGAGTGAACAACTGCGGCACAGAGATCTCCAGCCCGACGGCGAGTTTCTTCAACGCGTCATAGGTCGGCGACATCTGTCCGTTCTCGATCTTGGACAGGGTCGATCGGGCCAAACCCGCCTGACGCGCGGCCTGTTCCAGTGTCCAGTTGCGCTCTTTGCGCAACTCGCGCACGCGGTGGCCAAGGTCCAGAGGCTCTGGCTGGGGCGCGTCGCCGGACTCGCGGGCGATGCGGATCAGGGATTTGGGATCTCGCGACATAATCAGGTGCTATAGGACGGTGCCCGCAGTGTTGCAAGCGCGCCCCTTGCAGGCGGGCGCATTGCGGGCTACGCGAAGCGTCATGTCCATGACCGTATCGCTTTATGATGAGGGGGCCTTTGCGCCCTGCCCGCCCAACTTCAACCTGGCCGCCCATGTGCTGGCGGCCGGTACTGCCGTGCCCGACAAGATCGCGCTGGCGGTGGTTCGGCCAACCGGCGCGCAACGCTGGTCCTACGCCCGCTTGACGGCGGCGGTGCGCGGAACGGCCACGGGGTTGTTGCGCGCGGGCCTGACACCGGGTGACATCCTGCTGATGCGGCTGGGCAATACCGTCGATTTTCCGATTGCCTACCTTGGCGCCATCGCGGCAGGCATCGTGCCGGTTCCGACCTCGTCACAGCTGACTGTGCCGGAAGTGACCAAGATCATCGACCATCTTGCACCAAAGGCCATTCTTCGTGCCGAAAACGTCCCATGCCCGGACACGGACCTGCCGGTGTTCGGACCGGACACCTATGAGGCATGGCACGATCTGCCGCCCGCCGACTACGCCTTGGGCGATCCAGAGCGGCTGGCCTATATCATCTACACCTCTGGCACCTCCGGGACACCGCGCGCGGTTGGCCATGCCCACCGCGCGATCTGGTCCCGGCAGATGATGATGGACGGCTGGTACGGGCTGGGGCCTGAGGACCGTCTGTTGCACGCGGGGGCCTTTAACTGGACATACACTCTGGGCACCGGACTGATGGACCCTTGGACACAGGGCGCCACAGCGTTGATCCCCGATTCTGGCAGCGATCCGGCACAACTGGCCTTGCTGATGAAACGGTACGAGGCGACAATTTTTGCCGCCGCGCCGGGGGTCTACCGGCAGATGCTGAAATTCCCGATTCCGCCGATGCCCGCCCTGCGGCACGGGCTGGCGGCGGGCGAAAAACTGTCCAGCGCGCTGCGCGACGGCTGGCGCAAGGCGACCGGCACTGAGATTTTTGAAGCCTACGGCATGTCGGAATGTTCGACCTTCATTTCTGCCGCACCCGGTGTGCCCGCCGTCACAGGCACCCTTGGCCGACCGCAACCCGGGCGGCGGGTGGCCATTCTTGACCACGACGGCCAGCCCGCGCCGTTGAACACCGAAGGCGTGATTGCGGTGGCCCGCACCGATCCGGGCCTGATGTTGCGTTATGTTGGCGCGCCCGAGGCGACGGCCGAGAAATTCAGCGGCGACTGGTTCCTGACCGGAGATCGCGGCACGATGGACGCGGCCGGCCATGTTACCTATCTGGGCCGCGATGACGACATGATGAACGCCGGCGGCTACCGCGTCTCTCCGCTAGAGGTCGAGGCCGCGCTGGCGGGACTGCCCGGCGTGATCGAACTGGCGGTGACGGATATTTCGATCAAACAGGACGTGCGTCTTGTGGTTGCCTTTTATACTGCGGAACAGGATCTGGACGAGGACGCATTGAAGGCAGAGGCCGCATCGCGGCTGGCGCGCTACAAATGTCCGCGCAACTTTGTCCGCGTCGATGCCCTGCCCCGTAACCCGAATGGCAAGCTTTTGCGCAACCGGCTCCGGTCGCATGTGATCGGCTAGGGACGACGAAACGTCGACTTTGCGCGGCGCGCGTGCCATCTAGGAAGAAAATAAGAGGTCCCCATGATCCAGCTCGACATCTTTTCCGATCCCATCTGCCCGTGGTGCTATATCGGCAAGGCACATCTTGACCGTGCGTTGCAGGACTACCCCGACCATCCGTTCCAGATCCGCTGGCTGCCATTCATGCTAAACCCCGACATGCCCGCCGCTGGGATGGGGCGTCGCGACTATCTGGAACAGAAATTCGGTGGCAAAGACGGCGCCATTCAGGCCTATATGCCCGTGCACGGCGCGGCCGAACAGGCCGGATTGCCCATGCATCTGGACGCGATCGAAAAGACGCCGAGCACGGTCAATGCCCATCGCCTGATCCACTGGGCAGAGATCGAGGGGCGTCAGACGGCGGTGGTGTCCGCCCTGTTCCGTGCCTATTTCGTCGAAGGGCGCGACATCGGCGACACCGAGGTTCTGGCTGACGTGGCCGACGCACAGGGCATGGACGCGAGCCTGATCCTTCGTCTGTTGGCCTCCGACGAAGACCGGCGCGAAATCGTAGAACGGGATGCAGCGGCGCGGGGCATGGGGGTCAATTCGGTCCCCACCTTCATCATCGCGGGACGCCACGCTGTTCCCGGCGCGCAACCGCCCGAACTGTGGCGCCGCGTGATTGACGAATTGCGCGCGGGGGCCAATCCCGCCGCATGACCAGACTGCGCCTTCTGACCCTGTTTCTGACGATGGCGCTGATCGTTGCGTTGGGCACCGTGTTCTTTCACTTTGTCGAAGGCTGGAGCTGGCTGGATTCTTATTTCTTTTCCGTGGTGACCCTGTCGACCGTGGGCTACGGCGAACTGGTGCCGGCGACGGCGGCGGGCAAGATCGGGACCACCGTTTTCATTCTGCTGGGTCTAGGCATTTTTGCGGTGGCGATCCAACAATTCGGCCTGTTTGCCATGCGCAAGCGCGAAGAGCACACCGAATGGTTGGTGGCTCGCCTTGGACAAGACAAAGATCCTCACAATCCCGCAAACAAAGATGACCCGCCCGACACCGCCGGTTGACCTGTTCCTCTCGCGGGGGGCGTGTTAAGGGCCGCGGACCAGCACCCGAGGTCCCCCATGCACTCTTCCCACGACGCCTCCAAACCATCCCGGACCGACGCGTCAGAACCCGCTGCAATGCCGGGTCGCGTGGAACTCATCGCGCTGATGGCGATGCTGATCGCAACCATCGCTTTTTCGATCGACGCCATGTTGCCGGCGCTGCCCGCCATGGCCGCAGAATTGAGCCCCGAGTCCCCGAACCAAGTGCAACTTGTGGTCACAATCTTTGTGTTGGGCATGGGGGTGGGCACGCTGTTCACCGGACCGCTGTCCGACACGTTCGGACGCAAACCCGTGGTGCTGGCGGGCTGTGGGTTGTACATCGTGTCCGCCGGACTGGCGGCGCAGGCCGACAGTCTGGGCCTGCTGTTGGCCGCGCGACTGGTGCAGGGGTTGGGCGCGGCGGGGCCAAGAGTCGTCGTAATGGCGATCATCCGCGATATGTTTGTCGGGCGGCAGATGGCGCAGATCATGTCCTTTGTCATGATCGTTTTCACGCTGGTCCCTGCTCTGGCCCCCAGCATCGGCGCGGTTTTGATAGCGCTGGCCGGTTGGTCAGCGATCTTTTGGGCCTTTGTGGTCTTCGCAACTGTGGTCAGTCTCTGGTTGTTTGTACGCCTGCCAGAGACACTGCCGCGTGCCGCCCGTCGTCCGTTCAGCACGTCCGCCCTGCTGTCGGCCGCGCGCGAGATGCTGGCCAACCGGGTGGTGCGCTTGTCCATCGCGGTGCAGAGCCTTGTCTTCGCAATGTTGTTCGCCACGATTTCCAGCATTCAGCCGATCTATGAAACCATGTTCGACCGCGCCGACAGTTTTCCGATCTGGTTCGGGGTAACCGCGCTGTTGTCAGCCTCTGGCAGCGTGGTCAATGCCATGCTGGTGGTACGGATGGGAATGCGGCGGCTGGTGTCGGTGATGCTGACGGTTCAGGTCGTTGTCAGCGCGGTCATGTTTTTGGCCATTCTGGCGGGACTGGCAGGCGATGGCCTGTTTGCCATGTTCTTTTTCTGGCAGTTCGTCGCTTTTTTTCAGGTTGGCCTGACCATCGGCAACCTGAACGCCATCGCGATGGAGCCTATGGGGCATATCGCGGGTATGGCCGCCTCAATCATCGGTTTCATCGCGACCGTGGCGGCGGTGATCTTGGCGGTCCCTGTCGGATTGTTGTTCGATGGAACGGCCATTCCGTTGACGCTGGGTGTTTTGGTTTTTGCCATTGCCGGACTCGCGATGATGGCAGGCATGCGCCGGGCCGAAACCGACGGTCACTGAACCGCCCGTTTCGCGGCCTCATGCCTCGGACATGCCGCGCCGCAGATCGTCCTCGGTAAAGGTGAAGGCCTGAATATCGCAGGACAGTTTCTTGGAGGCGAGGGTCATTTTCCGCGACCGGGCCGCCAGGTGACGCCCCGTTTCAACGGTCACACCAAACTGGCGATCCGCGTCACATATAGCCGCGTTCAAACCCTGTAGCGCCTCCACCAAATCGGTGTTTCGGGTCGAAATTGCATGTGTGACCTCGCTCGTTTGTGTCACTTTTTCCTGGATCTCCGCCACACTGTGGCCAACCGCATCCACCAGCTCCGCGCCGGTTTTGACCTGCTGCGAGCTGTGCGTGATCAGCTTGCGTATCCCTGCTGCCGCCTCCGACGTGCTTTGCGCAAGGTGTCGGACCTCAGTGGCGACAACGGCGAATCCCTTGCCCGACTGCCCGGCGCGCGCCGCCTCAACCCCGGCATTCAGCGCCAGAAGATTGGTCTGGAACGCCACATCGTCAATCAGATCGACGATCCGGGAAATCTGGCGTGAGCTGTCCTCAATCCCGCGCATGGCGGTCACCGCCTGGGTGGTCACGGCATCAATCCGCTCTGCGCTGGTGCGCGCCTGTTCGGTTGCGGCGGCGGCCTGACCGGCTTGATCCACGGTCTTGGCCAACCTGTCGAGAAGGTTGGCGGCGGAGCCTGTCATTTCAGCCAGACGCTTTGCCTGTTGATCGGACTGGCCGGACATGTCGATCATCTCTTGTGCCAACACCAGCGCCTCTGCCGTGAAGGTCCCGGCAAGATCATTGGCGTTCAAAAAGGCGTCGCGCAGGGTTTCGACAGTGGTGTTGAAATCCTCGCGCATGATCTCATAAGTCGGAGGAAAGGCACGGGCAATCGCGCAGGTCATGTCCCGCCCGCTCAGCCGTGACAGCGCAATGCGCACCTCATGAATGACCTCTTGCGACACGCGATGTGCTGCTTCCGCCTCTGCCTGAGCATCTGCGGCCATGCGGCGCTCTGTCTCTAGCCGAACTGCGGCCTGTTCGATCTGTTCGTGCGCTTTGCGCCGTTGCAATATCGCGACTGCCAATACCCCACCTTCGAGCACCACAAGCACCATGTGCAACCCGCCGTGCAACAGTGCCGCGCCGCCTTCTGTCATCGGCAGACCCGGCGTCGGCCAGTAGAACGCCGCCGCGAACAGGAAGACCGATGTCATCGCACAGGCCCAGATCAGCACACGCACCCGCCGCAGGGTTGAGATGATCGCCAACAGAGCAAAAAAGATGACATAGGTATCGGTTTGCCACGGATGGTCAGCAAACTGCACGGTCAACAGGCACGCCTGCCCGATCAGGATGGACGCGATAAAGGCATCGCCTGCCGCCCCGTGCAAGCGCCCCGCCAGCATCGCAGCGCCGGCCAACACAGGCAGCCCGAACAACAACGGCGGGGTCAAGCTTTGCCCCGACAACCAGACGACGCCAAAGGCGAACGGAACGAAAAGCACGCTGATGCCGGTGGCAAGAAGGCGTCCGTCAAACCGATCCAGCAAAGTCGTTGGTCTACTCATGAAACGACACTCCGGGTTTGTCCCCTGCCCCAGAGGTAGCGTCGCGCCCCTTACTCAAGAATTAATGCTCAAATTTTAGTACCAGTTACCGTTTGAGAGCCGCAGAGGCAGGTCTAGCCATGGATACTTTTGTATACTTTGGCATACCGCATTCTCGCGCCCGCAGAAAACCGCTATGACAAGGACGAGTCACCCAAAGCCGAAGGGGCGCATCATGACAAAGATCAAGGTCGACAACCCGATCGTGGAAATGGACGGGGACGAAATGACCCGCATCATGTGGGATTTCATCAAGCAAAAGCTGATCCTGCCCTATCTCGACATCGATCTGCTGTACTACGATCTGGGCATCGAAGAACGCGACCGGACCGAGGACCAGATCACCATCGACGCCGCTGAAAAGACCAAAGAGGTCGGCGTGGCGGTGAAATGCGCCACGATCACCCCGGACGAACAACGGGTTGAGGAATTCGGCCTGAAAAAAATGTGGCGCAGCCCCAACGGGACCATTCGCAACATTCTGGGCGGTGTGGTGTTTCGCCAGCCCATCCTGTGCCGCAACGTGCCGCGCCTTGTGCCCGGTTGGACCGATCCCATTGTGGTGGGCCGCCACGCCTTTGGCGACCAGTACAAGGCCACCGATTTCACTTTTCCCGGCAAGGGCCAACTGACGATGAAATTCGTCGGCGATGACGGGACTGAGATTGAGCGTGTGGTCTATGACGCGCCCTCCGCAGGCGTCTTCATGGGCATGTACAACCTTGACGACTCGATCCGCGATTTTGCGCGGGCGTCATTGAACTACGGTCTCAACCTGGGCTGGCCGGTGTATCTGTCGACCAAGAACACCATTCTCAAAGCCTATGACGGGCGCTTCAAGGATCTGTTCCAAGAGATCTACGAGGCAGAGTTTGCAGAGAAGTTCAAGGACGCGGGCATCTGGTACGAACACCGGCTGATCGACGACATGGTCGCCTGCGCGCTGAAATGGAACGGGAAATTCGTCTGGGCCTGCAAGAACTACGATGGCGATGTGCAGTCCGACACCGTGGCGCAGGGCTTTGGCAGTCTTGGCATGATGACCAGCCAGTTGATGACCCCGGACGGCAAGATCGTCGAGGCAGAGGCCGCGCATGGCACCGTCACCCGGCACTATCGTCAGCATCAGGACGGTCAGTCGACCTCGACCAACTCCGTCGCGTCGATTTATGCTTGGACCGGCGGGCTCAAGCACCGCGCCAAGCTGGACCAGAACGTGGCCTTGCGCGCCTTTGCAGAGACGTTGGAGCGGGTGATCGTCGAGACGGTGGAAGCGGGTTACATGACCAAGGATCTGGCGTTGCTGGTTGGGCCGGATCAGGGCTGGCTGACCACGATGGGCTTTCTTGAGAAGATTGACCAGAATCTGAACAAGGCGCTGGCTGGCTGACGCCACTTTATCAGGCATTGCCGGGGGCGCAGATCCGATATGCGCCCCTGACCCTTGCCAAATTGACGTCGTTGGGCGCATCGGGATGCCATGACCCTGCTCTCCTTGCCCCCCGCCGACCGCCACAGCCTGTGGGAAGATGCCCTTGGGCTGCTTGTCGGCACCAGCCTGATGGCGCTGGCGGTGATGTTTCTCAAGGCCAGCGGGCTGATCACCGGCCAGATTGCGGGGCTGTCGCTGATTGCCAGTTATGTGGGCGGTTGGTCCTTCGGCGCAGTGTTCTTTGTGCTGAACCTGCCGTTCTACCTGTTGGCGATCCGACAGATGGGCTGGCGGTTCACACTCAAGACCTTTGCCGCTGTGGGATTGCTGTCGGCCTGGACCGAAGTTTTGCCAGATTTGGTGCGACTGGACCCACAGCACCCGGCTGTCAGCGCGGTGCTCTTCGGTGTTCTGGCCGGGATGGGTCTGATCGTGCTGTTTCGCCATGGGGCGACGTTGGGCGGCGTGGGCGTTGTTGCGCTGTGGTTGCAGGACACCCGGGGGATTCCGGCCGGGGCAGTGCAATTGGGATTCGATCTGGCCGTGTTCGCCTTGGCGATGGCAATCTTTGACTGGCAGGTGGTTGCAGTCTCGTTGTTGGGGGCGGTGATCCTGAACCTGATGGTGATCATCAACCACAGGCGGGATCGATATGTCGGGCGGTCGTGACCTTTCGACCAAGGCAGCATCCGATATAGTTCAATACGTTCTGGTATTTACGGCACGTTCCTCATCTTGATCAGGGTTCTGATCCACGCCCCGGCTAGCCGGTGAGAGGTCCCGGATCAGGCCCGGGACGGGGCCGCGGGTTGGGCGCGTGAGTGCCTGTATGCGCCAACAGCGCACCCGAAAAGGGTTGCACCGCTACCGCACACGGACCGAACCGCCCGGCTCATGCTTTGATCACAGGCCGCAACGGGCTATGAGTCTCTGTGTCGTTCTGCTGACAGGTATGGAGAGTGAAGATGCCAGCTGCCCCAATACGCCGATCCATCCTGCCCGCGCTGCTGTGCGGCGCGGCCCTTGGGCCAGTTCCTGCCATGGCGGGTGACATCGTGACGACAACCGGCAAACACTTTGACTGTGCCGCAACCCTGACGGGTGAGATCGCCGCCGGTGATCTGGACAAGATCCGTGCGCTGGACACGCGCAGTTTTGCCAGTGGCACGCGGCCCCTGTGTCTGGACAGCTCAGGCGGCTCTTTCTCAGAGGCGATCCGGATAGCCGATCACCTCTATGATCGCGGCATTCCCACGGCAGTCGATGATGGCGCGGCCTGCCTGAATTCCTGCGCGTTTGCCTTTCTGGGCGGCAGCACACCCGGCACAGGCCGCGAGCCCGAACCGAACAAGAGTCTACATCTGAACGCCGAATTGGGATTCGGATCGCTGGCCCGGGTGCTGGACGCCAGCCAATACGCCGATGGCGAGGCGCTGACCGCGATGGACGCCGCGCTGAAGTCCGCCAGTGAGATCACCGCCCGCATGGACAAGTTCCAGATGTCGGCAGGGTTTGCGGCGCAGGTCATGGCGCTGCAGGACAGTGACATCCTGTACGTCGACCGCGTCGACGAGGCGCGCGCGTTGGGTCTGCGGCTCGAGGGGTTCGAGGCCCCCAGCAGTCTGGGCGACCAGATGGTGACACGCGCCTGCATCCGCGAAAACGCCGATTTCGATCCCGAAACCTCGCGCCCGGATCAATCCGTCTATGATCACCGCGTCCTGCGCGAAAGCGGCGCTTCGGCGCACCGCAAGGCCACCTATCTGGTTGAGGCTATCGTCGACGGCGTACCGTCGTGGATTGGCTGTCAGGTGGAACTGACCTCTGCCGCAGCAACCACCGATGATCCGGCCGCGTCGATCAAGTTGCGGATGAGCAAGGATTGGACCACCGGCGGCAACCCGCGCCTGCGTGAGGTCCACGTCAAACTGGTGGCAGAGGAATGGCGCGCCTTTCCGTTCCGCGATTTCTGGAAGCTGATCCCAGAGGACCAGACCCTGCAAGAGGCACGCAAGATGGCGGCGGCGGATGCCAGCGCGTCAATCATCGTGGATGCGGTCGGCGATCTGCCCCGCACCACCCCCGGCACTGAGGCCTTGATGGATCTGCGGTTTGACGACCGTCAGGAAATCCAGAACCGGCTGACGCTCTTGGGCTTTGACACACGCGGCGCAGACGGCATCTTTGGCCCCGGCTCGCGGCAGGCAATCCGCGACTGGCAGGCGAGCAACGGCTTTGACGAGACCAGCTTTCTGGATGCCGCGCAACGCGACGTTCTGGTGCGCCAGAGTGAGGTGCAATACTCTGACTTCCTTGAGGAAAAGCGCAGGGAAGAGGCCGAACAGCAGCGCGTGCAGAACGCCCCTGCGCCGGTGTTCAATCGTCCGGTCAATCAGGCCCCGGCCCCGGCGCCCGAACCACAGGGACAGCGAGTCCGCGTCTGCCAGCGCACGATCTTTGGCGAACTGGTGAACTGCCGGATCGAATTCCGCTAATGATCTTAGCGTGTCATGGCCCCGGGCGGGCACGGTGGGGACCGGACCGCCCGCCCAAGGCAGATGCCGCGCCACCCTAAAGGGCAGCGAGGCACTCAATCAGCGTGATCAGCCTTCTGTGGCCGGGATCAGGCCGCTGTCCATGGCTGCCTGCAACTCATCGCCATCAAGGAACCCGTCCGCATTGGCGTCCGCTTCGTCAAAGTCGTCCTGCGACAGATCCGGATAGGCGGTCTGTGCCTCCATCAGAGTGACAAGGCCGTCGCCGTCCGTGTCCGGTCCGGCCATGTCCTGCGCAAAGGCCGGCAGGGACAGAAGGGCAATGGTTGCCGTGGTGAAGAGTGTCGCTTTCATGATCTTTCCTCCATGAGTGGTGGGTTGAAAGTACCCAAGACATGGCGGTGATTTTCGCCCTCTGCATCCCTCTGTCGGCGGGGGGGCCATTTCGCGCGAAGGCTTGCCGGAATTGTCCCCTGCCATCAGCGGAGCAAGGCCGGAGAAATCCGCCGCGCGAGAAGCCGCGCCTGCCACCCCCACGCTTTGGCGCGGCACCGCCGAACTGCCTTGGGAACGACGATCTCAGGGAACCAATCGGCGAGTCGTTAAACGCAAACAACCGGTTGACCGGACAATAATCGAGTCGGCCTGAGCCACAAAAAAAGAGCGCCCTGGGGAAGGACGCTCTGAGGTTCGCTGACAAGACTCTTTCTGTTCACCGCCCGGGGTTTTTGTTTTGCCTGCGGCCTTGTCGGCGTCTGGGGTCGGCGCACCGACCCCTGGACCGGATGGCGGGACGGGACTCCCATATGCCACCCTAACCACGCGGGCCCCTGGCAACGGGTCCCGCATCACCCCCCCAAGGGGTGTCTCAGGGGACAGGACGCGTGCGCCCTGCCCCGCAATCTCAGCTACAGCCCAACTCCTTGGCTCTTTTTTGAACAGCCGGAACAGAAACTTCGAACAGTGCAGCCACTCTGCACAGATCCCCGTTCAACCGTTGGAACGCTGGAACAAAGAGGTTTGGAGGCAACAGTATTGCAGCAGCCATAGCATTGGCTTCACGTTCTTTTAGCGGCTCGCCTGGATCCAGCATGTATTCGAAGTAGTCATCGCTTCTGTGCCTTGTTTCACATCGGACCACGAAGTCGCTTTTGTCCCGATGGAGCAGGAAATGCGCCAGTTCATGTGCAACTGTGAAGCGTTGTCGTTCTGGTTTGTGACGAGAGTTGATGACAATTCTATAATTCGACAAGCTCCCGCAAGTTGGGGCGTATTCGAGGTACCCACTTTCGTAAGGCCATAGTTCTTCAGAGAAGACCTTCACTCCCATCGCCCTCGCAAGTTCCACGATGTTGCCGCCTAGCTCGCTGCAAAAATCCCGTAAAAGCTCACGCTCGCCATTCTCAATGCGCGTATCGGTCTTGAAGTTTAATGCCGCCATGGTTTCTCCTCCTCCATGGTGGGCACCTGTCCTTTCTGCATATCGACAGGAAGTTGATCATAAGCGGCACTCAGCAATTCCAAGCATCGAGCCTTTTGGTTGAGATCAGCGATTTTCTCTTTTCGCACCAACACGAAAGGGATCATTCGGGGGAAAGATCCGATTGCCTTTCTTAGCCACAGCCAGAGAAAATCAATTGCTTTCACAAGTGCCCAACCACCCAACGTCAGAAAAATGAACTCGACCATTAGCTACACCCACTCGTGCCGCCGCAAGTGTTGCACTTCATGCAGGTGCCGTTGCGCACCAGCGTGTAGTTGCCGCACTCGTTGCAGGCCTCACCCTCGTAGCCCTGCATCTTGGCGCGGGTCACGGCGGTGTTGATCGCGATCGTCGACGTGGCCGATCCGCTGGTCTTGGGGCCGGCCGCTGTGGCGGGCACCAGCGTGCGCAGCACCTGTTCCGCGTCGGTTCCGGCCTCCAGCGCGACGGTCGCCTGACCGCCTTGCAGCACCACCAGTTCCTGCGGCATCCGCTTGCGCAGGTAGCCGGTCGAGCTGATCTGTTTCAGCACTTCCAGCGACCGGGTCGCAGCGGTTTCCGACAGTTCCTTGAGGTTGGAAACCCCTTCTTCCTCACCCCGGCCGATGTCGTCAAAGGACGCGCCTTCGGGTTTCACATGCGCCAGATCAGTACGGTCCAGATAGCTGACCGCCAGTTCGCGGAAGATGTAGTCAAGGATCGAGGTCGCGTTCTTGATACTGTCGTTGCCCTGCACCATGCCTGCCGGTTCAAACTTGGTGAAGGTGAAGGCGTCGACAAACTCCTCCAGCGGCACGCCGTATTGCAGACCCACCGACACGGCGATGGCAAAGTTGTTCATCATCGCACGGAAGCCAGCGCCTTCCTTGTGCATGTCGATAAAGATCTCGCCAAGGTTGCCGTCCTGATATTCACCCGTACGCAGGTAGACCTTGTGGCCGCCAACGATGGCTTTTTGAGTATAGCCCTTGCGACGTTCCGGCATCTTGGAGCGCTGCGATTTGGCGATCTCCTTGATGACCACCTTTTCGACGATCTTTTCGGCAAGAACCTGGGCCTTTTCGGTATGATTACCGGATTCGAGGATCTCTGCCGCCTCATCGTCATCTTCGACAAGGGCTGCGGCCAGCGGCTGCGACAGTTTCGATCCGTCACGGTACAGCGCGTTCGCCTTGACCCCCAGCGACCACGACAGTTCATAGGCCTTCTGGCAATCCTCGATCGTGGCGTCGTTCGCCATGTTGATCGTCTTGGAGATCGCGCCAGAGATGAACGACTGCGCCGCTGCCATCATGTGGATGTGGCTTTCGACGCTGAGATAGCGCTTGCCCTTTTTGCCGCAGGGGTTGGCGCAGTCAAAGACGCTCAGATGTTCGTCCTTAAGATGCGGCGCCCCTTCGAGGGTCATGGTGCCACAGACGTGGTCATTCGCGGCCTCGACGTCGGCCTTGGTGAACCCAAGGTGGCGCAGCAGGTCAAAGCTGGGATCGGTCAGCTTGTCCGCCGGAATTCCCAGAACGTCGCGGCAGAATTCCTCACCCAGCGTCCACTGGTTGAACACGAACCGGATATCAAAGGCAGACGGCAGCGCGCTTTCGATCTTTTCGATCTGCGCCGGGCCAAAGCCATGGCCGATCAGCGCCGAGTGGTTGATGCCGGGCGCATTGCCCAGTGTCTGATGGCCGACAGCGTAAGAGATGATCTCTTCGATCTGGCTGGAGCTGTAGCCGAGATGCTCCAGCGCGCCGGGCACCGACTGGTTGATGATCTTGAAGTAACCGCCACCGGCGAGCTTTTTGAACTTCACCAGCGCAAAGTCGGGCTCGATGCCGGTGGTGTCGCAATCCATGACCAGACCGATGGTGCCGGTCGGCGCGATGACAGAGACCTGCGCATTGCGATAGCCGTTCTTTTCACCAAGGCTCAGCGCCTCGTCCCATGCGGACATGGACAGGTGAACCAGCGTCTCATCCGGGCAGTTCACCAGATCCAGCGGCACCGGCTTGACCGCAAGGTCTTCGTACCCTTCGGTCGCGCCATAGGCGGCGTTGCGGTGGTTGCGGATGACGCGCAGCATGTGGTCGCGGTTGCCAGCGTAGCCCGGGAATGCGCCCAGTTCACCGGCAATTTCGGCGCTGGTTGCATAGGAGGTGCCGGTCATGATCGCGCTCAGCGCACCGCAGAGGGCACGGCCCTCGTCGCTGTCATAGCCAAAGCCCATGTTCATCAGCAGCCCGCCGATGTTGGCATAGCCAAGGCCCAACGTGCGGAAGTCATAGCTGCGCTGTGCGATTTCCTTGGACGGGAACTGTGCCATGGTCACAGAGATTTCCAGCGTCAGCGTCCAAAGGCGCGTGGCGTGGATATAGCCCTCGGCGTCGAACTTGCCGTCGTGCAGGAAGGTCAGCAGGTTCATCGACGCCAGGTTACAGGCGGTGTCGTCAAGGAACATGTATTCCGAGCAGGGGTTGGATCCACGGATCTCACCGTCCGCCGGGCAGGTGTGCCATGCGTTGACCGTGTCGTGGAACTGAATACCCGGATCGGCACAGGACCAAGCCGCGTGGCCCACCTGTTCCCACAGATCGCGCGCCTTGATGGTCTTGGCCACAGCACCGTCGGTGCGGCGGATCAGTTCCCACGGCTTGTCCTCGCGGACCGCCTTGAGAAAGGCATCGGTGACGCGGATCGAGTTGTTCGAGTTCTGACCAGACACGCTGGCATAGGCCTCAGAATCCCAGTCGGTGTCATAGGTCGGGAATTCGATGCTGGCATAGCCCTGCTTGGCGTAGTCCAACACGCGCTTGATGTAGGTCTCGGGGATCATCGACTGCTTGGCAGCGCGGATCGCCTTTTTCAGCGCGTCGTTTTCCTTGGGGTCATAGGCGCCCTCTTCGGTGCCGTCCCATGTGCGGATCGCCTCGAAAATGCCGTTCAGCATCTTCTCGTGCATTTTGGAGCCGGCGACGATGCTGGCGACCTTCTGCTCTTCCTTGACCTTCCAGTTGATGAATTCCTCGATATCCGGGTGGTCGGCATCGCAGATCACCATCTTGGCGGCGCGGCGCGTGGTGCCGCCGGATTTGATCGCGCCCGCTGCGCGGTCACCGATCTTGAGGAAGCCCATCAGGCCGGACGACTTGCCGCCACCCGACAGCGGTTCGTTGGCGGCGCGCAGCGAGGAAAAGTTGGTGCCGGTGCCGGAACCGTATTTGAACAGGCGCGCCTCACGCACCCAGAGATCCATGATGCCGCCATCGCCGACCAGATCATCCTTGACCGACTGGATAAAGCAGGCGTGCGGCTGCGGGTGCTCATACGCCGATTTGGACTTGGTCAGCTTGCCGGACTTGTAGTCGACATAATAGTGGCCCTGACCGGGGCCATCGATGCCATAGGCCCAGTGCAGGCCGGTGTTGAACCACTGAGGAGAGTTCGGCGCGGCCATCTGCGTGGCCAGCATCACGCGCATTTCGTCGAAATACGCCTGCGCGTCTTCCTCGGTGGTGAAATAGCCACCCTTCCAGCCCCAATAGGTCCACGCACCGGCCAGACGGTCGAACACCTGACGCGCGCTGGTTTCACCCGTACGGGGCGTGTCCTTGGCCGCAGGGACCGAGCGCCACAGGAACTCTGGCACGCCGTCTTCGGCGACGCGCTTGAGTTCGACCGGAACACCCGCCTTGCGGAAGTATTTCTGGGCGATCACATCGCTGGCCACTTGGCTCCAGCCTGCGGGCACTTCAAGCGCATCAAGGGCAAAGACCGTGGTCCCGTCGGGATTGCGGATTTCCGATTTGGTGGTGACAAAATCGATCTCCGCGTATGCGTCCTGACCTGCCTTGGTGAACTTTCTTTCGATCTTCATCGTTACTGCCCCAGAGTTGTCCCGTTTTTTCGTGCCGGTGGGTTGGCAAGAGAAAGAAGCACCTCTGCCGCGGTTGCCACGCGGATTAGGGCCTAAGCCCCTGTAGAGTGTCTGCTGTGCTTGTCCGTCTCTTGCCGGTGACCACTATATCTAGTGGGTGTCCCAACCGGCCTGCACAAGATGCCGTTTGGAGGCCCGAGTCGTCAACGGGTTTTTCACGTTATCTACATATATTTGGTGTTGACCGGGCGGCAGGCCACTAGGGGCGGTAGACGGGCCTGATTCAGGCCACAGGTGTTAATAAATTGGACGTCCCCGCAAGTCATGGAAATACAAGAATAGACGGGGATTTACGCACAGCTCCTTGTGGATAACTTGAGGTATCGTCGCGCTGATGATTAATTTTTGTTAATCTTGTGCACCGTTTGGAATGTTGCACTCGGACCACGTTCAACCCTGCAATTCGGTCGTTCCGCTGGGCGCGACACCACATCTGGTGGGAAACGATTCTCTTTTCGCCTCCCTACCCTTAGTGCCTGCCAACGCGGAACTGCCTGGACCAAGCGGTCCGGGCGATCAGGACAGTCAGCAAAGGCCAGCCTAGGTCAGACCAGCACTATGTCACCCGACACTTGCGTCAGTTGCGTGTCTTTCAACGTCACGATGACATCCTGATCGGCAAAGACCACGTCGTCGCCTTGTTGCATCATCTGGGCGATGGCCGCATCGGCAACCGCATACCCGAAGGCAGTGAAATCCAGCATGTCCCAGGATTCCAGATCGGTCACAGTGGGGCTGCTGCCGCCGTGAATCGTGTCCATGCCGATCCCGTCCGGGATCTCGACCCCCTGCAGAACGATCTCACTCAGGGACCGCGGCATGATATCGGCGGGCGTGTAGTCGGTCATGGTGACAGGGCTGACGGAATTTCTGTCATCGCCAAGGTCGTAACTCTGGACGAAAAAGACGTTTCCGTTAGCGTCCGCCATTGGCATCATCCCGCCCGAGGACAAAGGCAGCAGAACGTCGCCATACTGGCCCTCGCCCTCCAAAACCTCGCCCATACCCTCTTTGTTGGCGTCGTCGGCGCAACGGAATGGATCGGCGCACCTTCGCCATCGAACAGCCTGCGAATGTGCTGGGCATGGGGTTGCGACGGCGTCAGTCTGGTGGCCGAACTCGCGACGTTCAGATAGGATGACCCATCTTTGTCGGTGACAATCGTAAGGATTGCGGCACCTTCGCCGCCCGATCAGTTGAGCGCGCCCAGATCAGCGGTCTAGAAAGAATCAGCCTGTCGCGTTTCTCGTACCCATAGCCACGCAAGGAAGTTTCGGAAGTTTCAGATTCTCATAAAAATGGTTTCACCGGCGCTGACGGGGTGGGGCCAAAGGCAAATCCAAACGCCGTTTGGCCCGTCAACCAGCTTGCGACGCCGTATTTTGCGACCGGGCAAAAGGCTTCAGGGTTGTGGTCATTTGTTAATAGAGTGTGAAATCGTCTCTGCAAGCCGTTGATTTCATTGACACACCAAGCTGTCCACGCGTGGACACCCGCTTGGGCCTGAACCGGTCTGCAAGAAAGTGGTCGGGGCGGCGAGATTCGAACTCACGACCTTCTGTACCCAAAACAGACGCGCTACCAAGCTGCGCCACGCCCCGACGATTTGTGCGGTTTATCCGCACAAAAGCAGATTGAAAAGCCCAATTTGCACCTCAGCAGGGCCAAGCCGCACGACGCACTGTCGGGTGCCGGATTTGCGCCCCCTCTTCGATGCGCAACATCTTGGCCAGACCGCCATTGATCTCCAGCACAAACTGCACCTGATCGCCGCCGGGGATGGATGTCAGATCACCCGGTGTGGCGCTGTGATGGACCTTGACCACCACGCCGTGGCTGTCGGCAAAGATCATGTCGAGCGGGATCAGCGTGTTTTTCATCCAAAATGCGACCGGTTGCGGTGCTGGGTAGACAAAAAGCATACCCTTGCTGGTGGGCATGAAATCGACGTTCATCAGCCCCTGCGCGCGGTCTTCGGCCGTCTTGGCCACATCGACGGAAAAGCGGGCTTTGCCGAAATCACCGCGAAGATACAAAGTGTCATTGCGACACGCGCCGATTCGGCTGTCAGGATCGGGTTTGGCGGCAGGATCAACACCTGCATCGGCGATCGGCTCATCCCCGATAGGCAGAATCGGTTCCAAAGCCGGCGGCACCTCAGCCGGCGCAGTTGCGACCGGCGGATCGGTGGGCACCTCTTCGGCAGGAGGTTCGGGGTCGCTTGGACCCCGTGCCACCGGCTCACCGTCCTCTGGTGCGTCGGCATCCGGGGTCTCGGCCACCGGATCAAGCGGCTTTGCCGGATCTGCTGAATCCAGCGGATCGGCAGGCTCTGCCGCCGGCGCCGATGGCATCGGCGGCGGCGCGGCTTCCTGTTCCAGAATGACAGAGCCATCGCCCTGCCCCAACACCGGCCACGCCACCAGCGCGGCCATCAAACTCAACGCGACAAGGCGCTTTCCCATGCAGTCACTTCCATCGCCATGTGTCCCCGCTTGCCCTCAACGACGCGGATGGCAAGGGCCTCGCCCGGTTGCAAATCCGCGAGGCCCGAGCGGCGCAGGACCTCGATATGAATGAACACATCTTCGGGTTTTCCGAACACATTTGCAAACCCGAAACCCTTTGCCTTGTCGAACCATTTGACCCGCGCCGGTTCCAGCACCGCTTGTGCCATCACTTCGGGGTCAATCTGTTCGAAATCCGCCAAGGGCGCGTTTTCCGGAAGATCGGGTGGTTCAACCTTTAGAACCTGCGTTGCCTGAACACCCCGGTCGGTGCGTTGGACTGTGATTTCTATGGCGGCACCGTCCGCCACCGAACTTTGCCCGAAATTCCTAAGGACATTCGCATGGAGCAGAATATCCGGTCCCCCATCGTCCGACACGACAAAGCCAAAACCCTTGACCGGATCGAACCATTTCACCCGTCCCGCAACAGCGGTCTGGTCTATTTCCTCATGTGTCAACGCCGTTTCCAACTGTACCAACTTGTCCCCAGCCCGAGTCTTGGAACAAAGCCGGCCTTCAACGCAAGACAGGTCATTGGTATTTTTGTGTCAGAGACGGCATTCAGAGAAATTGAGATACTTCATTCCATGGGGGAAAATGTACATCATTTCAACGTCTTCAAGGGTTTAGCCGGGCGACATCCCAAGTGTCTGTTATATCCTTTCGAGACCAGCGGAACCTGTCATGCAGACGAAATGCACCGTCCGCCCAGAATTCAATCTCCAGCGGAATGATCCGATATCCACCCCAGAACGGCGGGCGGACCGGATTTGTGCCGTGGCGCGCGGTGATCCGAGCGACCTCTGCCATCAACGCCGCGCGACTGGATAGCGGCTGGCTCTGCTGACTGGCCCAGGCTCCCAACCGACTCTTGAGAGACCGTGACGTATAATAGGCGTCGGCCTGCGGGCCGTCCTCTTTTTCGACCAACCCGCGCACGCGGATCTGCCGACGCAGCGATTTCCAATGCATCACAAAGGCCGCCTTGCCCGCCTGATCGATTTCCTGCGCCTTGCGGCTGTCGTAGTTGGTGTAAAAGACAAAGGCCGCATCCTCGATCTCTTTCAACAAGACCATGCGCGCGTTTGGCAATCCGTCGGCATCGACCGTCGACAGGGCGATGGCGTTGGGATCGTTGGCCTCACACTCTTCAGCCTCGGCCAGCCAGTTTCGGGCAATGACAAACGGATCGTCCCCGGCAAAGATCCCGCTACGGTCGCTCATCTTGTATATCCTTCTGTCCATTGCCGCGACTTGCCGCCTGTGTCGCCCGGGATGCAAGGCAGGAATTGCGCTAACGGCAGGCTTGATGGTCGCCAAGCGATACCCTAAAGGTCGCTGCATCAATGATCTGGCGGAAAGGGCGACAATGTCAAACCAGTTGATGGCGGGAAAACGCGGCCTGATCATGGGATTGGCCAATGATAAATCAATCGCCTGGGGCATCGCCAAGGCCTGCGCTGACGCTGGAGCGGATCTGGCGTTTTCCTATCAGGGCGAGGCGCTGAAAAAGCGCGTCGATCCGCTGGCCGGGCAATTGGGATCAGATTTCGTGCTGCCCTGCGATGTGGGTGACGAGGCGTCGATTGACTCGCTGTTTGCCGGACTGAAAGAGCGTTGGGACACTCTGGATTTTGTTGTTCATGCCATCGGGTTTTCCGACAAGAACGAACTGCGCGGCCGCTATGTGGACACGTCGAAATCCAACTTTGCCATGACGATGGATATTTCCGTCTACAGCTTTACCAGCGTGATGCAGCGCGCCGAAAAGATGATGAAAAACGGCGGCAGTGCCGTGACGCTGACCTACTACGGCGCGGAACGCATCATGCCGCATTATAATGTCATGGGCGTGGCCAAGGCAGCGCTGGAGGCATCGGTGCGCTATCTGGCAGAGGATCTGGGCAAGGACGGCATCCGCGTCAACGCGATCAGCGCCGGCCCGATCAAGACGCTGGCCGCCAGCGGCATCGGCGATTTCCGCTACATCATGAAGTGGAATGAGTACAACTCGCCCTTGCGTCGCAATGTGACCATTCAGGATGTGGGAAAATCGGCGCTGTACCTGTTGTCCGAACTGGGCAGCGGCGTCACCGGCGAGACGCACCATGTGGACGCAGGATATCACGTTGTCGGCATGAAGGCGGTGGACGCGCCCGACATGTCCAAGGGCTGAGGCCCCGTGCGTGGACTGGCCCGCCCTTGTCACGTTCAACGATGGCACGCCACTGCCGCTGCTGTTTGTGACGTACAAGCATCACGGCGCGGGCGTTCTGCGACCCGGACGCCGCTACCCGAATATCAATGGGCTGAGTTGAGGAGACAGGGATGACCGACCGCCTGCCGCACGAAAAAGGCTTTCACGTCAGTTGGGACCAGTTGCATCGGGACGCGCGCGCCCTGGCGTGGCGCCTACAGGGACGCGGTCCCGATGACGGCGCTTGGCGGGCCGTCGTGGCGATCACCCGCGGCGGCATGGCACCCGCGATGATTGTCGCGCGCGAACTGGACATCCGAATCGTCGATACGATCAGCGTCAAAAGCTACAACCATCAGGCCCAGAGCGCGCCCAAGGTGATCAAGTCGCCGAACATGGAATATGTCGGCGACGGCACCGGAGTACTTGTGGTGGACGATCTGGTCGACACCGGCCGCACGCTGGAGGTGGTGCGCGCACATATGCCCAACGCGCATGTGGCGACAGTCTATGCCAAGCCCCAAGGCCGCCCGCAGGTGGACACCTTCATCACCGAAGTGAGCCAGGATACCTGGATCTTTTTCCCGTGGGATATGGCGTTGCAATACGTCAAACCCTATCGCGGCGACGACTGAGGGCGTGATCCCCGCGATCTTCAGGCGCGCCTGACGGCGCACTCTTACTCTCGGGGGCGTTGCCCCCAAACCCCCAGACGAGGGCTCTGCCCTCGCGCTCCCGGGATATTTCCGGACAGAAGAAATCGCCAGACGGAGTTCACGACAATGGTCTCGCGCACTGAAGCCACCTTCTTTCCGCCTATCCCGGAGGCACAACGCTGGTTGCAAGGGGTCACGTTTCCCGCTGATCGGCCGCTGATCAACCTCAGTCAGGCAGCCCCCGCCGATCCGCCACCGCCTGCGATGCGCGCCGCCATGGCGCAGATGATGGAGGAAGCGTCCAGCCATTCCTATGGTCCCGTTCTGGGTTTGCCGGGTTTGCGCGCGGCGCTGGCCGTCGAGTGGTCAGGCCACTATGGCGGCACGGTAGATCCGGCGCAGGTGGCCATTACAGCGGGGTGCAATCAGGCTTTTGCCGCAGTGATAGCGGCCACCTGCAATGAGGGTGACGAAGTGATCCTGCCGGTGCCGTGGTACTTCAATCACAAGATGTGGCTGGACATGAGCGGTGTAAGGGCGGTTCCGTTGCCGTGCGGGCCGGATTTGTTGCCCGATCCGCTGGCTGCGCGCGCCCTGATCACGCCGCGCACGCGGGCGATTGCCATGGTGACGCCGAACAATCCCTGCGGGGTGGAGTATCCGGCTGAGGTGGTGGAAGGTTTCTTTGACCTGTGTCAGGACGCTGGTATCCGGTTGATCGTGGATGAAACCTACCGTGATTTCGACTCGCGTAGCGGCGCGCCGCACGGATTGCTGACGCGCGACAACTGGGACGACACACTGATCCAGCTTTATAGTTTCTCCAAGGTCTACCGGCTGACCGGGCACCGCGTCGGGGCCATCATCGGCGCGGCCCCTCTATTGCATCAAATCGAGAAGTTTCAGGACACGGTGGCGATCTGCGCACCATCTTTGGGACAGCGCGCGGCGCAATGGGGGCTGGAGCATCTTTCGCAATGGCGGTCCGAGCAGCGCGACGAGATTCTGGATCGGCGCGCCGCTATCCAAGAGCATTTTGGCCCGTTGGAGGCGAAAGGCTGGACCTTGTTGGGCTGTGGCGCCTATTTTGCCTATGTCGAGCACCCTTTTGCCGAAGGCTCGGCCCAGCTTGCGCCACGCCTGGTGCGCGACGCGGGTGTGTTGATCCTGCCGGCCACAATGTTCACCCCTGAGGGCGACACCAGCGGTGACCGCCAATTCCGGGTGGCCTTTGCCAATTCCGACCGCGCTGGCATCGCAGAATTCGCCCGACGGCTGGCGCAGGTCGAAGGCCCCCTTGCAGCCTCGCAAGGCGCAGAATAGACAGGGGCGGAACTGCGCGGGAGGGCGGCATGGCTGCGAAAAAGTCCGGTATCGGAAAGTACTTCGTCTGGGGCCTGCTGGGTCTGCTTTTGTTGGGGTTGGGCGGCTTTGGCGCCACCAGCTTTACCGGCACTGTTCGCTCGATCGGCAAGGTCGGTGAGGCGGAGATTTCAACGTCTGACTATTTCCGCGCCCTGCAGAGCGAGATTAGTGCTGTCCAGCAACGGACGGGCCAAACGTTGAGTTTCCAACAGGCGCAGGCGCTGGGCCTGACCCAGCAGGTTCTGAGCCAGATGGTTGTGACTGCGGCGCTGGAGAATGAGGCAGCTGTGCTGGGGATCTCCGTTGGCGATGAACGGCTGGCCGAAGATCTGCGCAATATTCGCGCATTTCAGGGTGTCGACGGCAGTTTTAATCGTGACGCTTATAAGTTGACGCTGGAAAACGCCGGTTTGAATGAGCGCGCCTTTGAGGAAAAGCTGCGGGACGAAAGCGCCAGCACGTTGTTGCAGGGGGCGGTTTTGGCCGGGGTGCGTTTGCCCGACACCTATGTTGATACGCTGTTAGGCTATACTGGCGAGCGCCGCGCCTTTAGCTGGGCCGAAGTAGATGGTTCTGATCTGGACGTCCTGCCCGCCCCCACCGGGGAAGAATTGCGCGCGCATTATGACGAGAACATCGCCCTGTTCACCCGCCCTGAAACCAAGCGCCTGACTTATGTCTGGCTGACCCCAGAGATGATTGTGGACAGCGTTGAGGTCGATGAGGACAGCCTGCGCGCCGCCTATGAGGAGCGCATCGAAGAGTTTGACCTGCCTGAACGGCGCCTGGTCGAGCGTCTGGTGTTCAGCGATCAAGCTGCCGCCGAGGCCGCTCTGGCGCGGATCGACGCCGGTGAGGCCGTGTTCGAGGATCTGGTCGAAGCCCGCGGACTGGATCTGTCGGACACCGATATGGGCGATGTGACTCGTGGCGATTTGGGCAAGGCTGCGGACGCGGTCTTTGGTGCCGAAGTGGGTCAGGTTGTTGGCCCCGCGCCTACCACGCTGGGTCCGGCGCTGTTTCGGATCAATGCTGGGCTGCCCGCGCAATTGACCTCTTTCGAGGACGCGGTCCCCGCCCTGCGTGGCGAACTGGCGCTGGACCGCGCCCGTCGCGTAATCGACACCCAGATGCAGAGCTTTGACGACGAACTGGCGGCAGGTGTGACTCTGGACGAACTGGCAGAATCTACCGATCTGGTGATTGGCACGCTGGGCTGGACCGGCGAAAACGATGACGACATTGCAGGTTATCCCGCCTTCCGCGAGGCGGCCGAGGCGATAGACATCTCGGATTATCCGGCAATTGCTCAATTGGGCGACGGCGGGGTGTTTGCGGTGCGACTGGACGAAGTATTGCCGCCCGAGCCCTTTCCCTATGAAGAGGTCGAATTGCGGGTACAGGCGGATTGGCGACGCGCACAAACGGCAGACGCGCTGTTTGCGCGGGCCGAGGCGCTCGCCGGCGAACTGGGCGAAGGCGTGACCTTTGACGGTGCAGGCCTCGAAGCCCGTTCCGAAGACGGGCTGACGCGCAACGCTTTTGGTGCCGATCTGCCCCGCCCGCTGCTGGAGGCCGTGTTTGACATGGCCCCGAACGAAGTGCGCGCTGTGCGGGCGGACGATCTGGCCGTGGTGGTCCGCTTGGATGAGATCCTTGCCGTCGACATGGAGAGCGAGCAGTCCAAGCAACTGGCGCAGTTGTTCCGCGATCAGGCGGCGCAAGACGTGGCACAGGATCTGTTCCGCGCTTTGTCGACCGATATTCAGACCCGCGCGGGCGTCGATCTTGACGAGGCCGCCATCAACGCGGTGCACGCGAACTTTCAGTGAGACCATGGCACAACTGACCCCTTCTTTCGACGGCTTTGCCGAAGCCTATGCGGCAGGCCGCAACCAGGTGGTCTATGCCCGTCTGGCCGCGGATCTGGACACCCCGGTGTCCCTGATGTTGAAGCTGACCGGCGCCGCGCGCGATGCCTTCATGCTGGAATCGGTGACGGGCGGCGAGGTGCGCGGGCGTTATTCGATCATCGGCATGAAGCCGGATCTGATCTGGCAGTGTCACGGACACAGCAGCCGCATCAATCGGATGGCGCGGTTTGACCCGGACGCTTTTGAGACGCAAACCGACGAGCCACTGACCGCGTTGCGTGCGCTCTTGGCCGAATCGCGGATTGATCTGCCCGATGACCTGCCGCAGTCGGCGGCGGGTCTGTTCGGCTATCTGGGCTATGACATGATCCGGTTGGTTGAACACCTGCCGGATGTGAACCCCGACCCGCTGGGCCTGCCCGATGCGCTGCTGGTTCGGCCCTCTGTTGTGGCCGTTCTGGACGGGGTAAAGGGCGAGGTGACGGTGGTGTCCCCCGCATGGGTGCAGGACGGGCTATCGGCCCGCGCCGCCTATGCGCAGGCGGCGGAGCGGGTGATGGATGCGGTGCGTGATCTGGAACGCGCCCTGCCCCAAGCCTCACGCGATTTGGGCGACGCCGCGGAACTGGGAGAACCGGTTTCCAACTTTTCCCATGCGGACTATCTGTCTGCCGTCGAGAGGGCCAAGGAGTATATCCGCGCGGGCGATATCTTTCAGGTGGTACCATCGCAGCGCTGGACGCAGGATTTCCCACTGCCGCCCTTTGCGTTGTATCGATCATTGCGGCGCACGAACCCCTCGCCCTTTATGTTCTACTTCAACTTTGGCGCCTTTCAGGTCGTCGGTGCCAGCCCCGAGATCCTGGTTCGGGTCTTTGGCGATGAGGTGACGATCCGCCCCATCGCTGGCACCCGGCCGCGAGGCGCGACTCCGGCTGAGGACAAGGCGCTGGAAGAGGATCTGCTGGCAGACAAAAAGGAACTGGCAGAGCATCTGATGCTGCTGGATCTGGGTCGGAACGACACCGGAAAAGTGTCCAAGATTGGCACCGTGCGCCCGACAGAGCAGTTTATCATCGAACGCTACAGCCATGTGATGCACATCGTATCGAACGTGATTGGCGAACTGTCCGAGGATCACGACGCACTGTCTGCCCTGTTGGCAGGTTTGCCCGCAGGCACCGTTTCGGGTGCGCCCAAGGTGCGCGCCATGCAGATTATCGATGAGCTGGAACCGGAAAAGCGCGG
This sequence comes from Antarctobacter heliothermus, assembly GCF_002237555.1. Taxonomy (NCBI): domain Bacteria; kingdom Pseudomonadati; phylum Pseudomonadota; class Alphaproteobacteria; order Rhodobacterales; family Roseobacteraceae; genus Antarctobacter; species Antarctobacter heliothermus. The sequence continues at coordinate 3,430,168 of NZ_CP022540.1, read as the reverse complement.
AGTCTATGGTGGCGGTGTCGGGTATTTCAGCGCAGGTGGCGACATGGACATGTGTATCGCCCTGCGCACCGCGCTGGTGAAAGATCAAAAGCTGTATATTCAGGCGGGTGGCGGCGTGGTCTACGACAGCGACCCCGAGGCCGAGTACCAAGAAACCGTGCATAAATCCAACGCCATCCGCCGCGCGGCCGCAGATGCGGCGCGGTTTACAGGCTCCGGCAACAGCTAAACATGCTCTGGCACGCAGCGTGGGTCTGACCATTCGCGACATTTGCGACGTCGATTCTGCGACAGACGGACCCGTGCATCGCATCGTTTCCTTGGTGGAGCACCAAGGGATGATCAGCCATGAACGCCTCCGACCTCATCGACCTCACCCGTTACCCAATTGATAGCGCCGGACGAGACGCCCTTTTACGCAAGGTGCGCTCGGAACTTGCCAGCGATGGCTGCGCCGTTCTCAAAGGGTTTCTGACCCCCGAAGGCGTGCGCGCCATTGCCGCAGAGGCGGACAGTGTCGCGGATCAAGGGCATCGCAGTTATTCACGCACCAACCCCTATTTCACCACAGACAACCCGGATCTGCCGGAAGACGATCCGCGTCGACAGTTCTATGAGCGGTCCAATGCCTTTATCGCCGCCGATAACTTCGCGCGGTCAGGGGCACTGCGTGCAGTGCATGACTTTCCCGCTTTTGATCCTTTTATCCGCGATTGCCTGCAGGAAACGCGATTCCATCGCTATGCCGATCCACTGGCGGATGTCATCGTGAACATGGCGACGGCAGGAAACGGCTTTCCCTGGCATTTTGACACCAACAATTTCACCGTCACGCTGGCAATTCAGAACGCGGATGACGGCGGTGCCTTTGAATATGCGCCAATGATCCGGAACAGCTCATCCGAACAGTTCGATGATGTGGCCGAAGTCTTGGCCGGCACCTCGGACAAGGTCAAAAGCCTGACGCTGGAACCCGGCGACCTGCAACTGTTCAAGGGCCGCTACAGCCTACACCGGGTCACGCCGCTGAACGGTCCGACCCCGCGCTATGTGGCGATCTTTTCCTACGTCGAAGAGCCGGACATGGTGGGCGCGCCGGAACGGACCAAACAGCTATATGGCCGCGTGCTGCCCATCCACCTTGAACGTGCAGGTCGCCGGGCAGATGCGTTGATCGACTAGGCCGCCTGTTCGCGAATCCGTTCGATCATCGCGCGTAATCCGTTCGAGCGCTGCGCCGACAAATGATCATTCAGACCCAACCGGCCCAGTTCGGCGCGGGCGTCCACGGCTTGCACCTGTGTCATGGGCAGTCCGTCGTACAGCCGGTGCAACAAGGCAATCAGCCCCTTTACGATCAGTGCATCGCTGTCGCCGCTGAAATGAAAGATACCGCTTTCCGGCGTCATGTGCAGCCAGACCTGACTGGCGCAGCCCTCGACCTTGGTGGCAGGCACCTTCAGCGCGTCGTCCATGGGGGCCATGTCCTTGCCCATCTCGATCACCATGCGATAGCGGTCTTCCCAGTCCTCCAGGAACTCGAAATCCTCGACCACCTCTTCAAAAGCCGCCTGCGCCATTGTGCCGTCTCCTTTTGTCGAAGACCTAGGCGGCGTCGTGCCGAAGGTCCAGCCCCCGACCGCGCGCGATGTGCTTTTCAACGCCGCCATTCTGCGCTAACCCTCTGGAACATCTCGCTGGGGGCTTGTCATGTTCAAACCGGTATCGGTACTTCTTTTCGCGACGCTGGTTCTGACCAGCTGCGGCGCCGTCCGCGACAGCCGCGTCAATCCGTTGAACTGGTTCGGACGCAGCCAGTCCGCGCCGGTTGTCATGACGGACACAGAGGTGAACCCACTGATCCCGCGCCGCAAGGAATCCATCTTTCGGCAGGAAAAAGACACCAGCTACCGGGGCACCGCTTTGGGTGAGATCACGGAACTGGTGATTGAACGCCGTCCCGGCGGTGCGATCATTCGCGCCACAGCCGTCGCTGATCAACTGGAGGCGTTTGACCTGAAACTGGTCAAAGTCGAAGAAGAAAGCGGTCAGGGAACGCTGACTTATGTCTTTCGCGGTCTGCAACCGCGCCGCGCGCAGGGGCCGGTTGCATCACGGACACATACTGCGGCGATCTGGGTGACAGACAATCAGCTACGGGATGTTCGGGTCATTCAGGTCAAAGGGGCGCGCAATGTGCGCACCGTGAGGCGTTAATCGCGCCTCAGAGCTCGATCACCACAACCGATTTCCCCTTGGCCGCCAATGCGATCTGACCGTCGCACAGGCGCAGGGCGTCCTCTCCGAACACCTCGCGCCGCCACCCGCTCAGAGCGGCGACATTGCGCTGTCCAGCGGCGATGGCATCCAGATCCGAGGCAGGCGCAATCAGCTTTGACGCCACACCCGAACTTTCGGTCTTGGCCTTCAACAAAACGCGCAACAGATCCGCCAGCGCCGGGTTCACCTGCAGTTTGTCGCGATCATTGTCGACCTTGGGCAGGTTTTCTCTAGGGCACTCCTGCCCGGCCTTCACTGCGGCCAAAATCCCGTCGGCAATGGCCCCTTTGCGTGCCTCGCGCAGCAGCAGGCGCGAGCCGCCAAGGTCATTCATCGTCGCCGGTTTGGTCGAGGCCAGTTCTACCAAGGCGTCATCCTTGTAGACACGGTTGCGCGGCACGTTGCGCTCTTGCGCATAAGATTCGCGGAACGCGGCCAGTTCGCGAACGATGGCCAGAAAGCGCGGCGAGTTGGATCGAGTCTTGATCCGCTTCCACGCGTCCTGCGGCAGGGTCACATAGGTCTGCGGATCCAGCAGCGTGGCCATTTCCTCACCGACCCAACGCGCACGACCGGTTTCTTCCAGCTTGGCGGCAAGAAACTCATAGATCTGGCGCAGATGGGTGACATCCGCCAGCGCATAGGTTTTCTGCGCATCGGTCAGCGGGCGTCGCGACCAGTCGGTAAACCGTGAGCTTTTGTCCAGTGGTTGTTTGACGATCCGTTTGACCAGAGTCTCATAGCCGACCTGTTCGCCAAAACCGCAGACCATCGCAGCGACCTGCGTGTCAAACAACGGCTTGGGGATCACCCCGTTGTCGACTTGAAAGATCTCCAGATCCTGACGGGCGGCATGGAATACTTTGACCACGCTTTCGTTGCGGAAAAGATCCATCAGCGGGTCCAGCGACAATCCCTCGACCAGCGGATCAACCAGAACAGCGTTTGAATCGTCCCGCCCCGGCATCGCCAACTGAATCAGGCACAGCTTGGAATAGTAGGTCCGTTCGCGCAGGAACTCTGTGTCGACGGTGACATAAGGATGCTCTGCTGCGCCTTCACAAAAGGTGCGGAGCTCTTCGGTCGTAGTGATTGTCTGCATACCGCGTTATTCGTCTTTGCTTTTGGTGTTGATCCCCGTCGCGTCGCACGATCCTACAGGTTTACCGGGCAAAGGGAAGTGCCGCCGCCGCCGACCAGCGGTCAATCCAGCAGGACGGGCGTGAGGTCATCGGCGGCAAAGCGGCGCAGCACAGCCGGATACAGGCGGTGCTCTTGCGCCAGCACCCGTTCTGCCAGCGTGTCGGGCGTGTCGTCGGCCAGGATCGGCACGCGCGCCTGACCCAGAATCGGCCCGTCGTCCAATTCCGGTGTGACCTCATGAACGGTACAGCCCGCCTCTGCATCACCTGCGGCAATGGCACGGGCATGGGTGTGCAGGCCACGATACTTTGGCAAGAGCGAAGGGTGAATATTGATCATCCTCCCCTCCCACGGGGTCACAAACCCCGCCGTCAGCACCCGCATGAAGCCCGCAAGGCACAGGATGTCCGGCGCATGTGGGGCCAGTGCCTCTTGCAGGGCTGCCTCGAACGCGGCGCGGTCCTTGCCAAAGGGGCGGTGATCGACCACCGCCGTGGCCACGCCCATCTCCGCCGCCTTGGTGAGTCCCCCGGCATCAGCACGGTTGGACACAACAAGGACAGACTGCGCCGGATGATTATCACGGGCCATGTCCTCTACCAGACGGACCATGTTTGACCCGCCGCCAGAGATGAAGATGGCGACCCGCTTCACCCCAGCGATCCGCTATAGGCCACACCTTCACCGGCAGTCACCCGACCCAGCCGGTGAACGCGTTCGCCCATCTCTGTCAGCAGGGCGTCTATCGCGTGTTCGCTTTCAGCGTCGACGACCAGAATCATGCCAATGCCGCAGTTGAAGGTTTTCAACATTTCCGCCTCTGCGATGCCGCCGACGCCCCGCATCCATTTAAAAAGATCGGGCAAGTCCCAAGCGTTCAGGTCGATCTCTGCCCCCAAACCTTCGGCCAGCACCCGCGGCAGGTTTTCGGTCAGGCCGCCGCCGGTGATATGGGCCAGGGCGCGCACCCCCCCTGCCCCGATCGCCGCCAGCGCCGGTTTGACATAGAGTCGTGTCGGCGTCAGCAGCGCCTCGCCCAACGTCGCCTGCCCCCAGGGGCACTCCGCGTCCCAGCTCAGGCCCGACATCTCGACCAATTTGCGGACAAGGCTGTATCCGTTGGAATGCACCCCATCGGAGGCAAGGCCCAGCAGCACGTCGCCCTCGGACACACCTGCAGGCAGCGCGGTGCCGCGCTCCATCGCGCCCACGGCGAATCCGGCAAGGTCGAAATCGCCTGCCGGGTACATGCCCGGCATTTCAGCTGTTTCGCCGCCGATCAGCGCGCAGCCAGAGCGCACACAGCCCTCGGCGATACCCTCAACCACACGCGCGGCGGACTCTGTCTCCAGCTTGCCGGTGGCAAAATAGTCGAGGAAAAACAGTGGTTCTGCCCCTTGGCAGACCAGATCGTTGACACACATGGCAACAAGGTCAATGCCCACGCCGTCCACATGGCCGGTGTCGATGGCGATGCGCAGCTTGGTCCCCACACCATCGGTAGCCGCGACCAGCACCGGATCGGTGTATCCGGCGGCCTTGAGGTCAAACAGCGCGCCGAAACCGCCGAGCCCGCTCATCACACCTGTGCGGTTGGTGCGTTTGGCTGCGGGTTTAATCCGCTCGACCAGCGCGTTGCCCGCGTCGATATCCACGCCCGCTTGGGCATAGGTCAGCCCGTTCTTGCCATCGCTCATCGGGATCTCCTTGACGCGCCCGGCCCCCTGACCCGGCGAATTGCGCCGTCGCTTAGCGCATCGCGTGCCGCCCTGCAACGTGCCTGCTTGACGCGCCGGGGCGCTCTGGTACGAAGAGCGGCACGGTGGGCCTGTAGCTCAACTGGTTAGAGCAGGGCGCTCATAACGCCTTGGTTGCGGGTTCAAGTCCTGCCGGGCCTACCACTGTCAATTTAGATCATTGATTAAATTGACACTCTTAAAGTTTGTGGACCACAGATTATGCTGCGTGGCCCACCCTTTCTAAATTCAGGATCGAAATTCTCCCGATCGCTCGTGCCGCCAATGCAGCCCTTTCGTCCCCTCGCGTGTACACTTCGAACGTCTTTGCGTGAGTATGCGACTCAATGCCATGATCTCGTACTGTGTCGCACCGGCAGCCGCGAGCAACTCCGCTACTCCTTTTCGAACACCGTGATGCGTTCCCCGTTTTGGCGATCCGGCGTCAACTGTCCATTTCTGGATCTTGTTGCACATAGACACAGATGAAGCGAATGGCTGACCAGCTGCAGTCGTGATGGAAATCTCCCACCTAGGCTGGGGTTCCAGTTCTTCCGAAAGTTGCCTGAGCACAGGAACATCTACATGCGCCGAGCCTTTCTTGGATGGTTGGAAAGACAAAATCCTTGGCCTGGGCTCAGGACTCATAGCCAATAGACGACGGTTGCAGCGAGAGCGATGGCAGAGAACAAGGCTTTGGGGCATCTGTCGTATCTAGTTGCGCCGCGCCGCCAATCCTTGAGCCGCCCAAACATGATTTCGATCACCGCCCAGCAGTGCATTGCGTAGCAATGTCACGAAAGAGGCGGTTGCGTCGTTTGTATCGACGCTTGTCGTTTTTGACTGGCGTTTTCCGTAGCCGTCTACCGGGGATGCAGGCGCGTGTGCCTTTGTCTTGCAAGGCTGCCCGGAACCAGTCAGCGTCGTAGCCCCGGTCCCCAAGCAACCATTTGACCTGTGGCAACGTGCTCAAAAGAGCCCGCGCCCCGATGTAATCGCTGCCCTGCGAAGACGAAAAAGTTGGTTGGACGTCCCTGACTGTCGCAAATGGCGTGAAACTTCGTGTTCATCCCGCCCTTGGTGCGCCCGATCAGACGGCCACGCCCCCTTTTTTCGCGCCCAGACTGGACGCGGTGCGATGTGCCTTTAGATAGGTCGCATCGATCATCACCGTCTTCTTCTCACCGTGCTCGGCTGCCAGCCCGGCCATCATATGCGCGAAGATGCCTTTGTCGCTCCACCGCTTCCAACGGTTGTGAAGCGTCTTGTGCGGACCATACTCTCTCGGTGCATCAAGCCACCGTAAGCCATTGCGTTTTATGAAAATAGCACCGCTCAACAGGCACAGATCATCAACGCGTGGCTTGCCGTGGGACTTCGGGAAACAGGGATCAAGGCGCGCCAACTGCGCTTCGCTTAGCCAGAAAAGACCAGACATGTCACCGCTCCGGTTTCGGAGCCGTGAATCGCGCAACAGATCTGAAATAAGTGGGTCCTGAACCTAGCATTCCAGAGGGCCTTAGCACCGCCATTCCAATTCACAAGCTCATGAAAAAAACATCCTTTCCGATTGTGAGAGAACCGCTTGCCAGTAGGCGCGTCGCGGTAGCTTCGCGCTCGGTCTTTCTGCGCGTGCGTTCCGCTTTCGAGTAGACCTGTTCGAGCCCCAGCTTCCGCGCGGTGCAATCGGTGGTCCCCAGCAACTCTGCGATCGTGTCACCGCCATAGTGAAAAACGACCATCTTTTCTCGGGCTCGACGACGAAGCTTTTCCAGCACTGCGGTCTGCCCCGCGAATGATCGCGTCGATTTCGGCGTCGGGCAGACCGGAAACTGAGAATTGCGCCCATCGCCAGACCTCGTCAGAGATTTCGCTCACTGGGCCGGTATGCGTGAGGGAGGTCGCGAGGACGTATACGGACGTGGCACACCCGAATCGCTGGTGAGTGAAGCGTCTTTGGGTCGGTCAGACCTTGGCTATCGGTCACATGGCCTTTGGCCATGTCTTGCCGTCCGCCCAAAGGGTTGACGTCGCATTCATCTCCTGCTCCGCCTTGTGGAAGGACTAAGTCATCCGCTCGTCCCACGCGACAACATGTGCGGCACTCTCGGGCGTGCATCTCTTACGCGTTTTTTCGCGGCTTTGCGAAAGCCAACGCTCGAATTATGCCCGACGGATCGGGCGCCTCGCATGGTTCACGACCGGAGCGCCATGATCCGCGCCGTCAAGGCGGGTCTTGCAAAGCGGATCGGAAGCAAAAGCGGGGGCCGGATGGATATGGTGTTCTCCTGTTGCCCCACCCCGCCGAAAAGTTGCACATACAAGCCCGAAATTACCGATCAGCGGGCGGTCTTCGGCGGATGGTCAGACAGGTTGTGCTACAACCAAGGGGATTGGGCCGACTGAGGAAGAACCACGCACCCGCCGCGACCAGCACGGCTTGCAGCAACTTGATCGCCAAGGGCAAGGCCGAAGCAAGACCAAGGCCAAGCGCTCCTGCCATCATTAAGACCGAAATCGCCTTGTAGCGCGGTGCAATCGCACCGTGGGTGCGCCAATCGGTGATCGCAGGACCAAAGACCGGGCGACTTTCCAACCACACTTGCAATCGTGGACAGCTTTTGCCGAAGGCAAAGGCGGACAGGATGACAAAGGGCGTCGTTGGCAGGATAGGCAGTACCGCGCCCACAGCACCCAAGAGCAATGCAAGTCCCCCGGTGAGGAACCAAAAGGATCTGGCCGGCCAGCGATGAAGGTTGGTGAGCATGCAAGTCGCTCCCCTAATGCGCATTTCAAGCGCCTATTATATCCGACGACCAAACTTGGCAAGCAAAACCCAACTTGAACCATCAGGAATGCGTGCGGACCCGATCCTTGCCGCAACCGCCCGTTAGTCGGCCGGAGCGGGTCGGTACAGGCAATCAGCAAGCGTGCTTTTGTTCAAATCCGCAATAAAGGCCTTTTCCGCCTTCGCCAGGCGGGACTTTAGACGGCATTGCGGCATTAAGGTGCAGGAGCCCCCATCGGGCAGGAAACATTCCACAATTGATTGACCGGCTTCCAGATCGGCGACCACATCGCCAAGGCGGATATCCTCCGGCAGGTGTGACAGAACCGCGCCGCCGCCTCCGCCCCGGCGCGTTTCCAGATACCCCGCCGCAGCAAGGGCTGAAATGACCTTGGCCAGATGATTGCGCGAGATCGCAAATTCCTGGGCCAGTTCCGCTGTGGTAAAAGCCCGATCAGGTGTTCCCGCCATCCGCATGAGCACCCGAAGGCCGAAATCGGTAAATGACGTGAGGCGCAAGGCATCGTTCCTTGTTCAGTATGTTGGTCGCGCATTCACGCACTGATATGCGCACCTCAGATACCAATTTCACGCCGATCAAACAAGCCGTCGCGCCCTCACCATAGTCCGCGACCGTGATGAAAGACTAACCGCCCTCACCGGCCTCGGAACAACCCGCCTAGAACACCACGCACGATGCGGCGGCCAGTGGTGCCGGTCAGTTCTTTCATCACCATGTCGCCCATCGCCTCGCCAAAGCTTTTGCCGCGTCGAACCGGCTTGGACGTAGACCGGCTGACCCGTGTGCCTGAATAGCGCCGTCCTGCACTGTGCTCGCGGGCCTGCGCCTCTGCCTCTTCTTCGGCGCGTTCGGCCTGTTCAGCGGCCTTGGCGGCATTTTCGGCGCGTGCGCGCAGGATCTCATGGGCCGAGTCGCGGTCCACGGGCGTGTCGTATTTCCCGGCCTGCGGCGAGGCACCCAGAATGGCGCGCCGTTCCGCCGGTGTGATCGGGCCCAACTGCGACGATGGTGGGCGGATCAGTGTGCGCTGCGCCATGCCGGGCGCGCCCTTGCGTTCCAGAAACGATGTTACTGCCTCTCCTACGCCGACCGTGCGGATGGCCTGTTCGATGTCCAGCGCCGGGTTGTCTCGATAGGTTTCGGCGGCCAACCGCAGGGCGCGCCTGTCGCGCGCAGTAAAGGCGCGCAGCGCATGTTGGACCCGATTACCCAGCTGGCCAAGAATGTCCTCGGGGATGTCATCGGGGGATTGGGTGACGAAATAAACGCCAACCCCTTTGGAGCGGATCAGACGCGCCACCTGTTCGACCTTGTCGATCAACGCCTTGGGCGCACCGTCAAACAGCAGATGCGCCTCATCAAAGAAGAACACCAATCGAGGTTTGTCCGGGTCGCCCACCTCTGGCAGTTCTTCGAACAACTCTGACAGCAGCCACAATAGAAAGGTCGCATACAGGCGCGGACTGTGCATCAGTTTGTCTGCGGCCAAGATATTGATCATGCCCCGCCCGTCCGGCGCGCGTTGCATCAAATCGGCCAGATCCAGCGCGGGTTCACCAAACATCCCCCCGCCGCCTTCGTTTTCCAGCACCAACAGTCGCCGTTGGATCGCCCCGATCGAGGCCACGGAGATGTTGCCATAGCGCAGCGACAGATCCTTGCGATGTTCCCCCATCCAGGCCAACATCGAGCGCAGATCATCCAGATCAAGCAGCGGCAGGCCCTCTTCGTCACTCAGGCGGAACGCTATGTTCAGGATGCCCTCCTGCGCCTCGGACAGGTCCATTAGCCGCGACAGCATCAGCGGTCCCATCTCTGTCACCGTGGTGCGCACCGGATGGCCCTGCTCACCAAACAGATCCCAGAAACAGACCGGAAAGGCGTCATAGGCAAAGGTGTCGAAACCGATGGTCGCGTTACGGTCCATGAACGGGCTGTGCAGTTTGTGCGTGTCGCGCCCCGCGATGGCCAGACCGGACAAATCGCCCTTTACATCGGCCAGAAAGACCGGGACGCCAGCAGCCGAAAACCCCTCTGTGAGGATCTGCAACGTGACCGTCTTGCCGGTGCCCGTGGCCCCCGCCACCAGCCCGTGTCGGTTGGCGTATCCCAGATCGAGATATTGTTTTTCGCCATAGTCCGGTCCGGCGCCGCCAACGAAAACTCCGTTCCCCATGCATTCTCTCCCTAGGTCGCGTGGCAGGAACATACATCCTTAACCAATTGATGCCAGTATGTTTCCTGTTCGGGGCAACATGTCCTCTCCTGTCCCGGACTGACTTCCTCCCTGTCAGACTGGCCGCGCCCTCGGGCGCGGCTTTTTTGAGTCGGGAAAAAATCCGAAGTTGCCGGAAAAGAACATGGAAATCCCTGTTGACCAGACGCATGTCTTCTTCTAGCGTCCCCTCAATAACAAAGTCGGCCGGTCCGACAGGGAGTGAAATGGAAAAGGGCCCACGGGCCCTTTTCCTTTTTTTTCGGTCCCCGAATCGTGCCTGTGTCGCATGATCGTGGACTAGGCGATAAAGGCCGCCACGGCAGACGCGCGGCGTTCCGCGCATCAACCCTGCGTCATGCACCATTTCCTCCCTGACACCGCGACCGACGCATGTTAATCGAACGACAGCCAATGACCGGATTTTAGAGGACATCATGAAAAAACCGCTTATCCTTTTGTCGTTGATCGCCTCGCTGGGCGCTGGTGCGGGGTACGCCCAGTCTGCCGATGGCGGCGATCCGCCCGCAGGCTCCGGCCTTGATCTCGGCGAGACGGTTCAAGTGACGCCGCCTGCCGCAGGCGCGGCGGATGTGCCAGAGCCCTACCTCAAGGAGGTTCACAAGGACTGGTCTGTGCAGTGCCTGAAGATCGCCGACGACCGCGAAATCTGCCAGATGTATCAGCTTCTGGAAGATGAAGATGGCACAAAACTGGCCGACGTTTATATCTTCAAGGTAGAAGATGCAGGTCAGGCTGTCGCTGCTGGTGTGTTCACCGTGCCGCTGGAAACCCTGCTTCCGGCCAAGCTGACCGTTCAGGTCGATTCCCGTGACGCAAAGCGGTATGACTATTCGTTCTGCAACTCGCAAGGGTGTTTCGCCCGCGTCGGTTTTCTTGCCGACGACATCGAACGGTTCAAGGCGGGCAGTGCAGCACGCGTGATGCTGGTCCCGATGCTGGCCCCCGAACAGCCTGTCAGCCTGTCAATGTCGCTGGCTGGTTTCACCGCTGCGTTCGAACAGACCACCGCGCGCTGACGTTAGCCGTGATTTGAAACGAAGAATGGCGCGTCCCATTAGGACGCGCCGTTTTTTATTGCCAGGGTTTTATCGTGTGGACGGACCGGCTTAGTGCGCCTTTGCTGTGTCATCGCCAAAGAGGCGTGCCCAGATCGGCGCGACCAGTTTCGTGCCGATGGGAATCAGGATCAGCCCGACCACAAAGCCGATGACAAAGTCGATCCCCGCAGTCACGGCCCATTCCAACAGGCCGTTGCCCTGCCCCAGCGCGACGGCGGCATGATGTACAGTCTCTTCTGGCCAGTGCCAGCCCATCTCGTGGCTGGAATGCACGATGATAGACCCGCCAACCCAGAGCATGGCCGCCGTCCCGATAATGGACAGCGCCCGCAGCAGCCAAGGCATGAATTTCACGATCAACTTTCCAAATCCCTGCGTCACGCTGAGCCGTCCGTTCAGGCTTAGCCACAGGCCGACGTCATCCATTTTGACGATGATCGCCACGGCACCATAGACGAGAGCCGTGATCATGACCGCCACAACGGCCAGCGTGGCCGCTTGCATGGCAAAACTCGGGGCGTCGATGGCTGAGAGTGAGATCACCATGATTTCCGCCGACAAGATGAAATCGGTCTTGATTGCGCCTTTAACCCTGGCCTCTTCCAGATGCAGTGGATCGCCGACATCGTGGCTGCCGTCAGGGCCGCCGGAATGGTCGTCCTGCTTCATCAGCACATGCACGATCTTTTCGGCCCCCTCAAAGCTGAGGTAACAGCCGCCCAGGATCAGCAGCGGCCAGACCAGCCAAGGCGCAAAGGCCGCCATCAGTAACGCGGCAGGCATCAGGAACACCAATTTGTTGATGATGGACCCGCGCGCGATGCGCCAGATGATCGGCAATTCCCGCGCTGGTTCGAATCCCTGAAGGTATTTCGGCGTCACCGCTGCGTCGTCGATCAGCACCCCCGCCGTCTTGGACCCTGCCTTCATCGCCGCCGCGCCGATGTCATCAACAGAGGCCGCCGCCACCTTGGCGATGGCTGATACATCGTCCAGCAGTGCCAGAAGTCCACTCATGCTGCTATTCCCTTTCCGTTTATCCGGACCCTAGTGGCTTGTCCGCAAACCGCAAGCGGAACGCCCCGCCCCCCTGCGCCGCCAACGCCAGGCATCCGCCCGCGATGGCCCAATTCTTGACAAAGATACTCATTTGCCAGGGATCGTCCGGGATCAGGTGGAAAAAGGCAGTCAGGCCGCAATACGCCGCCAGCGATAGCGCGACCGGGCGTACCGCCACCCCCAATATCAGTGCCGCTCCGGCCAACGCGTTGTAGATCAGCGCCAGCCAAACCAGTGTCTCGGGCCAATTCCAACCTGTCAGCAAAGCCTGCGCGGCGCCAGGATCAACCGCCTTTTGCAAAGCACCGGCCAAAAAAAGTACCGCAATCAGGCACCTCCCGAAAAAGCTCGTCAGGTTTTCAAACATCTGTCACTCACTATTTCGAACCACCCAGCGCCACGTTACCGCAAACGTGGCGCTGGGGTTAGCGCCACCACGCGCAACCTTGCCACATTTATCGCTAACATGCTGTTTCACAAGGGCTAATGTTCTTTGCAGATGCAGCAAGCCGACCTATACGAAACCCAACAGTTTTTTAGGAGGCGCATATGACCGTCACGATCGGGATCAACGGATTTGGCCGCATTGGCCGATGCACATTGGCACATATCGCGGAGTCGGCGCGCAACGATGTTCAGGTGGTTAAGATCAACGCTCCGGGGCCGATCGACACACATGCCCACCTGCTGCGCTACGATAGCATCCATGGCCGTTTTCCCGGCGATGTGACCGTCAAGGATCAGTCCATCGATTTGGGTCGCGGCCCGATTGACGTGATGTCCTCTTATGAACTCTCCGAACTGGACTGGAGCGGCTGTGACGTCGTTCTGGAATGTACTGGCCAGTTCAATGACGGGACCAAGGCCGACGCCCATCTGGGGCGCGGTGCGAAATCGGTGCTGATCTCTGCCCCGGCCAAGAACGTGCAGCGCACCGTAGTCTATGGCGTCAACCACCGCGATCTGGTCAAGGGCGATGTCATGGTGTCGAACGGATCGTGCACCACGAACTGTCTCGCGCCGCTGGCGAAGGTGCTGGATGAGGGCATTGGCATCGAGTCAGGCATCATGACCACGATCCATAGCTACACCGGCGACCAGCCGACTTTGGACCGGCGTCATAAGGATCTGTACCGCGCCCGGGCCGCGGCGATGGCGATGATCCCGACCTCGACCGGGGCCGCGGCGGCGTTGGGTGAGGTGCTGCCCAACCTGAAGGGCAAGCTGGATGGATCTTCCGTGCGGGTGCCGACGCCGAACGTGTCGGCTGTGGACCTGACCTTTTATGCCTCGCGGGATGTGACCGTTGAGGACGTGAATGAGGTGGTGGCCGAGGCGGCTGGCGGACGGATGGGGGCGGTGCTGTCCTACGATCCTGAGCCAAAGGTTTCGATCGATTTCAATCACACCACCCACTCTTCTGTCTTTGCTCCCGATCAAACCAAGGTGGTGGGCAAGCGGATGGTGCGCGTGCTGGCGTGGTACGACAATGAGTGGGGCTTTTCGGCGCGTATGGCCGATGTGGCCGCCGCGATGGGTCGCCTGCTGCATTGAGCCTGTCCACGCGTGGACAAGAATGCGCCTCTGTAAGATCAATGGCTTACAGAGGCGTTTTTACGTCTTGTTAGGGATTCGGCTGTCCGCAGCACCGGCAATTCATCGGTCGTGCATGCCCTTGCCCTGCAAGATTCGGGGGGCGTGTTTGTCGATCCGATTGATGCGGGTCGCGGCCTGTTTCGCACCGGAGAAGTACAGCACATAGCCGCGCCGACGGCCCGGGGTCAGCGCCTCCCATGCCGCGCGGAACGCCTGATCGCTGTCCAGCCTGTCGATCAATTCCTCTGGCGATTCGAGATCGTCCTTGGCGAAATGGACCTTTTTCCCGGATTTCTCGACCGCGATGGCGCGGGTGACATAGTCGCGAATCTGATCGGCGCGCGCCGCCACCTCTTCCGCCGTCTGAAAGCTGAAGTATTTGGAGGCGCGTGAATTGGGGCCGGTCAGGATCAGCGCGCCCTCTGGGTCGTCGATCAATGTCCCCTTTAAGAACGCCAATCGACAACCATCGGAATAGCCGCCGATGATCGCCACATTGGCACCGTCAAACGTGTAACAGGCCTGCCCCCATTTCAGCGCCTCGACCAGCGGTGTGTCTGCCAGAATAGCCCGGAGCGCGCGTTTTTCCGCGCCCCAGACCGGATCGTCAAAGACCCCTGCCAGATCGCCCGCGCGCGGCATCAGAGATAATCAGCGCGCGCCAGCCCGTATTTGGCCATCTTTTCATTCAGGGTCCGGCGCGGCAGGCACAGCTCATCCATGACAGCAGAGATCGAGCCCTTGTGCCGACGCATGGTGTTGTCGATCAGCATACGCTCAAACGCCTCGACGTATTCCTTGAGCGGCTTGCCCTCGGTCGTCATCACCGGCTGCATGTCGTCATGATCGCTCATCAGCAGTGAGGCGATGGTGCCTTGCCCGCGGCGCGATTGCAGCACAGCGCGTTCTGCGAGGTTGATCAGCTGGCGCACATTGCCGGGCCACGGGGCCTGCAACAGTTGCGCCGCCTCTTGGGCCGACACCTTGGGGGCCTCACAGCCGTATTCATCCGCGTAGCTTTCGCTAAGACGGGTGAACAGGGTCAGGATGTCCTCTCCGCGTGCGCGCAGTGGCGGCACCACGATCTTGAGCGCGGCAAGACGGTAATACAGGTCCGGGCGCAGCGCCTGTTCGCAGGTGCGACCCTCTTCCTGAAGGTTGGAAATGGCGACGATGCGGGTTTCGGGCGGGGTGCCCTGATCGTTGATCGCCGACAGCAGGCGGGCCTGAGCGGCGTCTGACAGAACCTCGATGTCTTCCAGAACCAGCGTGCCGCCACGGGCCTCTTCGATGGCAGGCAGGCGCGTGTCTTCTGGCTGCATCGGGCCGAAAAGACGGGTCATCAACGCGTCTTCGGGCATCGCGCCACAGGAAACCAGTGTGAACTTCTTGCCCGCCCGCGCGCCGACCGCGTGCAGGGCGTGGGCGACCAGTGTCTTGCCGGTGCCGGTTTCACCCTCGATCAGGACGTGGCCATCTGCCTGCCCCAGATCAAGGATATCCTCGCGCAGGCGCTCCATCGCGCCGCTGGCCCCGATCAGTTTGGACATGATCTGTCCACCATCGCCCAGTTCACGCCGCAGCGCGCGGGTGTCCAGCGTCAAACGGCGCGCATTGGTGGCCTTTTTGGCAAGGTCGGACATGCGGTCCGGGTTGAACGGCTTTTCAAGGAAATCGAACGCGCCGATGCGCATCGCCTCAACCGCCATGGGCACGTCGCCGTGGCCGGTGATCATGATGACCGGCAGCGCGCTGTCTGCACCCATCAGCTTTTTCAGGAACTGGATGCCGTCCATGCCGGGCATCTTGATGTCCGAAATGACAATCCCGGGATAGTCGGCGTTGAGCGCGCCAAGCGCCTCTTCGGCGCTGGAAAAGGTTTCGGTGTCATAGCCCGAGAGGGCCAGCCACTGGCTGATGGACTGGCGCATGTCCTGTTCGTCATCGACGATGGCGATCTTCATTGCATTGGCCATGGCACGTTTACTCCGCTGCTTCTGTGGATTCGTTCAGGACGGGCAGTTGCATCTCAAAGACGGCGCCGCCGTCCTCGCCGTTGCGTGCGGTCAATCGCCCGCCCAGTTCCGATACGATACCCGATGAGATGGCAAGCCCAAGGCCCACGCCATCACCGGGCAGTTTGGTTGTGTAAAAGGGTTCAAAGAGCGCATCCAGTTCCTCGATCCCGGTTCCATTGTCGCGCACGGTCAGAGTGGCGGTTTCCCCGGCGGCGAGGATGATCTCGACCTGCGGGTCGTCCACCGACTTGGTGGCGTCAAGCGCATTGCGCAAGAGGTTGACCAGAACCTGTTCGATCCGCATCCGGTCGCCCATGACGCGCACAGGGCCGTCGGGCAGGATCTTGGTGATCTTGACGCGGCGCGATTTCAGCTGTGGTTCCATCATCGCAAGGGATGAGGCCAGCGCCTCTGACATGTCGACCGGGCTGAGCTGTTCCTGCCCTTTGCGGGCAAAACTCTTCAGTTGGCGGGTGATGGCGCCCATGCGTTCGATCAGGTCGTCGATGCGGTGAAAGGCGGACAGCGCCTCATCCGGGCGGTTGCGGCGCAACAGCAGGCGCGCGCCCGCCAGATAGGTTTTCATCGCCGCCAGCGGTTGGTTCAATTCGTGGCTGACAGCAGCGGACATTTCCCCAAGCGCGGCCAGTTTTGACGACTGCGCCAGCGATTGTTCGGCCACGGCGAGGTTTTTCTGAACCCGCTCTCGTTCGGCGATTTCGCGGCTGAGGCGGGCGTTCAGGGCGCGCAGTTCGGTGGCGTCACGCTGAAACAACGCCATGCGCAGCGCCGATTGGCGCGACAGGGCGTAGAACACCAGCGCCGCCAACAGGGCAAAGCCCATGATCTCCAGCGCCAGCACCGCGTTCACCCGTTCGCGCACCGAGGTGTAGGTGGTGAAGGTGGTCAGGGTCCAGTTCTGGAACAGGATCTTGCCGTCGATGCGCATCACCGCCTCGCCGCGCAGATAGGCGTCGGCCTGTTGGGCGGTCCAATCGGCGGTGGCGCGGATGGCGCGTTCGATGGCGCCCTCAGCGGGTTGGCGTTGCAGCGCCTCTTTCAGTTCCAGACCGCGCCAGCGCGGTTCGGTTGACAGGATGATCTTGCCTTCGGAATTGGTGACGATGACGGCGTCGGTGATGCGGGCCCAATCGCCTTCGAACTTGGCAAGGTCGACCTCGACCATGATCACGCCGACGGTTTCGCCACCGCTGTCCATGCGACGGGCATAAGTAAAGCTGTAGTTCCCGGCCTCTTGCGCCAGCGCGGTAAAGACCGTGGTGTTAGAGCGCAGGGCGTCAAAGAAATAGGCCGCCTCGCGGTGGGATTCGCCCAGGCGGTTGCGATCGGTGGCGGCAACAGCGCGGCCGTCACGGTCCAGCAACATCAGCGAGGCGGCCCCGATTTCATCCGCGAATGAGATCAGCCGCTGCGAGCTTTGCGAAAAATCCTGTGAGTTGAGTGCAGAGATCAGCGCGGGATCACGCGCCAGCAGTTGCGGCACAATGGCGTTGCGGCGGATTTCGGACAGCAGGTTGCCGGAATACAGCGCAAGACGCAGCTCCGCGCGGTTGCGCGTTGTCTCTGTAAAGCGTTCGGTCAGCAGCCAGTTTGTGATCCAGACCGTGCCCACCGCGGTCAGCAGCAGCAGGACAAGCGCAATGCGCGCACGGCCCGAAAACGGTCCGGCGCGACGCAGACCAGATCTTGAGCCACTTGTTGCCATATCGTACAGAATAGGCCGCGCGGGGCCGACCCTCAAGGCGGGTCAGATCAGGCGGTGGTCAGGGCCTCGGTCAGATGGGCGAAAAGGCGCGCACCATCCTCATTGCCATGCGCGGTTTCGCTCGCGCGTTCGGGGTGCGGCATCATGCCCAGCACCCGGCGGTTGGCCGACAGCACCCCCGCGATGTCCCGAGCCGACCCGTTGGGATTGTCGGTATAGCGAAAGGCGACGCGGTCTTCGGCCTCGAGCAGGTCCAGCGTGGACTGATCGGCGAAGTAGTTGCCGTCATGGTGCGCGATTGGCAGGGCGATTTCGGTGCCAGTGCCGTAGCGCTCGGTATAGACCGAGCCCGCCTCGGCGCGCAGGCCGATGGTGCGGCAGATGTATTTCAGACCGGCGTTGCGCAGCAGCGCGCCGGGCAGCAGGCCGGTTTCGGTCAGCACCTGAAAACCGTTACAGATGCCCAGCACATAGCCGCCGCGATCCGCATGCGCCTTGACCGCCCCGACGATGGGCGCATTGGCCGCAATCGCCCCACAGCGCAGATAGTCGCCAAAGGAAAACCCGCCGGGGATGCCGACGATGTCGATTCCGTCCGGCAGAGACGTGTCCTTGTGCCAGACCATATCGACCTGCAAACCGGCCTGTTCAAAGGCGCGGGCCAGATCGCGGTCGCAATTGGACCCGGGAAACACGATGACGGCTGCTTTCATGGGTTCACTCCATCGGGCTGGCGGATGCGCCCTGCCCTAACGGCCTTTGGCCGCTACGGCAAGACATTGGCGGTTATCGAACAACAGGAACGCCCCGGTTCCGCGCGTCCCACAACAGGACACCGGATCAGAGCGTTTCGATGCGGTAGCTCTCGATCACTGTATTGGCGAGCAGCTTTTCGCACATCTCACCAATCTTGTCCTCGGATGTTCCGTCGGCCAGATCCATCTCGATGACCTTGCCCTGACGGACGGACCCGACGCCGTCGAACCCCAGCGCCCCAAGTGCATGGCGCACGGCCTCGCCTTGGGGGTCGAGAACCCCGTCCTTGAGCATCACATGCACGCGCACTTTCATGATCGTCCCCTTGGTTGCCTGCGGCGCAGGAAACGCATCGCGCGCGGGAATGCAAGCGCAAAGAAAAACGCCGCCCCCGAAGGGACGGCGTCACAGCCTGCCTTGTGGCCTGCTTATTCCTTGTTGCCGCGGCGGATCACGTTGCCGGCGTCGGCCTCAATCCGGAAGGTGCCAGCGGTGTTGCCCGTGAGATCGTTGTTCTCATAGGTGCCGCCGCCGCCTTCGCGGACGCGGATCGCCTCGTACACGTTCTTCGAGATCGTGTTGGAGCGAACAATTGGCGTGGACGCGCCCTTGACCGAAAGCCCGTAGAAGGCGTTGCGGAAGATCTCGTTGTTTTCGATCACGCCCTTGCCGCCGTCGTGAACGTACATGCCGGACTGCTGTCCGTCGCGCACGATGTTGTCATAGACCGACGGGTTGGCGTTGGTCTTGATCTCGATCCCGGCGTAGGTGTTGCCAAAGATCTCGTTGGCGGTGATGCGCGAGATGGCACCATCGGATGTCATGATCCCGCCCTGCAGGCCATCGCGGATCGTGTTGCCGGTGATCAGCGGATTGTCGGCCGCCTTCACCTCGATACCCGACAGAGCGTTGTTGTAGATGGTATTGCCTTCGAAATGGCCTTTGCCACCCTCGTTGATGAAGATACCAGAGCCGCCGCCATCACGGATCGTGTTGCTGGTGACATAGGGGTCTGCACCTTCTTTGACTTCAAGAGCTGCGAGGCTGTTGCCGTAGATCTCGTTGCCTTCGATGGTGGCCCGGCCGCCCTCGAACATGAAGATACCGCCCTGCGCGCCGTCGTGGATGGTGTTGCGGCGGATGGTGGCATCGTTGTTGTCGCGGATGGCCAACACAGCCAGCCCCTTGGAGCTGAGGATGCTGTCCTCGATGATCACCGATCCAGCGGCGATGTGGACGTTGAAGTACTTGCCACCGTCCTGAAGGATGGTCATCCGGGCAATCCGACCCGAGTCCGCTGTCCAGCGCACCGCGTTGTCTTCGGCCACTTTGAGAACGATGTCAGACACCGGACCGACCCCGACGATTTCCAGCGGCTTCGACACGTCGAGGCCACGGGTGTAGGTGCCGGGATAGACCTCGATCCGGGTGTCGGGATCAGCGGCGGCCACGGCGTCGGCCAGTTCACGGTAGTCACCGCCACCAGTTGCCTTGACCGTCAGGACGTTGACGCTCAGATCCGGTTTGGGCGTGGTTGTGACCTGCCCCGGCACTTCGATGTTGCCGACGCGGATCACGTTGCCGGCGTCGGCCTCGATGCGGAAGGTGCCCGCGGTGTTGCCCGACAGGTCGTTGCGCTCATAGGTGCCGCCGCCGCCTTCGCGGACGCGGATCGCCTCATAGATGTTGCCGGCGATGGTGTTCGAGCGCACGACAGGGTTGGAGTCCCCCTTGACCGAAATCCCGTAAAAGGCGTTGCGGATGATCTGGTTGTTCTCGATCACACCTTTGCCGCCTTCGTGGATGTAGATGCCCGACTGCTGTCCGTCGCGCAGGATGTTGTCGTAGACCTGCGGATCGGCACCGGTCTTGATCTCGATCGAGGCATAGGCGTTGCCGTAGATCTCGTTCTTGGTGATGCGCGACATCGCCGCGTCAGAGGTCATGATACCGCCCTGCTGGCCGTCACGGATGGTGTTGCCAGAGATCAGCGGGTTGTCAGCGGCCTTCACCTCGATGCCGGACAGGGCGTTGTTGAAGACGATATTGCCCTCATACCGGCCCTTGCCGCCTTCGTTGATGAAGATCCCCGAGCCACCGCCATCACGCAGGGTGTTGCCGGTCACGACAGGGTCTGACCCTTCTTTGACTTCCAGCGCGGCAAGGGAGTTGCCGAAGATGGTGTTGCCTTCGATCAGCGCCTTGCCGGCCTCGAACATGAAGATACCGCCCTGCGCGCCGTCACGGATCGTGTTGCGGCGGATGGTGGCGCCGGTGTTGTCGCGGATGGCCAGCACAGCCAGTCCTTTGGAGGTCAGGTCGCTGTCTTCGATGATCACGGATCCAGCGGCGATGTGGACGTTGAAGAATTTGCCGCCGTCCTGATGGATCGACATGTTGGCGATGCGCCCGCTTTCGGCGGTCCAGCGCACGGCGTTGTCCTCTGCCACCTTCAGCACGATGTCACGCTTGTTGCCGACGCCGACGATTTCCAGTCGCTTCGACACGTCGAGGCCACGGGTGTAGGTGCCGGGGTAAACCTCGATCCGGGTGCCCGGATCGGCTGCCGCGACGGCGTCCGCCAGTTCGGAATAGTCGCCGCCCGAGGATTTGACCGTCAGGACCGGCCCGCCGTGTTCCTTGGGTTTGACGACGACGGTGGTGTCCGGCTTGACCGGGACACTGCATTCGCGTTCGATGATGCGTTGCGCCATCGAGGCAAAGGTGTGATCGCCGCAATCGGCGGCATAGGCCTCATACCCGGCGCAGCCCAGAATCTTGGCCTCGGCCCACATGGCCGAACAGGCGTTGACCTGCGGTTGCGGTTTCGGGTCAGGCTTGGGCGTGGTGCCGCCGTTGACCACCGGACCGGTCGAGGCCTTGAGCACCCGGCTTTGCGGCAGGATGCGGGTCATCGGGATCGCCATGTTAAAGCCGGAGCGGCTGTCGCCCGCGTGGTGCAGGCCGACGACGCGCTTGTCGGACAGGCGAATGACCGGCGAGCCGGAGTTGCCGCCCAGCGTGTCACAGCTGTGCATCAACTTGCCTTCGGCCGAGATGGCGGGGTTGGCGGCGGCACAGCCTTCGCGGCTGATGTGCATGGCCTGACCCTGCGGGTGGCCGATGATCCAGAGGAATTCGCTGTCTTCGGGATCTTCCTCGGCCAGTTCCAGCATGCCGTATTTGGTCGACGGATTACCGAAAACGCGCAGGACGGTGTAGTCCAACTCGCGATTGGTTTCGATGATCTGCGGGCTGACGGTATAGCGATCAACCCCTTCCGAGCTGCCGGGCTTGATGAAACCGGCCACAAATTGGGCCGCCTGCACGCCGCTGTCACGGCCGGTGGGATCACCGTCCATGCCGGGGATGCAGTGGTGATTGGTCAGGATGTGTTGATCATCGACGATGAAGGCCGTGCAGAACGCGGTCTTGCCGTTGGTGAACAGCATGTCCAGACGCCCGATGGGCCGGCCCAGTTTGATGATCGGGCTGGTTTCGCCGTATTTGATGATCGGCTCGTTTTGGTAATCTCCAAAGGCCTGTTCAAAGACCAGACCATCGCCGCCAGCGGACTGGCGCGGCTGAATGATGATTTTTCCGAAATCCGTTGGATCGAACTCGGCCGGAGCAGTTTGTGCAGCGGCTTGGCCGCCGACGACTGCCCCTGCGCAAAGTGCAAGTGCTGAGAAGAGTGAACGCATGACAATGTCCCCGTTGGCAAGAATACTGTTGGAGCGTACCGTGAGCGGGCCCCCGCCGCCAAGTAAAGAATTCCTTGCCTTTCGGACAGAAATGGCACGGATAGCGCGGGTTTCCGGACACATTTGTGCTTTTTTCCACAATGGAAACAGTTGCCGCACCGATGGCGCAGGGCACAGGGTGGGTCTTGGCCGGTCACTGTTAGTTGATCAGCTAGGTGATCAGCGTCCCGCGGCGGCGACCAACCGTTCCAGCGCGCGCCGGGTCGTCGGGCCAAAAGCACCGTCGACGTCGCGGTCCGACAGATAGCCGCGCGCCACCAATTCCTGCTGGATAGCCCTTGTGGTCCCGCCCGGCAGCTTGTGCAGCTGTGTGATCGGATGTGCATAGCCGTCGGCGATGGACTCGACCAGCAACGCACCGGCCCGCGCGTGATCCACGCGCACCGCGCGCCCGAGGCTATAGTAGACCCCCAACGAGAACTTGCCCTGCGGATAGCCTGCATTGGTCGTCTCTTGGTACAGTGCGAGCGCCTTGCCATAGTCCTGACGGACACCCAGCCCGCTGTTGTAGACCACGCCTAGCGAATAGCGCGCCGGAACGAACCCCTCCATGCGCGGATTCTGCAGGATGCGCAGCGCCTCGTTGTAGCGTTTGCGGTCGATCAGCGCGCGGGCCATCCCGTAATACACCGCCGGGTCGTCGCTGACCTTGCGCGCGGCGCTACAGGCCAGTTCCGCCGCGCCAACATTGAAATCGTCGCGCGAGACCCCGGCGATGCCTTCGACCGCGAACATCGGCATCGCGACCTCCAGACATTGGGTCACGATCGCCGGGCGCGCGGTGGTGGATTCCGCCGTGGCGCGCAGCGCTGCTGCCTTTACCTCGGTTTCGGCGAATTGCTCGCGGGCGCTGGCAAGGCGGGTCGACACCTGCGTCAGCCAATTCTCTGTCAGGTCCGCGGTGCCCTCGATCCGTAAAAGCGCCGTGGTCACGTCGGAGTCAGTCTTGGCGTCCGGCAACGCCGCGTGGGCGGCTGCGATGGTATCGGCAAAGCGTTGCATCCCGTCAACACGACTTTTCATCCTCAACGACTCACCCGACAGTCCACGCGCCAGCGCCTCCCACAGGGCGGCGATGTCGGCGCTGGCCGGGCCGCCCTCTGCCGTGGCGGCGGTGGCCTGTGCATAAGCGTCGCGGATCAGGGTTTCATGCACGGCATAATGTTCCAGAGCCTCGCGGCTGAAACGGCGGCTGTCGGTCAGATGCAGTTCCGCGGTGGCCTGTGCCTGCTGAATCGCGCGGCGCAGGGCCAATGTCGCTGCAGTGTCGCCCTGCCCCCTGACCGCGTCCTGCAACAGCACGATCACAGTTGCCTCTCCTTCGGTAAACAGTTTGTCGACGACACTCTTGCGCGCCACGACAAAGGCGAGCTGTTCACGGCTGGACTCTGACAGGGTTGCGGCGCGTTTGCTGGCCGAGTCCACCTCTGCCTGCGTTGTCGCGCCGCGTAGCGTTTCGATCAACCGGTCCATGTCTTCCAGCAGGCGCGGCATCGCGTCTGCCCGGCCCTTGGCCTCTGTCAACGATGCCTCGATCTGGTCCGCAACTCCGCGCCAGAGGCCCGCCACCTCAGCGCTGCCCGGCTTGGCAGAGGTTTCCGCGTCCCCTGCCCGCGCCCGCGCGCGGGTCAGCGTGCCCTGCAGGCTGCGCAGCGCGCGATCTGCGGCTGCCCCTTCCTTTGAGATTTCGGCGCGCTGCTGTTCAGCGGCCTCCAGCCCCTTGGCGATCTCTGCCTTCAGGCGGTCCTGGGCCGGGTCCGGCAGACCGACAGGCGGCGTGGTGACGACATCGGCCTTGCAAGAGCGATCCGCCAACCCGCGCGCCAGCGGCGCAAGAACGTGATCGCCGCATTGATCGAGAAAGGTCTGATAGCCGATGCAGCCATGCTGCTCTGCCGCGCCCCACAGCACCTCACAGGCCCCTTGGGCGACCGGCGGCGGCGCAATCGGACCGGCGGGTGCCGCGGCCTTGAGGATCTTGCTTTCGGCCAGAATGCGTTTCATCGGGATGGCAAAATTGAATCCGGTACGGCTGTCGCCCGCATGGTGCAGCGCCACAACCTGCCGGTCGGAAATGCGAAACACCGGAGAGCCGGAGTTGCCGCCCAGCGTATCGCAGCTGTGCACCACCTTGCCCTCTGTCGAGACCGGCGGATCGGCGGCGGCACAGCCCTCACGGCTGATGTGCTGCGCCTGTCCCTGCGGATGGCCGATGATCCAGAGGAATTCAGAGCTTTCGGGGTCAGCATCGGCCAGTTCGACCTTGCCATAGCGCGCCGACGGGTCGCCAAATACGCGCAGAACGGAATAATCCAGCGGTCCGCTGGTTTCCAACGCTTGCAGTTGAACCTGAAACTTTTCAGCGGTGTCGGGGTGGGCCGCATCGACATAGCCCGCCACAAATTGCGCCGCCTGCACGCCGGGGTCACCGACTCCGGGGATGCAGTGGTTGTTGGTCACAAGGTGTTCGGCGTCGACGATAAAGGCGGTGCAATAGCCGGTTTTGCCGTTGCCATAGAGCACATCCAGCCGCCCGACCGGACGGCCAAGGCGGCGCGCAATGCTTTTCTCGCCATAAGAGATGACAGGTTCGTTTTGGTAGTCACCAAAGGCCTGTTCCAGCACAAAGCCGGTGCCTGCGGATTGCCGTTTGGCGACGACGATTTTGCCAAAGTCGGAGGGGTCAAATTCGACCGGCTGCGCGTGTAGCGGTAGGGCAAGGAGCGCCAAGGCAAACGAGGTCACAAGGGATCGGCGCATCATGGCAATCGCTCCGGGCAAAGGGCTTTGCCCGAGCTTACCCGGTCGGGTGACGTTGCGCCAAGTCCGGAATACATGTCCCGTTTGGGGGCCTTCAGGGACGGGCCTTCGCTGCGGCCCGCCCGAACTGGCGTGGCGACAGGCGCGCCGCGCCTGCCTGTCGTCAGTTGATCAGCTTGGGCTTTGCCATATGCGTGGCCTGTTTGGGCATGACACCCAGACGGCGCGCCACCTCTGTATAGGCATCCGCAAGGCTGCCCAGATCATGGCGGAACACGTCCTTGTCCAGCTTCTGCCCGGTCTCGATGTCCCAAAGGCGGCAACTGTCGGGCGAAATCTCATCCGCAACGATCAGGCGCTGATAGTCGCCATCATAAACGCGGCCCACTTCGATCTTGAAATCGACAAGGCGGATGCCGACGCCATACATCAGACCCGACATGTAATCGTTCACCCGCAGCGCCAGCGCCACGATGTCATCCATGTCCTGCTGGCTGGCCCAGCCAAAGGCACCGATGTGTTCCTCTGTCACCAGAGGATCGCCCAGCTTGTCGTCCTTGTAGCAGTATTCGACGATGGGACGCGGCAGGGCGGTGCCCTCTTCGATGCCCAGACGCTTGGACAGCGACCCGGCGGCGTAGTTGCGCACGATGATTTCCAGCGGGATGATTTCACAGGCGCGGACCAGTTGTTCGCGCATGTTGAGCCGTTTGATGAAATGCGTCGGCACGCCAATGCCGTTCAGACCGACCATGAAATATTCGCTCAGGCGGTTGTTCAGAACGCCCTTGCCCTCGATCACGTCTTTCTTTTCGGCGTTGAAGGCGGTCGCGTCATCCTTGAAGTACTGCACGATTGTGCCCGGCTCGGGGCCTTCGTAAAGGATCTTTGCCTTGCCTTCGTAGATTTTCTTGCGCCGTGCCATGAGGGCCCTTTCCCGGGAAACAACGAAACCGCGCCGAAGCGCGGTGTGCGATGCCATAAGCCATGGACCGCGTCGCTGCAAGTGACAGCCGGTCGCGTATCGGCAGCCCGATGCTGCGCGCGAAATGGATTCGATGCCGCAGGTCGCCTGCGCAGCCTTGCGAAGCGTCGCTTGGGTGGGCATATCATGCTCAAACCCATTTTCCCGAGGGAGCGAGATCAATGACCACCTTCGATGACCGCGAAAACGCGTTCGAGAACAAATATGCCCATGACGAGGAAATGAAATTCCGCGCCGAGGCCCGCGCCAACAAGCTGCTGGGCCTTTGGGCGGCCGAACTTCTGGGCAAGACCGGCGACGACGCCAACAGCTATGCCATCGAAGTCGTCAAGGCGGACTTCGAAGAAGCCGGCCACGAGGATGTGGTGCGCAAGGTTGTGGGCGATCTGGGCGACAAGGCCACGGCAGATGAGATCCGCTCCAAGCGCGCCGGTCTGCTGATTCTTGCCAAAGAGCAGATCATGAAAGAGGTCTGACCGGCCGCCACTATACCAAGGACATAGGCCGGCCCTCTGTGGTCGGCCTTTTTCATGGCGCCCTTCAACACCAGCCCGGCACCGGACCTGGCTTTTGTTCTTTTAGGGGCTTCTTCCTGGCGACGAATACTCTGGGGGGACGCCCGCAGGGCGGCGGGTGCAGCGCCCCTTTTCCACCACTGGACATTTGCAGATCGCTCTGAACAGATGCGCGGCGGAACGATCAGGACCAATTCCCATGCATGATACCCTGCGCGGCTGCCTCTGGATGACGGGCGCCATCGCCTCCTTTACCGTGATGGCCATTGCAGGACGCGCGGTCAGCCTGGATCTTGATACCTTCGAGATCATGCTGTTCCGGTCGATCATCGGGGTCGCCATCGTGGTCAGCGTCGCGGGACTGGCGGGCCGTCTGGGTGACATCACACGCCGCCGCATGGGCACGCATTTTGTGCGCAACATCTTTCACTTTTCGGGACAGAACCTGTGGTTCTATTCGATCACCGCCATCCCGCTGGCGCAGGTCTTTGCGCTGGAGTTCACCTCGCCGTTCTGGGTCATGGTGCTCAGCGCGCTGATCCTGTCCGAGCGGTTGACTCCGAACCGGGTCGCCGCTGCGCTTGTCGGATTTATCGGCATTCTGATCGTCACCCGCCCTTCGCCCGAGACGGCGCATATCGGTCAGTTGACCGCGGCGCTGGCGGCCATCGGCTTTGCCGGATCGGCGGTGTTTACCCGGCTGCTGACACGCACCGAAAACATCACCTGCATCCTGTTCTGGCTGACAGTCATGCAGGCGCTGTTCGGGCTGATCTGCGCCGGGATCGATGGAGATATCACCCTGCCGTCGACCGCCAGCATGCCTTGGGTGGCGCTGATTGCCTTTACCGGCCTGGTGGCGCATTTCTGCCTGACGACCGCCCTGTCGCTAGCCCCCGCGACGGTGGTCATGCCGATAGATTTCGCCCGCCTGCCGGTGATCGCGCTGGTTGGAGTCATGCTTTACGCCGAACCGCTGGACCCGCTGGTTCTGGTTGGAGCGCTGGTGATTTTTGGCGCGAATTACGCCAACATCTGGTTCGAGACCCGCAAACGCGTCTGATCCCAAAAGGTTAACGCGCCCCGGCCCTATCCTTATGGGCTGTTACAAAAACGTGACGCTACGTTGCGGGCGCACTAGCTGACGTCCCGTCAAAGATTGACCCATTCCCGAATTGCCCAGTAGCGTTTTTGACAGGAGACACCCCACGCTCTGGGGATGAGGGATAGTAAAAATGAAAAACATGTTTGTGGGGGCCAGTGTGCTGGCCTTGACCACCGGAACGGCCTTTGCCGCCGGTCTGGATCGCTCTGGTCAGAGCGTGTCGTCCATTTTCGCAGAGGACGGCACAGCCGCCCTGACCTTTGGGCTGGTAACACCCTCTGTGACTGGCACAGATGCCGCCGGAGCCAGATATGATGTGGCCAAGCGTTATTCTCAGACCGGCCTGACATTCACCAACTCGGTCAATGAACGGTTTAACTGGTCTATCATCGCAGACAAGCCCTATGGCGTCGATGTCGATTACAACGCCGATCCGCTGACCTCGGCGCTTGGCGGCACCAAGGCGGATCTCAACAGCAATGCGCTGACCATCGTCGGCCGTTACAAGATCACCGACCGGATCAGCGTCTTCGGCGGGATCGGTGCACAAAGCATCGATGCCGACGTGTCGCTGAACGGCCAGGCCTACGCGGGGGCCATCGCGACCGCAGGCGTCGCCGCAACGGTTCCGGGGCTTGATTCCTCCGTTCTGGGCGCTGCCCTGCGGGGCGATGTCGCTGCGGCCACCCTGATCGACACCACCTATGGCGCGGGCACCACCGCGGCCTTGGGCGGCGCGGTTGCCGGGGTCGTGGGCGGTTTCAACGCCACCGGCGGCTATGCCTTTCGGATGAAGGAATCGACAAGCCCGAACTACCTGATCGGCGCGGCCTATGAGATCCCTGATATCGCGCTGCGTGTCGCGGGCACCTACCGGTTCGAATCCAAGCATAGCGCAACCATCAGCGAGGATCTGCTGGGCACCACCTTTGACAGCACCACGCCTGGCTATAATGACCAGATCAGCTATGTGTCTCCGCAAAGTTTCAATCTGGAACTTCAGACCGGGGTTGCGCCGGGCACTCTGGTGACCGCGTCGTATCGCTGGACAGAGTTTTCAGCAGTGGACATCATCCCGACACGGTTGGGCAGTGACCTTGTGAATCTGGACGACGCGCACCGCTTTACTCTGGGTGTTGCCAAGCGGTTCAATGATCGTTTCGCGGGATCGGTGACGGTCAGCTATGAACCGCCCACCGGCAACAAGACCGTGTCGCCGCTGGGCCCAACGGACGGCCTTAAGGGGATTTCCTTTGGCGGTCAGTTCACCGACGGGCCAATCAAGATTTCCGGCGGGATCAACTATTCCTGGCTGGGGGATGCGGATGCCGGTGTTGCCGGGATCAAGGCGGCCGAATTCCGTGACAACCATGCCGTCGGCATCGGTTTCAAGGCTGAAATGACCTTTTGACGCGCGGCCCATCAGGCATAGCGACAGGGACACGCCCGGAGCCACAAGGTTCCGGGCGTTTTTCTTTTTGCTGCACTGAAACCGCAATTTCCGGATCGCCTGACATGCCTGCACCGGCTACCCGTTTTACATGACACAGACATCCCTTTCCCCCCGCGCCTGGATTGAATTGATCCTGCTCAGCCTGATCTGGGGCGGCTCGTTTCTGGCGATCCGCACCGCACTGGATGAGATCGGACCGCTGACCTCTGTCCTGTTTCGCACTGGCATCGCCGCTGCTGTCCTCTGGCCGCTGATCCTGTTGCGCGGCATTCCCTTGCCCAAGGGGCGGCGGGTCTGGATCAGTCTGTTCGCGATGGGACTGCTGAACAACGCCATTCCGTTTTCGTTGATGGCGTGGGGGCAGTTGCACATTCCAACCGGGCTGACCTCTATCCTGAATGCAACAACGGCGATCTTTGGCGTGGTTGTGGCGGCGATGGTCTTTGCGGACGAACGGCTTACGCCGCGCAAGGCGCTGGGTGTCGGGCTGGGCTTTGCCGGGGTCGTGACGGCAATCGGGCCGTCGGCACTGTTGACGCTGGACCTGACCTCTACCGCGCAATTGGCTGTAATCGCCGGGACATTGTCATACGCCTGCGCCGGGGCATGGGCGCGTGTCCGGCTGGGTGGTCTGGCGCCGCTGTCTGCCGCTGCCGGGATGTTGACCTGTTCCACGGTGATCATGCTGCCGGTGACGCTGTTGGCCGAGGGCGCACCGTCGCTGGCGCTTGCCCCGGCCACATGGGTTGGCATTCTTTACTATGCGCTGATCGCCACGGCGCTGGCCTATCTGTTGTATTACCGCGTGTTGGCGATGGCCGGGTCTGGCAACCTGTTGCTGGTCACGCTGCTGATCCCGCCCACGGCGATTTTCCTGGGTGCTATGGTGCGGGGTGAAGAGTTGCACTCTGGTGCCTATGCGGGGCTGGCGCTGCTGGCACTGGGCCTCAGCGTGCTGGACGGTCGGCTGTACACGCGCAAGGTGAGGGTTTGACGGCATCCGCCACGGGGATTACTTCGGGCGGAAACCTCTGTCAGCGAAAGATCAACGATGCTGTATCCCAATGCCCGCGCCTGGCGCGATGCGCCGCAAAAACGTGTGGTTCTCTTTGCCATGTCGGGCCTGGGCAAGACCCATGTGTCGAACCTGCTGCGCGGTTCGGGCGGCTGGTTTCACTATTCGATCGATTACCGCATCGGCACCCGCTACATGGGCGAGTACATCGTCGACAACGCCAAGCGGCACGCGATGCAGGTGCCGTTCCTGCGCGATCTGCTGATGACGGATTCGATCTACATCGGGTCGAACATCTCGTTCCACAACCTGACCCCGGTGTCGACCTATCTGGGTAAACCCGGCGATCCCGCCAAGGGCGGCCTGCCGATGGCCGAATACCGTCGCCGTCAGGCCCAGTTTGAGCGCGCCGAACGGCAGGCACTGCTGGACACGGAATACTTTATCTCTCGCGCCGAAGACCTTTATGGCTATCCGCATTTTATCTGCGACACCGGCGGCAGCATCTGTGAATGGGTGGACCCCGATGACCAACAGGACGAGATCCTGACCGCGCTGAGCCAGCAGGCGTTGATGGTCTGGGTGCGCGGGACCGAGGCCCACACCGATGAACTGATCCGCCGCTTTGACAAGGCACCGAAACCGATGGCCTATCGCCCGGACTTTCTGGCCGCTGGTTGGGACGCCTATCTGGAGGAGACCGGCCTGACCGGGGACAAGGTTGACCCGGATGCCTTTATCCGCTGGACCTATGCCCGCGCGCTGGCGCACCGCCAGCCGCTGTACGAAGGCATGGCGCGGAACTGGGGCGTCACCGTCGAGGCCGAAGACATGGCGCGCGTCCAGAATGAGGCGGATTTCACCGACCTGATCGCCAACGCCCTGCCCGACTAGGTCTGCGTCCGCACGCGCCTTGTCCCTCTCCCGCCGATCCCCTATCTGAATGCCTCTTCGCAATAGGACCCCTGACATGCCCATTAAGCTGCCCTCCGACCTGCCAGCCTTTGACGTGCTCACGCGTGAAGGGGTCATGGTTATGGCCGAAGAGCACGCCGCTCGTCAGGATATTCGCCCGCTGCGCATCGGGTTGCTGAACCTGATGCCGAAGAAGATCCAGACAGAAAACCAGTTCTGTCGGCTGATCGGGGCGACCCCGCTACAGATTGAACTGTCTCTGATCCGGATGACCGAGCATCAGGCCAAGAATACCGCCGCCGAACACATGGAAAACTTCTATCGCCCGTTTTCGGACGTGGCAGACAGCGGTGAAAAATTTGACGGGCTGATCATCACCGGCGCGCCCATCGAACACCTGCCGTTCGAGGAAGTCACCTATTGGGATGAACTGACACAGGTCTTTGACTGGACCCAAACCCATGTGCAATCCACCTTTGGCGTCTGCTGGGGCGGCATGGCGATGATCAACCATTTCCACGGAGTCCAGAAACATCTGCTGGACGCCAAGGCCTTTGGCGCGGTGCGCCACCAGAACCTAGCGCCTGCCTCTCCCTACCTGCGGGGCTTTTCCGACGACATGGTGATCCCTGTGTCTCGCTGGACCGAAATCCACCGCGATGAGGTGATCGCCGCCGGTCTGCCGATCCTGATCGATTCCACCGAAACCGGCCCCTGCCTGATCGAAGACCCGAGCCACCGCGCGCTCTATATCTTCAACCATCTGGAGTACGACAGCGGCACGCTCAAGGAAGAGTATGATCGCGATATAGAGAGCGGCACACCGATCAACGTGCCGGCCAATTACTATCCGAACGACAACCCTGCCCTGCCCCCCCAGAACCGCTGGCGTAGCCACGCGCACCTGCTTTACGGCAACTGGATCAACGAGATCTACCAGTCGACCCCGTTTGAGCTATCCTCCATTGGGACGGCCCGCTGACAGGCAGACGGATAGGACAAGAACGGTGCTGCGCATGATCGGAACGATTCTTATCGCGTCGCTGGTGGGCGGTGGCGCATTGGTGCATTGGCGTGCGG
The DNA here is from genome assembly GCF_002237555.1 of Antarctobacter heliothermus. Taxonomy (NCBI): domain Bacteria; kingdom Pseudomonadati; phylum Pseudomonadota; class Alphaproteobacteria; order Rhodobacterales; family Roseobacteraceae; genus Antarctobacter; species Antarctobacter heliothermus. The sequence goes on along the minus strand of NZ_CP022540.1, from coordinate 3,398,155 downwards.
GTACGCGTGAGGCCGCAGCGTTAGAACGCTGGCCCGCGGTGGGGGCCTTTGTGACGGTGGACGGCGTGCCGATCCACTATGTTCAAACCGGCAACGGCCCGGATGTGGTGCTGTTGCACGGGGCCAGCGGTAACCTGCGCGACTTTACCTTCGACCTCGTCGACAAACTGGCACAGGACTACCGTGTGACGGTCTTTGACCGGCCCGGATTGGGCCACAGCGGACGCCGGGCCGAGCATCGCGGCGCGTTCAACACCGATGCGGAAACGCCGCAAGATCAGGCCGCCTTGCTGGCGTCGGCGGCGGTGCAACTGGGGGTCCGCAATCCGATTGTCGTCGGCCATTCCTTTGGCGGCGCGGTCGCCATGGCCTGGGGGCTGGACCACGACGCAGCGGCTCTTGTCACGCTGGGGGGCGCGATCATGCCGTGGCCCGGTAAGCTGGATTTCCAGTACCGGCTGCTGGGCAATGCGGTGGGCGGTGCGCTGGCCGCGCCAATCGTGACCGCGCTTATCGACCCGATGCGCACACGCGACGCGGTCGAGGGCATCTTTGCCCCGCAATCCATGCCCGAGGGCTATCTGACCCATGTCGGCCCCGGTCTCAGCCTGCAGCGGCATGTGATCCGCGCCAACGGACGACAGGTGTACCACCTGCGAGCTGCGCTGACCGAGATGTCAGCGCGCTATGCAACGCTGAGCCTGCCAGTGGAATTGCTGCACGGCACCGCTGACACGACCGTGGGGTTTGACATTCACGCGGTGGCAGCCGCAGATTTGCTGCCCGATGCCAACCTGACCGCGCTGGAGGACGTTGGCCACATGCCACAACACGCCCGCCCGGGCGCGGTGATAGAGGCGATCCACCGCGCCGCCACCCGCGCCGGACTGCGCTAGGCCATTCGGCTCGAAGCGTTTGCGTTAATCTGCTTAACATCCCATAGTGCCGGTCACTTAGACGGACGGAGACCCCCTATGACGCTCCTTTTCGACGGCGCGATTTCCAACTTCTTTCAGAACGACGCGCCGAAATCGGTGCGTGAGGCGATCACCCGCGCCGACAAGGATGACATCATCGACACCGGCTATCCCTATAGCGAAGGGATGAAGACCAAAGCCTACGACAAAGAGATGGAGCGGCTGCAGATCGAACTGATCAAGATGCAGGCCTGGGCAAAGGAATCCGGCGCACGGGTCGTGTTGGTGTTCGAAGGCCGCGATGCTGCCGGCAAGGGCGGCACGATCAAACGATTCCGCATGAACCTGAATCCGCGCGGCGCGCGTGTGGTGGCATTGGGCAAACCGTCGGACCACGAAGCGACGCAATGGTATTTCCAGCGCTACATCGACCACCTGCCCGCCGCGGGCGAAATCGTGTTTTTCGACCGCTCGTGGTACAACCGCGGCGTCGTCGAGCATGTCTTTGGCTTTTGCGACAATGACCAGCGAGAACATTTTTTCAATCAGGTGCCCGACTTCGAAAAGATGCTGGTGGATGAGGGAATCCACCTGTTCAAGTTCTGGCTCAACGTCGGCCGCGCCGAACAGTTGCGGCGCTTTCTCAAACGCGAAAGCGATCCGCTAAAGCAGTGGAAGCTTAGCAACATTGACGTCGAGGGGCTGGCCCTGTGGGATTCCTATTCAACGGCTATTCAGGAAACGCTGGCCCGCAGCCACACCAGTGTTGCACCTTGGACAGTGGTCCGTTCGGACGACAAGAAGCGCGCGCGCCTAGCCGCCATTCGCTACATTTTGACCCATCTCGACTATACCCGCAAAGACCCCAAGGCGATCGGAACCGTCGACCCCAAGATCCTCGGCGGACCAGAGATTTGGGCGGCCTGAGGGCCGCACGCGTGCGATGATGATCAAGAAACGCGGATATCACCACGGCAACCTGCGCCAGGCGCTGGTCGATGCCGCGCTGAAGCTGATCGAGGAAAAAGGCCCCACCGGCTTTACCTTGTCAGAGGCGGCCAAACAGGCGGGCGTGACGCCTGCCGCCGTCTACCGACATTTTTCCGGACGTGAGGATCTGATCGCCGAGGCCGCGCTGCAAGGCTATGAGATCTTTGCCGATGTCATGGAATATGCCTATGAAAAGGGCCAACCGTCCGATCTCGCCGCGTTCGAGGCCACGGGCCGCGCCTATCTGGCCTTTGCACGCAAATACCCCGGCCACTACATCGCAATGTTCGAATCCGGTATCTCGGTCAACCATTCCTCTGAATTGGCCGCGGTGTCCGCGCGGGCGCGCGGTGTGCTGGAAAAGGCTGCCGAACGGCTCTCGCAGCATATCCCGCCGGAAAAGCGTCCGCCGCCAGCGATGTTTTCCGCCCATATCTGGGCCTTGTCGCACGGGGTTGTCGAACTGTTCGCGCGCAATTCACCCGGCAGTCAGGCGCCCTTTCCGCCCGAGGATCTGCTGGAAACCGGGATCGGCGTCTACCTGCGCGGACTGGGCCTGTTGCCTGCGGACAAATGAGCCGCGACCCCGCAGCCGCAATAGGCTAGAACCCATCTGACAGAGACGATGGAGCAACCATGACCAAGACCTTCTTTCTGGGCCTGGGCGGACAGAAATGCGGATCGTCCTGGATTCAGGCCTATCTGGCGCGCCAACCGGGGTCCGATTTCGGACGCTTGGGTGAGTATCAGACTTGGGAACACCGACTTGGCGGCGTCTTTGCCCGTTACCGCACGCCTGAGCCGTCGTTTCTGGGCAAGCTGCGCGCCCGCACCAAGGTGGCCCTTGGCGCGCCTGAACCGGCCGCCCACCTGCGCTGGCGGTTACAGCGCTCCGAGAACGCCTATTTCGACTATTTCGCGGGGATTCTGGCCCAACCCGGCGTGACCCGCACCGGCGACATCACTCCGTCCTATTCGGCTTTGTCCCCAGAGATCCTGACCCGGATACGCGATGGGTTTGCGACCCGCGGCATCCCCGTCAAGGTCTTGTTCTCCATGCGAGATCCTGTGGACCGCCTGCGCTCGCACCTCCGGATGGAAATGGAAAAGGGCCGCCGCACGCAAAGCGCCGAAAACGATGCACCACTGACGGACTTTTACGCTAGCGAAGAAGCAGAGGCGCGTAGTCGCTATGACCTGACACTGGACGCCATCGAGGCCGTGTTTGCCCCCCAAAATTGCTTTGTGACCACGTTTGAAACCCTGTTCACCGCCAACGGTATCGCGGATCTGGCCCGCTTTGCCGATGTGCCGATTGACCCCCAAGCGGGGATGCGATCAGTCAACAGTCGCGCCAAGGGCACTGGTGTCTCCGAGGATCTTGAGGCTGAAATCGCCCGTCACTATGCCCCGGTCTACCGGGCCGTGGCCCAACGCTTACCCCAAATTTCCGAGGTCTGGCCCTCCGCTCGTTTCGCGCTGACCAGTCCAACCTGAGACCTCCACTTGCCAGCGCATGAGCCCACAGTCGATCAATTGCTGCGGCCCCTCATAAGCCACGGAATTGTCATCCAGAAACCCGTTCTCGACACCGCGCATCTTGTCCAGTAACTCCGCATAGTATCGGTACTTTGCGGCACCATTGGCATGCGCGCCCCATTCCGTCGCCCGCGCGATTTTATCCGCAAACTGCGCGGTAAAAACAAAATGCGCCACAGTCAGCAAAACCTCAGACGACGGCGGCAGATTGCCGTAATGCGATCCGGTCAAGCGGCTTTGTGAATCGCGGCGCACCAGCGGCGTCTTGTGCCGCGGAGATTTCTGAAACGCCTGCGCCTTCTTGTCTTTCGAAGACATCCAGACCCGCTGCCAGCCGCGACGAGTGACTTTAGGTTTGACGACAAACGCTTTGAAAAGACGAGATGTTTTTGATTTCCCCAACAACTCTGGCTGCGCACCGGCCCGCAAACGCACCAATGCCTCGCCTTGAAAATACGGATAGGCCGCGAGCAAATCCGAGAAGCTTTGCGGCAGCGCGCCCTCCAACCCCGATGCCGAGGCCGGAAAGAACTCCACTACAGAGGCCACAGCCGACGGCGCCCCCTCATCCGCCAACCGAGCGACCACCTCGCCAATAGACGCCACGCCCGGCGGCAAGATCAGGAATTCATCCGCATCCACATAGCCGACAAACGCACCGTCAAAGAACAAATGCGGCAGCGCGATCTTGAAATAGGTTCCGGTCCGTTCCTCACGCACCTCTCCATCAGGATCGCGATACCGCAACAACGCACCGAAACTGAGATCCGACCGCATGACCACGACATCCGGCTGCGCAGTCAGATACGCAGATGAACCATCGTCCGAGGCATCGTCCCAAATCAGAAACTGTTCAAACCCGATCGCGCGGTGATGCGCCAACCAGGCCGGCAGAAACCCCATCTCGTTCTTCATGGTCGAAAACAGCGTCAGCCGCGCAGGGTCCAAATCCCCCGACACAACCCGCGCCAGTTGCCCCGCATCCTCGATCCCGACGATGTCCATCCGCGCCCCCAGTTTCTTCTGTCTTCAAATATCCCGGGGGGCTTGCCGCAGGCAAGCGGGGCAGCGCCCCTTCCCACAAAACAAAAAAGAAGGGGCCCCAAAGGGCCCCTGCAATTGGATTGTCCGAAACGACTTAGCGCTTGGAGAACTGGAACGAACGACGCGCTTTGCGCTTACCGAACTTCTTACGTTCAACGACACGGCTGTCGCGGGTCAGGAAGCCTGCCGCCTTCAGCGCGCCGCGCAGGCTGGGATTGTACAGCTGCAGCGCCTTCGAGATGCCGTGCTTGACCGCACCGGCCTGACCGGTCAGGCCACCGCCCTTGACGGTTGCCATGACGTCGAATTCGCCTTCGACTCCGGCAACCTGCATCGGCTGGCGCAGGATCAGTTGCAGAACCGGACGTGCAAAGTACTTGTCCATGTCCTTGCCGTTCACCACGACCTTGCCGGAGCCCGGCTTGATCCAGACGCGAGCAACCGCGTCTTTCCGCTTGCCAGTGGCATAGGACCGGCCCAGTTCGTCACGAACCGGCTCACGCGGGGCCTCATCGAGGACAACCGCGGCATCGACGCCTGCTGCGGCGCCCAGCTCTTCGAGAGAGTTGATCTGATCAGCCATTATTTCGATACCCGGGTGTTCTTGGAGTTCTTTGATTTCACGTCCAGAACTTCGGGGTTCTGGGCATCGTGCGGATGCTCGGCGCTGGCGTAGATCCGCAGGTTGGTCAGCACCTGACGCGACAGGCGGTTGCCCGGCAGCATGCGCTTGACGGCCTGATAGACCACGCGCTCAGGGTGGGCACCCTCAAGGATCTGTGCCTTGGTGCGCGATTTGATCCCGCCGGGGTGGCCTGTGTGCCAGTAGAAGTTTTCGTCGCGCTTCTTGCCGGTCAGCTGAATCTTGTCCGCGTTCACGATGATGACATTGTCACCCATATCCATGTGAGGCGTGAAGGACGGTTTATGCTTGCCGCGCAGGCGCATGGCGACGATCGAGGCGAGGCGGCCGAGAACAACGCCTTCGGCGTCGATCACGATCCATTTCTTGTCGATGTCTGCCGGAGTTGCAGAGAAGGTTTTCATGACGATTCTTGTCCGTTCGATTGAGAAGGGCCAAGGCATCCGCCCCGGCCCGAAATCCGATTGCGCTGTTATACGCAGGCGAATTTTCCAGTCAAGGACGCAAATCTTGATTTAACTATGCAAAATCAAACGGTTAAAATAATGGTATTACTATACCCCACAAAATGACCCTCAATACACAGGTTGGCACAGGGGGCTGCCCCACTTGCACCCCCGACGCACCACGGGCATGAACCGGATACACGCGAACCAAGGTGCCTTCCATGTTTTCCTTTGGCCCCCTTCTTGCCGCCCTTGCTCTATTTGCGACCGCCACTGCCTTTGGCATGGGTGTGATGCGCAAACTGGTGCAGGTTCATGAGGCCCGCCATGAGCTGAAGCAGGGCTCTGCCGGATTCCTTCGCACCATCGCGGGTTGGTCAATGATCGGCTTCTGGGCGATGGCCACATGGTTTTTCGCCACGATCATCGGCGACTGGGGCGTTTCGGGTGATTTGGGTGGGGCGGTGGCCCGGTCGTGGCTGCGGCTGGAAATCCTGCTGCACATCGCCAGCGCCCTGTCAGAGGCGGACTCATGAGTACGCCGCAGACGGACCAGTCCGAGCTGCGCTGCCCCTCTTGCGGCGGTCAATGCGTCTACGACCCCAACGTGCAAATGCTGAAATGCACCAGCTGTGGCACAACGCAGGGTCTCGAAAGCCCCTGGGACAGTGCCGCCAGCGCCGAGACCGATTACCGCGCCGACACGCCAGAAACCCTGCCACCAGACCTGCCGGACATGCGCGCCCACCGGTGCGAAACCTGCGGCGGCGAGGTGGTGTTTACCGGAGCGTCGCTATCGGACCGCTGCCCCTATTGCGACGGTGCTGTGGTTCTGTCGACCACCGATCACGGCTATCGCACCACTGCGCTGATCCCGTTCCGGGTGCCCGAGCAGGCGGCCCAGACCCATGCATTGGATTGGGTCAAAGGCCGGATTGCCGCCCCCCGCGGCCTTTCTGAAACGGTGGAAAAGGGCCGTGTTGCCGGGCTTTATGCACCATTCTGGACATTCGACAGCCAGGAGGCGGTCGATTACTGGGCCAGCTACACCACCGGCAGCGGCAAGAACCGCCGCAAGCGGCGTACCAGTGGCACGATGAAGATCGGCTTTGATGACCTTCTGATGCCTGCCAGCCCCCATGTCACCCCGTTGATCCGCGATGGCATCCTGCATCAGTTCGATCCTCGCCGCCTGCGCCCCTATCGCGCCGGGTATCTGGCCGGGTTCGCCGCCGAACGTCATCATCAAAGCGTCGGCGAGGGATTGGGGGCCAACGAGGCCGACAAACGCCTGCTGATCCGCAATCACATCAAGGCCAACATCGGCAAAAGCGGCGTGTCGAACATCACCTTCAAGACCGACACCACCGGCATCCGTTATCGCCGCATCCTGCTACCGGTTTGGATCCTGCACTATCGCTGGAAGGACAAGCCGATGAAGGTGGTCGTGTCCGGTCTGGATGGCCGCACCTTTGGCGAGCGGCCCTTTTGCCCGCGCAAATTGACCTACTACGCGGCCGCAGCCAGCCTTGCGGTCATTGCCTTTGGCCTGCTCTGGGGGGCGGGTGCCGCGCCCTGACGGCGAAGGCTGTCACAAAACTTTCTTCGCGCATGCAGAAAAAAAGGGTTGATCGACTCAAAGGTCGGTCTTAGGTGAGCCTCACTTTCGGAACCGATCCCAACCCGAACGCCCAGCCAAATGCTGGGCATTTGTGTCTTCGGGGGGCGCTAAGGGACCGACTGGAACGCACTACTGGATTGAAGGAGGAATGTCATGAAGGACATCAACCTCTTCCAACTGGGGTACGGTCTGGAGACAGGCGCCCAAGAGGAAGACACCACCCGGGGTCTCGCCCCCGCGAACGATTCCGCATCCCCGCGCGACGTATTCGACGAGGACCGCGAAGATCACTTTATCCGTCGCGACGGCAACGTCTTTGCAGGCACCCACCTGATCATCGAGGTGGTCGACGGGCACGGACTGGACGATGAGGCGCGCATTCAGCAGGCCTTTCGCGACTGCGTGGACACCTGCGGCGCAACCCTGCTGCACATCCACACGCACAAGTTCAGCCCGCAGGGCGTGAGCGGCGTGGCCGTTCTGGCCGAAAGCCACATCTCGGTCCACACATGGCCGGAAATCGGCTATGGGGCCTTTGACGTCTTCATGTGCGGTGACGCGCAACCGTGGAAAGCGGTTGATGTTCTGGCCCGCGCCTTTGGCACCGCCGACGTGCGCGTTAAAGAACTGCTGCGCGGCGAAGGCGTGGTATCAGAGGCTGGCGTCGCGGCCTGATTGTGGCGTTCGACCCTGACCCCGACCAAGGGCGGCCTGTGCCGCCCTTTTTTCTTGACCCATCCCGTTTGAGATGCCCGGCCCGCCTGTTAGTTTCGCGCCCGGGACCCGCAGGAGACCAAAGATGACCGACATGCCCAACTGGATGCGCGAACAACTGCATGGCCACTACGCGCAAAGCCTGACCGTCGACAAACTGCTGTACGACAGCGAAACCGACCACCAGCGCCTGCGCGTATTCGAAAACGGCACCTTTGGCCGGGTCCTGACGCTGGACGACGTGATCCAGACCACCGAAGGGGACAACTTCATCTACCACGAAATGCTGACCCATGTGCCGATCCTTGCACACGGCGCAGCAAAGCGTGTGTGCATCGTCGGCGGCGGCGATGGCGGCATGGCGCGCGAGGTATTGAAACACACATCGGTCGACCATGTGACCATGGTCGAGATCGACGCGGGTGTCGTTGAATTCTCGAAGGAATACCTGCCGATGCTGTCGCAGGGTGCCTTTGACGACCCTCGCCTGGACTTGGTGATTGCCGACGGCGCCGAATATATGAAAACCACCCAAGGCGGCTATGATGTGATCATCGTCGACAGCACCGATCCGATTGGTCCGGGTGAAGTCCTGTTCACCGATACCTTTTATGGCCACGCGAAACGTGCGCTGACGCCCGGCGGTATCCTTGTCACCCAGAACGGTGTGCCGTTCCTGCAGGGCGATGAGCTGACCAACACAATGCGTGCCTTCAAGGCGCTGTTCGCGGACGCGACCTGTTACATGGCAACCGTGCCCACCTACGCGGGTGGCCCGATGGCCTTTGGCTGGGGCACAGACGGCGACGCGCGGGCGGTGCCGCTGGAGATCCTGCAACAGCGTTTCGCAGATGCGGGCATCACAACCGACTACTACACGCCCGAAGTTCACAAGGCGGCCTTTGCCCTGCCACGCTACGTGCTGAACCTGATGCCGTGACAGAGGGGGCTCTGCCCCCGCCGCTGCGCGGCCCCCCGGGAGGTATTTTGCCAGAGAAGAAACAGCGACCCCGCGCTTCTTCTTTGTCCAAATACCCCATTGCCCGATCGAAAACCACGCAACGTCACGGCTATGCGCACGGGCGATGCCGCCCCTATGCTGGCGACAACAGCCGCAAGGGAGCACATTTCATGTCCGATACAGTCCGCGTCACCCGCGATGGCCCCATTGCCGAGGTCATCCTCAACCGCCCGGACAAGCACAACGCCGTCGATCTGTCGGTCTTTGAAGGGCTGGCACAGGCGGGCGAGGATTTGAAGCGCGCCGATGGGCTGCGCGCCGTGGTCCTGCGCGGTGAGGGGCCGAATTTCTGCTCCGGCATCGACACGTCTCTGTTCTCCGCCAACCCCGACCCCAAGGCACTGATCGGAAAGATCCTTGAGGTGCCAGAGGGCGAGACCGCCAACATGTTCCAGAAACCCTGCACCGTCTGGCAGGAACTGGAGGTGCCGGTCATCGCTGCGCTTACCGGCGTTACCTATGGCGCGGGATTCCAGATCGCCCTTGGCGCAGATATCCGGCTGGCGGCACCCGACATCCGCATGTCGGTGATGGAAATCACGTGGGGCCTGATCCCCGACATGGGGATCACCACCACCCTGCCCCGGCTGATGCGCGCCGATCAGGCCAAGGAGCTGATCTTTACCGGGCGCGTGGTCGAGGCGGCAGAGGCGGCGGCGCTGGGCCTTGTGACGCGCGTCTGTGAGGACCCGCTGACAGAGGCGCGCGCGTTGGCGCAGGCCATCGCAGGCAAGAACCCCGACACCATTCGCCGCGACAAACGGCTGGTCAATGACAGCTGGCTGATGGACCGGGCGGCGGCGCTGCGGTTGGAGGCAGAATTGCAGGCAGAGGTCATCGGCCAGCCCAACCAACTGGAGGCGGTCTTTGCCCGCATCCAGAAACGCGCGCCGAACTTCAAGTGACGCACTTCATGCTCGGGTGGGCGGGATCGAATAGGTCAGTGAGGCATGGGCCACCGGCTGGGTCGTGCCCTCACTGAAGAGCAGCACATCGGTCACCGACAGGGCGCGGCCCAGTTTCAGCACGCGCGCCTCTGCCAACAGATCAACACCCGCCACCGGTTTGCGCATGAAATCGATGGAGCAATGGATCGTCACCGCCAGCGACTCTTTGCCGACAAACCCCAACGTCGCCACATAGGCCGCCACATCAGCCAGTGAGAACATCGCCGGGCCGGACACGGTGCCGCCGGGCCGCAGGTGCTTGTCATCGTTAAACAGCCGCATCACCAGCAGGGTCTCATCCATCCGGTCGATCCCGAACATGCCCCGGACCTGGGGAAAGACCTCGTCCAGAAATCCGGTCATTTCTTCGGCGGTGATCTTGAGTTCCAAGCGCTTTCCTCCTCTGTTGGGCGCAGCTAATCTGGCCCAAACGAGGAGGACAAGATGGAAATCCTGGAACGTCGCGACGCGGGTGGCATCGCGCATCTGCACATGAACGCGCCGGAGCGGCTCAACGCGCTCTCGGATGAGATGCTGGCCGCCCTTCAGGCGCAGATTGATGCGCTGGGTCAGGACCGCGACACGCGTGTTGTCGTGATCTCGGGCGCGGGCAAGGCGTTCTGCGCGGGTCACGATCTGAAACAAATGCAAGCTGGCCGTCAGGCAGAGGATGGGGGCAAAGCCTATTTCGCTGATCTGTTCGGGCGCTGCGCCAGCGTCATGTCCGGTCTGACCCGCCTGCCCCAACCGGTCATCGCGCAGGTCCACGGTATCGCCACCGCGGCCGGTTGCCAGATGGTCGCCTCTTGCGATCTGGCGGTTGCGGCAGAGGGCACGCGGTTTGGCGTCAACGGTGTGAATATCGGCCTTTTCTGTTCGACGCCGATGGTCGCTCTGTCGCGCAACATCCCGCGCAAGAAAGCGTTTGAGATGCTGACCACAGGCCGCTTTTTGTCAACCGAAGAGGCAGAGCGCGCCGGGCTGATCAACAAAGCCGTGCCGCATGACCAATTGGAGGCCGCAACGCAGGAGTTGGCCGAAACACTGGCGGGCAAGCTGACGGCGGCGGTCAAGATCGGCAAGAGTGCGTTTTATGACCAAATCACCATGGGGCTGGATGAGGCTTATGCCTATGCTGGCGATGTCATGGTCAAGAACATGCTGTGGCGCGACACGGATGAGGGGATTTCTGCCTTTCTGGAAAAACGCGCGCCGGATTGGGCCGTCAAGACCGACAACTGATCCTGTTCAAAACGCGTCGCGGGCTTGGCTTTGCCCGCGTGCTCGCCTAGATGCGGATCATGACAGAGAGATTGCATATCGTCGGCGGCGGCATGGCCGGATCCGAAGCAGCCTGGCAGGCTGCGAACATGGGCGTGCAGGTGGTCCTGCACGAGATGCGGCCAAAGGTTAAGACCTTTGCGCATCAGACTGGAAACCTTGGGGAAATGGTCTGTTCGAACTCGTTCCGATCGGACGATCATGAACAGAATGCCGTGGGTCTCCTGCATTGGGAGATGTTGCAGGCGGGCGGATTGATCATGCGCACCGCCTATGCCCGGCGCTTGCCCGCCGGTGGCGCGCTGGCGGTGGACCGCGAAGGCTTTGCCGAGAGCGTGACCGAGGCGTTGACCGCGCATCCCAACATCATGATTTCGCATGAGGAAATCACCGACCTGCCCAGCGAAGGCCAATGGATTTTTGCCACTGGCCCGCTGACCTCTGCCGGTCTGGGGGCGGCAATCCAGCAAGAAACCGGAGCCGACCGGTTGGCGTTTTTCGACGCCATCGCGCCAATCGTCTATGCGGAAAGCATCGACATGTCGGTGGCGTGGCGACAGTCGCGCTATGACAAAGGCGAGACTGAGGAAGAGCAAAAAGCCTATCTCAACTGCCCCATGACCAAGGACCAGTATGAGGCGTTTATCGACGCCCTTCTGGCCGCCGACAAAACCGAGTTTCACGAGGGCGAGACCGCGGGATACTTCGACGGTTGCCTGCCGATTGAGGTCATGGCTGAACGCGGGCGCGAGACGCTGCGCTTTGGTCCGATGAAACCCATCGGCTTGACCAATCCGCACCAGCCCGAGGTCAAGGCCTATGCCGTCGTGCAATTGCGCCGCGACAACGCGCTGGGGACACTTTACAACATCGTCGGTTTTCAGACAAAGATGAAGTACGGCGCGCAAGCTGATGTATTCAGGATGATTCCCGGCTTGCACGATGCCAGTTTTGCGCGACTGGGCGGCATTCACCGCAACACCTTTCTGAATAGCCCGACACTGTTGGACGACCAGATGCGCCTGCGCTCAAAGCCCAATATCCGCTTTGCGGGACAGGTAACTGGGGTCGAGGGCTATGTTGAATCCTCTGCCATGGGGCTGCTGGCCGGGCGGATGGCCGCGTCGGATATCCTTGGCGTTTCGATGCCCTCGGTTCCGCAGGACAGCGCTCATGGGGCCCTGATCCACCACATAACCGGCGGCGCCGAGGCCAAGACCTTTCAGCCGATGAACGTCAACTTTGGCCTGTTCCGCCCGCTCGAAGGGCTGCGGGGCGGTCGGAAAGGACGGCGCGAACGCTATAAAGGTTATACCGACCGCGCCAAAGACGTGTGGACTGACTGGCTGGCGCAACAAGGGGTTGACGGCAAGGCCGCAGAGTAGAACGCTGGTCCCATGAGTGATCCCTATTTTGATAAGGTCTACAAGGCCCGAACCGAGGACGAGACCCGCGATCTGTATGACGCATGGGCCGCGACCTATGAGCAATCCGTTGAGGGCGAAGGCTATGCCACGCCAAAGCGTTGTGCCGAGGCGTTGCGTGCCACTTTGGGACAGCCAGACGCGTCGGTTCTCGACTTTGGCTGTGGTACGGGCCTGTCGGGCATTGCGCTGCGTCTTGCGGGGTTTACGACACTCGACGGTGTGGATTTGTCACCCGGAATGCTGGAACAGGCGCGCGAAAAAGACATCTATCGCAACCTGACGTCGATCCGCCCCGATGATCCTGTCCCTGCGGGCTATGCCGCTATCGCGGCAATCGGGGTGATCGGTGCCGGTGCGGCACCACTGGCGGCGCTTGACCGTATTTTCGATGCGCTGGCACCGGGGGCGCAATGCGTCTTTTCCTTCAACGATCACACGCTTGAAGACCCGTCCTTTGAGGCGCTGGTCGACCGCCGGATCGCCGAGAGCCATATACGGCAGTTGTTCCGCGAACATGGTGACCACCTGCCCGGAAAGAACATGAAGTCCACTGTATACGTTATTGAAAAAGCGTGACATTCACCACACGATTTGCCCCATCCCCCACGGGGCCTTTACACCTTGGTCACGCCTATTCCGCGCTGCTCGCGCATGATTTGGCGCGCGCCGCCGCGGGCCGGTTTCTGTTGCGGATCGAGGATATTGACCACACCCGATCGCGCCCGGAATGGGAGCGGCAGATCTACGATGATCTCACATGGTTGGGCCTGACTTGGGATGCCCCCCCTTTGCGGCAATCCGACCGGCAGGACGCCTATCGCGCCGCGCTGAGTGATCTCTGGTCACGCGGTTTACTGTATGGCTGCACCTGCTCGCGCCGCGATATTGCCGCTGCCGTCGCCGCCCCGCAAGAAGGGGCTGACCCGGTGTTTGGGCCCGATGGTCTGATCTATCCCGGTACATGCCGTCATCGCTATCCCCGCGACGGCGTTTCACCGCCCGAGGGCATGGCCCTGCGCCTTGACATAGCGGCGGCCTTGAACGCACTGCCGCAATCCTTGCCCGGCTTCACCGAGATTGGGCCGGAGGGGGAAACGCCCGGGCGTGTGGTGCCGATCTATGCTGAGGAACTCACTTCAAGAGTTGGCGACATTGTCCTGTCCAGAAAGGATTTTCTGGGATCTTACCATTTATCTGTTGTCTTGGACGACGCGGCGCAGGACGTCACCCATGTCATTCGTGGCAAAGATCTGTTTGACGCGACTCAAATTCACGTCCTGTTGCAGGCGGTGCTGGGAATAACAACGCCCACATACCTGCACCACCGCCTGATCCGCGATGAGCAGGGTCGCCGGCTTGCCAAACGGGATGACGCCCGCGCCTTGGCCACGTACCGCGCCGAGGGCCTGTCTCCATCGGACATCCGCGCCAAAATCGGCCTGTAACGCCCCGATCTATTTATCTGCCATCGGCTTCATCAGCTCGACTTCATCGCCTTCACGCACTGCCGTATAGAAACACGACCGCCGATTGGTATGACAGGCCGGCCCGGTCTGCCGCACCAGCACCAGCAGGCAATCGCGGTCGCAATCCACCCGGAAATCGACCAGTTCCTGAACATGACCCGAAGTTTCGCCCTTGATCCAGAACGCCTGACGCGAACGGGACCAATACGTCACCCGCCCGGAGTCCAGCGTCATGGCCACCGCTTCGGCGTTCATCCAGGCCATCATCAGCACATCGCCGCCATCAGCGTCCTGAGCGATACAGGGGATCAGACCGCGATCATCATACTTTAGTGTCGTAGGGTCGAAAGCCATGGGAAAAACCTTTTGCATCAGCGGCACCGCTGCCTATGTATGAGGAACCCGCAGCAGGAGAAAGCCATGAGTGGCGAAACGGACCTGATCAAGCTTTATTCCGGCCGAATTCTCGAACTGGCCGCCGACATCCCGCACAACGCTCGGCTGGACTCGCCGCAGGTCAGTGTCAAGAAACGCTCGCCGTTGTGCGGATCCACGGTGACGGTCGATATTTCGATGCAGGATGGCAAGGTGTCGGACTATGGCCAAGAGGTAAAGGCCTGCGCGCTGGGACAGGCTGCAGCGTCGGTTGTCGGCGGTGCCATCATCGGACGCACGCCCGAAGAACTCACCGCTGCCCGGGACGCGCTGCGCGCCATGCTCAAGGAAGACGGGCCAACCCCGCCCGCGCCGTTTGACGGGCTTGAGGTGCTGCGCCCGGCGACCTCTTTCAAGAACCGCCACGCCTCTATCATGCTGGCGCTGGATGCCGCCTGCGAGGCGGTTCAGGAAGCACGGCAAATCCATTCGGCTTAACCCTCTGTTGGTTCGTCTTGCGCTAGGCAGGGGAAATAGCAGAGGCAGGCGCTGGCCCCCTCCACCGCGACATGGACAAGATCCTGCGGCCCATAGAGGAGCCGTTATTGGACAGCGTCTCACGGATCGTCTTTTGTGCATGTGTCGATACGAACGGCTGGCTGCCGACGCATAATCGCAAGTTTCCCAGCTACACGGCGCGGACTCGGTCAGGAACGCTGCGCATTGCCAATTTTGACGATCGGGCCGGGGCGAAGACCAGGCGCAATGCCCGACCGCTCCTACCACAGGCCAATCGCCGCGACATGGGCGGTAGTGAATTTGTGATGATGAAATATCTGGCTGTCCGCAATACCCTGCGCGCGCTGCATTGGGGCGGATGGCGGTTGGCCTATCGGTTCTGAAACATAGGAGTGCCCAAAAAAACCGCCGCACTCCGGGACAGGGAGGCGGCGGCAAGGAGCGTGTCGATCTGTAGGGTCCCGGATCGTGATCGGTTACAGGCAGGAAAACCGATTAGGGGACAGGATGCACATCGGGACAGGTGATATGCGACAGACCCGGACTACAGACACGCAGGCAGAAACTCAGAAAACGGATGGCAGGTGCAGCGCGCCGACAAAGATCACCACAAGAGAGATGACACCAAGTGTATCTTGCCAGAGCGTCGCGTGCTGGCGGTGCAAGGCGGTCTTGACGGTCTCGATCATGGCGCGTCTCCAATGTTCCGTTTGTTGACCCTTTGTTCTCATATCATTAACGCCGTGTAAAGAACTTAATGAGAACATTTGAGAACAAAATGGGTTCAATGACGAGCGCGCGTAGATCTCATTGGTTCTGAGCCGGACGTGACAGGCTGAAATTAAGAGTGTTTAGGCGCTTCGTCGTTAACCCACACCGATCAACCGGATCGCCTCGTCCTGTCGCATCAGCCAGAGCAACAAACGCGCCGCCTGCCCCCGCGCGCTTTGCAGGTCGGGATCTTCGGCCAGCAGGCGCCGGGCGTCCGACTGTGCCACCGCCATCAACCCGGCCTGCCTTTCAAGGTCGGCCACGCGGAACCGGGGTAAACCCGATTGCGCCAGACCGATCACATCCCCGGCACCGCGCATTTCCAGATCCACCTCTGAAATACGAAACCCGTCTTCGGTTTCGCGCAGGGTTGTCAGGCGGCGCTGCCCTCCGTCGGACAGCGGCGGCTGGTACATCAACAGACAGGTCGAAGCCGCCTCTCCCCGCCCGACGCGACCGCGCAATTGGTGCAACTGCGCCAGACCAAAGTATTCGGCCCGTTCGATCACGATGATCGAGGCATTGGGCACGTTCACGCCCACCTCGATCACCGTGGTGGCCACCAGAACAGAAGTTTCGCCAGCGACAAACCGCGCCATGGCGGCGTCCTTGTCCGCTGGCGGCATCTGACCGTGGACCAACCCCACAACGCCCTCGCCAAGCGCCGCACGCAAATGCTGAAACCGCGCCTCGGCGGCGATCAGGTCAGAATTTTCGCTTTCTTCAACCAGCGGGCAAACCCAATAGGCCTGCCGCCCTTCGATCACGGCCTGCCGCAGGTGATTGACAACCTCGTCCATCCGTTCGTTTGACAGCAGCGCGGTCTTGACCGGTTTGCGCCCCGGCGGCTTTTCATCCAGCACAGAGACATCCATGTCGCCGTATTGCGCGAGCGCCAGACTGCGCGGGATCGGCGTGGCCGTCATCACCAGCACATCCGCCGCCGCGCCCTTGCGGCCCAGTTCCATCCGCTGACGCACGCCGAACCGGTGCTGTTCGTCGACCACCGCCAACCGAAGATCGGCAAATTGCACATCGGCCTGAAACACCGCATGGGTGCCGACAAGGATCTGAATGTCGCCCTGCGCCAGCGCGCCCAATTTGGCCGCCCGTTCTGTTCCCTTGTCGCGCCCGGTCAGCAATTCCAGAACCACGCCTGCGCTTTCCGCAAGCGGCCGCAACCCCTCAAGATGTTGCCGGGCGAGGATTTCCGTCGGGGCCATCATGACGCCCTGCCCGCCGGCCTCTACCGCCGTCAGCAACGCCATGAGCGCCACCAAGGTTTTCCCCGACCCCACGTCGCCCTGCAACAAACGGTTCATCCGCTGTGGCCGGGCCATGTCCTCGGCGATTTCGGCGATGGCGCGGGTCTGCGCACCGGTCGGCGCATAGGGCAGCGCCGCCAGAACGCGGTTGCACAGCCGTCCATCGCCCCGGCTGACGATCCCGCTGGCGCGCCGCCGCCGCGCGCGGGCAAGCGCGAGAGTCAATTGATGCGCCATCAACTCGTCATAGGCCAGCCGGGTTCGCGCCGGGGCCGTTGCCGCCAGATCGCGCGCCGCTGTGGGCGCATGGGCGCGGCGCAATGCCTCTGCCCAGTCCGGCCAAGTCTCAGCGGCCTTTTGCGCCGGATCGATCCATTCCGGAAGGTCCGGCACACGGGTCAGCGCGTCGTCCATGGCGCGCGCCATGGTCTTTTGCGTGACATTGCCGGTCAGCGGGTAGACCGGCTCATACCCCGGCAGGTCGTCCGCCTCATCCGGGCGCAGCATGTGGTCGGGATGAACCATCTGTGGCACCCCATCGAACAATTCGACCCGGCCGGACAGGATGCGCCGCTGCCCGGTCGGCAACATGCGTTGGATGTAATCGCCGTGGCCGCGGAAAAAGACCACCTGAAACCGGGTGCGCGCATCATCCACCTCAACCCGGTAGGCTCCACCCTTACGGGCCGCCGCACGGTGATGGCCAATCGTCACCTCGACAGTGGCGACGCCGGGCAGATCGACGTCCAGCACACTGTCGCGCAGGGCCCGGTCGATGCCCGAATAGGGCAGCGTCATCAGCAGGTCGCGCGGCGTTTCGATCCCTGCCGCGTCCAGCGCCTGCGCGGTCTTGGGGCCGATTCCGTCCAGCCCGGTCAGATCGGCAAACAACGGCCAAAGCGTCTCAGGCCGACCGCTCATGCGCCGATCAACTCCAGCCAGCCATCCTCATCAAGGACTGTCAGGCCAAGATCCCGCGCTTTTTGTTCCTTGCTGCCCGCTCCGGGACCGGCCACCACGATGTCAGTCTTTTTCGAGACCGAGCCAGAGACCTTGGCGCCCAGAGATTCCGCCCGCGCCTTGGCCTCGGCCCGTGTCATCCGCTCCAGTGAGCCAGTAAAGACGACGGTCTTGCCCGCGACGGGAGACCCTTCGCTTGCAGGGCGCTCAGGCGGCTGGATTTCCAGATGTGCGACCAGCCGGTCGATCGAGGCACGTTCTTGTGGGTTGGCCAGCGCGTCGGACAGGGATTGCACAAGGACAGAGCCGATTCCGTCGATGCCGGTCAAATCCGCCCAGTTGTCCATCGCGGCTTGTGGCACGTCCATGTCGGCGACAACAGCGTCGCGGGTTTCCTTGATCCGGGCGCGGCGGCTTTCTTCTGCGGCTGTCGCGCGTTCTGCCCGCTCTGCCTCATCGGCGGCACGATGCGCAAGGATCGCGGCACGGGCGGCGTCAACGGTGTTTGCCAGCGCCTCCCAACTGCCGAAATGCAAGGCTAGATCGCGCGCAGCCGCCTCGCCGACGTGGCGAATGCCGAGGGCAAAGATCAGGCGTTCCAACGCGATATGCCGCCGCGTCTGAATGGCCGCAAACAGGTTAGAGGCCGATTTGTCGCCCCATCCATCGCGGTTTTTCAACCGGGCCAAGGTGTGGGAGTCGCGATCCTCCAGTGTGAAGATGTCTGCAGGTTCGTGGATGGCAAGACTGTCGTCGCCATGAAACATCTCAATCTGTTTCGCGCCGAGACCCTCAATATCAAAGGCCCCGCGTGAAACGAAATGTTTCAGCTTTTCAACCGCCTGTGCCGGGCAGATCAACCCACCAGTGCAGCGACGAATGGCATCGCCCTCTTCGCGGATGGCGTCGGACCCACACTCCGGGCAGGTGGTCGGGAACGCAAAAGGTTGCGCGCCCTCGGGGCGTTTCGTCAGATCGACATCGGCCACTTTGGGAATCACATCCCCGGCGCGGTAGACTTGCACCCAATCGCCAACACGGATGTCCTTGCCGCCACGGATCACCCGACCCTGGCTGTCGCGTCCCGCAATGTAGTCCTCATTGTGCAGCGTCGCGTTCGACACGACGACACCGCCAACCGTGACCGGCGTCAGGCGCGCCACCGGGCTAAGCGCGCCGGTGCGCCCGACCTGAATGTCGATCGCCTCCAGCCTCGTCCAGGCCAGTTCCGCCGGAAATTTATGCGCAATCGCCCAACGTGGCGTGGTCGACCGAAACCCAAGTCGCCCTTGCAGGTCCAGCTCGTTGACCTTGTAGACCACCCCGTCGATGTCGTAGCCCAGCGTCGCGCGCTGTTCCTCGATCCGTGCATAGTGGACCAGCATGTCCTCGGGGCCGTCGCACAGTTGCGTCAGCGGGTTGGTCTGAAACCCAAGCTGGGCTAACCGCTCAATCGCGCCGATCTGGGTCTCGGCCAATGGCGCCGACAGCTCACCCCAGGAATAGGCAAAAAATTTCAAAGGCCTGCTGCGCGTGATCTCGGCATCCAGCTGACGCAACGATCCGGCCGCAGCGTTGCGTGGATTGGCAAAACTCTTGCCGCCCCGTTCCGTCTGGCGCTGGTTCAGTGCCTCGAAATCCGCATGGCTCATGTAGACCTCGCCGCGCACCTCCAGCACATCCGGCGCGCCGGTCAGGACTTGAGGGATGTCGTCTATTGTGCGGGCATTTGCGGTAACATTCTCGCCCACGGACCCATCGCCGCGTGTAGCTGCCTGGATCAACGCGCCTTTTTCATAGCGCAGCGCCAGCGACAGACCGTCGATCTTGGGTTCCGCTGTGTAGGCAAGCCGAGCGCCCTCGCCCAGCCCAAGGTATCTGCGAATCGACAGGTCAAAATCGGCAATGTCCCCGTCTTCGAACGCATTGGACAAGGACAGCATTCGGACGCTGTGTCGAACCTTGGAAAAACCTTCGGCCGGGGTTGCACCAACCTGTTCGGTCGGGCTGTCGTCGCGTTTCAAGGACGGAAAACGCGCCTCGATGGCGCCGTTGCGCCGCCTTAGCCTGTCATATTCGGCATCCGAAATCTCGGGCGTGTCTTCGGCGTGATAGGCCTCGTTTGCCTCAGCCAAAACACGCGAAAGAGACGCAAGTTCTGCTTGCGCCTCTGCCTCGGTCAACTCTGCGACCTCTGTTTCATAGAACGGTGTCTTGCCCATCCCCGCGCCCCGCGTTTTCACCTGACTGAGTGATAGGCGTACGTCGGGATGAGGTCCAGCGCTCAGCCGGTTGCTGCAATCGCCTTCGTTTCTTCCTGGCTGGGTTCGGGATCACGCAGGACATAGCCACGGCCCCAGACCGTCTCGATATAGTTGTCGTCGCCGGTCGCCTCTGACAGCTTTTTCCGCAACTTGCAGATAAAGACGTCGATGATCTTCAGTTCCGGCTCATCCATGCCGCCGTACAGGTGATTGAGGAACATCTCCTTGGTCAGCGTGGTGCCCTTGCGCAGCGACAGCAGTTCAAGCATCTGGTATTCCTTGCCGGTCAGATGCACCGACTTGCCAGCCACTTCGACTGTCTTCGCGTCCAGGTTGACCGAAATCTTGCCCGTTCGGATGATCGACTGCGAATGCCCTTTCGACCTCCGGATGATCGCATGAATGCGCGCCACCAGTTCGTCGCGGTGGAACGGCTTGGTCATGTAGTCATCGGCGCCAAAGCCAAAGCCCTTGATCTTGGACTGGGTGTCGTCCTCGCCTGTCAGGATCAGGATCGGCGTGTCGATCCTTGCCACCCGCAACTGGCGCAGCACCTCATGCCCGTTCATATCCGGCAGGTTCAGATCCAGCAGGATCAGATCGTAGTCATAGAGCTTGGCCAGATCGATCCCTTCTTCGCCCATATCCGTGGAATAGACGTTGAGATTGGCGTGGCTCAGCATCAATTCGATGCTTTTTGACGTGGTCGGATCGTCTTCAACCAACAGGATACGCATATACAGTCTCCGGGCAATGACTTCGGTTGAGATACAACCTGAGCGAAAAAGGTTAACGCCCCCTTACCATACCTGTTCGAAGAAGCAATTCAACTCAAGGTTGACGATATTTTTGAACGCGCGTGACCTTGAGCGCATCTTCGCCGTGCCGAGTTGCCGCCTGAACCCATTCCAGCAACTCTTCATCGCTAAGACTGTAACGATCTTTGGCCTGATCATGGGTCAGCAACCCGAAGGTGACGGCCCTGACCACCGCCGCCTTGCGTGACGCGACCCATCGCCGGGTTTCCTTCGGAGGCAAATCGGCGCGTGTCATGGTGCTGCCATCCGGCAACCTGACTGCACGCGGACCTTCGATCTTCTTGAGGAACATATTTCGCACTCCAACACTTAGGTGGCGGCCATAAAGACACGCGGCACTTAACGACCACTGAAATGCACCCCTTGAGAGTATTTCGTATTTTCCTATATTCAGCGCATTCCAAGGAGAGTCGTCATGCCCCTCGACACGCGCCCGCTGAACTCGCTGGGTCTGCCCAAGCCGCCGTCCGAAACCCGCGTCGTCGTCGCCATGTCCGGCGGCGTTGACAGTTCCGTGGTGGCCGCAATGCTGAAAGAAGAAGGCTATGACGTCGTCGGCGTAACCCTGCAACTCTACGATCACGGTGCAGCGCTGGCAAAAAAGGGCGCGTGCTGCGCCGGCATCGATATTCACGATGCCCGCCGCGTGGCCGAAGACATGGGGTTTCCGCACTACGTCCTCGACTATGAGAACATCTTCCGTGAGGCGGTGATCGACGAATTCGCCGACAGCTATCTGGGCGGCGCCACGCCGGTGCCCTGCATCCGGTGCAATGAACGTGTAAAATTCAAAGATCTTCTTGAGACCGCCAAGGATCTCGAGGCCGACTGCATGGCCACCGGCCACTACATCCAGCGCATGAATGGCGCACAGGGCGCTGAACTGCATTCCGCTGCCGACGCCTCGCGCGACCAAAGCTATTTCCTGTTCTCCACCACGCCGCAGCAACTGGACTTCCTGCGCTTTCCGCTAGGCCACTTGCCGTCAAAGGATGACACCCGCGCACTGGCGGCGAAATACGGGCTCAGCGTGGCGATGAAGCCCGACAGTCAGGACATCTGCTTTGTTCCTGACGGCAATTATGCCGCTGTAATCGAAAAACTGCGCCCCGGGTCGGCCGAACCGGGCGAGATCGTGCATGTGGACGGGCGCGTTCTGGGGGAACACAACGGCGTAATCCACTACACCATTGGCCAACGTCGCGGCCTTGGCATCGGCGGGCTGGCCGACCCACTCTATGTAGTGAAACTGGATGTGGACACGCGCCGCGTCATCGTCGGCCCCAAGGATCTGCTGGCCACCCGCACGGTTCCTGTGCGGGAAATCAACTGGCTGGGCGACGTTCCCTTTACTTCGCAAGAGGAATGGCACCTGAACGTCAGGGTCCGCTCCACCCGCCCCCCGCGTGAGGCCATCGTGCGCCCGATCTCGGACACAGAGGCCGAGGTCGAACTGGTGGTGGCAGAAGAAGGTGTCAGCCCAGGTCAGGCCTGCGTCTTCTACGCGCCAGAAAGCTCACGCATCTTTGGCGGCGGCTGGATCTGGCGCGGGTACTAAGCGCACCCCGGGCTTCTTCTTTGTAAAAATACTCCGGGGGAGCGTAGCGACGGGGCAGCGCCCCGCCTCCGAGACGGTGGCCAAAGGCCCCCGTCGAGGCATTCAGCGCGCCGCTAGGCGCACAATTGGATCACCGAAAGATCAGGCGCGCCCCAGCACCAGCACCGCGTTCAACCCGCCAAAGGCAAAGGCGTTCGACAACACCACATCCACATCTGCCTCACGCGCCACATTCGGCACCACGTCCAGCGCGCATTCCGGATCCGGTTCCTCATAGCCGATGGTGGGGGCAATCACCCCGTCCTTCAACGCCATCAGGCAGGCCAGCAACTCCACAGCTCCCGTGCCACCGATCAGATGGCCGTGCATCGACTTGGTCGATGAGATCATCAGATCGTCCGCATGGGTGCCGAACACATCCGCCACAGCGGCGCACTCGGTCTTGTCATTGGCGGCCGTCCCGGTGCCATGCGCGTTGATGTACCCCACCCGCGTCTTGTCGACCCGCGCGTCGCGCAAAGCGCCCGATATGGCCCGCGCCGCGCCATGTTTCGACGGCATTACAATGTCCGACGCGTCCGAGGTCATGGCAAAGCCCAGCACCTCGCCCAGGATCTCGGCACCGCGGGCGCGCGCGTGGTCATAGTCCTCAAAGACAAAGACCCCCGCGCCCTCGCCCTGCACCATGCCGTTGCGGGTGGACGAAAACGGACGGCAGGCATCCTTGGACATCACCCGCAGCCCTTCCCAGGCCTTCACGCCGCCAAAGCACAACATCGATTCAGACCCGCCAGTGATCATCGCGGTGCACATCCCCGAACGGATCATGTTGAATGCCTGCCCCATCGCGTGGTTGGAACTGGCACAGGCGGTCGCCACGGTGAAACTCGGTCCCTTGACGTTGAACTCCATGCTCACATGGCTGGTGGCGGCGTTGTTCATCAGCTTGGGGACGATAAAGGGGTGAACGCGGTTCTTACCCTCTTCGTAGACCGCGCGGTAATTGTCATCCAGCGTGGTCATTCCGCCGCCCGACGTGCCAAGAACCACACCAGAGCAATCGGCAAGATCGCCTTTGAACTCCAACCCGGACTGTGCCACCGCCTCGCGCGCCGCCAGCAGGGTGAACTGGGTGAACCGATCGTACAGCGCCAACTGCTGACGGTTGAAAACCGTCTCCGGCTCAAACCCCTTGACCTGACCGCCGATGCGGATGGCCAGACGCTCGACGTCGCGAAACTCCAGTTCCCCGATGCCGCACCGCCCCTCACGCATCGCCTCGAACGTGGCGGGGACGTCCTGGCCAAGCGCGTTGATCGTGCCCGCGCCGGTAATGACGACGCGTTTCACGATGTCTGCTCGGCGATCAGCTTTTCGATGCCTTCGACAATCTTTGCCACGGACGAAATGTCGAAATCCGATTCGGTCGGATCGTTGGCATTGAACGGCACCGAGATATCGAACTGCTCTTCGATGGAAAAGATCGCCTCGACCAGACCCAGCGAGTCGATGCCCAGATCCTCGGGCGTGCTCTCCATTGACACATCCGCGACATCCAGCATCGCCTGATCCGCAATAATCTGAAGAACCTGTTTCCTGACGTCCATGATCATGGCCTCACGCTTGTCCAGAATTGCCGGACACTTAGTCATTTCCCATGAGCTTTGAAACCGATTTCTTGATCTCCGCCACGTCGCGGAACAGCCGTGGAAGGCGGCGCAGCCCTTTGTACGCCTCGACATGAGTCTCCATCTTCATGGCTGGATAGCCCAGCATCACCCGACCGGCGGGTACGTTGGACAGCGCCACCGTGGCCCCGCCCAGAATCGCGCCATCGCCGATGCGCAGGTTGTCCGACACCCCGACCTTGCCGCCCAGCACCACGTTATTGCCGATCACGGTCGACCCGGCCACAGCCGCATTGGCACAGAGCAGACAGTTGCGCCCGATGACCACGTTGTGGCCAACCTGCACAAGGTTATCCAACTTGGTGCCGTCGCCGATCCGCGTATCGCGGATGGTGCCCTTGTCCACCGTTGATCCGGCGCCGATCTCGACATCGTTGCCGATGGTCACCGCGCCAAGGCTGGCAATCCGCGCCCATGTCTGTTCGGTGTCGCTGTTGTCCTCGCCCAAAGAGGCGCGCGCCTTTTCCACGCCCGAGACCTCTGGCGTGACAAAGGAAAACCCGTCGCCGCCGATGACCACATTGGGCTGGGCCACAAACCGGTCCCCGACATGGACCCGCGCCATGATCCGCACGCCGCTGTGCATCAGCGCGCCTGCACCGATGACCACGTCGCGCCCGATATAGGCTTGCGGGCCGATGACGGACCCGGCCCCGATCCTTGCGCCTGCCTCGATCACCGTGAACGGCCCGACAGACACACCCTCGCCCAGCTCTGCCGAAGGGTCGATCACCGTGTTGGGATGGATGCCGGGGACATAGCCCGCACCGGGGTCCATCATCGCGGTCAGCCCCGACATGGCATAGCGCGGGCGGTCGGCCAGAATCGCCGCCTCCAGCCCCAGCGCCCGCCAATCGGTGCCCGCCGCCAGCAGCGCAGCGCGCGCGCGACCCTGTCCTAGAGCGGCGGTGTATTCGGGCCGCGAGGCCAGCGCCAGTTGCTCTGGCCCGGCATCCGCCGGTTCGGCCAGACCGCTGACGGTCAACAAAAGATCGCCCTCGGCAGTCATGCCGAGGGCGTTTGCGATGTCTTTGATCGTGTAAGGCATGTGGTCTCCCGGACAAAGCGCGGCTCAGTCCGGGGCAGGTTTAGCTGCGACCCGACCGCAGGGCCACCCCTACGTCGTTCAAGGCGCGCCACAGGACTTGATCGCGGCCATAGACATCGTCGCGATAGTTCATCTGGCCCTTCGCCTTGGTAAAGGCGGTGCGATAGATCAGATGCACCGGCACCGGCGTTTCCAGCGGCACCTTGGTGTTCTGACCAGACCGCAGCGTGGTCTGGAAATAGGTTTCGGGATCATCCACCTGCTTGGCCAGCAGCGCATAGGCAAAGTCATGCGGATCGTCGAGCCGGATGCAGCCGTGGCTGAAGGTGCGCACCTCACGCGAGAAAAGATGCTGCGACGGCGTGTCGTGCAGATAGATGGCGTAGGCGTTCGGGAACATGAATTTGACCGTTCCCAGCGCGTTGCTCGGCCCCGGCGGCTGACGCACCGTGTAGGGGAATGCCCCACCCGACGCCGCGTAGGAGGCTGCGGCGGCCCGGCTGACCACGCGTCCGCGATAATCCACGAATTCCAGATGCCCAAGCGCGTAAGGGTTGCTGCGCAGCGCCGGCAGGTACTCGCCGCGGATGATGGATTGCGGCACATACCAGTACGGGTTGATGACCATATGCTCCATCACGTCCGAAAACTCGGGCGTGCGCCGGTCGCGGGCCTGATGGCCGATGACCGACTTTGTCTCAAAGGTCAGCTTATCGTCGTCGATGATCTGGGCATGATAATCCACCAGATTGACCAGAACGTGCCGTTTGCCCCGACCTTCGGGCAGATTCAGCCAGCGTTCCCGTTCCATCGCGACCATAATGGACTTCAGTCGCTCTTCCGGGGCCACATTGATGGCGCGCATCGTGCCACCACCCGCGACGCCATCCTGCGGCAGCGCGTGATCCGCCTGGAATTCACGAATCGCGGCCTCCATCTCGCTGTCATAGGTCATGCTGAGCGACGGCTTCATATAGCCCATCAGGGCCAGACGATTGCGCAAGGCCACAACCGCGTTGCCGGTATTGCCCGGACGCAGGCTGCCTGCAGAAACCGTCGGTCCCCAGCCGCCTTGCTGGATCTTGTGTTCCAGTCGCAGCTTGGCGCGCATCAGGCGCGTGTATTCGGGGCTGCTGGGCACAAGACTCAGGAAAACGGCGGTCGGGTCTTCGTTGGTCAACCGGGTCAAAAGCATCTGCGGATCGCGACGCGGCAAGTCCCGCTTGATATCGTCGATGATCTCGCCGGGATTCAGAACGCCAGACTGCAGGTCGTTGGCAAACTGGATAAAGGTGCGGGTCAGTTCGACCTCCAGCAAGCCCCGCGACCGTCCGTCACCCGCCTGCGCCATACGGCTCAGCAAACTTTGGGCATTATACCGGTCGGCGGGCAGGCCGTGCACATCGGCCAGCGAGAATGCCTCGATCAGGGCCAGCCTGCGGGCGCGGTCCGCATCCCCGGCCCCGGTCCAGATCGGCTCAAAATTTCGGGTGCGATAAAACGCGGCCACACTGTCATTGTCGGCGATGCTTTCCGCGACCGCCTGTTTGAACGCCGTGACCTTGAGCGTCAGGCCATCCTGCGCCGCCAGTGGCAGCGCCGCGCCGAACCAGACGGCACCGGCCACCACAACGGACCGCAATACGGCCTGCTTGCTGCTTATTTGCATTCCCAGATCCTTCCCCAAATCCTTCATAGACCAACCATTTCCCGAACATTTCCCGAATACTACAGTGCAGACAGCGCCGTGCATCTGTCTATTCACATTTATGCCAGCATGTCGACCGTGGCGAAACCGCGACGACAGTGCGCAAACGCGCCACAGTTGGGCAGCGGTGGGCAGAATCCCGCCAATTCCCCCTTGATCATTACAAATCATAACAAATCGCCCTTTTTGAGGGACTCGATTCGTGCCATAAACTTCTGGACATCTGGGGATAGATGGCAGGAGGCGCACAACGATGCGCCCACAGGTAACACGGCGACTACGGGACAGGCGCTCACATGACAGAGATGACTTCTGGCGGCATGACACGCCGCGCACTTCTTGGCGCATTTGCAGCCACCGCTGTTGCGGCAGCGCCCACCTACTCGAACGCAGCTGGTTTTCTGCGCGGTGCAGGCGACGTTCGCCGCATCCGCATGTATTCTGGCCGCACCGGAGAACGGGTGGACATGATCTATTGGATCGAAGGCGACTACATCGCCGACGCGGTCAAAGAGGTTAACTATTTCATGCGCGACTGGCGCAATGATGAAATCAAATCGATCGACCTGCGGACAGTCGACATCATGACTGCAGCGCACAACCTGCTGGATGTGTCTGAGCCTTACATGCTTATTTCGGGCTACCGCAGCCCGTCGACAAACGCGATGCTGCGGGCCCGCTCCTCGGGCGTGGCCAAGAATTCGCGCCACCTTTACGGTCAAGCGGCAGATCTTCGGCTGGCCTCCCGCTCGGTTGGCCAAGTATACAGTGCCGCCAAGGCCTGTGGCGGCGGCGGCGTTGGCCGCTACACGCGTTCGGACTTTGTCCATATGGACTGTGGCCCGGTGCGCAGCTGGGGCAGCTGACCCCCTCCATCACCCGTTTTTGTCGAGGCGTCCCATTTGGGGCGTCTTTTTGTTTTGGTCTCTTCTTTTCGCTCATCGGCCGGGGACGGGACAGTCAGGTATTCCATACGCTTTCCGTCCCGCACGCCCCGGTGTGTGAATAGACAACACGCAGAACCCTGACAGGTTCCGCGCCGTGTCGCATTTTTTTGGGAAACATCTCTCCGAAGAGAAAGTGGCGCGGTTGACGGGGCTCGAACCCGCGACCCCCGGCGTGACAGGCCGGTACTCTAACCAACTGAGCTACAACCGCGCATTTACGCCGGGCGCACTAGGTTTCGGGGCAGTTTGGCGCGGTTGACGGGGCTCGAACCCGCGACCCCCGGCGTGACAGGCCGGTACTCTAACCAACTGAGCTACAACCGCTTGACTGCCGCCGTGACCTCTTGGCCGTGGCGTGAGCGGCTTTCTATGCGCAGGCCCCTGCCCCGTCAAGCGCTTTCGGACCGGTTTTTGGCGCATTTTTTCAAAGGTTCTCGTGCCACAGTTCGTTGCCGATAAGACACGGCTGCGCATCGGCGATTTCCCGCCATCGGGAAACGCCTTGCCATTTATTAACAGCCCGGCTTGTGTCGTAGGGTCTGCCCGCCCACCAATGCCAAGGTCGTATCATGTCACATTTTTCGCGACGGACATTTCTGTCCGCCGGCACTGCTGCTCTTGCCCTGTCCCGGCCCGATACGCTCTGGGCCGCACCACAGATCGCCCTGCCGCAGGACATGGTGTCCAAGGACTGGGTGACCGTGACGGCGGTCAATACAGCGTCGCCGGTGGTGGCAATGACTTTTGATGATGGGCCGCATCCGACCCTGACTCCTCGACTCCTTGATATGCTCAAAGCCCGTGGTCTGCGCGCCACGTTTTATCTCATTGGTCGCAGAGTCGTCACCTGGCCGGATATTGTCAAGCGGATTGCAGACGAAGGTCACGAGATTGGCAACCACAGTTGGTCACATCCCAATCTGGCCGGCTATTCGGACAGCTATGTCCTGAACCAGATCGACCGCACCTCTGACGCGATTTTCAAGGTGACGGGCCGTCCACCCGTCACCTTCCGCCCGCCTTATGGGGCCTTTACCCATCGCCAGCGGCAAATGCTGTATCGCTCGCGCAGCCTGCCGACGATCCTGTGGTCGGTCGATCCGCAAGACTGGCGCCGCCCCGGTGCCAGCGTCGTAGCAAGCCGTATCCTGTCGCACTCACGGCCCGGATCGGTGATCCTGACCCACGACATCCAGAGCGGGACCGTCCGCGCCATGCCCCAGACCTTTGACGGTCTGACGGCGCGCGGCCTGAAATTTGGCACCATGAGCCAGATGATGGGATGGCCGCTCTGGCAGAAGCGTAATTTTGTCAGCACGGTCGCCTCGGCGGGATGACACATCCGGCCTGAACGCGAACAGGCCACCTCTGCCACCCAAATCTACGCCCCTTGTGCGCCCCTCGCCCCCGCGATGCGAGTGCGATGCGAGTGATGGAACCGCGCTCGGGGCCTTGTTGCCACGCGGGGGGCTTGGTACGGCTGTAATGGCTCTGAGAGGAGGGCCACATGGACGACCAACAAGATCCGCTCCCCGACATGATCCGCTTTGGGTGGGAAGAATGGGTCTCGCTCCCCGATCTCGGCCTTCCTGCACTGCGGGCCAAGGTGGACACCGGGGCCCGCACTTCGGCGCTGCACGCCTTTGACATCGAAACATTCGGCCCGGCCACGTCGCCCAAGGTCCGCTTTACCGTGCATCCGGTGCCGGGACGCGAGGATCTGGTGATTCCCTGCTCCGCCCGCATTGTTGACCGCCGCAACGTCACCTCCTCGAACGGGGAAACAGAATCGCGCTATGTCATCGCCTCGACCATCCGGGTCGGCGAAGAAAGCTGGCGCATCGAAATGACGCTGACAGACCGTTCGACCATGGCCTCACGCATGTTGCTGGGCCGCGAGGCGCTGAAGGATCATATCACCATCGTCGCCACGGATCGCTTTCAGCAGCCCAAACTGTCCTATGACGTCTATTCCACAGCACGGGTGCGTCAGGCTGCGCCCAACCGCAGCTTGCGTGTCGCCGTGCTTAGCCGTGAGGATAACTACTCCACCCGCCGCATGGTCGAAGAGGGCGAGGCGCGTGGCCATACGGTCGAGGTGATCGACACCACCCGCTGTTACATGGCCATCAACGCCCTTTCGCCAGAGGTGCACTACGATGGCAAGCGGCTGCCGCGCTACGATGCGGTGATCCCGCGCATCGGGGCCACCGTCACGGCCTACGGCACGGCCGTCATTCGCCAGTTTGAGACCATCGGCACCTTTTGCGTCAACGGCTCCGAAGGTATCTCGGCTTCCCGTGACAAGCTCTACGCGCATCAGTTGATGGCGCGGCACAAGATCGGCATGCCCAACACCGCCTTTGCCGCCTCGCCCAAGGACACCCAGTCGCTGATGCGGCTGGTGGGCACCGCGCCGATGATCGTCAAGCTGCTGGAATCGACGCAAGGCAAGGGCGTCGTGCTGGCCGAAACCAAAAAGGCCGCCGAATCCGTCATCGACGCTTTTCGTGGACTGAAGGCCAACTTTCTGGTGCAGGATTTCGTCAAGGAAGCCGCGGGTGAAGACATTCGCTGTCTGGTGATCGGCGGCAAGGTCATCGCGGCCATGAAACGCACCGGGGCCGATGGGGACTTTCGCTCCAACCTGCATCGCGGCGGTTCAGCCAAGGTGGTCCGGATCACCAAGGAAGAGCGCGATGCAGCGGTGCGCGCGGCGCGGGCGTTCAAGCTCAATCTGGCGGGCGTGGACCTGCTGCGCTCGGACACCGGCGCCAAGGTACTAGAGGTCAATTCCAGCCCCGGCCTCGAAGGAATCGAAACCGCGACCAAGAAGAATATCGCCGAAATGCTGTATGAACATATCGAGGCCAAGGTCCGCCCTGCGCCGGTACGCTCGATCAAAAGCATGAACGAAGAGTAGGTCAGACCGCTCATGGCGTCGGCGGTCGACATCGCCGCGCATCTGGGCACAGAGCGCATCTTTGCCAGCTTGGCCGCCGCAACGGGCGGGACATTTACCCGGCATGAGAGACTTGAGTGGAGATATCTAAACAGGTTCCCCTGGACAAGGTGACCTATTCAACCGGCTCCACCTCGGCCGCCGCGACCCAGTGACACCCACCCTGCCAGAGGCCTTTACCCGGCCTTGGGCAATCCCTATATAAAACGTCAACCTTTCGGAGACGAGGACGGCAATGACGCAGCAGAACCCGCAGATGGAAGGCGCTCCTTTGATCGCCCCGTCCAGCACTGATCATCCGCTCTACGACACGGTCGTCGAGGCGTGCCGGTCTGTCTATGACCCGGAAATACCGGTCAACATCTATGACCTTGGACTGGTCTACACCGTCGACATCAACGACCAGAGCGAGGTCCGCATCATCATGACGCTGACCGCACCAGGCTGCCCCGTCGCGGGTGAGATGCCCGGCTGGGTCGCCGAAGCGGTCGAGCCGCTGCCGGGGGTGAAACACGTCGACGTCGATCTGACGTGGGAACCGCCCTGGGGCATGGAAATGATGTCCGACGAGGCACGGCTGGAACTCGGCTTTATGTGATTGTCTGCGGGCCTGTTGTCCGGCCCGCAAACCATGTATCGCATGGGCATCCTTCGAAAAAGATTCCATGCGCCCCATTCCCACACACCCTCCCCGCCTGAGCACACTTGTCCTGATCACCATTCTGGGCATCGTGTCGGTCAACATGTTCCTGCCGTCGCTGCCGAACATGGCAAAGGCCTTTGAGATTACCTACGCGCAGGCCAGCCTGTCGATCTCCGTGTTCATGCTGGTCACGGCGGTTCTGCAGGTGGTCATCGGCCCGCTGTCCGATCTGTACGGACGCCGTCCGGTGCTGCTGTGGTCGCTGGCGATTTTCACGCTGGCCTCACTTGGCACCGTACTGGCACCCGATTTCTCCACCTTCATGGTTTTCCGTGTCCTGCAATCCTCTGTCATTGCAGGCAATGTGCTGTCGCGCGCCATCGTGCGCGACACCTCTCCCCCGTCCGAGGCCACCTCGCGGCTTGGCACGATCGGCATGGCCATTGCGCTGGGGCCGATGCTGGCCCCGGTGGTCGGCGGCACGCTGGATCAAGTGCTGGGCTGGCGCTCGACGCTCTGGGTGTTCTTCGTCGCCGGGGCGGCGCTGGTCTGGCTGTGTTGGCACGACCTTGGAGAGACCAATTCCACCCGCGGTCGGGGCTTTGCGGCACATTTCCGGGCCTATCCGGCATTGCTGAGCAATGTTGGTTTTTGGTCCTACACCTTTTCCGTTGGATTTGGCATGGGCGTCTTCTTTGCCTATCTGGCCGCCACGCCCATTCTGGCGGTCGCGGTCTTTGACCTGCCCGAAAGCGTGGTTGGCGCGCTGATCGGCCTGCCGCCAATCGGATTCGTCTGTGGCAGCTATTTGTCGCGGCGTTTCGGTGGGCGGTTCGAGACGGCGCATATGGTCCTGATCGGGCGTTTGATTTCTCTGGTAGGGCTGGGGCTCGCCTTGCCGATCTGGTGGCTTGGGTCGGGGTCTGCGCTCAGCCTGTTTGTGACGATCCCCGTCATTGGCCTCGCCAATGGAATCAGCACACCTGCGGGGATGGCGGGGGCCATGTCAGTGCGCCCGGATCTGGCGGGCAGCGCCGCCGGCCTGTCCGGCGCGGTCACGGTCGGATGCGCCGCGGCCATGACAGCGGTCTCGGGTGCGCTGATCGGCGCGTCGGCAGATCCCGCGCGGATGCTGTGGCTGCTCTTGGGGCTGGCACTGCTGTCGGTTCTGTCCGCCCTGCCCGCGCTGCAGGCCCGTCCCGACCCGGCACCGCAAACCTGACAGCCGCACCTGTATGTCATTCAGGCTTCACTGAGCGGTCACTGACACGTCATGATCTCTGTGGCACACTGGGTTCCTCAACTGGAGGTTTCCCAATGTCATCCTTTCGCATCCTGTCGCTGGCCGCGCTTGTCGCCTCGCCGGCCCTCGCAGAGAGCCACGCCACCCCCCACGACGCCGGCCTGACCTATGGTGTCCGCCCTGCCTACCTGATCTCTCAGATGGAAGATGGCGCGCTGAAGGACAAATTGCAGTCCTGCGTTGCCCAAGCGCCCAAGGTGAGCAAATTCTCGATCGGGCACCGCGGCGCGCCGCTGATGTTTCCCGAACATACAGAGGAATCGAACCGCGCTGCCGCCGCCATGGGCGCCGGTATCCTCGAATGCGACGTGACCTTTACCGCGGACAAGGAACTGGTCTGCCGTCACGCCCAGAACGATCTGCACACCACGACCGACATCGTCGCAACCGATCTGGGACAGAAGTGCACCACACCCTTCGCCCCGGCCTCGGGCGACCAGACCGCCACCGCAGAGTGCCGCACATCGGACCTGACGCTGGCCGAGTTCATGACGCTGAAGCCCAAGATGGACGCCGCCGACCGCAGCGCGACCACACCAGAGGCCTATCTGGGTGGCACAGCCGACTGGCGCACCGATCTGTATGTCGACAACGCCACGCTGATGACCCACGCCCGGTCCATCGAACTGTTCGACAGCCTTGGCGCGGACTTCACCCCGGAACTCAAAAGCCCCTCGGTCGAGATGCCATTTGACGGGTTCAGCCAGCAGGACTACGCGCAAAAGCTGATCGACGCCTACAAGGACGCCGGGATCGACGCCAGCCGCGTCTGGCCGCAGTCCTTCAACCTTGACGATGTTCTGTACTGGATCGAAGCAGAGCCGGAGTTCGGCGCGCAGGCGGTCTATCTGGTCGAGTGGACCGATGGCTTTGACGAACAGTCCGCCGACACTTGGCTACAGGATTTTGCCGCGCTCAAGGAACAGGGCGTCAACTATCTTGCCCCGTCGATGAACATGCTGCTGACCGTTGAGGAAAACGGCGACATTGGCGCAAGCGCCTATGCCCTGGCCGCCAAAGAGGCCGGTTTGGACCTGATCGCCTGGACGCTGGAACGCTCCGGCCCGCTGAAAACAGGCGGCGGCTGGTACTACCAGTCGGTGACCGAAGCCATCGACCGCGACGGCGACTATTTCGAAGTGCTGGACGTGGTGGCCCAGGACGTGGGCGTGATCGGCGTCTTCTCTGACTGGCCCGCCACGGTGACCTACTACGCCAACTGCATGGGTCTCTGACCCCAACGGGGCCGCCCCTGCCGGGCGGCTCCGATCTTTTGCCGACAGGGAACAGGGAACCAGCCGGACCCGCGCCGCGTTCCCTTGCTGATGCGATGTAATTCCGGCCCCTGCCTGCGCCCACGCGCGCGACCGCTTGTGACGCTGTCAGTGTCACACCTTTTGTCGCAGGGTCTCTTATCCCTCTTTTTGTCTCTGTGGCTGCTCCTGCCAGCAACCCTTGCGTCTGCACAATCCGACGACCCGTGGTTTGAGGTCGACGCTCTCAACCCCGGCTTGGCGGCAGCCCCCGAGTGGCTGGATCGCAGTACCCCCCGCGCCACAATGGAATCGCTCCTGCGCAGCGCCCGCACCGATCCCGAGGCGCTGTCGCGCGCGCACCTGCTGGACCTGTCAGACCTAGACCCGCAGGAACAGCCCGCCAGCGGCCCGCGTCTGGCCCGCGAACTGGTGACGGTGATCGAACGCCGCGCCGTGCTGGACTGGGGCCAGATCCTTGACCGACCTGATGCACTGAACGCCCGCCAGACCTCCAGTTCCGCAACAGCCGGGATGAAACGCCGGTCGCTGCTGGTCTGGGAGATCGAACTGGACGGCATCCCGGTTGCGATCCGCCTTGACCGGATCAAACCGGCGGACAGCGATCCGGTCTGGGTGATCTCACGCCAGACCGTGCAAAAGATCCCCGCGCTTTATGAGGCTTATGGCCCCTCGCACTATGAACGGCTGCTGCCCGACTCACTGCGCGAACACGCCTTCTGGCGGCTGATGTGGTGGGAGGTGTTTGGCCTGCCGCTGCTGGCGCTGTTGGCGGCACTGGCCGGTCAGGGCACCGCCGTTACCCTGCGCCGCGTGGGGCGTCACGCCACCCGCCGCATCACCACCGCCGCCTTTCGCGCGGCGCGCACGCCGATGGTGCTGGCCGCCGTGGCCCTTGTGCTGGCCATCGGGACTCAGACCGTCTTTGTCTTTTCCGGCCGTCTGAACACCGTCCTGACACCGCTGATCGCCGCCTGCTTCGTCACCGCCGCCTTGATGCTGATCGTCAATGTGGTCGAGGTCATCCTCGACCAGATCACCGGCTTTGACGAAATGGACCTGACCCGCCAGCAATTCGATGAGGCCCGCACCCGTGCCACCCGCATCGCCGCCGTGCGCCGCATCCTTGTGATCATCGTCTTTCTGTTCGGCTTTGGCATCGTGCTGGCCTCGGCCAATCTGTTTCGCACCTACGGGTTTTCGCTGCTGGCCTCGGCGGGCGCGCTGACTCTGATCCTTGGCTATGCCGCGCGCACCATCCTGACCAATATTCTGGCCTCGCTCCAGATTGCCCTCAACCAATCCGCCCGCATCGGTGACCGCGTCGTCTACCGCGATGCACTGTGCCACGTCGAACGGATCAACTTCACCTATGTGCAACTGCGCGACTGGGACGGGACCCGCCTTGTGGTTCCCGTCAGCGAATTCGCCTCCACCACCTTTGAAAACTGGACGCTCAAAGAGCCGGAGATGCTGCGCGTGCTGAAATTCAAACTGGCGCCAGAGGTCGACATCGACCGCCTGCGCGCCTGTTTCGAAGAGGTGCTCGATACACTTGATCAGGCCGATCTTGACGACCTCGACAAATCCGCCGTGCGCGTCACCGGACAGGACGCCTATGGCATCGACGTCTGGTTCATGGTGCCGTGCCGCGACCCCAACAGTTCATGGGACACCGCCTGCCTTGCGCGCGAGGCTCTGATCGCGCATCTCGCCCGGATCGAGAAAGAGGACCGCGTCGCCATCTTTCCCGATGTGGCCCCACCCGTCGATCCCAACCCGCCAAAATCCGCCGCCGCCTGACCAATTCGTGTTCCGGCCTGCGTTCCGGCCTTGGGTCAGGCCCTTGTTCTGGGCCACCGCATACCCTAGGTTTGCAGTCAGAATAGGAGTATCCGATGTTCGGCATTCCCGGCCAATCCCCAGTGACCATCACCCCCGCCGCCGTGCGCCAGATCCGCAAGCTGATGGAGCGTGACAATCGCTTCGGGCTCAAGATCGGCATCAAAAAGGGCGGCTGCGCGGGCATGGAATACACCATGGACTATGTCGATGCGGCAGAGACCAACGACGAGGTCGTCGAACAGGACGGCGCGCGGGTGCTGATCGCGCCCATGGCGCAGATGTTCCTGTTCGGCACGGAAATCGACTATGAAACCGCGCTGTTGGAATCCGCGTTCAAGTTCCGCAACCCGAACGTGACGGACGCCTGCGGTTGCGGCGAGTCGATCAAGTTCAAGGATGTCGAAGAGCTGACCGCCGGACAGGACGCTCAGGGGTGAGCGTCTCGCCCGAAGAGATTGCCTTTGCAAAGGATCTCTTTTCGGGCTTGGGGAACATCACCACCCGCAAGATGATGGGCGGCCTCTGCCTTTATCATGAGGGCACCATCTTTGCGATTCTGCACTCTGATGGCGGCATTCTTCTCAAGGGGGCCGGCCCTTTCATCGACCGGCTCGAATCCATGGGCTGCACCCGCTGGACCTATACCCGCAAGACCGGGAAAAGCGGGGCCATGCCCTACTGGACCCTGCCCGGCACGGCCCTCGACGATCCCGAAGAGGCGGTCGCCCTTGCCCGCGAAGCGCTGCGCCACCTCTGACCTGTCCCGCGCGGCCTTGAAAGTCCCGAAACAAACAACCCGCCGCAAGTCGCGCCTTGTGCGCCTGACGCCGCCCTACCCTTTGTTCAAATGCAGATAGGTCTCATTGAACCGCCGCGACAGATGATCCCCGGCCCGCACAACTTCGCCCGATCCCATCGGCGCCACATTGGTCTCAAACCCCGGGTTGAAAAACAGCGGCACCGAAATCCGCTCCTGCGCAGAGCCGCGCACCCGGTGCGGCGTCGCCTTGACCCGACCCTTTGTCCAGATCTCCAGCATCTCACCAAAGTTGATGATAAACTCGCCGGGCTGCGCCGCAACCGCCACCCACTTGCCGTCCGGCGTCAGCACCTCCAGCCCCGGCACCCCGTCCGTTCCCAGCAGCGTCAGACAGCCATAATCCGTATGCGCCGCGATGCCGAAATCCATCTCCCCGGCCCAGTCAGGACGCGGCGGATAGTAATTCCCGCGCAACAGCGCCATGGGTTGTGCGAACTTGTCGTCAAAGAACCCGCGCTCCTCGCCAATCGCCTCGGCAATTCCGCGCAACAGATCCATCGCCACGCCCAGGGCATCGCGATAGTAGGCCGCGATCACCTCGTGGAACCCCTCAGGGCGTGCCGGCCACAGGTTCGGCGCGTAGACCGACAAATCCGACCCCGGCACTTCGAACCCGCAATCGAACACCTGCTTGTAATCGGGGTTGGCGTTTGGATCGACCCGCTCGCTCTGCGGCGCGCCCCAGCCCCGGTTCGACCCCGTCGCCGCCATGTCCACCACACGCTTTTCCGCCTCTGGCAGGTCGAAAAACGCGCCATAAGCCGCCAGCACAAGTCGCATCCGGGCAGGTGTGATCGCCGTGTTCCGCACGGTCAAAAAGCCGCTCTCTTCCGCGCCCTGCCGCAACGCCGCCAGCGTTTCGTCATCCCGCACCGCAATCTTGCGCGCATCCAGTCTGGGGATCATCCGCACACTCCTCCTGCGCCCGCCGCGCGCCTGTCCTGCACCTGTGCCGCCCCGGCTTGTCACGTCGTCGCGCGCGCCGCAAGCGGGCTTGACGCCGCGCCCTGCCCGGTGACACTGAACAGCAAAACAGGGAGACGCAGATGCGACGCAAACTGGCCGCAGGCAACTGGAAAATGAACGGGACAAAGGCGTCTTTGACGGAACTGTCCGCAATGGCCACTGCCGCCGATGGCGCGGCAGAGGTGTTGATCTGTCCGCCCGCCACTTTGATTGCCCTTGCCGCCGACACGACCCCGGACATCGCCATCGGCGGGCAGGACTGCCACACCGCCGCCTCGGGCGCGCACACCGGCGACCTCTCCGCCGCCCAGCTTGCCGATGCCGGGGCCAGCTATGTGATCCTCGGCCACTCAGAGCGCCGCGCCGACCATGGTGAATCCGACGCCCAGGTCCGCGACAAGACCCGCGCCGCTTGGGAAGCCGGTCTGACAGCCGTTGTCTGCGTTGGTGAAACGCTGGAGCAGCGCGAGCACGCCAACACGCTGGACATCATCGGCGGACAGCTTGCCGGGTCGATCCCCGACGGCGCCACCGCCCACCGCCTTGTGGTGGCCTATGAGCCGGTCTGGGCCATCGGCACCGGCAAGGTGCCAACGCTTGACCAGATCGCCGAGGTCCACGGCTTTATCCGCGCCCGTCTGGAACGCCGCTTTGGCGCAGGCGTGGGCCGCTCCACCCGCATCCTCTATGGCGGCTCGGTCAAACCATCCAATGCGGTCGAGATCTTTGCCGTCCCCAACGTGGACGGCGCACTGGTCGGCGGAGCCTCCCTCAAAGCCACAGACTTCGGCCCCATCATCGAGGCCCTGAACAACGCCCCGATGGAGGCATAGAGCCGCCGCTGGCCCCCCGTAGGCCGGGCTTCAGCCCGGCACCCCCGGCAAACCCGGCCCTTCAACCAAGAAACGGCGCTCCTCCGAGCGCCGCTTTCCCAGCGTCCTCAATGCCCGGACCGCACCGCCAGCGTGAAATACACAAACATCGCCACCTCGCTCACCAGTGCCTTGTCGCACAACTGCATCTCCGCCGCCGCATAGACCGCCGCCAACACCAGATACATCGCATGATGGCACGAGATCATATCCACCAACCGCCGCGCCAATCCGATCACCATTTCCATATCGCTCTCCATTAAGTCTTTGAGGGCTGGCCAGCCGGTTGCTAAGGTTTGTCCGAAGACACCCTAAAGATGCGGCAATTGCGCCGCCGACCGTGACGTCGGTCCGGGGACGGAACGGGACGATTGAGGACGAATGGCTTCTTTTGGGGAACTTCTGGGGGCCGAAATCCTCGAAGCGCGCGAAGCGCAGCGGCTGACACAACTCGCCCTCGCCCAAGAGGTCTTTGACGACGAAAACTACGTCCGCAGAATCGGCGACTATGAGACGGGCAAGGTCGCCCGACCGCAGGCCAAGGTCTATCGCCCGATCTGTGACTTTCTTGGAATCACCTCGAAAACCATCGGGGCGCTCAAGGCCCAAGCCACCGACGCCAAGTCCGTCACCGACGACGAGCTTCTGACTCTCCGCACCGAAAAAGGCTCTCTCGAACAGGCCCTGTCAGACCTGCAAACCCTCACCCGCGCGCAACTCGAAACCCTTGCCAGCCGGTTTGAACTGGACAAACCCTATGAGGCCAGCGACGGCGCGCTGATCGAATTCCTCACCAATACGGCTCAAGACTACCGCGCCCTGCGGGCCGAGGTCGACGCCATCGACGAGGGCGTAAAGGCGCTGTCAAACCTCAAGACCTCGGCCATGGCCGCCTTTGACAGCGGCGATCTGGATGAGGTCGAAACCCTCCTGTCCCGCGTGCAGGAAATCGCCAAGGACGAGGCCGCCAAGGCCGCAGAAATCCGCGCCGACGCCGCCCTGCTGCGACAACGTGTTGATTTTGCCCGCGCGCTGCTCCTCGACGCCGCCGACAGCTTTGCCATCGTCGACCCACTGGAACCCGCCCGCCGTCGCTTGAAATATGGCGCGAAGTTTTACTACCAAGGGCTGCGCTACGGTGGCGACGGGCTGCGGATCGCGGTAGAGTTCTGGGAAAAATGCGCCCATATCGCGGGACGGGAAGGCAGTGAAATCCTTCGCGGCAAAGCGCTTTCAAACCTAGGATCAGCGCTCCGAAACCAAGGCACCCGCACAGACGGCCCCAAGGGCGCGGCGCTTTTGGAGCAGGCGGTCAGCGCCTATCGCTCCGCGCTGGAGGTCCGCACCCGCGAAAAACATCCCGAACAATGGGCAATGAC
The DNA here is from genome assembly GCF_002237555.1 of Antarctobacter heliothermus. Lineage (NCBI taxonomy): Bacteria > Pseudomonadati > Pseudomonadota > Alphaproteobacteria > Rhodobacterales > Roseobacteraceae > Antarctobacter > Antarctobacter heliothermus. The sequence goes on along the minus strand of NZ_CP022540.1, from coordinate 3,358,114 downwards.
ACAAAACAACCTCGCCTCAGCCCTCCGAAACCAGAGCAGTCGGGCCGAAGGCCCCGAAAGCATGGCGCTGCTCGAGCAGGCGGTCTCCGCCTATCGCGCCGCCCTCGAAGTGCGCACAATCGAAAAGCACCCCGTCCAGTGGGCGATGACGCAAAACAACTTTGGCGTTACCCTCGAAGTTCAGGCCACACGCATGGAAGACGCCACAAGGCTGGCACAGGCGGTTATGGCATTTCGCGCTGCATTGGAGGTGTATACCCGCGATGTACATCCGGTGGATTGGGCCGGCGCGCAGAGCAACCTCGCCAATTCGCTCGCAACCCAGGGCATCCGCACTGACGGCCCCGAAGGCGCAGCGCTGCTGGCGCAGGCGGTCACCGCCTACAGAGCAACACTCGAGGTCCGTGTCCGCGACGTACATCCCGTTTATTGGGCCGAAACACAGTACAACCTTGCCTCGACGGAAGATGCGCAGGCTGAGCACGACACATGCACGGATCCTTTGCCCCACCTGCGCGCCGCACTGGATCATGTCACCGCCGCGCTGGAGGTCTATGATCCCGAACACATGCCCTACGACTTCGGCACCGCCACCAAACTTAAAACCCGTCTCAAAGAAAAACTCGCCGCTCTCAACACCCCGTAGGCCGGGCTTCAGCCCGGCACTCACCGCACCCATTAAACCGCCACACCCCAAAATTAACCCACCGGACGCTCCCCCCAACGCCCCGGTCAAACCTTAACCCAAGGTAAAACCGTCGCTGTAACCCCTTGATCTTCCATACCCCAAAACCTGTCCACGCGTGGACACATGAAAAAAGGGCCGGTCTCCCGGCCCTTTTTTTCACTTCGATCGCGCCTCACAGAACGCTGCTTCCAACTGGTTCGTCGGCGGCGCGCCCTCACAATTGATCTGCGGCCCCATCACCGCGTCCGGCAGCACCGTCGAGATGATCGGAATATATGTCACCATGATCAGGAAGACGAACAGCACCGCCAGGAACGGCAGCGCCGCCCGCACCACCCGCATCATCGGCATGCCCGCCACACCCGAGGTCACGAAAAGGTTCAGACCCACAGGCGGCGTGATCATCCCGATCTCCATGTTCACCACCATGATGATGCCCAGATGGATCGGATCGATGCCCAGTTGCAGCGCGATCGGAAACACCAGCGGCGCCACGATCACCAGCAGGCCCGACGGCTCCATGAACTGGCCGCCGATCAGCAGGATCACGTTGACGATCACAAGAAACATGATCGGACCAAAGCCCGCGTCCAGCATCGCCCCCGCAATCTTCTGCGGGATCTGCTCATCGGTCAGCACATGCTTGAGGATCAGCGCGTTCGCGATGATGAACATCAGCGTCACCGTCAGCTTGCCCGCCTCGAACAGCGTGTCCTTGGTGTCCTTGTGGAAAAACGCAGTCACCAGCGCGATAGGCTTGCGCATCAAAGGCGTGTTCGGCCCGCCCTCCTTGTTCGCCAGCGGCCCCATGTCGCGATAGACAAAGGTGGCGATGATAAAGGCGTAAACCGCCGCAACCGCCGCCGCCTCTGTGGGGGTAAAGATACCACCATAGATGCCGCCAAGGATGATCACGATCAGCAACAGACCCCAGAGCGCATCGCCGCCGGACTCGGCCACCTCTCCCCAGCCTTTCCATTCGCCCTTCGGCAGGCTGCGGACGCGGGCGATGATGTAGATCGTCGCCATCAGCATGGTGCCCGCCATCAGCCCCGGAATGACCCCGGCCATGAACATCCGGCCAACCGATACATCGGTGGCCGAGGCATAAACCACCATCACGATGGACGGCGGGATCAGGATGCCCAGTGTGCCCGCGTTGGCGATGACACCGGCGGCGAAGTCCTTGGAGTACCCCACCTGCCGCATCCCGGCGATCACGATGGAGCCAATAGCCACAACAGTTGCCGGCGACGACCCAGACAGCGCGGCGAACAACATGCAGGCAAAGACGCCCGCAATGGCAAGGCCCCCCGGCAGGTGCCCGACACAGGCGATGGAAAAGCGGATGATCCGCTGCGCCACGCCGCCCGTCGACATAAACGATGAGGCCAAGACAAAGAACGGGATCGCCAGCAGCGTATAGTGCCCCGCCATTGCCTGAAAGAAGGTCTGCGCGATCGAGGCCAACGAGGTGTCGCTGAGCACCAGCAGAAAGACGATCGAGGAAAACCCGAGCGAGACAGCAATCGGCACGCCGATCAGCATCAGGCCGATCACCATGGCGAAGAGAATGACAACATCCATGGGATCAGTCCTTGTTCAGATGCGCGACGTCTTCGACCGCGTCTTCGGCTTCGTGGCTGACGATCAAGCTGTCTTCATGGCCGCGCCAGACGCGCACCGTCGCCTGAACGAACCGCAGCAACAGCAAGGCCGCGCCAAAAGGCAGGATGAAATAGGGAATAAAGCGCGGGATTTTTTCATAGGCTTCGCCTTCATTGACCCACGGCTCAATGAACCGCAGCCACTCTGGCATCCGAATGTCGACGACCTCGTACCAGCTGCGATAGGAGGTGCGCTTCATTTCCTCAAATCCAGTCGGAAACCAGCGCCCGGTCGTCTGTGGCAGGTTGATAAAGTTCGCCCAGTAGTCCCACGCGCCCTTAAGCAGCAGGAAAGCATATGCAATGCAGACGGCCGCCGCGATCAGGGTCAGGGTCTTGCGGACGGGCGCAGACACGAGGTTCAGAACCGCATCGACCCCCAGATTGGCGGTCTTCTTGACTGCATAGCTGACCCCGAACAGCACCAGCCAGGCAAACAGGAAAGACGTCGCCTCCAGCCCCCAGATCAGACCGCCGGGCAGATCCACGCCCAACGAGTCCTCGATCCAGCGCCCGAACCTGCTGTTCACGCCATAGCGCAGGACCACGTTGATGAAGGTGATGATCGTCATGGCACCCAGAATGAGCGCTATCACCGTCTCTTCCAGTTCATCGATGAAACGCCCGAACATCCCGTTCGGTGGATTGTGAGCTGACATGGTCCCCCCTCGTCGTCCCGTTTGCGGATACAAAAAACCCGGCCCCTATCCGTTCACAGGGGCCGGGTCACAGGCATTCCGGCCTGTTACATGCTTTCGTTGATCGCCTGTGCCGCGTCGATGTTGTCCTGACCCACATCCTGGACAAACTGCTCCCAGACCGGCTTCATCGCGTCGACCCAGGCCTGACGCTGTTCGGCATTCAGTTCGCGGACCACGCCACCTGCGGCGATGATCGCCTCTTTGGCTTCTTGGTTGACCTTGAAGGACTCAGAGTTGCGTGCCTCTGTCACCTCGGCGATGATGGTCGACAATTGGTCACGGACGTCCGCGTCCAGACCTTCCCACCAGTCCACATTGGTCACGACCAGATAGTCGATCACACCGTGGTTGGTTTCGGTGATGCCGTCCTGAACCTCAAAGAACTTCTGGCCATAGATGTTGGACCATGTGTTTTCCTGACCGTCCACAACGCCGGTTTGCAGCGCGCCGTACACTTCGGAAAAGGCCATCGGCTGCGGGCTTGCACCCAAGGCTTCCATGTTGGCCTTCAGCACGTCCGAAGGCTGAACCCGGAATTTCAGGCCCTTGGCGTCGGCAGGCGACATCAGCGGCTTGTTGGCGGAAATCTGCGTCACGCCATTGTGCCAGAATGCCAGCCCCAGCAGACCGCGACGAACCATCGATTCCTTCATCGCCTGACCAGTGTCAGAGTTCTGGAACGCGTCGACTGCGTCGATGTTCTTGAACATGAACGGCAGGTCAAAAATGCGGAACTGCTTGGTGAACTGCTCGAACTTCGACAGCGACGGCGCGGCCAGTTGGACGTCGCCTTGCAGCATCGCCTCAAGCACCTGATCGTCGTTATACAGCGTCGAGTTCGGGAACACTTCCATGCAGGCCTTGCCGTCCATCTCGGCATTGACGCGTTCCATCAACAGGGTCGCGGCGATGCCTTTGGGGTGACGGTCGGTGTTGGTGACATGGCTGAACTTGATGACAAGCTCACCTTCGTCACAGGCGGCCTGTGCGGTGGTGGCAGCGCCAGACATCAATGCGGCAGCCGCCACGGCGGTCATCAGAAACTTTTTCATGAGTATCCTCCCAGATACATGTTGGACGTGTTGCGGAACCCCTCCTCGGGCACCGAATGCCCGTATCAAAGCCGTTAGGCGCGAATCATAGCAAGTGTGAGTCGTGAAGTCGGGCCGACTTCGGTTTTTAGTATTTTATTTCAGAGCGTTGCTGGTCGAACGGTTCCGACAACCAGTGTCGGGAACCTGCGGCAGTGTGATTCTCCGCACAGGTTTCTCGGCTCCCAGTGCGGAAATCCGCACAATTTCCGTCCGGGTGCCGAATCTCCCCATGCCGTTGGCAGACGTTGGCATGATCGACCCACCTGACCGATTCGACCGGATTTGACGATCTATTGACCCTTGCGGAAAGATCGACACGTCTGCCTGACTGCGCGATCTGCGCACAATCAAATGACACACGACGGGACGGTTTCAGCCGCGATAGGTTTCGGGCTTCAGCCCGTATTTGGCCAGCTTGTCGTAAAAGGTCTTGCGCGGCAACTTCAGCGCCGCTGCCGCAAGACGCGCTTGTCCATCGGCCTTGCGCAACGCCTCGATCAACAGAGATTTTTCCACCTGCGCCAGCCGTTCGTTCAGCCCCAGGTTATTGTCGGACACCGCCACGTCCCCCAACCCCAGCACAAACCGCATGGCCGCGCTCATCAATGCGCGTGCGTTACCCGGCCAGTCTTGTGCCAAGATCCCAGCAATCACTTCTTCGGTCACTTCCGGTGGGATCAGTCCCGCTTGCTCGGCAGCCTGAGCGACATAGTGTCGGAACAGTACCGGAATATCCTCCGGGCGTTCTGCCAATGTCGGGATGCGGACATGGCAGACCTCCAGCCGATAGTAGAGGTCGCTTGACATGTCGCCGCCTTCAGCAGCGGCGGCAAGGTCCAGTGAACTGCCACCGATCAGCACCGCACCGCCAAGTTCCATCAGGTCGATCAGCGCCAGTTGGGTGTCCTGACTGAGGCTACCAATGCCGTCCAGAAACAGGGTTCCGCCGGCGCAACGGTGCCAAAGCGTCTGCAATTCATCCCGGTCCAGACCGGCGGCGGCGCGTTTCTCGAACGGGCCTTTGGCGCGAGGCGAAGACAGGTGAATGACCTCTGCAACCTTGGAAATCCCCGACCCCGGCGGCCCCGTGACCAAGGCCTCTGTCCCGGCCCGCGCCGCCATACGGACCCGGGCGCGCAACCGTTCTGCCAGCGGCGAGACACCAAAGATCAGCCGCGCCGCCGGGTCGCCGGTTTCCAGCTCTTGTTTCAGGCGGCGGTTTTCCAACACCAGCGACCGGGTCCGCAACGCGCGCTCCACCACCGCGGTGAAGTCCGCGGGGCTGCATGGCTTTTCCAGAAAATCAAAGGCCCCTTGCGACACCGCGCGCACGGCCATGGGAATATCCCCTTCGCCGGTCAGCAGGATCACCGGCAGGTCGGGATCCTGTCCGCGCGCATATTCCAGCAAGTGAAAGCCGTCGCGCCCCGGCATCCGGATATCAGAGACAATGATCCCGTCGAACGCGGGGCCGATGTGATCCTTGGCCTCGACAAATGAGCCCGCCGTCAGCGCGTCAAAATCTGCCAATTCCAGCGTCTGCCCCAGCGCCTCACGCACCGCCGCGTCGTCATCCACCAGCAGAACCCGTGTTACCGCCATAGTTGCCTCATATCCATCAGGCGTCCGGGCAACGGGTCGGGACGAAGGGCATTGTTCATCATGCCGCCATTTCTTCCTGCCAATAGTCCAACTCCACCGAAAACAGTGCGCCCTTGTCCGTATTGGTGCCGCGAATGCGCCCGCCAAAACTCTCGATCAATCCGTACGAAATCGACAGACCCAGCCCCATCCCCTCGCCCACCTGTTTGGTGGAATAGAACGGCTCGAACACTTTGTCGGGGTCGGCGATGCCCGGTCCGCTGTCCTGCATCCGTACCTCTAGCCGATCGCCCAGAACCAGCGAAATCCAGATCGCCTTATCCACCTGCCCGGCCATCGCGTCGGCGGCATTATTGATCAGATTGACAAAGACCTGCCCCAATCGCACCTCTCCGCCGTTGACCCAAACCGGGCCGGGCCAGTCCGAGGGTTGCCACGCTAGAGCTACGCCATCATTTTGCAACCGCGCCTCTGTCAGTTCCACAGCCGAGGTCAAAACGGCCACCACATCGACCTTGCCCATCGGTTCGGCCTCATTGCGGGCAAAGGCGCGCAGGTTCTTGATGATCCGCGCCGCCCGCGCCGCCAGCCCCGCGATCCGGTCAAGGTTGGCGCGCGCCTTGTCCGGGCGTCCCTTGTCCAGAAAGGCCGTACCGTTCTCGGCGAACTGTCCGATCGCCATCAGCGGCTGGTTCAGCTCATGGCTGATGCCGGCAGACATCTGGCCAAGGGCGCTCAGCTTGCCCGCCTCGACCAGTTCCGCCTGCGCGCGGCGCAGCGCTGCCTCGGCCTCTTCGCGTTCGGCCACTTCGCGGCGCAGCGCGCTGTTGGCCTGTTCCAGATCCTGCGTGCGCGCCCGAACCCGCCCCTCCAGTCGCGCGTTGGCGATGCTGAGGGTGCGCCGCCGCTCTGTCGCCAGAAACAGCAACGAGCCAAAGAACAGACACAGCACTGTCACGGCCATGGTCTGGAGCCACGCCAGCCGACGCGCCGGGGCGACATCCATCAACGCCTCTCCGGTCAGGCCGATGACCGGCAATTCCTGTGTCAGATGCAGCGCGCGGCGCGGCACATAGGCACTGAGCGCCACTTCCCAGATTTCGAACCCGGCCACATGTCGCACCTCCAAAGGCGCCAATTTGCCGCCCGGTCCGATCAGCGCGTCTGGCGTGCGTTGCCAGAACAGCAGTTCCGACCGGTTGGTGACAAAAACCTGATTGAGCTCATCGGTAAAGAACACCGCCGGGCGTGACCCGCTCCATTCCCGTTCCAGCGCCTCAATATCCACCGCCAGCACCAGCACCCCCTGAACCCGGCCATTTGCGCCGAAATGCGGCGCGGCGTAGATATAGGACCGCCTGCCAAGGCGCGGACCGATGCCATGATCGGCCCCCAACGCCCCGTTTACTGCGCGCAGGAACCATGGTTGGGCCATCAGGTCATCGGGGGTCTCACCATGAGCCGCCGCCAGCACCCGCCCCTCGCGGTCGGCATAGAGCGCAGTCAAGGCACCGGATCTGTCGGCATTGCGCAGCAACAGCGCCTCGGCATCCGCCCGCGATCCGCCACGATGCAGAGCGCTCAGAATCGGGTGGTCCACCAGCGTCACCGCCAGCGACCGATACCGTTGCAACCCCGTCATCAGCCGGTCTGCCGCCAATGCAAGGTCCGACTGACCCCGCGCGTGAACCTGACGTAGGGCCTCGGCGTGGCTGGTCGCCCAAACCACCCAGCCCAGCACAGCGACAGCGGCCAGAAAGCAGCCGACGATCAGGATCCGTGTTGACGCTCTGTCCTTCATGGAAGCCAGTCATAGCGCCCCCTTGCCATGGCGGACAAGACGCGCCAAGCATCTCTCCATGATGGCATTTTCCCAAGACCCGACCGCACCGCGGTTCGTCCAGAACCCCTATCCGTTCTACGAGACGATGCGCGCGGGCGGTGATCTGGCTTATTGGCAAGAGTACGCAATGCCTTGCGCGGTATCGCACCGGGCGGTCAGTGCGCTGCTGCGCGATCGCCGCTTTGGCCGCGAGATCCCGCCTGAGATGGCGCCGGACATCGCACCGCATCTGATCCCGTTCTACGCGGTCGAGGCGCATTCCATGCTGGAACTGGAACCGCCGCGCCACACCCGGCTGCGTGGGCTGGTGCTGCGCGCCTTCACCTCGCGCCGGATCAAAGAACTGGCGCCCGAGATCGCGCTACTGTCGCACGACCTGATCGACCGCTTTCCTGACGGGCCCGTCGACCTGCTGCCCGCCTTTTGCGCGCCGCTGCCGGTGATTGTCATCTGCCGCCTGCTGGGTGTACCCGAGGCCCACGCCGATCAACTGCTGGCATGGTCCAACGCCATGGTCTCTATCTATCAGGCCCGCCGCGACCGGGCCATCGAAGAGGCCGCAGCACAGGCCGCGCAAGAGTTTTCTGCCTTTCTGGCCGACTACATCGAAACCCGTCGCAAACACCCGGCCGATGATCTCATCACCCATCTGATCGCCGCCGAAGAAGCGGGTGAGAAACTTTCGACGGAGGAGCTAATCACCACCTGCATCCTGCTGCTGAACGCCGGTCATGAGGCGACGGTGCACACCATGGGCAACGGCATCAAAGCCCTGCTTGAGACCGGGACGTCAATCACCCCCGACAATGCAGAGCCGGTGGTCGAGGAAATCTTGCGCTTTGACCCGCCGCTGCACATGTTCACGCGCTATACCTATGAAACGGTAGAGGTTTTCGACCACACCTTTCAGCGCGGCGATCAAGTGGCGTTGATGCTGGCAGCGGCCAATCGTGACCCTTTGGTCTGGACTGACCCCGACCGGCTCGACCCTGCGCGCCCCCTCAGTGCCAACACCAGTTTCGGCGCGGGACTACATTTCTGCGTCGGCGCGCCGCTGGCCCGGCTGGAACTGCAAATTGCCCTGCCGATCCTGTTCGGACGCCTGCCAGACATGCGCCTGACCACGCCGCCGCGCTTCGCCAACCTCTATCACTTCCACGGGCTCCGAAGCCTTGAGGTCAACACCGCCTAGCCCCGATCAAAGGGGCAAAGCCGTCGTCGCCTTGATCTCTTCCATCGACAACAGTGCGGTGACATTGTGCACCTTCACCTCTGAAATCAGCGCCTGGTAAAAGGCATCATAGGCGCGCGCGTTCTTGACCCGCACCTTCAGGATATAGTCGATGTCGCCCGCCAGACGGTGCGCTTCTTGCACTTCTGGCCGTTCCCTCAAAGCCTTGAGGAATTTTGCCTGCCACTCTGCCTCATGCTCAGACGTGCGGATCAGGACAAAGAAGCACGCCTCAAACCCCAGCTTTTCGGCATCCAGAACCACGGTCTGCTGACCCAGCACGCCGCCCTCACGCAGTTTGCGAATCCGGTTCCAGACCGGGGTCTTGGAGGACCCCACCTTCTTGGCGATCTCGTCCAAGGACTGCCCGGCATCGCGCTGCAGTTCCGCAAGGATTTTCCGGTCGGTGGCGTCGATCTTCACGGCTGTTCTCTCCTGTGGCTCATCATGGGACAAACGCCCCGCACACCGCGAAAATTAGAACATATTTCCTTAGTTCGCCAGCCCCATAGCCAAATGCCGGGACAATTTCCTATATATAAGCACAGAAGCAAGGAGATCTTTCGTGCAGCACTTTCCGATCTTCCTCGATCTCGCCGGGCGGCGGGTGGTTGTGTCCGGTGGCGGCGCGGCGGCGTTGGCCAAACTGCGCCTGCTGCTCAAGACTCAGGCGGTAATCTTTGTCTTTGCGGCCGAGGCGGACCACCAGATCCTGACCTGGGCCGCCGAAGGCGCGCTGACTCTGGTGCCGCGGGCACTGGAACCGGGCGACGCGCAGTGTGCCGCGCTGTTCTATGCCGCCAATGAGGACGACGCCGAAGACGGCCGCACAGCCGCGCTGGCCCGCGCCGACGGCGCACTGGTCAATATCGTTGACAACCTCGAAGATAGTCAGTTCATCACCCCCGCCATTGTCGACCGCGACCCCGTGACCATTGCCATCGGCACAGAGGGTGCAGCCCCCGTGCTGGCGCGCGCCATCAAGGCCGACCTTGAGGAACGCCTGCCCGCAACGCTGGGCACCCTAGCCCGCATCGGCAAAGGGTTCCGCAAGATGGCCGAGGCGCTGCCCTTTGGCCGTGCGCGCCGTGATTTCTGGCAGGACTATTATTTCAACGCAGGCCCCCGCGCGATCACGCAGGGCACAGAGGCCGTCGATCGGGCACTGGATGATCTGCTGGCCCGCCACCTGACGCGCCCCGAACGGCCCGGCCATATCTCCTTTGTCGGGGCTGGTCCCGGCGATCCGGACCTGCTGACGCTCAAGGCGCGCAAGGCGCTGGACGCCGCCGACGTGGTGATCCACGACCGCCTTGTGCCGCAGCCGATCCTTGAACTGGCCCGCCGCGAGGCGACCATGATCGACGTCGGCAAGACCGGCTTTGGCCCCTCCGCCAAACAGGAAGACATCAACGCACTTGTCGTTCAACATGGGTTGGAAGGTGCGCAAGTGGTTCGCCTCAAAGGCGGCGATTGCACCGTCTTTGGCCGTCTGGACGAAGAGGTCGAGGCCGTGCTGGAGGCGGGACTGTCCTATGACGTCGTCCCCGGCATCACCGCCGCCTCTGCCGCCGTTGCCAGCATTGGCCAGTCGTTGACCAAACGTGGCCGCAACGCCAGCGCACGCATCCTCACCGGCCACGATATGCAGGGCTTTGCCGATCACGACTGGCGCAGCCTTGCACGCCCCGGTGAAGTCGCCGCGATCTACATGGCCAAGCGCGCAGCGCATTTCCTGCAAGGCCGCCTGCTGATGCACGGTGCCGCCCCCGACACGCCCGTCACCGTGGTCGAAAACGCCTCACGCCCCGACCAGCGGGTGTTGGGCACCACGCTCGACCGCCTATCCAATGATCTGGGTGAGGCCGATCTCAACGGCCCTGCCCTCATGCTTTTCGGCCTCGCCCCCCGCGATGGCCTGCCCGCGACAACATTCGATCAGGAGGCTTTCCCATGGCCCGTAGCTTCACTCCCAAAGTCGTCACCGCAAATGCCCTCCTCGCTGGCGACGTCGTCTATCTGACCGAGGATGATCGGTGGAGCCCCGACCTGCGCGAGGCGGAACTGATGACCGATGAGGCCCACGCCCAATTGCGCCTTGTCGAGGCCAGCGCCCGGCACGCCGAGGTGGTCGGCGTCTACCTCGCCGATATGAAAGCCGGTGCCGACGGGCCAGAACCCACGCATTTCCGCGAGGCGTTCCGCCGCAAAGGCCCATCCAACTATGCGCACGGCAAACAGGCCGAGCTCTGATCCCTTTCCGACCCCACGCGCGTCCGCCGCGCCAAGGAGACGACCATGTATAGCTATTCCGACTTCGACGCCGCCTTTGTGGCAGAGCGCAACCGCCAGTTCCGCGCGCAGGTAGAACGCCGCATCGACGGTTCTTTGACCGAGGATGAGTTCAAACCACTGCGCCTGATGAATGGACTTTACCTGCAACTTCATGCCTACATGCTGCGCGTCGCCATTCCCTATGGCACGCTCAACAGCGGTCAGATGCGCCAATTGGCCTATATCGCGGAACGCTGGGACAAGGGGTATGGCCACTTCACCACGCGCCAGAATATTCAGTACAACTGGCCCGAACTGGGCGACGTGCCGGATATGTTGGACGCGCTGGCAGAGGTGCAGATGCACGCCATCCAAACCTCTGGCAACACCATCCGCAATGTGACCGCCGATCACTTTGCCGGGGCGGCAGCGGATGAGATCGCCGATCCGCGCCCAGTGTCGGAACTGCTGCGCCAATGGTCCACCGACCACCCGGAGTTTCAGTTCCTGCCGCGCAAGTTCAAGATCGCAGTCACAGGCAGCCCAAACGACCGCGCCGTGACCGCCGCGCATGACATCGGCATCCGCATCGTCGAACGGGACGGTGAAATCGGCTATCAGGTGCTGGTCGGTGGTGGCCTTGGCCGCACGCCGATGATTGGCAAGGTGTTGGCGGACTTCGTGCCGCAGGCCGACCTGTTGCCCTTTGTCGAGGCGACCGTGTCCGTTTGGAACCTGCTGGGCCGTCGTGACAACAAGTACAAGGCGCGCATCAAGATCACCGTGCATGAACACGGCATCGACGAAATCCGCCGTCTTGTTCAGGACCGCTTTGCCGAGACCAAAGCCGCCTTCAATGGTGCCGATTTGGCCCTTTATGATGCCATAAAAGCCCAGTTTGCCGCGCCATCGTTCGCTAAACGCCCTGTTTCGGCCTTTGAGCGCACTTACAACTCTGACCCCATCTTTCGGTCGTGGGCCGATACCAACCTGGCCGAGCACCGCGCCGCGGGCCATGTCATCGTCCAAATCAGCCTCAAGGCGCACGGCGAAACGCCGGGCGACGCCAGTGCCGAACAGATGCGTGTCATGGCCGACATCGCCGAGGAATTCGGCCACGATGAACTGCGCATCAGCCATGAGCAGAACGTCATCCTGCCACACGTCCACCGCGACGACCTGCCCGAAATCCACGCCCGGCTGAAGGCGCACGGATTGGCGACGGCGAACATCGGCAAGATCAGCGATATCATCGCCTGCCCCGGCATGGACTACTGCGCGCTGGCCACTGCCCGCTCGATCCCGATCGCACAGGAAATCGCCACCCGCTTTGACGACCTGAAGAATGAGCACGAAATCGGCGATCTCAAGATCAAGATCTCGGGCTGCATCAACGCCTGCGGCCACCACCACGTCGGCCATATCGGTATTCTGGGTCTGGATCGTGCGGGCATCGAAAACTACCAGATCACGCTGGGCGGCGATCACACCGAAACCGCGGCCCTTGGCCAGCGCACCGGCCCCGGCTTTCCGGCCGAGGAAATCGTGCCAGCCATCGAGCGTATCGTCGACGCCTACCTGACCCACCGCGAGGCCCCAGAAGAGACCTTTCTTCAGGCGTTCAGGCGCCTTGGCATGGACCCGTTCAAGGAGGCGCTCTACGGTCCGCAGGAGCGTAAGGCCAATGCCGCGTGATCTGAACCATTCAGAACTGCGAAACCGCGTCGACAGCCTGAACGCACGCTATCGCCATCACAGCGCAACCTCGGTGCTGGAGGGCGCGCTGCGCGACCCGGACGCGGGTGAACTGGCGATGGTGTCGTCCTTCGGGGCGGAATCGGTGGCGCTGTTGCACCTCGTGGCGATGGTCGACCGCAAGACCCCGGTCCTGTTCATCGACACGCGCCTGCTGTTTGCGGAAACGCTGACCTACCAGCAGGAGGTGGCCGAACGGCTGCGGCTGGAGAACCTGCGCATCATCAAGGCCGACCGTGCCACGCTGGACAGCCGCGACCCCTACGGCGCGCTGCGCCTGTCGGACACCGATGCCTGCTGCGCGCTGCGCAAGACCGAACCGCTGAACGCGGCGCTGGACGGCTATGACGGCTGGATCACTGGGCGCAAACGCTATCAGTCCGGCACCCGCGCGGCGCTCAATTTCTTTGAGGTCGAAGAAGACACCGGCCGGATCAAACTGAATCCGCTGGCCCATTGGACCCCAGAGGACGTGCGCGCCTACATGGAAGAAAACCGCCTGCCCCGGCATCCGCTGGTGGCGCAGGGGTATCCGTCGATCGGGTGCCAACCCTGCACCTCCAAGGTGGCCCCGGGTGAAGATCCCCGCTCAGGCCGCTGGCGCGGGCAGGCCAAGGAAGAATGCGGCATCCATTTCGTCAATGGACGCCCCGTCAGAAACACCGTTCCAAACGGCACCAAGCAAGGAGAACAGGCATGAGCGTCATCGTGCGCGACACCGGCTTTCACGCCGAAGACTGGACCGAAGGTTTTGACGCGCCCATCGCGCTGGACCTGCCGTCTGACACCGACCCGGCCACGCTGGAGTTCAACCAGACCACCCGGATGATCCGCATCGACTTTCCCAGCTTTGCGGACGGGCGTGGATTCACTCTGGCCCGCCTGCTGCGGCTGCGCGGCTACAAGGGCCAGTTGCGGGCACGAGGCCATGTGATCGCCGACCAATACGCCATGGCGCGCCGCGCAGGTTTCGACGAGATCGAGATTGACGAGGCACTGGCAGAACGCCAGCCGCAGGATCAATGGATCTTTCGCGCCGACTGGCAAGCGCATGACTATCAGGCCCGCGTGCGCGGCACCGCCTGACCCCTTTCACGCGCCCGATAAAGCAGGCAGTGCCCAACCGGGTGCTGCCTCCGCCCGCGCTCAAGGGCCGCGTTTCACCTGACACAGATCAAAGCTAGATATGAGGTGTCGGTTAAACCAACCGGCAAAGGACCCTATGACAGAGATGACGCCCGTGACCGAAGCCACTGCCGCCGAAACCCCAGCCCCCCGCAAACTTGCCGTTCCGGATACCCAGACCGTGACGCAGGTCAAACATTACACCGACCGGCTGTTTTCCTTCCGCTGCACCCGGCCTGCGTCCCTGCGCTTTCGCTCGGGTGAGTTTGTCATGATTGGCCTGATGGGAGACCCCGACCCAAAGACCGGCAAGCAAAAACCGCTTTTGCGCGCCTATTCCATCGCCTCGCCGTCTTGGGATGAGGAGTTGGAGTTCTACTCGATCAAGGTGCCCGACGGCCCGCTGACCTCGCGCCTGCAACATATCGCGGTGGGCGATCAGATCATCCTACGTCCCAAACCCGTTGGCACGCTGGTACATGACGCGCTGTTGCCGGGAAAGCGGCTGTGGCTGTTCGCCACCGGCACCGGCTTTGCGCCGTTCTCGTCGCTGCTGCGCGAGCCGCAAACCTATGAGGATTACGATGAAATCATCATCACCCACACCTGCCGCGAGGTTGGTGAGCTGACTTATGGCCGTGACATCATTGAATCGCTGAAGACCGACGAGCTGCTGTCCGAAGTGATCGGTGACGGGTTCTGGAACAAGATCAAATACTACCCCACCACCACCCGCGAAGAGAGCCCCAAGTTGGGCCGCATCACCGACCTGATGCGCTCTGGTGAGGCGTTCTCGGATCTGGGCGTGCCGGTCCTGACACCCGAGACGGATCGCGCCATGATCTGCGGCAACCTCGCCTTTAATCTGGAATTGAAAGAGATGCTCGAAGGTTATGGCCTTGTCGAAGGGGCCAATTCCGATCCCCAGCATTACGTCGTCGAAAAAGCCTTCCTCGACTGAACGACCTCATCCATATGCGCCGTGCCCACGCGGCATGAAAAAGCCCCCGCCGATCCGGCGGGGGCTTTCTTTCTTGTCTAGGTGACGTGGGATCAGAGGCCCAGCGTCTCTTTCAGGCTGTCTAGAATACCCTGCAACGCGTCAGGGTTATTCTTGGCCTGCTCCAGCAGCGCCTTGGCGCCGGTCTTGGCAATCGTGTTGAGTTCGGAATCGTCGATGTACTCGGCAACTTTGTCGTAATCGAAGCCCTCAACCGTCAACAGCTCTTCGATCTCCGGCTCGGCGGCATCCGCAGGCGCGACGGCAGGTTCAGCCGTCTCAACTGGCTCAGCGGCAGGTTCAGCTGTCTCAACCGGCTCCGCCACAGGCTCAGCGGTCTCGACAGGCTCCGCCGCAGGCTCAGCGGTCTCGACAGGTTCTGCCGCAGGCTCGGCTGTCTCAATCGGCTCAGCCGCAGGTTCCACAGCTTCAACAGGGGCCGCCGCAGGTTCAGCTGTCTCAACAGGCTCGACCACGGGATCGGCTGCCTCGGAGGGCTCCAGAACCGGCTCTGCGGTTTCCACCGGCTCAACCACCGGGTCCACCGCATCGGCAACATCAGCAGCAGGATCTGCGGTCAAAGCGGTGTCCACCGCGTCCGTTGCGTCCTTGGCGGCATCCACGGTGCCATCCATGGCATCTTTTGCCGTGTCCACAGTCGCATCGACCGCATCCTTTGCAGTGTCCACCGTCGCGTCGACGACGTCAGACAGCGCATCGCCCAGTTTGGCTTGCCCCTCGGCCACATCCTTGGCAGCATCCGCCAGCGCGGTTTCTGCCGCGTCGACGGTTGCGTCCGCTGCGGCCTTGGCCGCATCAACCGTGGTGTCGACAGCGTCCTTGGCAGCATCAACGGCCGTCTCACCGGCATCCTTAGCCGCGTCGACTGTTGCATCGACCGCGTCTTTGGCCACATCGGTTGTGGTTTCAGCAGCGTCCTTGACCGCGTCCTTGGCCTTGTCCACTGTTTCGCTTGCGACCGGGGCCGCCTCTTCGGGCGTTTGGCCCGTATACCACAAATAACCGCCCACTGCGGCCGCGGCCGCCACGATCACGAGGATCAGGTTTCGCATGGGAACCTCCATCGCATTTCGCCCCATGCGATGCTGCGCGGGGCCTCCTGCACTGGGTTTGCGCCCGGTAAACGGTGTTCGCAAGGGGGAAACACTTGAATGAGCACGCACAAGCACAGATTTGCCGCTTGAAAGCCTATGAAGGCAAGTTTACCTTGCCGACTTGAAAAAACCGCAAATGGAGCATTCCAATAGCCCGCAGACCGCACAACGCGCCGCCAACGCGCGACACAGGCCCCCGCGTCAATGATCGCATCCGGGCCCCTGAAATCCGTCTGATCGGCGCCGAAGGCGAAAACGTCGGCGTTGTCACACCCGCACGCGCGATGGAGATGGCCGAACAGGCCGGACTCGATCTTGTGGAGATTTCTCCAAACGCCGCGCCGCCGGTCTGCAAGATCATGGACTTCGGCAAGTTCAAGTATGAAACCCAGAAACGCGAGGCCGAAGCGCGCAAGAAACAGAAGATCATCGAAGTCAAGGAAGTGAAATTCCGTCCCAATACGGATATCCATGACTACGGGGTCAAGATGCGCAACGTCTTCAAATTCCTCGAAAATGGCGACAAGGTGAAGATCACCCTGCGGTTCCGTGGCCGCGAGATGGCTCACCAGAATCTGGGCCGTGAGCTGCTGGAACGCGTCGCCGAGGACGTCAAGGAAATAGGCAAGGTCGAGAACATGCCAAGAATGGAAGGCCGCCAGATGGTCATGATGATTGGCCCGTCGGCCAAGTGACCTTGTCTGCGATCCTTGCAGTGATCCAGTCCAAGCCCGCCGGTTCAGGCGGGCTTTTTCTTTTCCGAACAGCTTGGGATGGGCCCCTTCGATGACTTGGGATCAGCGTTACGCGACAGACACCTATGTCTTTGGCACCGCACCTTCAGGTTTTCTGACCGCCCATGCCGGCCTGATTCCACATGGCGCGCGCACGCTCTGTGTCGCGGACGGCGAAGGACGCAACAGCGTCTGGCTGGCGCAGCAAGGCTGCGACGTGACGGCCTTTGATCTGTCGCCCAATGCCATCGCCAAGGCCGCAAAACTGGCCAAAGGTGCCGGCGTCACACCAAAGTTCACGGTCTCGACCATCGAGGATTGGCCGTGGGACGCAGCCCCCTATGACCTCGTCGTTGCTGTCTTCATCCAGTTTCTCAACCCGGCAGAGCGCGCAACCGTCTTTGACAGCATACGCCGTGCCGTGGCCCCCGGCGGACGGCTGATGTTGCACGGTTATGCGCCGAAGCAGGTGGACTATGGCACCGGCGGTCCGGGCAACCCGGATTTTATGTATACCGAAACGCTGTTGCGTGATGCGTTCCCGGATCTGACCATACTGCGGCTCGACAGCTACGAAAAGGATCTGGACGAGGGCGCAGGCCACAGCGGCCGCTCTGCCCTGATCGACTTGATCGCCGACGCGCCCGCCTGATCCGCCTACGCCTCGCGCAATCGCCCACGCGCCGGGATTTCCTTGAGCAGGCCGCCCACGCCCATACCCGCGATGTCCTGCGACGTGACCGGCACGCCGCACAGCAGCCGTTCCAGCACAAAATCGGCGCCGTTCAACGCAGGCGCACGCGCACACCCCGGCAGACCGATCACCGGACGGCCCTGAAGCGTGCCAAAAAACAACAGATTGCCTGGATCGACCGGCATCCCGAAATGGGTCACGCTGCCACCCGCCTGCCGCACGGCTTCGGGCGCGACATCAAACAGATCAGAGGTGGCAGAGCCGGTCAGGATCAACACGATATCCGCCTGCGTTTCGCCGATGGCCTTGGCCAGCGGCTCTGCCCGGTGCGGCACCACCTGTTGCGGGCCAAGGGTGACGCCCAGCCGGTCCAGCCGGTCCTGCGTCACCGCCTGCCCCTTGTCGCCGTTGTCCTTGCCGTCCACCGTGGTCTGGATCAGTTGCGCGGTCCGACAAACCACAGGCCGCAGCCGCAGCGCCGATTGCGCCGCAAGACAGGCCGCCTCCAGCGCCGCCTCTGGCACCGCATAAGAGATAATCTTGACCGTCGCCACCATGCTGCCCGCCGCCACCCGCTGCCATTCGCGCACGGTCGCCACGGTGATCATCGGATGCAGCGCGTTCAGCGCGTGGATACGGTCTGCCAAAACTTCGATCACGCCGGGGGCCTCGGCGTGCAGGTTCACCCGACCCGTGGCGGCCTTGCCAATCCGCAGGCCCGCCCGTTCTGGATCGGGCACAAGCGCCTGCGCCAACCGCGCGGCGGCAACATCCTCGCCCAGATCACCCGCCTCTAGCCGGGCGGCGATCACCTCGCTCAGCCCGACACCGCGCAGGGTCTCCACATCCTCGGCGCTCAGAACGCGGCCCTTGCGCAGCCGCCCCTTGTCCAAGGCAACGGAATGCGCAAGCACCGCGCCCTCGGCGTGATCCAGCGAAAGGGTGCCAAATTTCATCGCCTGTCGCCCTGTCGCAGCACCTGAGTCATCTGGGCGATCACCGACACCGCGATCTCTGCCGGGCTGGCGGCCCCGATGTCCAACCCAATCGGCGCATGGATGCGCCCGATTTCAGCTTTGGTAAATCCCGCCTCGCTCAACCGCGTGGCCCGTTTCGCATGGGTCCGCGTCGACCCCAGCGCGCCGATATAGAAACACCCCGACCGCAGCGCCTTTTCCAGCGCCGGATCGTCCAGCTTGGGATCATGGGTCAGCAGCACCAGCGCAGTGCGCGTGTCCAGACCCAGCTTTTCGACCGCCTCATCCGGCCAATCGTGCAGCAATTGCGTGTCCGGAAACCGCGCTGCAGAGGCAAAGGCCTCACGCGGGTCGATCACCGCCGGATCATAACCCGCGATCCGCGCCATCGGCAGCAGGGCTTGGGCGATATGCACGGCCCCCACCACCACCAGCCGCAAGGGCGGGTTGTGGATGCCGACAAACACGCGGCTGTCCGGTTCAAAGCCAGAGCGATCCATGCGGAACCGATCCTGAAACCCGGTGTGATCCAGCCAGCGGTCGCTGCGGTCCAGATCCACCACATAGGCCACCGGCGTGCGCGCCGCCCGCGCCGCTACCAAATCCTGCAACAGCAGTTCGGGCATCACCGCGCCCACAGGTTCCACCAGCACCCGGATGGTGCCGCCACAGGCCAGACCCACGGCAAACGCATCGTCGTCGGAAACACCAAACTCCAACTCGCGCAGCTCTCCGGTTTCCAACGCCTCCAGCGCCTCGACAATCACCGCGCCCTCGACACAGCCACCAGAGACCGATCCCACGATCTGGCCAGTGCCAGAAATCGCCAACTGGCTGCCCACGCGACGGGGGGCAGAGCCCCATGTCTGCACCACCGTCGCCAGAACGGCCCCTTCGCCGGACTGGTGCCACGCCAGCGCCTGTTCGGGTATCGCGTCAACCGTATCCATGAAAAGCCCCCCACCTTTGTTGCCTGATGTCTAGCATGTAGGCGCGCACTGTCTGCCCCTTCAATGGTCGAAGAGGTCAGGCGGTCACATCATGCCCGTACAGCCAGTCGAAACTGCGCATCATCGCACCGGGGGCCAAGCGGCCAACCACACCCAGCCCCAGATGCGCCACACCGCGCACCAGCGGATTGCGCAGGTGGTATTTCCACGCGTTGCCACTGGCCGCGTCGATCACCTTGACCACGCGGGCGCGCCGCCGCTGCTGATAGGTGGCCAGCCCCTCGGCCATGTCCCGCGCCCCTGCCAAAGCATCCGCCAGCACCCAGGCATCCTCCAGCGCCATGTTTGCGCCCTGCGCCAGAAACGGCAGCGTCGGATGCGCCGCATCGCCCAGCAGCGCCACATGATCGCCGTGCCAATGCCGCGCGACGGGATGTCGAAACAGCCCCCAAAGGCCGGGGTTTTCCACCCCCGACAGCAATCCCGGCACCACGCCACCAAACCCGGCAAAAGCGGCGCGCAGATTGGCAGCATCGTCCCGATGGCTCCACCCTTCGGCGGCCCAGTCGCTGCGCTCTTGCACCGCGACAAGGTTCACCATGTCGCCGCCGCGCAACGGATAGCTCACCATGTGCCGACCGGGGCCCATGTGGACCCGCGCCTCTGCCGGATGGCTGACTTTGTTCGGGACCACCGCCCGCCACGCGACCTGCCCGGTAAAGAACGGCTGCGCCGCGCCATTCAGCACCGGACGCAGCAC
This sequence comes from Antarctobacter heliothermus, assembly GCF_002237555.1. NCBI lineage: Bacteria > Pseudomonadati > Pseudomonadota > Alphaproteobacteria > Rhodobacterales > Roseobacteraceae > Antarctobacter > Antarctobacter heliothermus. The sequence continues at coordinate 3,337,904 of NZ_CP022540.1, read as the reverse complement.
TGAATGCAGCCCGTCCGCGCCAATCACCAGATCGGCGCAGGTGGCGTCACCGTTGCACAGTGTGATCCGCGGCGACGCCCCCGGTGTCACATCCCGCACATTCTGCAACAACCGGACCCGCACGCCCACCGCCCGGGCGCGCGCCGCCAGCAGCTCGACAAAGTCGGCGCGATGCACAAAACGATAGCTGTGATCTTCGGGCAAACCGGCAAGATCCATCCGCAGCACCTCGCCCCCACGCAGGTTGCGCAGAGACACCGCGCGCCCCCGGACCGAGATGCGGCGAAACCCCTCGCCCAAATCCAGCGCCTGAAGAACGCGCAGGCCATTGGGGCTGATCTGGATTCCGGCGCCCACCTCGCGGATCGCCTCGGCCTGTTCCAGAATGCGCACTTCCGCGCCCCGCGCCCGCAACGCAAGCGCCACCGCCAAACCGCCGATCCCGGCGCCGATGATCGTGATGTTGAGGCCCGACAAATCCATGCCATTCCCATGACAAACGAAAAACGCCGAGGCAAGACCCCGGCGTTGTTCATTCACATGGAACTGTGCGGCTCAATCGTCGCGGTGGACTTTCTCGCGGCGCTCATGGCGCTCTTGCGCCTCAAGGCTCATAGTGGCGATCGGACGGGCGTCCAGCCGTTTCAGGCTGATCGGCTCACCGGTCACTTCGCAATAGCCGTATTCACCTTCGTCGATACGACGCAGCGCCTGGTCGATCTTGTTAACCAGTTTGCGCTGACGGTCGCGCGTCCGCAGTTCTAGCGCGCGATCGGTTTCTTCGCTGGCGCGGTCGGTCACATCGGGAATATTCCGCGTGCCTTCCTGCAGCGCTTCGATCGTATCGCGGCTGTCTGACATCAGCTCGGCCTTCCAAGCCAAAAGCTTGCGGCGAAAGTACTCCGTCTGCCGTTCGTTCATGAATGGTTCATCTTCGGCAGGACGGTAATCTTCGGGCAGAAAATTTTCGGGTTTCATCTCCGCTCCCTCGTCAACGCCAATATCTGTCATTTTAAATTTCCTCAGATATCTGGCACCCCTGCGGGCAGCCATTAAACCAACCAGACACGCTTGTCACGTCACATTAGCGCCGATCCGGGTCCGATTTGCGGCAGCCATAGGGCCGTGTCGGGGCCAATCGGTGGCATAACTCTGCCGGACCGGGACAATCCAGGGATTGTCGTCGGAAAGACGCATCTTGCGCACCGTGTAACGCCCCCGGGCGGCGCTTGCAAATCGTTGCCTGCGTCTCTACCCCTCAAGCCCAAACGAGCAACAAAGAGGTTCCTGCCATGCGGTTCGAAGGCACCAAGGACTATGTCGCGACAGACGATCTGACCATGGCGGTTAACGCCGCCGTGACGCTGGAACGGCCGCTCTTGGTTAAAGGAGAGCCCGGCACCGGCAAGACAGAACTCGCCCGTCAGGTGGCGCGCGCGCTGAATCTGCCGATGATGGAATGGGCGGTCAAATCCACCACCAAGGCGCAACAGGGCCTCTATGAATACGACGCCGTTTCCCGCCTGCGCGACAGCCAACTGGGCGACGAGCGCGTCAACGATGTGGCCAATTATATCCGCAAGGGCAAGCTGTGGCAGGCCTTCGACGCGGACGGCAAGGTGGTCTTGTTGATTGATGAGATCGACAAGGCGGACATCGAGTTCCCCAACGACCTGTTGCAGGAACTCGATAAGATGGAATTCCACGTCTACGAGACCGGCAAGACCGTGCGGGCCAAACATCGCCCCATCGTCATCATCACCTCGAACAATGAAAAGGAACTGCCCGACGCCTTTTTGCGCCGCTGCTTCTTTCATTATATCAAATTCCCCGACACAGAGACCCTGCGCAAGATCGTCGAGGTACATCACCCCGGCATCAAACCCGCTCTGCTGACCACCGCACTGACCCAGTTTTATGAATTGCGCGACCAGCCGGGCCTGAAGAAAAAGCCCTCCACCTCCGAGGTGCTCGACTGGCTCAAGCTGCTACTGGCCGAGGATCTGGACGCCGAAGACCTCAAGCGCGACGGTGCCAGCGCCCTGCCCCGACTGCACGGCGCCTTGCTGAAAAATGAACAGGACGTGCACCTGTTCGAACGCCTCGCCTTTATGGCGCGCGGCCAACGCTGAGGCCCAAAAAACAGACAGGCTGACACAGGATGTGCGGCTCACGACAAAGTCTGACAGTCCGTGACATCTGGTTTGCCGCCGCACATGGGTGTTCCTGTCCGCGCCGTGGGACCGAAACGCCCATAGGCTGAACCAGAACTGGCTATACCCGGTTTCGCCACTGGGGACGCCTGAGCGCCAAGAACGTTGACCGGGGCCTGTCGCGGATGTCGCCCCGGACCAAGATCGCCGCAGTGCCCTGCCATTCGGGGGCTTGTGGCGCGCGCGGCCACATGGTTTGAAAAGCCATGCTCCAGATCCTCACTCATGACATTCTGCCGGTGTTTTCCATGCTGGCGCTTGGCTTTCTACTGGGCCGCACCGCCAAGGTCAGCCGGGAGGAGGCCGGGGCCGTCAACCGAGTCGCGTTCTTGATCCTGCAACCGGCGTTGATCTTTCCGCTGATCTCGGCGCTGGACTGGTCGGCCTTCCGGTTTGAGGCATTGGCTGCCTATGCCGGCGCGCAGGTGCTCCTGTTTGGATTGGCCTTTACCGTCTGCCGGGTGCTGTTCAAACGAGAACTGCTAGAGGCGTGGCTGCTGGCCATGGCGGTCATCTTTGTGAACACGCTGCTCTATATCTGGCCGATCAGCTTTCTGATCTACGGAGAGGCCGCCGCCCTGCCCGTCACCGCCATCGTAGCATGGGACTCGGCAATCAGTTTTGCCTTCTTCATCGTCACCACGGATCTTATGGCCAATCGCGGCGGCGGTCCGGGTCCGGCGATGAAACGGATCGTCTCCAATCCCGTGCTGATCGCCATCGCCCTTGGGCTGGTCGTCAACCTGCTGGGCCTGACCGTCCCCGAACCCGTCCTGACCGCAATGGGTTTTGCCGGGGCCGGGGCTGCACCGCTGACACTGTTTGCGCTGGGCGTCATCCTGTCCAGCCATGCGCTGATGCCCACCCGCCTGATCGGCACCGTGGCCATGCTCAAGCTGCTGGCGTTTCCGGCGTTGGTGGCCGGGACCGTCTGGTTGGTGGCTGCGCCGACCGACTGGCAAACGCTCTTTACCCTGACCGCGGCCGGGCCGTCAGGCGCGATGGCCTTTTCGCTGGCGTTGCTCTACCGCGTGCGCACCGACAGTATTGCACCGGTGATCATCTGGACCAGCCTGCTATCCCTGCTTTCGCTGGCCTGGCTGGCCTGATCCGTCCCATGCTGCCTGCCCTGCGGCGCGCACCTGTGGCAGAACGGTCCCACTTCTGCCCGATCAAACCGCTGGAAAACAATAGGTTTTCTTCGACCTTCCCGAAATCGGGAAAAAATTATCCACAGGCTTCCATACGGCTGGGCAGAAACCCAGCTTTTGCCCTATAGTGACCATACAGAGGACAGAATACTTAAGGATGCTTTAAGGCATCCACGAGAAACAATAGGCAGGCAGGCTTCAACAGTGTCCCAAAATACGGCTCTCACGGTGCGCCCCCTGCGTGCTGCGGACGAACCGGCGTGGCGAGAGCTCTGGACGGCCTATCTGGCCTTCTACGAATCCTCTGTCCCAGAGCCGGTCTATGTGTCCACCTTCGCCCGCCTTCTGGGCGATGATCCTCGCGACCATAATGCGCTGGTGGCCGAAAGTGACGGCCAGCTTGTGGGCCTGACGCATTACCTGTTTCACCGCCACGGCTGGAAAATCGAAGAGGTCTGTTACCTGCAGGATCTCTACGCCACCCCCGACAGCCGCGGCAGCGGCGTCGGACGCGCCTTGATCGAGGGCGTCTATGCCGCCGCCGATGCCCACGGCGCGCCGTCGGTCTACTGGAACACCCAGCATTTCAACACGACCGCGCGCCGCCTGTATGACCGGATTGGCACGCTCACACCCTTTATCAAGTACCAGAGGGTCTGATGCGCACAACACGTCGACTGCTGGTCCCACTCTATCTCATGCTGGGCGCGTGTATGCCGGTGTCCCCGTCCGACACCGCCGCCACCCGCGCTGCGGGCGTTGACGGCTCCAGCGCGCTGCCGCCGATGAAAAGTTTTGCGGTCCCACGCCCGCAGGCCCCGGTTGCCTCGAACTCGGACATTGCGCGCGATTTCCTGGATCTTGCCTTTACGCTGGAATCCGGGCGACCCCTGCCGGTCCTGACCCGCTTTGAGGCCCCGATCTCCGTGCGCATTACCGGCGCGCCGCCGTCCTCTCTGGTCCCCGACCTGCGCCGCCTGATCCACCGCCTGCGCAATGAGGCCGGGATCGACATTGCCCTCACCGATGTCCCCGCCGCCAATATCACCGTGCAGGCTGTCAGCCGATCAGAGATCCGCAGCGCCTTGCCACAGGCCGCCTGTTTCGTGGTGCCCAACGTGTCCTCGCTGGCGGAATACCGCAGCAAGCGCCGCAGTCGAGAGGTCAGCTGGACCGCTCTGCGCTCACGCGAGCGACTGGCGATCTTCCTGCCCAACGACTCCTCACCGCAAGAGGTCCGCGACTGCCTGCATGAGGAACTTGCCCAGGCCATCGGCCCGTTGAATGACCTCTACCGCCTGCCCGACAGCGTGTTCAACGACGACAACGTGCATACCGTGCTGACCGGCTATGACATGCTGATCCTGCGCGCTTATTACGACCCGTCCCTACGCAACGGCATGTCCCGGCGCGAGGTCGCGGATCGGCTGCCCGCGATCCTGTCGCGGATCAACCCGCGCGGTCAGGGCATCGCCCCCAAACGGCTGGCCAAAACGCCCCGCGTCTGGATTGAGGCGGTGGAAACCGCGCTTGGCCCCGGCGCAAACCCGGCACAGCGCCGCACCGCCGCGATCGAGGCGCTCAAGGTCGCCTCGGCGATGGGTTGGACCGATCACCGCCGCGCCTTTTCGCACTACGCCATGGGTCGGCTGCTGCAAGCCACCGATCCGCAACAGGCACAGGACCAGTTCATTCTGGCACAGCGCTATTTCGGCCGCAGCCCGGACACCGCCCTGCACCGCGCCTATGTCGCCTCACAACTGGCCGCCTACGCGATCAGTGCGGGCGATCCGCAAGGCGCGCTGGCCATCCTGACCCCGCATCTGGACACCGCCGCGCGGCACGAAAACGCCGCCCTGCTGGCGACCCTCTTGATGCTGCGGGCCGAGGCGATGGAACTGTCCGGCCGCGTCACAGAGGGCCGCAACGTCCGGGTGGACTCGCTTGGCTGGGCGCGATACGGCTTCGGTTCTGATTGGGCGGTGCGCGCCAAGCTGCGCGAAATCGGCGCGCTCAACCCGGCAAGGCAGGGACAAGGGACGTTATGATCGTGATCCTGGGGGCGCTTCTGGGCGCCATCATCGGCGGAACCACCGCCAAACGGCGCAAGGGCAACTGGGCGGATATCGCCCAATACGCGGCCGGCTTTGCCATCGCCTTTGGCCTCTTGGGTTTCCTCGTGACCATCGCCATCGAGAAATCGCTGGGCTGATCCCCTGTCCGGTTGCCCTCGGGCCACCGCTCGCTTAGCGTCGCGCCATGTTCACGCCCTTCTTTGAGACCCTCCGCAAATCCGGCGTCCCCGTCACGCTGCGCGAATACCTGACCTTTCTCGAAGGTCTGCGCGCCGGGCTGGCCACCTATGACGTCGAGGCGTTCTACTTTCTAGCCCGCAGCGCGATGGTCAAGGATGAGCGCCACCTCGACCGCTTTGACCGCGCCTTTGCGACCGCGTTCAAGGGGCTGGACCAGATCACCCCGGAACAGGTGCTAGAGGCGGTTGACCTGCCAGAGGACTGGCTGCGCAAGCAGGCCGAGAAACACCTGACGGACGAAGAGCGCGCCGAAATTGAGGCGCTCGGCGGTTTCGATAAGCTGATGGAGACGCTCAAAGAGCGGCTCAAAGAGCAACAAGGCCGCCATCAGGGCGGCAACAAGTGGATCGGCACCGCTGGCACCTCGCCCTTTGGCGCCTATGGTTACAACCCCGAAGGCATCCGCATTGGTCAGGACAAAAGCCGCCACAAACGCGCGGTCAAGGTCTGGGACAAACGCGAATTCCGCAACCTTGACGACAGCGTCGAGCTGGGCACCCGCAACATCAAGGTCGCGCTGAAACGCCTGCGCCGCTGGGTGCGCCAAGGTGCCGAAGAGGAACTGGACCTGAACGGCACCATCCGTGCCACCGCCGAACACGGGTATCTGGACGTCCAGACCCGGCCAGAGCGTCACAACGCGGTCAAGGTGCTGCTGTTTCTCGACGTCGGCGGCTCTATGGACCCGTTCATCCGTGTGGTCGAAGAGCTGTTTTCGGCCGCGCGGTCAGAGTTCAAGCACCTCGAACACTACTACTTTCACAACTGCCTTTATGAGGGCGTCTGGCGCGACAATGCCCGCCGCTATGATCAGCAGACCCCCACATGGGAGGTGCTGAACACCTACGGCCACGATTACAAATGCATCTTCGTCGGCGATGCCTCCATGTCGCCTTATGAGGTCGCTTATCCCGGCGGGGCAAACGAACACTGGAACGCCGAGGCCGGTCAGGTCTGGCTGCAACGCGCCCGCGACCAGTGGCACGATCACCTCTGGATCAACCCGGTGCCCGAAAAGCACTGGCAATACACCCAATCGATCCAGATGATCCGCGAGGTGTTCGAGGACCGCATGGTGCCGATGACGCTTCAGGGGATCGACCGTGGCATGCGGTTGCTGGGCTAAAGGCAACGGGCTGTCCGCATTTGGGTTTTGCAGCGAAGGTTCGACAGACATGAAAATCGTGAAAACTGTGGCGGTGTTGACCGTGCTGGGGTCGCCGGCAATGGCCGACCAGCAGGCGGTGGCAAGCGAACTGCTTGCGATGTGGCAACCGCAAAGCGTGGCCATCGACGGCGGTGTCCTGACCGTGGTTCTGCCTCAGAACAGGATCAGCGAAGAGATGTATATGGCGGTGCTGACGTCCGGCCTGTGTCTTGGCTTTGCACTGAACAAGCCGCTGAACGGTCTGTCCGGGGTCGAGGTGCTGAATCAATACGCGCGGCAGGGCTACGTTCTGGAACACGGCCTTGCCCCCTGCGAGACATGGAACGAACGCCCGATCAGATCAAAGACAACCTACTATGAGATCCTTGGCGCGACCCACCTTTATTGACGGCTGAGCGGCGCAAGGCAGGTGTTGCGGGCCCAAGCGAAGTACATCAACACTGGCTGTGCCCTCGCCGCAAACAAAAGGCCCGGCATCCCCATCGGGACACCGGGCCTTTGTTAAGCAGAGGTTAAAACGCCTCTGCAAACCATTGATTTCATTAGGGGGGCAATCTGTCCACGCGTGGACACTACTGCGCCAGCCCCCGCGCCGCGCCCAAAGTGCCGGGACCAATCTTGGCATCCAATGCGCCATCATACAGCCCACGCTCCTGCAAGATCCGCTGAAAAGCCAGCGCCGTCTCGCGATCCCATTGCACCGCCCGGCCCGACACCGTGCCGCGGATCTCATTGACCGAAACCTTGCCCGTTTCCAATGCCTGAACATAAAGCGAGGCGGCCTGCTCGGGGTCATAGTCCACGCCCTCGCCGCGCTCATACAGGAACCCCAAGGCATTGATCGCGGCCGCATCGCCGCCCTGCGCCGACCGCCGGATCAAGGCCGCCCGCTGAGCCGGGTCCGTCACCGGCCCGTCCTCAGAATACAGGGTCTGCAACGCCTGCGCCGCATCCTCATTCCCTTGGGCCGAGGCTCTCTCCAACATCTCTGCCGCCTTGACCACATCCGGCAGGCCCAGTTCATCGGCCAGACTGCGCGGGATATTGTTGGGCTGCATGTAGATGGCGGCCAGCCGAAGCTGAGCAAAATGATAGCCAGCGTCGGCGGACTGCTCCAGCAGGGTGATCATCTGGCGGAAATCACGCGCCGTGCCACGCCCCAGCCCGCTCATCATCGCCAGCGTCGCTTGAGCGGGCAAATCCCCCGCCTCTGATGCGGCACGATACTCGGACATCGCCCGCTCGATATCGGGTCGCACGCCGCCAGTGCCAAAGTTGTAGTAATCCCCCACCTTGGTCCGCGCCGCAGCAACCCCCGCCTCAGCGGCCAGTTCAAACGTCTCCAGCGCCAGCGCGTGTTCACCATCCGTCTGCATCAGCACCGCCACGTTGAACAAGGCCTCTGGATCAGGATCCGCCCCGATCACCGCACGCTCACACGCTGCCCGCGCCGACCGCAACGCCCGAAAGTAATCCGACACCGCCTGCTTGCTGACCGGCGCCTCTGCAGTGGCCGGTCCGGCGAGATCACGACAGGTCGCGGCAGCCTCTTGCGCGCCTTGAGAAAACCCAGGCGTGGCCAATGACAACAACCCACAGGCAAGAATCGCCTTGGTCAGATCTGTTTTCAAACGGGTCATCCACGCGTTCCTTTCAACTTTTCGACGTTTTCCCCTTAAAGCCCCGGCGGGATGTTGCCCCGCTGCATGCCCTCGCGGAAATCCGCCACCGATTGCCGAAGCAAATTGACTTAAATACACAGTTACCCTTTCATTCCAATCGGATGAGATCAAACGCTATCAGCGAATGCATTGGCGCATGACCGCACTTGCGGCCTTGCAGCCACAGGCCACGTGCGGGCTGCGTTGGCGACTTACCGCCCAAGGCGGGTATGCGCGGGCGCAACGTCATTGTTCGCTTAACACTTGGCGTCTACGAGGCAGCGCATGATGCAGGCAAACACCTCTGAACTCGACACTCCCGAAAACCGCAAGAGCGGGTTTTCCGGACTTGCTGGTCTGGCACGCAAACCGCGCTTTGTCGCCGGGGCGCTTGGATTTGCGGCGGTCAACGCTGCTGCTGCGGTCACAGTTCTGCTCTGGACGCCAGAACAAGACCTGTCCACCGGCGCAGTCGCGCCGGTTACGGTCAGCCGACTGGTGCCAGTCCATGTGCCCGACCGGGTGATCGTGGAAAACGTCGTCCGCCGACTGCCCCGCGCACAGACCTGGACTCCGCCGCACCAACTCCCGGTGCAGCGTGTCCATGCCAGCGCGCCGGACCTGATGCGCGCCTCCCCGTCCGGTCTTTCCGTGCCGGGTGCCGATGCCTTGCCACAAGCTGATGTTCGCCCTGCGCCGCAGGCGTTGGCCGCTGTGCCGGAAATCGTTTCGCCCGCCCCACAGGCAGAGGTGCTAAAATCCTCACTCATGCCACGCGTGGCCACAATTGCCACCGTCCGCCCACGCGTACGCCCCGAATTTGACTTGTCGGAAACGGCCGAGGGCGTCCAGTTGGCCGTCTCGTTGCGCCCGGTTGCCCGTCCGGAGGGTCTGAAACTGCCCGAACCCCGTATCGCCGATGTACCTGAAACCGCGCCCCCCGAGACCACGCTGGCGGCACTGCCGCGCAGCGTACACCGACCCGTCGCAGGCGCTGTGTGCAACACACGCCTGACCCGCGCGATGCCGAACCGTAAAGGCTCTGCCAAAGGCGGCAAGGCGGTCATGTCCGGGTTGATGCGCGTCAGCGGCACGGATCGTGATCGTCGTGTTGCCAGTGAAATGATGGCAGGCAACATGCCTTCATTCCTGCAGGATCTGGTCCCGGTCGAAGTGTCTGGCCGCACCCGCGATGGCACAGGAGTCAAGGTTACCTTTTGCGTGACACCGGATTATCTTGCCGTCGGCAGCGACCGCGACTTTGTTCGCGTGCCCATGGGCCTGCCCGCTGCAATGCAGATTGCCGGTCGCTTTGACATGATGTTACCGACGCGGCGCATGGTCGATCAGATCTATCGCGCATCTGACAAGCGCGTGGCCCCCAGCCCGATGACCCCGGGACCGCAGATGTCGTCGACCGACTATCTTGTACGCCACAACACAACCGTCGAGACGCAGGTGCGTGGTGCGTCGGTCGCCGGGCAGCTGATCGCAGGCCACAAGAAGGATCTTGTGCTGAGCAACCGCCTGAACAAGAACCGGGGCCGCGTGGCGATCTATGGCTGGCACCGGACCAACGGTAAGGCGATCCAACCTCTCAGCACCGTGCACGGCGCCACCTATGCGGACTATAGCCATGGTGTGCGGTTGATCAGTCAAACTGCCTATCTGAACGGGCGTCCCGTACGCCTGGCCGATCTGATGGCAGACCCGGACTATGCCGATCTGGTCAGCGACGAGGGTCCGATCCGCGCGGCCCAACTGCGCGTCGCCAGCGCCAACTGAGGGGTTTGCTGCGGCGGGGGCTGACGGGGCCGCACCCGCCCCCGACATAGCCTGAACGCTACGGCCAGTCCCCACAGTGAAACTGTGGCGGACAATGCCCCAAAGCCCAGATCAAAAGACAAACGCCGCTCGGTCAATAACCGGGCGGCGTTCTACATTGGTGTCTCTTGGCTGCCGTCAGTTGACGTCTTTGAAGCAGCGGAACCCAAGGTGATAATTGTGATGGCTGTTCCCGGCCATGACGCGGGTGCCATGCCAGTAGGGCGCACGCCAGCGGCTCCAATGGGTATGTGCGCGAACTTTGTCCCAGATGAACCAGCTGCCCTTCATTTCCGTAACACCCAGTTTGGTGCTGCCCCGGCTGGCCATCTGATCCGCAGCCAACGGCAGGTTCATGTGTTCCGCCGCATTGCCGTCGAGGTCATAGACCCCCAGCGGGCTTTTGCAGGCGGGAAAGCTGCCGGCGGGATAGGTGTTCGATCCGCAGCCGGCAAAGCTGCCGCCATCGCAACTGCTGGATTTAGTGCTGTTGGTGGCGCAGACGCCGCTTTTCCACGTCGGGCCAATGCTATAGCGGGCGCTGGATTCGTATTTGCGGTTGTGCGCCGCCCGGGCCGCCTGCACGCTCATGCCAAAGAAATAATCCGGCGGGGTCAGTGCCCCGTGTGAGGCTCCCTCCCATTCATGAGCGTCGCCAATCCGCTTGCCTTCTGCTGCGCAGAGCAGTGCCGCCTCGCGCGCGCGGACCCATGTCACCGGATAGGCCAGCGGCACGTTGGGGTATTCGAACATGTCAGCGCAGACCGTGGCGTCAGACGGTTTCTGCGTCGCCGGATCATAGAGCGGCGCCATGTATTTCTCACCGCAGATCTTTTCGAAACTCTTGTCGCGATAGAACTCCAGCGCCGGTGCGGGCAGCCGCGCCTGCGCCTGTTGCGGTGTCAGCGGGTGGCGCGTGATCGACGGATTGCCCTGTCCGATCCAGCGCGATCCGGCGAAAATCTCGCGGATGCGCCCCAATTCCGCGTTCGTGACACCGCGCGCTTCTTGCATCTGGCGGAACATCAGATCGTTGTTTTGTTGCAACGTCTGCGCCACACCTTCGGACACGCCAAGGCCCCCCGCCAGCGCAACCGCCAACGCAGGGCCCAGAAGTTTTCGAAACGTCATCATGGGCAGCCTCATTTCCTCAACAGATAGATGAAATCGCGGTTGTCTGGAAAACCCACAAACCGCGGGATCGGCGTGCCATCGCGGCGTTTGGAGTCGATTGCCGCCATACCGCGCACCAGGTGATGCGGTACCACGTCGCCATTTTCATGTGTGTATACAGCCGCATAGGTGTGTTCTTGTGAGTTCATGTCCAGCAACATGGCGTAGTCACAGCCATAGGCCTGGAAGGTGCGCGCCATGGCGGAGGGTGTCGCCGTCGAGAAATAGCCGTACAACAGGAACTGACGTCCCCCGGCAGTCTTCATGCAGGCCCCGCCGCGCAAGGTGCGCAGCTTGGCGTCGGCGTCACCGGACCAGTTGCCGCCCATCCAGCTGCGGATTTGGCTGCCGGGCACACCGACACCGGTTGCCGGATCGGGTTCGATCACCGCGACGCCGTTCTGGCGGGCATAGCGGATACGCGGCAACAGCGCGTTGTCCGCCTCAGTCCAGGTGCGCATGTCGATGGAGCCATCGTCCAGCACGAAGATGGTCGCCAGATCGGGCTGAAGTTTGGAAAAGACCACACCTTCGCTGATGAACCCATAGTGGTGGCCATAATTCGTATAGGCCTTGTCCGTCAGACGCCACGCGCCATGGCTGCGTTTGAACCCAGATGCAAAGGTGCCGACGACGCGTTCGGTCTTGGCCGGGCTGAGCATCCCCGATCGCACCAGCGGGGCTGAATCGTCGATACCGTCCGGGCCAGGAATCCGGTAGTTGCGCCCCGCACCCGAAGGCCGCGGCGACCAGTCGACGCGCGGGTGATCGGTGCCAAGCTCATACCCCAGTTCGAATTGTTCCAGATCGTAAGCAACCAGATAGACGTCCGCACCACGTTCCACACCGTCCAGGCCGTTGGTTTCACCTGATCGGTTGAGGATGTCGCGTGAGATCATGCCCGGCTGCATGGCGCTGGCGTAGACACCCGGAATATCGCTGATCGCGTACCAGCTGCCCGCCTCGACACGCCCACCCTCGGCCCCGTCGAGGTCAAAGTTGAAACTGGTCCGGAACACCGGCGCATTGTCCAGTTGCGCTTTGCCAAGCGCCTTGACCGTCTCACCGGCATCTGCGCCTTCGATCACCGGACCGGAGTTCATAAAGGCATCTTCGTAGAAAGAGCCCTTGATCATGTTGACCAGGCTTTCGCCAAAAACGACGTTGTCGCGCAGAAAGTCCGCGACGGCCTCGCGGTTGGTCGAATTGCCTTTGACGCGGTTGCGCAAAAAGAGCCGCTCATCGCAGATCGGCGCAAACGGCAATCCACGGTATTGCGCGTCGTCCAGTTCCGGGCCGCGCCCGGACCAAGGCGCACAGCGAAATTCTGTTGCCTCGCCTGCGATGACCAACTCGGGTTCGGCCCCGGCGACCAAGGTCAGATTGCTGCGCTCCGGATCGGCCAGTTCCAAGTGAAACTTGCGCGTGCTCGACCAGAAACCCTCAGAGCTGACCGTCAGAAGGAACCATGAATTGGCTCCCGGGTTTAGGGTGACAAGTTCGTAGCTGGTGCCATCAGCACCTTGCGCGGTCTGTGTGGTGCGGAACGGCTGTAGTTCGAGAATCGTCTTGGTACGGTCCTCTTCGTACTGCTGCATTTGCAGCGCGCGGGTTTGAGGATCAAGCAGGCTGCCCGCATCGGCCAAAGCCGGGGCGCTTTGAAAAGTGACGGTAGACAGGGCCGCAATGGCGGTCGTCCGGACAAGTGTCTTGGGTCGCACGATTTTCCTCTCGCGTTGTCCCGGAAAGCGTCAATACGCCCTCAAAGGAATAAAACAGAGTCGCACGCACCCTAGGTATCCAACAAAAGCTGGCGGCCCCTGACAGGCGCGGGCAGTCAAAGGAACACATGACAAAGTTGCGTGCTGGAAAGCAACCCTCGCGGCACAGCTCGCGGGGATGTTATGCACTGGAGCCACAGCAGCGCCGTCATGGCGTCTCATTTGTCCGCGGACCGGGAACAATGGGGGCCAACACAACCTTATGGAGACTGACTGCGGCAAATCAGGTCGGGCCGGGGGCCTGTCACCCCGGAATTCTGCTTTTTTTGAACGGGAGGTCGGCCGACGTTTCCGGTCCCAACGGTTTTGCCCAAATTTTGCCCAAATTTCGCTTTAGTCTGGTCCAAATTGTTAAGGGGCGCATAGAGGCACATGCCGACCTACAACATCTGGGTTTTGGGCGAAAACGATGTCACCATCAGCGGCGGTGGCCAACTTGATGGCGTCACGCAGGGCGATGGCTCTCATCTGGTTGGGCGCACGCTGACGCTCGACTCGACCAATTGGTCGCCCATTTCGATCAACGACAGCGACACGAATTTCGCAGACAACGACACCGGGCAACAGTTGAACGGCGCTCAGACGGTCAATGGCGTCTCTTACGGCAGTGGCAGCATCGTCGAGGCGGAATACTCCTTTACCGTATCAGACGGTACGAACACCTATACGCTGGTCGCCTTCAATGTCCGCGACAGTTCTCCCTCTTACGCCACGATCGAAGGGATCGCCTTTATCGGTGATCCGGGCGACTGGCCGCCGGTCGGTGTCCCACTGACCGTTGTCTCGGCCCAGGAAGGTCCAAGTTTCGCCGCCGAAGATTACGTCGAACCTGTGTGCTTTGCGGCCGGCACCCTGATCCAGACGCCGGACGGCCCCAAACCGGTGGAACACATCGGGCCGGGGCACCACGTCACGACGATCAACGGACGCAAGGCCACCGTGCGCTGGGTCGGACAGCGGCGCTACCGGATACATGAGAACAACAGGCCCATCCGGTTTCGCACCGGGGCAATCGGGAACACCCGCGACCTGATCGTATCGCCGCAACACCGGATATTGGTCCGCGATTGGCGTGTCTCGTTGCTGTTCGGTCTCAGCGGTGCCTTGATCGCGGCGCAGGAATTTGTGAACGGATCGGACGTGGTCTTTGAGGACGTCGAATTCGTCACCTATGTGCATCTGCTATTTGACCGGCATGAAATCATCCTGTCAGAGGGTGTCCCGACCGAAAGCCTGTATCCCGGCCCCTGCGCGCTGAACAACCTCGCGCCAGCCGCGCGGGCCGAGCTGCTGGCGGTCTTTCCCGAACTGCAAAGCCACAGCCACGTCGCGCCTCCCGTAGCACCGACGCTCAAACGTCATGAGGCGAGGCTACTGCTGGCGGCCTGATGCCGCGGCCCGTTTGCGGCGGGGGCCTTATTGCCCGGTCACCATCCACGCAGCGGCCTTTTCCGCGATCATCAAAGTGGGCGCATTGGTGTTACCGCTGGTGATCTCCGGCATGACAGAGGCATCGACCACGCGCAGCCCCTGAATGCCCTTCATCCTCAGATGCGGATCCAACGGTGCGTCCGCATCGTCAGCGCGCCCCATGCGGACAGTCCCGACGGGATGAAAGATCGTGCTGGCAATGTCGCCTGCCAGCTTTGTCAGGTCTGCGTCCGACTGGTACATCGCACCGGGTTTGAATTCCTCCGGATGATACTGCGCCATCGCTGACTGCGCCATGATCTGACGGACCTGCCGCAGGCTGTCGGCCGCGACCTGACGGTCCTCATCCGTTGCCAGATAGTTCGGCGTGATTTTTGGCGCATCACGAAAGTTGGCAGAGCCAATCCGGACGTGCCCCCGCGAGGTGGGATTAAGGTTGCAGACCGACACCGTGATCGCAGGAAAGCCGTGCAGCGGTTCGCCAAAGGCATCAAGGCTGAGCGGCTGCACATGGTATTCTAGGTTAGCGTGCGGCCGCGACGGGTCAGACCGGGTGAAGGCGCCCAGCTGGCTGGGCGACATGCTCATGGGACCGGTGCGTTTGACCGCGTATTCCAGCCCGATCATCGCCTTGCCAAACAGGGTCGAGGCCAGCGCGTTCAGTGTCTTGGTCCCTTTCACCTTGAACACAGCGCGGATTTGCAGGTGGTCTTGCAGGTTCTCTCCGACCTGCGGGGCATCCATCTCGACCTTGATCCCGTGACGGCGCAGAAGGTCCGCGGGCCCCACGCCGGACAGTTGCAGGAGTGCCGGGGTGTTCACTGCCCCCGCCGACAGGACCAACTCTTTGTGGGCCTTGACCGTCACTGACCGCCCTGCCCGGTTCACCACGACGCCATCGCAACGCAGTGCGCCGTTTTCGTCGCGGAACAGGGTTAGCCGTTCGGCCTGTGCCTCTGTCCAGATGGTCAGGTTGGGGCGGTCCTTTGCCGGACGCAAAAACGCCTTTGAGGTGTTCCACCGCCAGCCGGATCGCTGATTGACGTCGAAATACCCCACACCGGCATTGTCGCCAGTGTTGAAATCCACGCTCTTCTCGATGCCGGTCTGGGCGGCGGCATCGGCAAAACTGTCCAGCACATCCCAGCGCAGACGCTGTTTTTCCACCCGCCATTCGCCACCCTTGCCGTGCAGATCGGAAAACCGGCTGTTGTCGCCGGTTTGCGGATCGTCTCCGTTGTCCAGCCGGTAGTGATCCTCATGCCGCTTGAAGTCCGCCAAGCTGTTGGCCCATGACCAGGCATCCTCTCCGGTCAGCTGCGCCCAGTTATCATAGTCTCGCGCCTGCCCGCGCATGTAGATCATGCCATTGATTGACGAACACCCGCCCAGCGTCTTGCCGCGGGGATACCGCAGGCTGCGCCCGTTCAGACCCTTGTCCGGTTCGGTGTGATACATCCAGTCGGCGCGCGGATTGCCGATGCAGTAAAGATACCCGACGGGGATGTGAATCCAAGGATAGGTGTCACGCTTGCCCGCCTCCAGCAGCAAAACGCGGGTGTCAGGATCAGCGCTCAGACGGTTAGCCAGTAGGCACCCGGCGGTCCCGGCCCCCACAATGATATAATGATACGTCATGTCATCAGACATTCGTTTCTCCAACCACAGCCTTCTGACCGTGCTATAGGGAGAGAATTGACATATCCAATGACAAATAACACATATCGCTTTCCGAGTTCATCACGTGACGCGCCGCGCGAGGTTCGGCTTGTCGACAACGTGGTCAACGTGGTTAAGGCTCACTTTCAAGGCTCCGTCTTGCCCCCCGCGCGGGCAACCGGATGCGCGGGGGCCGACATGAACGTCCCTCCAGATGCCTAGGGTCCCTTGCTCATTGCAACGTGGCAGAGGCCGCTGCGGTTGCCAGCTTCCAGTTCTCGATTGCGGTGCCTTCGGTCTTGAGCCGGCTGGCAAGGTAATACAGTCGTTGGGTCGCTGGGCCATCCGGTGCCGTCTCAAACCGTTGCTTGAGGAAATAGGGCGGGATTGCCTGCGAATAGAGAGTTGCGGTCACCGTCACCTTGGCCGGGTCCGTCCCCTCCGGCAACGTGATCCGGTATTCAACCCCGTCAGAGCCGGGTTCAAAATCCGGGTCTGACGCCGCACGCCCTTCTGGCATTGTCGCCTTCATAAAGGCCGCTGTGACCTCACTGTCCCCGAACTTGGCGATGAACTCCGGCGTGCCCGGGGTCAGCGTACCATGCGGCGTCAGGCGGTTGTCTTTGGGATGATAGACCCGGTGCACAAAGCTGGTGGTAAACGCGCGTTCCGCGTTCTGGGTCAGTTCCTCATAGATCTGCACCTGCGTCTGGTCGGTGATCACGCTGTAATGCGGTTGGTACAGCGCCATGTCCGCGCCTTCCGGTACGACATCCAGAAACTCTGTCTTCAACGGCGTCCCTGTGGGATCGACAATCACACCTGCGCCATTGGTGCAGCCCGAACACCACAGCGTCGTGCCATCCGCGCCCACGGCGCGCACCTCAAGAAACGCACGGCGGAATCCGACGCCAGAGGGCAACCTGTGCCCGGTCTTGTTGGTCACGTCCACATTGGCCACGAGCCCGCCATAGCCTTCGGTAAGGTCCAGCGTGACATCCGCCGTCTCTTCGCGCGCCTGCAAGACCATCGTGTCGATGGCAAGCTGTGCGCCATTGGTGGCATAGGTCATTGGATCAGTCCGGCTCATGCCCATCTCGGCGCTGAACTGGCGCAGCATTTCGACCATAAAGACATTGAGCCCGACAAAGCTGTGCCGACGATACCCTTCGCGGAACGGCACATCGACTTCCTCCTGCGGCAACAGGTTGGCCACATCGGGCAGTTTGGTGTCCTGAATGGTGGCAATCTGCGTGGTTATGGCGGGCACTGACAGGCTGCCATCGACACTTTGGAAATCGGACTTCATGTGGCAATCCTGACAGGACTGCGCAGTGCCCTTGTCACTGTAGATGCTGTTGACCCATTCGATATAAGTCGCCTGCTCTACCGAGTGCTGGAAATCGGTCAGCCCCTGCGGAAAGGTCACGCCATATTCGGTGTTGAGAAAGGCCGCACCGTTCTTGGCCGCGTCGTTGAACACCTTTTGATCGGCCACTGTGTAGCCCTCCAGCGGTTTGTCCTTGGGGGCGTCCACATTGGGCAGGTTGATGGTATGGCACGCGCCGCACAGTTCACTGTCCTTGATGTAGTCGTCCTTGACCGGGGTGATGCCCATGGCGTTCTGCATCGGTTTCTCACGCACATCGGCAAACGGGCCGATCAACTTGTCCGCGTCGTTCAGGCGAAAGACACCGGTAGTGCCGTTCATCAGGTAGGTGTCCAGCTTGTTGTATTCCGGCTGGCCCATGGCCCGTTCGGGGGGCGCAATATGATGGCAGACCGTGCAGGAAATCCCCTCACGCGCAAGGTTGCCATAGGCGTGATAGTCATAGGTGCCATCCGCCTTTTGCGCCTTTTCCTCGGCTTCCGTCAGCGGGGCGTGCAATAGCGTATAGGCAACTTTGAAATCGTTCGGGTCCAGCCCCTTGTCCGGGTTGGCGTGGGCGTCGATCTCCAACTGACGTTGTCCCATCGCACCGTGGCAGGACAGGCAGGTGGTTCCAAGGTTGGACGACAGATCCCCCTCGCCCGCCGCCTGCAGCAGGGCAAACTCGCTTTCGAGCTGGGCAAAAAAGATCGGGTCGCGCCCGGCCAACCCCATCGGCGACCACCGCCATTCACCATATTCCGAGATGTTGTAACCGTCTCCGTAATCCGGGCCGGTTTGCAGGAACATCGTGGTGCCAGAGGGTGGCCCACCAAGCCCTCCATGACAGCCGATGCAGTTGTCAGACGTCAGGAAATGCTGGGTGTCGTTGGGGCGCGCGGGCACATGGTCCAGCCATTCGCTGGGTAGGGTCTGTACCTTGCCCGGCGGAACGTCGATGCCGCCCGTGGGGGGGAACATTGCCGCAAAGATCGGGTTAATCTCTACCGGGGACGGCGCGACCTTGGCGTTGGATTTAGCCAATGCCGTCTCATTGTGAAAGAAATCCTCAATCAATGTCGCCTCACTGGCCCCCATGGCGGGGCGCTGGACGGCCGGCAGGTTGAACGGACCGGGCGGAAACCCCTCCATATCGCGCCAGCTTTCGTCGACGCGAAAGATCAGTGGCTCACCGGGATAGCCTTCGACATTGTCGAGGCTGGAATAGATCAGTTCCTCTGCGGCAGAGGCATGACAACGCATGCACATCCCGTCCCCCGCCTGCCCCGAAGGTGGCGTAAACGGCGGGTCAAAGCTGTCCACCGTCGCCGACTGCCCGACAGAGGCAAAGAACCAACCGCCATGCGACAGCGCGCTGTCCTTTACCATTACGGTCCAGTTCAGCCCTCCGGTGGTGCGCAGAAACTCCAACATCTCTGCCTCGACCTTGGCGGGATCGTCGGGATGCATGAACGCCAGCATCTCACGGTATTCGACGTATCGCGCGGCAGGTGGAGAGGCCATTTCCTTGACCACGATCGCACCATCGGGAATGGCGCCCGTCCGACCGCCCTCAAGCCAAGTCAGAACCTCGGGCGAATAATAGATACGCACCGCCGGATGCACGCCGTATGAGGTGTCCAGCACAAACGGCCCGGTGTCGCGCCAGCTTTTGTCGCGGGTCCAGCCCTCCTTCGCAAAGGTGCGGTCGGCGATAAACGGATACAGCTGTGCCTCGTAGTCCAGCAGCGGCAAGGCCGATGGCAGCGGCAGCGTGGTACTTTCAACCTGCGCGACCGCAGCCCCTCCGGATATGAGAACAAAAAGAGCGGCGGCGGCGCGGGTGCGGAGCATATGTGAAAACCTAAATGGAGAGCGGCTATATCAGCTTGCAATCTAAAGATGTGCAAATCAACCCTGTTGATCGTTTCACTGTCGTCGATCAGCTTTTAGAAAATCTTAATGGCGGTGGGGAACGGCCAAGGGTGTCTTGTCAAAATCACTGCCCACGTCTCACCGCGCGCCCTACTGCCCGCGACACATCCCATCGGGTGACCGAGGCAAAATATCATCCGCTGGCTTGTTCGAAGACCTCTTTGCCGGAGTCGCACGCGGCGTCCCGCCCGCCTCGGAGCGACGCAAATCCCGCCCCGATCCGGGAACATCTACTGGTCAAGCTCGGCTTTCTGCATGTCCAAGCTCCAAAATTCGTCCCCCCGAGGCAAAAACTAATGTTTTTTCTGCACCGCCCAGTAGGCCTGTGTCTCTTGGCGCAACACCTCATAGGACATGATTCGCTCTTTTGCCTCGGCGCCACCGCGCGCGACAAGCATGGCAATCAGCGTTTCGATCAGGGCCATCACACCTGCGTAACAACAGAAATGATGCGTCGACAGCACCGAGGCCAACAGAGTCTCATCCGCCTGAAACTCGGGGGAGACGATCTCGCTGTCGGTGATCATGATCAGTCTGACGCCCTTACGGCGGGCGAATTTGCAGGCATCGATGGTTTCACGCGAATAGGGCGTAAAGGTCAGCGCGATCATCACGTCCCCTGGTTGGGCCGAATGCAGGTCATCCACCGGACTGCCCATGTGGCGCGGGATCAACCGCAACGACGGCAGCGCCATCCGGCCCACATAATGCAGATAATAAGCCAAGCCATAACTGGCGCGCGTGGCGGTCAGAAAGACGTTTGGCGCGCCTGTCAGCAAATCCACCACCCGCGCCATGCGCGCAGCATCGGCCTGTTCCAACGACCGTTGCACGATCGCCATACCGTTCAGCGCCGCCTCGGCCTGTACCCGACCCAGTTCCCCTGCCTCGCGCACCCCCTCGACCCAGCCGGGTCTGTCCTCAGCGGTGGACGATACCAGCGCCTGCCGGAACGGGTCGCGAAGGGCGTCAAAGCTGTCAAAGCCCAACCGCTCGGCCAGTCGGACCAGTGTATAGGTGCTGACACCGGCCTTGCGCGCGGTATCCCGGATCGGGTCCAGACCAAAATCAGACGGATGGTCGACCACATATTTGGCCGCCGTGCGCAGCCCGCGCGGCAGATCTGGGATACCGCCTTTCAGCGTTGCAAGGGTACGGTTTCTCAGGGTCGGCTCCATGCGCCAAGGGCCTCCGCATGACAAATCAGATGTTATTATTTCCACCTATTGTCCAAATTCGTTTTTTCAACAAGATCACAGTGCAGCCAACC
This sequence comes from Antarctobacter heliothermus, assembly GCF_002237555.1. Taxonomy (NCBI): domain Bacteria; kingdom Pseudomonadati; phylum Pseudomonadota; class Alphaproteobacteria; order Rhodobacterales; family Roseobacteraceae; genus Antarctobacter; species Antarctobacter heliothermus. The sequence goes on along the minus strand of NZ_CP022540.1, from coordinate 3,316,954 downwards.
GCGCGCCCAGCCAGCCCTTATGGACATTCTCATGCCAGAGCCTCTTCCCTCTCACGCCTCCGTTGTTGTCATTGGTGGTGGCATCATGGGATGTTCCACCCTGTACCACCTCGCCCAAATGGGTGTCAGCGATGCGGTCCTGCTGGAACGCAATGCGCTGACCTCTGGCACCACTTGGCATTCCGCCGCACAGGTGCGGGCGCTGCGCAATTCGCGTAACCTGACGCGGATGATCCAGTATTCCGTCGATCTGTATTCACGGCTGGAACAGGAAACCAGGCAGTCAGTCGGTTGGATCCAGAAGGGATCGCTGTCGATCGCCACCAACCCGGACCGCTTAACCCATGTAAAACGTCAAGAGGCGCTGGCACATGCCTATGGCATTGACGCCGTCTCGATCCCCCCCGGAGAGGCCAAGGAACGCTGGCCCCTGATGAATGCCGAGGACGTGCTGGGCGCGGTCTGGTCACCCTCTGACGGCCGGGTGTCGCCCTCTGATGTCTGTGCCGCGCTGGTCAAGGGCGCAAAGGCGCAGGCGGCCAAGCTGTTCGAACGGACCGGCGTCACCGGCATCCTGACCGATCAGGGCCGCATCACCGGGGTTGAGACGACACAGGGCGCGATCACCTGCGACGCGGTGGCGCTATGCACCGGACTGTGGTCGCGCGAGGTAGGCGCTATGGCCGGGGCCGAGGTTCCGGCGCTGGCCTGCGAACATTTTTACCTGTTAACCAAACCGATTGACGGCATTGTCGGCAACACCCCGACCCTGTCGGATCACGACAACCACCTGTATATCCGCGATGACAGCGGCGGTCTGCTGGTCGGCTGTTTCGAACCGATGGGTAAACCCATCGCGCCGGGCGTGCTGAACGAGAGCTTTGAATTTGGTCTGCTGCCAGAGGACTGGGACCACTTTGAGCCGATGATGATGAACGCTCTGCACCGACTGCCCGCACTGGAAACCGCAGAGGTCAAGATGCTGCTGAACGGCCCCGAAAGCTTTACCCCCGACGGCACATTTATGCTGGGCGAAACCGCCGAGACGCGCGGGCTGTTTCTAGGCTGCGGCATGAACTCTGTCGGGATGGCCTCTGGCGGTGGCGCGGGCATGAACCTTGCCCATGCCATCGTGCATGGCCACACCGCCTATGACCTGTCAGAGGCGGATGCCAAGCGCTTTGCCCCGGTGTTCAACTCGGTCGAGCATCTGATGGCCCGCGCGCCAGAGATCCTTGGCACGCATTACGACATTTGCTATCCCGGCAAACAGCTAAAGACCGCACGAGACCTGCGCCGCCTGCCATTGGATGCGGAATACCGCGCCGCTGGTGCGCACATGGGGCAGGTCTATGGCTGGGAGCGGCCGCTGTACTTTGGCAAGACGGCAGAGCCGGTGCTGCGGTTTGACCGGCCCGACTGGTTCGAAAACGTCCGTGCCGAGGTCAGTGCCGCACATGAAAAGGCGGCGATCTTCGACGCCTCGCCCTTGGGCAAGATCGAGGTGACAGGCCCGGACGCCGAGGCATTCTTGCGCTACACTTGCGCCGGTCATGTGCAGCGCTCGCCGGGCTCCGTGATCTACACCGCTGTCCTGAACCAGCGCGGCACTTATGAGAGCGACATCACCGCGCATCGCATCGCACAGGATCACTACCGGCTATTTGTCGGCACCAATGCGATCAAACGCGATTTGGCTTGGTTTCGCCGCCATGCTGTAGGCTTTGACCTGACGCTGGAAGACAGCACCGAAAAGTACGCCGTACTGGGCCTGATGGGACCAGAGGCGGCGCGCATCGTTGGTGACTGCGGCGCGCCAGATCTCAACGATCTGGGATACTTCAAGGTCGGTCCGGCCCATATCGCGGGCAAACATGTGCGCGCCGCGCGCCTGTCCTATGTCGGTGAGGCGGGTTGGGAGATCACCTGTCTGACGGAAAACGCGCGCGCCATCTACGCAGCATTGACGGCGGCAGGTGCGGTGCCTGCGGGGCTGTTTGCACAGACCTCGATGCGGGTTGAAAAGGGCTTCTGCGCCATGGGGCACGAACTGGACAGCGACGTCACGCCGATCAGCGCCGGGCTGGATTTTGCCACCCGGAAATCGGGTGGGTTTATCGGCGCTAACGCTCTGGCGGCGGCGCGTGCGAAGGGCGATGTCTCACGCGTCTTTTCCCTGACCCTGGACGACCCCACAGCGGTGCCGCTGGGTCATGAGCCGGTTTATCTGGACGGCAAGATTGTCGGTCAGACCACGACCTGCGCCTTTGGCTACCGGGTGGGCAAACCCGTTGCGCTGTGCCACGGGCATCACCGTCTGGCAGGGGGTACAAGGCTTCAGGTCGACATCGCACGCCAGATGTTTGACGCAACCGTGGCCGAGGGGCCGATGTTCGACCCAGACGGTACCCAGATGAAGGTTTGATTCTGCGCGCGGCGTTCCGGCCCGTCGCTAGCTGAACGCCCGCGCAATCGCTTGTTCCAGATCATAGATCAGATCGTCGGGGTCTTCGATCCCGGCGGACAGTCGCAACAGGCGGGCGTCCACGGGAAACCCCTCACCGGACACCGTCTTGCGATGTTCAATCAGGCTTTCGACCCCGCCCAGCGAAGTTGCGGGATAGAACACCTCGCAGAACCGCGCCACGTCGATGGCGTTCTGTTCGGTTCCGTCGATCAGGATCGACAACATACCGCCAAATTGCCCGTCAGTCTGACGCTTGGCCACCTCATGGCCCGGATCAGAGGGCAGACCGGGATACAGCACTGCCGCCACATGTTGGTGACCCTCGAAATGTCTGGCAATCGCCATGGCGTTCTTGCACGACTTTTCGACCCGCAGGAACAGCGTCCGCATTCCCCGGATCAACAGCCAGGCATCATGCGACTGCAATACCGTGCCGTGCAGTTTGCGCACCATGTAGATGTCTTCCCAGTCCTGATCGACTTCCTTGACCGACAACACCCCGGCGGTGCAATCCGAATGGCCGTTCAGGAACTTGGTCGCCGAATGGAATGAGAAATCCGCCCCCAGATCCAGCGCCCGGGTCATGTTGGGCGGTGTCGCGGTACAATCGGTCAACAGCTTGGCCCCGGCGGCATGGGCGATCTCTGCGGCGGCAGCAATATCGGTGACTTCCCAATTGGGGTTGTTGGGCGTTTCGACCCAGACCAGCCGGGTTTCGCCGGGTTTGACCGCCGCCGCCAGTTCATCAAGGTTTCCAGCGGTGTAGTAGCTTACGCTGATCCGCCCCTTCTTCGCATAGGTTTGAATCTGGTACAGGACGCCGTGATACATGACGCGCGGCACCACAACATGCGCGCCGGTCGGCAAATGTTCAATCACAGCGGTGCAGGCCGACATGCCGGACGCGAACAGGAACGACTCCGTGGCGTTTTCCAGCTCGGCGATGATTGCCTCGGCCTGACTGGTGGTCTGGTTGCCGTCACGGCGATACCAGTACGGCTTGCGCACCGCGTAGTTTTCGTCGCGCGCATAGGTGGCCGCTGGCTGGATCGACGGCACAACCGCGCCAGTCTCAGCCTCAATGACGTGCAGCGCCTGCGCGACCCGGGTGACAAGAGAGTGTTTGCGGTTGCTGGTGTCGGTCATGGGTCTGGTATCCCTGTTCGTATTGGCTTCGCTTTGCGACTGCATCGCGCGAAGCCACCGGTCTTGCAAGAACCGAAGTGCCCATAAACACCGGACGTCTAGGCAAGGCGAACGCATTTTTCCGGGGGTGTTCGGGTCATTGGCAATCCTCACCACGGAATCGCCCTAGCGCCATACAAGAACGTCCGGTCAGCTTGCTGCTGGCCGGACGCCTGAAGTTCTAGCGCTTTCCGCGCTTGGGCGCGTCAAAGCCACCTTCGCGGGGGCCGCCCGGTCCGCGCGGCTTGCCAGCCGGTTTACCCGGCTTCTTGGGTACAAACCGCTTGGACGTATTGCTTGCATCACCAGCGCCAGCAGGCTTGCCCTTGCCCGGCCCCTTTGGCTTGGCCCCAAACGGCTTGGGGCCGGTCGATTTATGGCCCGGCTTTCCGGCAGGGCTGGGTCTGGCTTTAAACTTGGCCGGTCCGGTCGCGTCCTGATCCCGAGAGCGGGATTGCCCCGGAGCCGATGAGCCCGCCTCTTGCCGAGGCTTGCCCTCGTATTTGGGTTTGCCTTCGTACTTGGGCTTGCCCTCATATCTGGGCTTGTCCCCGGACTTCGGCTTGTCCCCGTACTTTGGTTTTTCGCCGTACTTCGGCTTATCGCCATACGACGGCTTGTCGCCATGCACGGCGCGGGCTGCCGGTCTGGGCCGCTCGGTGGCCTCGGCGCGGTCCTTGCGCGGCGCGGGCGCGGCATCGTCGTGGCGCGGCGGACGCGGCTTGCGCGGTTTGTCGTCGTTGTCGAAATCCCGGCGGGGACGCGGACCGGCACCGTCGGGTTTCGGCCCACGACGCTGCGGTTTCAGGTCCGGGGCCTTGTCCATGGCACGCACGGCAATGCCGTCTTCCAGCACCGCATCGGCGCCCAGTGCGGACAGGAAGCCGTCAACCTTGGCGGCCAGCAATTCCACATAGGTCTCACTGTCCTGCACGCGGATCGCGCCAATGTCGTTCTTGTCCAGCCCGCCTGAGCGGCACAGCAGCGGCAAGAGCCAGCGCGCCTCTGCGCGGTCACCGCGACCGACCGACAGCGACACCCAGCGGCTGGGGCCAAAGCTGCGCTCTGCATTGCGGGCCGGTTTGGAATCCGGCGGCAGCAATTCTTCGGGGGCGGCATGGCGCGACTGGTACATCCGTAGATAAGCGGCGGCGATGGCCTCGGGACCGTGACGCTCCAACAGTTTGGCAGCAAAGGTGCTCTGGTCCTCGGTCACGGGCTCATCCCATGCGGGATCGTTCAACAGGCGCTCTTCGTCCTGGCGCAGAATATCCTCCGGCGACGGTGCCTCTGTCCATTCGGCGTTGATCTTGGCCCATTTCAGCAGCCTGTCGGCCTTGTTGGTCATGCGCGGCGGCACGATCAGCGCTGAGATCCCCTTGCGCCCTGCCCGGCCCGTCCGACCAGAGCGGTGCAGCAGGCTTTCGGTATTCGTGGGCAGATCGGCGTGGATCACCAGATTGAGGTTCGGCAGGTCGATGCCCCGCGCCGCCACATCCGTGGCCACACAGACCCGCGCCCGTCCGTCGCGCATCGCCTGCAACGCATGGGTGCGTTCGGTCTGGCTAAGTTCCCCCGACAGGCTGACCGTGGCCAGCCCCCGGTTGCCCAGCCGCGCCGACAGATGGTTCACTGCAGCACGGGTGTTCGCAAAGACGATGGCGCTTTGATCGTGATGAAAGCGCAACATGTTGAAAATCGCATGTTCGCTGTCCGACGCTGCGACGCGGATGGCCTGATAGGAAATATCGGCGTGCTGCGTGGTGCCGGTGAGCGTGCTGATCCGCTGTGCGTCGCGTTGATACTGTTCCGCAAGCTTGACGATGGTCGGCGGCACAGTGGCCGAGAACAGCAGCGTGCGCCGCTCTTCCGGGGATTCCCCCAGAATATACTCCAGATCCTCATGAAACCCGAGGTCCAGCATCTCATCCGCTTCGTCCAGCACCGCCGCCTTCAGCCCGCTGAGATCCAGCGATCCGCGCAGGATGTGGTCCTTGAGGCGGCCGGGGGTGCCGACAACGATATGCGCACCGCGCGACAAGGCGCGGCGTTCGTCGCGCATGTCCATGCCGCCCACGCAGGAGGTGACAACCGCGCCGGTGCGGGCATACAGCCACGCCAGTTCCTGTTTGACCTGAAACGCCAGTTCGCGTGTCGGCGCGATGACCAGCGCCAGCGGCTCTGCCGCGCGGTCAAAGGACGTCGCCTCACCCAGTAGGGTGGGTGCGATGGCAAGGCCAAAGCCCACGGTCTTGCCTGACCCGGTTTGCGCCGACACCAGCAGGTCCGACGCCGCCAGTTCCGGCGCAATCACGGCCTCCTGAACAGGGGTCAATTTGTCGAAACCACGCTCGGCGAGCGCCTCGGACAGAGAAGAGATCATAGTGGGGAAATTCCATGGAAAAGCGGCAGCAAGTGCCGGAAACAGCGCCGCGACGGCACAAGACCCGCAGCTATAGGCCAAACCCGCAAAGAAGTACATGGCCGAATAGCCGATACACGCGCACTTGATGCCGCACCCTTACAGATGCGCAGACATTGTACCCGATCAAGACGGCAACCGGACCTGTGCGATGATCCGTCTGATGCCACTATGCACCGTTTTCGAACGCCGTCCAGCGCCCTGTGCGACATGTCCGCCCCCATCACGGACATGTCCCTGTCGCTGCACCCGTGCGCACTGCACCGGGAAGGCCCCCCTCCCCTTGTGGTCCACGCCGCCGGGCTCGCCCCCTTGCACCCCCGGCCTGAACGCGGTTTAGTCGTGCAAAGTTCATTTCTGACAAACAGGTTTCAGGTGTCAAACCGCGTAGCGATTTGCAGACAGACCGGCATGGTCTATCGCACGGCGCAAGGCCGTGATCAGCCCGGTTTCAGCGGCATCTACATCGACTCACTGGACATCACCGGCCCCGGCGTCGTGGCGGTCATCGGGCAGTCAGGCTCTGGCAAATCAACACTGTTGAGCGTGTTGAGCGGCCTCAAAGCCCCCAATCTGGTGTCCGCGGCGGCCGCTGGATCGCAATTGCAATTGCTGCCGGGCAGCGATGACAGCGCCGATCTGCTGGCAGGCACGCCGCCCAAACCGGGCACGGTCAGCTTTGTCTTTCAGGAATCCTACCTGATGAAAAGCCTGTCGGTCGGGCTGAATGTCGATATGGCGCGAGCACTGACGCGGCCCCGGCTGGAGTCTGCGCGATTTACCGGTCTGATGACAGAGTTCGGGCTATTGGGCCCCGAGGACAAGGCGCAGGGTCTGCACGACATGCGCGTGTCCGACCTTTCCGGAGGCCAGCAGCAGCGGATTGCCGTCGCCCGTGCGCTGGCCGCCGACCCGCGCGTGATCTTTTGCGACGAACCAACCAGCAGTCTGGACGCCGCTTGGCTGGCTGCGACGGATGTCGCGTTCGACCTTTGCACTGATCATCCTGCTGGGCATCCTTGCGGCCTATGCCACCCTGTTCGGAACCTCCGTTTTGGACGCGAAATTCGCCCGCGACCTGTCGCGGCCAGAGGTTTCGCACTACACGCTGGAACGGTTCGGAGACGTGGACAGCACCGCAGAGGACCTGCTGTCGCTGCGTGCGGTGCGGCAGATCGAAACCGACCTAACCACCCGGTTTGCGCCAGAGATCGCCGCCGGCGCACGATCGCCACAGGTGTTTGGCAGGCGGCTGGAACTGAGCGTTCGCGCCGCGGACCTACGCGGGAATTGCGACGGGGCGCGCAACCGCGCGGGGAATGCAGTGCTTGTCGTCTACGACCATGCAGAGCCGCTGTACCGCGATCTGCCAATCCGGCCTGCTGGCGCGCCACTGACAGCCATTGCTGCCTTTGACAAACCCGACCTGCGAGAGGCCGCCTTTGTCACGCCGGATTTCCTCAAACGGCGGTTCGGCGTAAATCCCGGCGACCCAGTGCCCGAGTAGTTCTGTTTCGGCACCGAACGGCTGCTCAAACCGGTGCGCATTGCCGGTCTGATCGCCGATATTCCTGGATCATCGGTGCTGAGCGCCGAAATCGCGATGACCAACGACGCCTATCTGCGGCTGATGAAATCGCCCGATATACGACCCAACCACTGGGGCAACAGCTGGCCGCCCATTGACAGCGCGGCGCTGTACTTTGACGCCGAGTATGCGGAAGAGTTGTTCTGCACCATCGACGAGTGGGCCGACCGACCAGAGCTGTACGATCAGATCCACGGCCCCGGCTACAAGCTGAACGATGATGCGCTGGCGCAGGTGCGGCGATTGCTGGGCATTGCGCTGGGCAGCCGCAACCTGCTGTTTGCCGTCATGACCGCGATGGCCATCTCTATCGCCATTGCCGTTGCCCTGTCGGTGCAGGCCTTCATCGTTTCGAATGGACGGTTCCTCAGCATCATACGTGCCGTAGGCTACCGGCTGGGCCACATCGTGTTTTTGGTGCCGCTGGCACTGCTGATGATCACGCTGGCCGTAACCATTCTGGCAGGTTTCGAACTGGTGATCGCCCATGAGCTGCAGGCGGCGCGCATCGCGCGGGTTTGGGATCTGGCGCCCGATTGGCTGGGCTGGTCGGTCATCCAGACCGCGCAGGCCGTCGGCCTGTGACCCGGTGCTGGTCGCCTATGCCGAAAGCCAACTGTCAGACGGTCTGTCCGCCATGCGCCTGTTGCGCGATGACACCCCGCTGTTCGATCCCGTGGCAGCGCAGACGCCAGAAGCGGCGCCACCGTTCTCCGGCTTTTTCGGGCTTCTGACGGAACGCCAGCGCGACCCGGTGGATTTCAACACCACCGGCGCATTCCGGCATGAAGGCTGCATAGAGGTCACCGGCATCCTGCGCACCGACGAACGCCAAGAGGTACTGTCCCGACGCGACGGCGCACCGATGCCGGTATCGGTCTTTGTCTTCAACGAGGGTGTGTTTGGTCTGGAATTTCTCGAAGGCCTTTCGATCACCGAAGCCAATGCCCGGATGAGCGTCGGCCCCCTGTTGATCCACCCGGATCTGCGCGGCAGCGGCGGCGGTACATTGACCCGCCAAGACGATGCCTTTGCCGATTTCAGCGTGGCTCCCTACATCGCCAGCCAAAAGGAAGACACGTTCACCAAAGGCGATTGGGCGTGGATGGCGCTGGACCTGCGGCAAGGCAAGGGGCGGCAACTGGTTGCTGTGACCTGCGACGCGGGATGCGCCACCTATCTTAGCGACTTCACGGCCCGGCTGTTGGCTGCCAGTGGTCCGGTGCAGCCGATTGCGCCGCCGCTTCGCGTTCTTGCCCCAACTCCTGATCCTGACCCTGATCCCGATCCAGCAGACGGCTCCGTCACGGATGTGCCAAAGCCGCGTGCCGATCCCGCTGATTTTGTGGATGAACGGCTCTCGGTCACACTGATCGGCCCGGAGGATGAGGTGATCCTTCTGGATAGCATCCGATTGGCAGACAAACTCGACCACCACAGCCCGGAGGACAGACACGCCATTCGCGCGGCACTGGACACCCTGCTCAGCGACAGCGCAGTGGACCGCGCGGCGGCGCTTGTGCAACTGATCGACTTCGGTGTTCTGGACTCCGGGTTGCAACCCTATGCCATCGAGGTTGCAGAGCGCGGCTATCGTCTGGTCCTGCGGGCGCCGCCCCCGCCGCCGCCTCGTTTGCTGACGGGGGTGGACCTGCTGCTGGCAGACCCGCCGGGTAGTGCCATCGTTGCCAGCTGCGTCCCCGAGGCCGAGATTTCCCATCCTGACCACCCCTCTCTCCGCCTGCCGCTGGAGATCGACCTGAATAGTGCGGTCGTCGACCCCGGTGGCGAAGAGGTCTATGGCCGGTTTACCCTGAGCACCGACAATACGGCCCCGATCCTGTCGATGCCGATGCGGGAATTGAGCCTGCGCCTGTTCGCCCCGTCCGAGGTTCGGCCCTACGCCGACGCCCGCCCGCAACCCTCCAGTTGCAGCCTGTCGTGGGGCGGACACTTTCCCGAAACCGCCCTACCGCTGGCGGATCTGACTGACGAACCCGGCGCGCCAGACGCACCTGATTTGCCCGTGTCCGTGACCGAAGGCGGCCGCGTTGTCTTTGCTGACGCTGCCCTGACCAGCACCGCACGGCCAGTCTTTGTCCTGCTCTACAATGCCACCGGGTTGGAGGCCACTAACGGAATGCCGCTGCGACCGGACCTGTATCCGGGCTGGACCCTTGCGCGCGGCGGGCGTGACATGATGTCGGCGCTCAGCATCCTTGCCAGTTCCGCGCAAACGGTTTTTTCCCGACGAGTCGAGGATCTGTTCCTGTTGCAAGCGGCGGGGGGCGTGGACAAGGGATTTCTGCCGCCCGAACCCCTGACGGCCGACAGTGCGCTGCGCGCCGCCAAGACCTTGCACCCGGGTGAGGTTGGTCCACTGAACCTTGAGAACGAACTGAAGGCGCGCGCAGCGTCCACCGCCACCCCACCCCGTTTTGTTATTCTTGGACGCAGCGGACTGGACGCGGGGACCGACTACTGTGCCACGCCCCCCGCGTTGCCGGACCGCAGTCGGCGTGGATCGCTGGTGATCGATTTCCTTAGCCAGCAGGCGACCTTTGACCTGTCCAAGCCGGTGCAAGCGACGCTGATCAATCCGACAGGGTCCGAGACATTTGCAACCGCCGCCGAACGGCTGGCCACACGCTGTCCCGACGATGGCAGCGGTTTGACCCATTGGGTCGTTACCCCCGATGTCGCGGATCAGTTGAAACTGATCCATGCGCTGGAAACCCTCGCCCCTTATCTCTTCGGAGACCTGCAATGATCCGACTGTTCCCCCTTGTCTCAGCGGTCGCGGCTCTGTTCGCGCTGCCCCTGCCCGCTGCCGCCCAACAGGCCGACAGGCCGACAGGCCGACAGTTTCGTCAGCCCCTCGGGCACCTGCCAGTCCGATCTGAACGAAAAGATCTCTGCCTATCCGCGCAGCGGCAACAGCGTCACGGTCCGTGCCCAGCAGATCAAATCCGGCCGCCTTGCGCCGCAACCCATGACAGACTCGGTGATCCCGCCCTTTACGCCGGTCAAATGCTTTGCCCGCACGGACGACCTTGTGCTGATCCTTGCCGAAGAGGGGCAGAACTTTTGCGGCTGGGTGCCGCGCACCGCCCTGCTAGGCGGGGCGCAGGGCGATGCCGGTCCGATAACACCGCTGAACCGAGGGCGCGCCTGTCCCTCGCTGGATCCGATGAGCGTCTCGGCCTATTGCGCCCAGAAAGAGCAACTGGGCAGCTTTGAGGCGCTCTGTGAAGAGCTGCGCCAGCCCGACGGCAGCTTTGCCGACAACCCGATCGAAACCAAGTTTCTGACATGGAACGCCAACGCCGATGATCCCGCCGACCGCGCCGCCGTCGCGCGCTATTCGGCGCCGGACACCGGCGCGCGGCTGGACAGCGATCTGTCGATCTTTTCCGTCTTCAAGGTCTGGGACGTGGCGGCCTCGCCCGATGGCGAAGACCTGTTTGTCCTGATCGGCCCGGATCAAAAGACGGTTGAGGGTTGGGTGCTGGAAACCGCCGGAACGGTCTGGTTCTCGCGTCTGACCACGTTCTTCAAAAAGGGCGCAACGGCCCCGATCCTGACCGAAGCCCCCGGCACCGCCGCCGCCGAACCTCTGGCCGTCGTGCCACCCAATCTGGACGCGATGCTGTCAGGCGGTGAGGATTTCGACAAATACCCGGTTCTGGTGGACAATCGCGCACCCGAGGCGACGCTGGGCACCCGGCAGGAACCACATCTGGAGATCGCCTTTATTGGCGCGCGCTGCGGGGAAAACCAACTGTGTTCCGACACGGGCGGAGACCGGGTCGTGGACAAGATCAGCCTGCTGGATTCCGTCGACGTCTTGTTTGTCATGGTTGCGACCGCGTCGATGGCGGACTACTTTCCCATGGTCGCCAAAGAGGTGGCCGACATCGCCCTTGCGCGCGCCTCGACCACCAACCGCTTTGGCGCGGTGATGTACGGCGATTTCCTGTCGACAGGGGCGATGGACCACGGCGGGCCGATGCAGATCAAGACGGCGGTGCCGCTGACCGAGATTTATGGCGGGGACGAGTTCGACCCGCTGCAAACCGCCGATCTGTTCATCGCCGACCCGGTGGGCGGCAAGCCAGAGGCCGCCTTTGCCGCCCTGTACCAGGCGATCACTTCTGCCGACTGGCGCCCGGACGGCGTGCGCATTGTCGTGCATATCGCAGACCACGGCGACCGGGGTCCGGCCCCTGATGTGTTGGTCGATCTGATGTCGGCGCAGAACGTGCTGTATGTCCCCATTGCGGTGCTGGGCGAATTCATCGCCGGGGTAAACAGCGATCTGGTCACCCAGACCCGCGACCTGCTGAACCGGACGCGCATCGACGGCGTGCCGATGGGGATCGACACGCAACTGACCTATGACCCCGCGCGCGGCGGACAATCAGACGATGAGGCGCGCCTGCGCATCCGTCAGTCGCTGCGCGGCGCGACTGAATTGCAGGACGTGATCAGCACCCAGATCGCCAGCATCCTGCTCAGCGGTGAGGAAAGCACCGTGGCGGAAACGAACCGCTATCCCCCCGGCTACGCGCAATTGGTGGCCGCTGCACGCAAGATCTACGGCATTGATCTGGACGACGTACAAGGCTCTGCCGAAGCGCGGACATTGGCGGCAAAGGGCTATGTCGCGGTGCCCCCCGATGGCACGTCGAACGATTGGGACTATTTCGCCGCGATCAGCCCCAATGACGTCAAACTGCTGTCAGAACAGTTCGATATCCTGTGCAAGTCGATGCATGACACCGGTGCAGAGGGCCTTCTGTCCAATGCCCTGCGCGAAGTCATCGAGATCCTGACCGGCGATGTGCTGTCACGCGACAACGCGCTGTACTTTGCCTATTTCGACAACCGCGACGACATCCCGCTGGTGAACCGGACCATCCTTGGCGACGGGGTATTTGAACTGGGACAGGATCTGGGCAGCCTGTCCAAAACCACCCGCACAAGGGTCGAGGCGTACCGGCGCGAGGCGTGTCGCACCCGCAAACTGCTCAAGCTGATCGACTCCAACCTGCGGGTGGAGCGCCCGTTCGAGATTGGTCCTGACGGTCGGCCCGGCGATCTGGTCTGGGATCAGGTGGAACAGGACTATGACGATCTGGCCAGCCGCAAATACATCTGGCCCCGCATCGGCATCGGAAACGTGCAGACGATCTATCTGCCGCTAAGCTATATGCCGCGCCCCTATGATGAGGTCCGCAGCCAATGACGTCCCCGGACGGCGCGCCGCCCTACTACAGGTTCCGCAGTCAGGCGCGCTATGCCCGGGCGCGGGCCGACCTGTTGGCTTGGTATCTGACCGGGGACCAGCCGGATGAGGACGCGCCATTTTCTCCAGCCGAGTTCACCGCCGCATTGCCGCCGGACAGCCCGCTGTCGACCCCGCTGGCGGCCCGTCCCGAAGGCGCGCACCCGAATACCCTTGGCGCGGCCCTGGCCAATCTGCGGATCTGCCTGCACTTGTCCGAACTGGTCTGGCCGTCGGCCGAAAGCTTTGAGGCGGCGCTGGCCGCCACCCGAACAGCCAAGGCGGTGCGGTCCGAGACGGTGGTCCTTCAGCCGGTGGCCGCGCCGCCCCCTGATCCGGTCGAGGTGCCCGCGACACCAATCCCCCAACGACGACGACCGCTGGGGAGGCTCTTGCGCGAAATGGTCCTGCTGGGGCTGCTGGCGCTGCTTGGCTGGTCCGGCGGGCGTCTGATCCAGACCGCCGTCGAACGCCGCGCCATCGCCGCCGATCCGGCGCGCGCCCGCAGCACATCCGGCCAGATGCTTGCCGCGCTTGCGCCCTTGGCCCCCGAGGGCGGCACCGACTGGATCGTTGCGACCCCGGCGTAGAACTGCCGGGTGGGCGGCGCGGATGCGCTGGAGGGCGATTGGCGGCTGATTTCGGCCCTGTGCCGGGTGCGTGAGCGGTTGACAGAGTATGAGCTGTGCCTTGTTGGCCACCCGATGATCGCTGACCAGCAATGCGCCGATCTGATGCGCCTGGCGATGGCCGATACGGCGTTTGACTGCACCGACTGCCCGCCGCGCCCGGCCAATGTCTTTGACCCCCGGCTGGAATGGAATCGCGAAAGCCGGGTTGCGGCGGGTCTGGTGCTGGACGCCCGACGCTTTTCCGCGCCTGATCCAATCCTGCGGCTTACCTGGATCCGGCTGCTCCGGGACTATGACTGGCTGCACGCCGAGGCCCAGCGTCGCTACGCGGCGCTGTCAGACTGATCCCCATGCCGACCACTAACCAGACCGCCAGCAGACCTGGCATAGCCCAAGGCCAGGTCGCAGTGGGCGAGGCCATGGGCGGGGCGGTCAGCACCTCGATCAGGCCGACATGCAGCGCGCCGCCCAACAGCGCCGCTCCAACGGCCCCCCGGCCATCCAGACACAAAAGAGCACAGAGGCACGCCGCCCCGCCCGCACCCAGCGTCAGGGCCATTGCGGCCCCCTGCCCCTGTAGTTCCGGCAAACCGGAAAACAGCACGCCGCCCAGAAAGGTTGCTAGCGCGGCGGCAGGCAACGCCCGCGCGGTCCAGCCGGGCCACAGCCCCGCGGCCAGCACCACCCCCGCCGCCAATGTCCCGAACCAGCCGCCGGGTCGCAACGCCGCCGGGCCGGCCCCTTGCCAGACCGCAACGAATGCAAGGGCGACAAGTGCGATCCAGCCAAACACCCGTGCACCCGACCGCAGGCGAGTCACGGCTGCCCCTCCACGTTCAGCAGCCGCAACAATCCATCTAACTCGGCTGAGACACTATCCGCGCAGACGGGCGCCGGGGCTTTGACAAAGGCATCCAACGCGCCTTGTGCCAGCGCCGCGCGCCGCGACAACACCGCCAGATAGACCTGCACCGCCTGCATTCCGGGCGCGCTGTCCGGGGCGCGCAAGGCGCGGGACAGATACAGTTCCAGATGCGCCGCTACGCGCGGACAGGGTTCCAGATCGGCAATCTGCGCCAGCGCCTTCAGCAGTTGGGTGAATTCTGCGGTGCAAACCGCTCCGCCGGCGAACCGGCTGGCGCTGCCGCGCAGATGCTCCCCCTGTTCCAACGTCAGCCGCACCTGCAGCGCCAGCGCGTTGAAGAACCGAGGTTCCACCACGGCGGCGGCGCGCGCAAGGGCCAGGGCGTCGTTGCCCCGGCCTTCGGCCTCGGCCAGCGTGGCTTGCAGGAACAACAAATCGCTGCGCGGAACCCCCGGATCCTCAACCCCTGCCATGATCTCCAACGCCTCGGCAAAGCGGGGATCGGCGATCTGCCCGGCCCGCAGCGCCGTCAGCGCCACTTGCAAAGCCGCCGCATAGCGCACGCCGGGATCGTCGCTATCCACCAACGACGCCGTCAGCGGCGCAACCCCGTCCAGCGTTTCGGCAAGGGCTGCCAGCGCAAGGAAGCGCTGATCCGCCTCGGTGCCAACCAACGGGCTGGCGCGGCGCAGATAGACCGTATCGGCATAGGGTTGGTCCGGACCTGCTGTACACCCGCGCTGCATCTGGTCGCTGAGATCCTCACACAGCCCGGAACAGGAGGGCTCTTCTGGTTGGACCGGCGGGATCGGAAGACAGGGGGCGACGCGAAACACCGGGCACTGTTGGGCCGCCACCGGGGCCGCGCCGATCAGCAAGGCCACCAGCGCAGCGGCCCGGATCACGGGCACAGGTCCAAACCACTGTCCGCCAGGCAGGTGGCCGGGAACTGCTTGCACAGCAGATCTATTGCCAGAAATGGCAGCGCAACGTCGATGTCGTCGATTGGGTCGGGCCAGACCGCGTTCACAGTTTCCTGCGCTTGTTTGCCTTCTGCCAGTTCCCGGATCAGCCGATTGAACCGCACCGGCGCCAACCCGCCAAAGACCCCCGGTTCAGAGGTCATAAAGGCGATCAGATCCTCTGCGCCGGGCACCGCCGTGCAGGTCAGATCAGAAACAGGTTCCGGGGCGGCATCCGGGGCCGGTTCTGGAGCCGGTTGGGGGGACGGCGTCGGGGTTGGCGCGGGTGCGGGGGCTACGCCCGACGAAAGCACCGTCAGAAAACGCGTGATCTCGGCCATCGGGTTCGCCTCGCAGGCGATTTGGTCCAACGTGGGCGCGGCGGTGGGCAACGCCTCTTGTGCGCGGGCATTCAGACGCACCGCTGCCGCCCGGCACACATCTCCGACCGACACCTGTTCATCCTCCAGCGCCGCCTGCGCCGAAGCCAGTTCAGCGGTCCGCGCCTGCGCCTCCTGCGTCAGCCGCGTAGCCTGCGCCTCCAGGTCCGCTCTGACGGCGATCAGCTCGTCGAGCTCGGCCACAAGGTCTGCGTTGTCCTCAGTCGCCTGTGCCAATTCCACTTCCAGCGCCCCAACCTTGGCCTGCAAATCCGCCTCGACCGGGGCGCAGACCTCATCCGTTTCAAAGGCACACTGGGCAATCAGCCCCTTCACCTGCTCGCGAAAGTAAAGCGTGCGGCGGGACAGGAAATCGACACAGCCAAGCACGGTCAGATTGGCAGCCCGGCAGTCAGACGGCATCCTGTAGGCAGACAGGAACGCGGGGCAATCCGCATCCTCAACCGCGTTGATATCGCAATACAGGTCCAGCGAAAACTGCCCCAGCAATTCCAGACAATCCTCGGGCGACAGGCCCGCCTCGGCGCACAGCGCCGGCTGCGCAACAGGCGCAGCGAGTGCGGGAGCGGGTACAGGAACTATCTCTTCATCCTGCGCCTGCACCGCCTGCAAGGTCAGGAAAACCAAGACCATAGATGCCAGTATGCGTCTGCTGGCACGGCGGCACAGCCCCGCCCATTTCGGTTCAATCTCAAAATCAAAAAACATTTGCTATCCTTGGGACCAAGGGTATCTTCGAACGGTGACACGCGTTTGACAAGGTCTCAGGGCAACCTGGGAAAAGCAATTTTTGGATCGTCCCACATGCCGTTTTCCGTCTGCCATTCCCTGATGTCCCGTCCCTTTCTGATGCCTTTTCTCGTCGCAAGCGGGGTTGTGGCGGGTGCCGGCCCCGCGCTTGCGCAGGACACACCCGATCCGGTGAGCTTTGCCGTCGAACAATGTTCGACCCGCGACATGCTGTCCACCTGCCCGAACTATTGTCAGGTGGCCTGCACCTCGACCAAGTTCCTGCTCGACAACACAGAAGCCTGCGATGCCGCAATGACCGCCCTGCCCGACGCTGATGCAGCAAGCTGCCCTGTGCCGTCGGAAACCGGGCTGGTCACGTTACAGGCCTGCATCGACGAAAAACGCCAGATCCGGCGCGAACCCAGCCGGGTCATTGCGCGCAACAAGGACCGTCTGGCCATCTTCGATGCCTTCTTTTCTGATCGTCCCGCCTGCGCCACGTCCAGCCTTGCGCTGGAGGCGATGTTCGGCTGCCTCAGCGGTGAGACCGGCGTAGTTCAACGCGAATACGATGCCATGCCCTCGCTGGGCCTCAGCGACCGGCCCCTGAGCGGCGATGAATTGGTGGCGTTGGCCTGTAGCATCGGCGAAGATATGTTGATCCAGATTGATATCGGTGCATCGTCGCTGAGCGGGCGCGCCGATGAATTGAGCGACAATCTGGGCCAAGTCACGTCTTGCCGGCTGGAATATTCGAAATGGTTCGCCTCACGCGGCGAGGAATTCTGTACCAACCGGACCTTTGACAACTGCGAGGCCGTGGTCGAAGTGTTCCAGACCCAACTGCAACAATCGCTGGTCGGTGCCGAAGAGCAAAACAGGCAGATCAGTGTCGTCGTCGACAGCCTTGAACGCGATCTTTCGTCTTTGACCAGCCTCGGCTTTGTCGACCCGTCCATTTGCAACTAGGTCGTGCGGAGATCCCGCGCACCTTGCCTCTCATTCAAGCAGGAGTATCGAGATGTTTCATTCTCTCAAACGTATTTCCACCGCCATTGCCCTTGGTCTTGCCCTGTCGTTTTCTGGCGCGGCACAGGCGCAGGATGCCGAACCGGAAGAGGTATCGCTTGCCAAAGTAATCGAAGATATCGCCGCCTCCCGGCAGGCGACAATCGATCGGATCGACACCTTGTCGGCAGAAATAGACCTTGCCACCATTGAACTGAATGAGGCCGACGCCGCCTTTGACGAGATGATCGCCACCCTGCGCGCCCATGCCGCCGTGGGCGATCCCGACGGCAGCTATGTCACCCGCCTGCAAGCATTGGAAGAATCCGCCAAGGTTGACGCGCAGGCCGCCAAGGTCGAAGGGTTCCTTGATTTCGAAGAGGCCTTTCTGGAAGACGCGCAGGTGTTTTCCGATCAGCGCGGCACGCTTGTGTCTGAATTCGAGGCGCTGGAACGTCGCATCCGGGCCGTCGAGGCAGAGCGCAAGCGCATCGTTTTCCTGATCAAACTGCGCCGCTATGACCAGATCCAACAGCTGTTTGCCGACGCCACCGGCATCATCCAGCAAGGGGCCGACCGTGTCGCGCAGGTCGAAGACGCGCTGCGCAAGCGTGATCCCAATCTCGTCGAGAACTGAGATGAGTGCGAAAGGCCGGATCGCGCAGGCTCCCCGTTTGGGGGCCTGCGTTCCGGCATTTGGTTTTTCCCTTGGCTTGGCGGCTCTTGGCGTATCGGCCCTGCCCTTGCACGCCGAAACCCATGCCGCAGATCCAGTCCCTGCGACAGAGAATGCCGACCTGATCGAGGTCGCCTTGACGCTGGACAAGCAGTTGTCCGATGTTCTGGCTGAACTGGATGCAGAGATTGCGCTGCAAGAGGAAAACGCGGGCTTCGGCGCCTCTGCCGAGACGCTGGACCAGATCGACGGGTTGATTGCCCGTCGTACGGAAATGGCCGCAAGACAGGCTGAGGTCCGCGCCCTGTTGGCGACCCTGCGCGGGATGGAGTGACATGACCCCGATGCCGCGCGCCGCGGATCAGGACAACGGTATTTTGCCAGTCCGCCCTTGGCGCAGCCTGCTGATCTGTGCCGCACTGGTGGCGTTGACGGTGGCCCTGTTCCGCGATCTGGGACTGACGGACCCCCGCAGCATCGCCGACGCAGCGCGCGATCTGACTCAGACTGTGACCTCATGGGTGGCGGGATTTGGTGACACGCCGCCAGATGCTGCGCCGGGTGTTTTACCGAATTCCGACGTGCCTACCGAACTCACGCTCCTACCCGGCGCTGCGTCCGATGCCCCCCCCGACGACAGCGGGTATCCCCTTTTGACGCGTCTCCTTGGTGATCCGGTCCGGCTGGTCTTTGCCGCCGGATGTCTTGCCACGCTGCTGTTTATCTCCGTCCAGCTGATCTGCCTTGCCATCGACACCCGCCTAGTCGCCCGCCATGAGGCACGCGCGGGCCTGTTGACGCCCTTGGCGCAACTGACACGGTTGTTCGCGGCCCGCAGGTTGCGCGCCGGTCACCCGGAACAGCGGCGGCTGGACGCCTTTGATCTTGCCACAGAGGGCGACGTCATCGCAGATCCCTTGCGGCTGGGCCTGACAGCCTTTCCGATGCTGGGCTTTCTGGGCACGGTTGTTGGCCTATCCGGCGCGATCGAGTCGCTGCCCGGGGCCATCGGCAACCCGGACGCGCTACAACCTGTGCTGTCGGAACTGCATGTTGCCTTTGACACCACGCTGTTGGGATTGATCGGCGCGCTGATCTGTCTGATCGGGGCCAAGGCGATTGATCAGGCCTGGGAGCGCCTGTCGCGCCGCGCCGGTCTGGAATGACCGGGCCGCTGCGTCGCGGTCTGATCCGACCGCCGGTGCTGGCCATGGTGGATGCCTTTGTCGGCGGCACCGCCATCCTGTTGATCCTGATCATCCTGTCCAGCAACCGACAAGACCGGCCGGATAGCCAGCCGCAGGCCGATGTGGTGCTGCGTTGTGCGGAGGGAGAGGTTGCCACCTCATCGACGCCTGAGTGGCTGACCGCCTCCGCCCCCATGTCGCCCTCTGATGCGGCCACCTGGCTGGCCACACATCCGCGCCCCGACAGGCTGATGACCCGCGTCCGACTGGAGTCAGACCAGCGGGCGTTCCGCTGTGTCACACGGTTTCAACAGGCGGTCGGTCAGATGAACGACGCGACAGACGATGTCACCAACCGCGATACCGCGCAGGAACGCGCCATTCTGTTGGTCACGGTCATCATGACCGCTCCGCCAGAAAGTCCGACAGAGGAACCGCTGGAATGAGCAAACGCCAACGTCGCCACCCCGATGAGCCGGACGACAGCTATCAACTGGACGCGGTAGTGTCGTTGTTTGCGATGATCCTTGTGATCCTCGTAACCACCGCTGCCGCGACAGTCACGGGCACAACCCGGTTCCAGTACCAAACCCAAGAACCAGAGACCGCCGCAATCCAACTCTCCTCTCTCGCCGCGCCGTTCCCCCGGTTGGAAAGCTGGATCCTGCGGCGCGGAGAGTTGCTCCGGATCGACTATGACGCCGCGGCCCGCCAACTGGCGGCGGCGCCACCCCGCCTGCCGCTGGGCGCGACTGATCCGCAGTCCGGCATCATCATGGCCTTTGCCCTCGACCCGACCGCCACCGGCGCGTTCGAGTTGTTTGAGATGGTGCTGCCCGCCGATCCGATCACCGGCACCGGCGGCGTGATCGCCCAGCGGATCGACCCGACAGACCCCGATGCGGTGCAGGTTTGGGCCGGTCGGGATGCGCCCGCGCGCGTTCTGGCCTTTGCCTCTGGCGTGGCGCATCTACCGGGACTGACCCTAGCGGCAGAAACCGCCGGACGCCCATTGACGGTGCAGTTTCTGGATGGAAACGCCAAGTTTTCCGAACGCAAGACCCGCGAGAGTTTTGCCTTTCGCGGGGTGCTGCGGTCCTACTAGCGATTGGTCGTGTGTCAGTCCTCGGACTGCGCGTCTGCGCGGCTTTTGCCCGACACATTCATTGCCAGCGTCGCCGCCATGAACGGATCAAGATCCCCATCCAGCACGCCCGAGGTATCGGCGGTTTCATAGTTGGTGCGCAGATCTTTGACCATCTGGTAGGGCTGAAGGACATAAGACCGGATCTGGTTGCCCCATCCGGCATCGCCTTTGGCCTCATGCAGGGCGTTGACCTCTGCATTCCGCTTGTCCAACTCCATCTGATACAACCGCGATTTCAACGCCTTCATGGCGATGTCCCGGTTCTGGTGCTGCGATTTCTCGGACGACGTCACAACGATCCCGGTGGGCGCGTGGGTGATCCGCACAGCCGAGTCAGTGGTGTTGACGTGCTGCCCGCCCGCCCCGGACGACCGGTAGGTGTCGATGCGGATATCGGCGGGGTTCACCTCAATCTCGATGTTGTCATCGATCACTGGATAGGCCCCGACAGCGGCAAAGGATGTTTCTCGTGTGCCTTTGCCAAAAGGCGAAATGCGCACCAACCGATGCGTGCCGCTTTCTGATTTCAGCCAGCCATAGGCGTTTGGCCCCTTGATCTGGTAGGTGGCGGATTTGATGCCCGCCTCACCGCCGGACTGTTCTTCTTGCAGGTCTACCTCAAAGCCGCGCTTTTCGGCCCAGCGAACATACATCCGCGCCAGCATGTTGGCCCAGTCGCAGGCCTCGGTGCCGCCAGCGCCGGCCTTGATTTCCAGAAAGGCGTCGTTGCCGTCCGTTTCACCGTTCAGCAGCGCCTCAAGTTCCTTCTTGGCAGCTTTGCCGACCATCGCGGTGATGGCTTGCTCGGCCTCGGCGACAACCTCGGCGTCGTCTTCCATCTCGCCCAGTTCGATCAGTTCCATCTGATCGGCTAAGTCCTGTTTCATCGCGGAATAGGTTTCCATTGCGTCGACCAGCTGCTGACGTTCTCGCATCAGTTTTTGCGCCGCCGCCGGATCATCCCAGAGGTTGGGGTCTTCAACCCGTGCGTTGAATTCCTCCAGCCGGTGCTGAGCGGTGTTCCAATCAAGGCGCTGCGCCAGCAGGTCGAGCGATTTCTCGATCTTGTCGACATGGTTCTGGATTTCTGCGCGCATCTTATCTGGTCCTGTCCCGGTCCTTACGAATGGTGCGTGATACCAAGGGGCATGAAGGCTCGCAAGCCGGGGAAACCGTGCAGGGCGAATTCTGCGATCAGGCCAACCGCACCCAGCCCGCACAGAACCCGAGCATTGGACAGTCCTTTAGTACAACCCCTTAGTACAATCCGCCCGACGACAGCGTGCCAAAGCCCGCCTTCGGTCCAACAATGGCCTTGTCCCCGGTCGACGTTGTGACTTCTTGTGCGACGGTCGACCCGTCCGGCTGGATCATGTCGAAATTGCCGGAGATGGCAAAGCCGCCGTCGAACATGATGCCAAAGATCGGCTCTTCGCCAAGGCGGAAACATTCAGACACCACATTCGGTCCGCTGGCCTCATTCGGCAACCGCGCGCCGGAGAAACGGTCGATTTTGATGAACTGGCATTCCTCGGGAACCTTGAATGACCCGCCGCCGTATTTCTTGACCGCTTCGCGCATGAACTCGGTAAAGACCGGACCGCACATGCCGCCCCCCGACGCACCGCGTCCCATCGAACGGGGCGTGTCGTAACCGATGTAGCACCCCGCCACGATGTTGGAGGTAAAGCCGACAAACCAGACATCCTTGGCGTCGTTTGTCGTCCCCGTCTTACCTGCTGTCGGCACGCTGAGATTGACCGTGCGGCTGGCGGTGCCGCGTTCGACCACGCCGCGCATCATCGAGGTCAGCTGATAGGCGGTAACCGCGTTCATCACCCTTTCGCGTTCATCCGCAATCTTTGGGGCCTGACCGGGGGCCAGTTCAGGGTTGCTGCAATCCACGCAAACCCGTTTGTTGCCCAATGCCTGTTCATGCGAATATACCGTCGAGCCATAGCGATCCTGCACACGGTCCACCAGCGTCGGTTCGACCCGCTGACCACCATTGGCGAACATCGCATAGGCCGCGACCATCTTGAACAGGGTTGTCTCATCCGCCCCCAACGCGTTGGCCAGCACCTGCCCCATGCGGTCGTAGACGCCAAATTTCTCGGCGTAGCTGGCAACAATGTCCATACCCACCTCTTGCGCGAGGCGGATGGTCATCAGGTTGCGCGACTGTTCGATGCCGGTGCGCAGCGGTGTCGGCCCGTAGAACTTGTGAGAAGCGTTCTGCGGTCGCCAGATGCTGCCGCCGGTGTTGATCTCGATCGGGGCGTCCACGACGATGGTGGCGGGTGAATAGCCAGAGTCCAGCGCGGAGGCATAGACAAAGGGTTTGAAGCTGGAGCCGGGCTGACGCTGTGCCTGCGTTGCGCGATTAAAGACCGAATGCTGGTAGGAAAACCCGCCCTGCATCGCAATCACCCGCCCGGTATGGGCGTCCATCGCCATAAAGCCGCCTTGCACCTCTGGCACCTGCCGCAGCGACCAGCGCATGAACGTGCCGTCGGTGTCCTGAGTGATGGCGCGCACATGCACCACGTCGCCAACTTCAAAGTTCTCTTTCAGGCTGCCCGAGAACCAATCCGTATCCGATCGCGGTACCTCTGCCCCGCGCGGGTCATCCAGCGCCACGTCCTCGATCCCGATCAACAGGGAATTGTCGCGCACCTCGCGCACCACTGCGACATGCCAAGGGTTGCCCAGCGTGACGTCACGCGCCACGCGAACCTGCGCCAACGCCTCCCGCCATGCGGTCTCATCAGACAGCAGCGCAGCGTCCAGTGTCTTGCCAGTGCCACGCCATTTGCCCTGACCGCGGTCGAACTTTTCCAGAGCCCGCCGCAACGAGGCAGCGGCCTTTTCCTGCATCTCGGCGTCCAGCGTCGCGCGGACTGCATAACCGCCGGAAAAGAACTGATCCTCACCGAAATCGCGGCTCAACTGACGGCGAATCTCATCGGTGAAATAGTCACGCGGCGGCAATGACAATTGGTAAGGTTCAAAATCGCCGTTCTGGACCGACCGCAGCGGCTGCGCGACCTCGATCTCATAGGTGGCGTCATCAATGACGCCGTTTTCATTCATCTCTTTCAGCACGAAGTCCCGACGTTCCTGCAAGCGTTCCTTGCGGCGCACGGGGTGATAATCGGACGGTGCCTTGGGCAGAGAGGCCAGCATTGCCGCCTCATGCGGTGCAAGTTCTGACAGGCTTTTGTTGAAATAGACCTGTGCGGCGGCGGTCACACCATAGGCGTTTTGGCCAAGAAAGATCTCGTTGAGGTACAGTTCAAGGATCTTCTCCTTGGACAGCGCATTCTCGACCCGGCTGGCAAGGATGATTTCCTTGATCTTGCGCTCTGCCTGCCTGTCGCCTGACAGAAGAAAGTTCTTCATCACCTGTTGGGTGATGGTGGACGCACCGCGCACGTCGCGACCGCGGGTTTGCACTGCTTGCACCGCGGCGGCGGCGATGCCGCGCAGGTCATAGCCCTGATGGGTGTAAAAGTTCTTGTCCTCGGCAGAGATGAACGCGTCCTTGACCAAATCGGGGATCTGGGCGGCAGGCGTATACAACCGGCGTTCTTGCGCGAATTCGTCGATCACAGCCCCTTCGGTGGAATAGATCCGGCTGATCGTCGGTGGCGTGTATTGCGCCAAGTGGTCATGGCTGGGCAGATCGCGCCCGTACATCCAGAACACCGCCCCGATGGTCAGCGCCACCATCATGGTGCCCATGGTCACAACGGCGAAAATCGCCCCGAAGAAGGAAAAGATGAAACGCAGCACCTGCGGCCCCCATTGCCGGATCAAACCCCTCAATACAGGCCCAGACGCGTGGCGTCAAAACACAACCGCGCGGGGTTTGGCCGATAGGGCAAGGGTTTGCCTACTGTCGGCGAAGTCCTGACAGCGCCGCATCCTCGACCAGCCATGCCGCCAGCCCGTCACGGATGCCCGCCGCCATCCCCGCGCGCCACGCCGGATCCTGTAAACTTCGCAGATCGGCCTCTGTCGACAAGAACCCCAGTTCCAACAGGACAGAAGGAATGTCGGCGGATTTGAGCACCGAAAATGCCGCCTGCCGAAGCGGGTCTTTGTGAACATGGCCCAGCGAGCTTTCGATCCCGCCAATGATATGCCCCGCCAGCGCCTGACTGCGTGGCGTGTTGTCCAGCCGCGCAAGATCCATCAGGATCTGCGCCACGCGATCATCGGTTCCTGACAGGTCCAGCCCGGCCAGCAGGTCATCGCGGTCATGCCGTTCCGCCAGCGCCGCCGAGGCCGCGTCCGATGCCTCTTCGGCCAGAGTGTAAACCGCCGCGCCATGCGCCACGCCTTCGGACAGGGCATCAGCGTGCAGAGAGATAAACAGGTCAGCGCCGGCGTCATGGGCCAGTTTCACCCGCGCCTCCAGCGAGACAAACTGGTCTTCCTGTCGGGTCAACACCACGCGGTAGTCACCGGCGCGCAGCAGTACCTCGCGCAGTTCCTTCGCAAAGAGCAGCATCAGATCCGCCTCGCTGACGCCGTCGCGCCGCGCCCCCGGATCAATACCGCCATGGCCGGGGTCCAGCACGATAGTCAACGGGCGGTCCGGATCAGCGACCACGCGCCGCGCCTTGGGCCGGGTCTGCACCCATGTTGGATCGGCAGGCTGCCCGGCGGCGGCGACAAAACTGTCCGCATCGGTCGAAATCAACCGCAAGGCCAGTGTCGCACCCGCGCCGTCCGGGGTCACGCGCATCTCGGCCCGCTCTACCGCCATCGGAGCGGCCAGTTCTGCCACCAGCCGCGACCAACCGGGCCGGAACAGCCCCATGCGGAGGGCGGCTATCCGGTCGCTCTGGTCTATCTCTTCGGGGTCAGCCCCCTGCCAGTCGACCTCGGCAAAGTCCAGCACAAGCCGGTCTGGATCGGTCAGAGTGAACAGCCGCCACGGCACCCCCTGCGACAGGGTCAGTTCTATCTCTGTTGCGCCCTGCCGGCGATCCTCGATCACGCCGCCGGTCAGACGAGCCAGACCCGTGTCCTGCGCGGTCAGCGCGCCGCACCACAGGCACAGCGCCAACACTAAGGTAAAAAATCTGCTCATGAGCCCCGGTTCCGGTGGTTTGCGCCCAGTCTATCAGTGGCCGATTGGCGACGCACGCGTCAGTTATCCGCGCGCCGCCATATAGGCTGTTAGCCGCGCCAGTCCTTCTTCGATGTCCGCCGTGGCCCGCGCATAGGAAAACCGCAGCGTGCCGCCACCGCGTACCGGGTCAAAATCCAACCCCGGCGTCACCGCCACACCCGCCTGATCCAGAATGTCTCGCGCAAAGGCGCGGCTGTCGTCCGTCAGGTGACTGACATCAGCATAGACGTAAAAGGCCCCGTCCGGCGGCGCGATCCGATCAAACCCGGCCTTTGGCAGCCCCTCCATCATCAAGGCTCGGTTGCGAGTGTAGACCGCCAGATTGCCCTTCAACTCATCCTGCGCATCCAGCGCCGCCAACGCCGCGATTTGCGCCGCGTGGGGCGGACAGATGAACAGATTCTGCGCCAGACGCTCGACCTGTCGCACCATCCCCTCTGGCACCACCAGCCAGCCGACGCGCCAGCCGGTCATGGAAAAGAATTTGGAGAACGAGTTGATCACCACCACATCGTCGCTGATCTCCAGCGCAGTCACGGCGCGCTTGTCGTACTCAATGCCGTGATAAATCTCATCCGACAGAAAGGCCGCGCCGCGCGCCTGCGCCGCCCCGATCAGGGCCGCAAGCGCCGGTTTGTCCAGCATCGTCCCGGTGGGATTCGCCGGACTCGCGACCATCAGGCCCTCATACTCGACCCCGGCCAGATCCTCGGGCGTGGGTTGCAGGCGATTTTCCGCCGAGGTCTGCACCTCTACCGGTACCAGATCCAGCGCCTTGAGGATCTGGCGGTAAGACGGATAGCCCGGCGCCCCCAGCGCCACCCGCTCTCCGGCATCAAACAACGCCGTGAAGGCCAGAATAAAGCCGCCCGAAGAGCCGGGCGTGACAACGACGCGGGCGGGATCAAGATCGACCCCGTACCACTGAGCATAGAGTTTCGCGATTCTTGCGCGCAGTGCCGGCAGGCCAAGCGCCACGGTATACCCCAGCGTGTCCCGCTCCATCGCCTGCGCCAACGCCGCCCGAGCGGCGGCGGGGGCAGGTGTGCTGGGCTGGCCCACTTCCATGTGGATGATCCGCCGTCCGGCCTCTTCGGCCTGCCTTGCGGCCTCCATCACGTCCATCACGATAAAGGGATCGACCGCTCCGCGCCTTGAACTCCGCATGTCCGCCTCTCTACTGTGTCGCCAACACCGCTTACGAGTGGAAGGAGCCACCCGTCAATGATCCGCACACCGATCCTGCCAAGGATGATCGCACTGGTCACAGCATTCAGCCTGATCGCCGCCGCCCCGGTACAGGCCGCGACGACGCTGCTGCGCGATGCCGATATTGAATACGCGTTGCGCCAGCTAGCCGCGCCGATCCTCAGCGCCGCCGGTCTCAGCCCGCAACAGGTCGATATCATCGTGATCGACGACGGATCGCTGAACGCCTTTGTTACCGACACGCAACATATCTTTCTGCATTCGGGGCTGATCATGAAACTCGACAGTGCCGAGGCATTGCAGGCGGTCATCGCGCATGAGGCGGCGCATATCTCGAACGGGCATATCACCCGCCGAATGGGCAACCTGCGCGCCGCGCGCACCGCCGCCGGGATCGGCATGGCACTTGCCGCCGCTGCTGCCGCAGCGGGCGCCAACAGTCAGGCTGCCGCAGGCGTGGCCCTTGGGGCCCAAGGCTCTGCCATGCGGCTGTTCTTTTCCCACACCCGGGCAGAGGAATCCGCCGCCGACATTTCATCGGTGCGCTTTATGGTCCGCGCCGGGATTGACCCGCGCGGCGCGTTGGAGGTGCAAAAACTGTTTCGTGGCCAAGAGGCACTGTCGGTTGGGCGCCAAGACCCCTACATGCGCACCCACCCGCTGACCCGTGACCGACTGCGCGCCCTCGAAGGGTTGGTGGCCGGCACCAAAAGCACCGAACGGAACGCCACCGCGCAATACTGGTTCAAACGCGCGCAAGGCAAACTGACCGCCTTCAAACGTGCGCCGTCTTGGACCTTGCGGCGGCTCAAGGACAGCGGCAGTCAGGACATCGCCTACATGCGCGAGGCGGTGGCCTATCACCGCCAATCCAACCTCAAGAAATCCCTCGGCGCCATCGACCGCGCGCTGGCGTTGCGTCCGACAGATCCCTATCTGATGGAACTCAAAGGCCAGATCCTGTTGGAATCGCGCCAGTTCGGCGCGGCAGTGCAGGTCTATCAGGCCGCCGCCAACCGCGCCCCGCGGGAACCGCTGATCCTTGGCGGGTTGGGCCGCGCCCTGCTGGCCGCCGGTCAGCCGAAACAGGCATTACGCGCACTGGAGACCGCGCGCGGGCGTGATTTCACCGATGCCCGCCTGCTGCGTGATCTGGCGGTGGCCTATGCCAAGACCGGCCAGAACGGGATGGCGTCGGTGTCCACCGCCGAACGCTATGCCCTGCAAGGCCGCATGAAAGACGCCAAACTGCACGCTGAACGCGCCATTGCCACACTGCCGCGCGGCTCTGCCCCGTGGCAACGGGCGCAAGATGTGCTAGATGCGGCGAAACGAGCCAAGTAACCAAAACCACACTTTTTTCGGGAGTTCCCATGTTCCTTTCCAAACCTGCCCTGCGCGCCTCTGCGGCGGCTCTTTGTTTCTTGGCCGCGCCTGTGGCCATGGCGCAGGACGCCGATCCGTTCGATTTCGCCAACATGACGGCTGAGCAAAAAACGGCTTTTGGTGCAGAAGTGCGCGCCTACCTGCTGGAAAACCCTCAGGTCATCATGGAGGCCGTCGCCGTTCTGGAAGAGCGCGAAAAAGCCGCACAAGTTGCGCAGGACGACACGCTGGTCGCGGACAATATGGCGCGCCTGATGGATGACGGGTTCTCCTGGGTCGGCGGCAATCCCGACGGCGATGTGACCGTGATCGAGTTCTCCGATTACCGCTGTGGTTTCTGCCGGCGCGCGCACCCTGAGGTGCTGGAACTGATCGAATCCGATGGCAATATCCGTTACATCGTCAAGGAGTTCCCCATTCTGGGTGAGGCATCTCTGGTGTCGTCGCGCTTTGCCATTGCCACACAGATCGTCGCGGGCAACGAGGCCTATAAATCGGTTCATGACGCGCTGATCACCCTCGAAGGTAACCCCGGCGATGGCCCACTGCGCCGCATTGCCGAAACTCTGGGTCTGGATGCCGAAGCCATCATGGCCGAGATGGACAGCGACGAAGTCACCCGCCGGATCACCGAGACCCGGGAACTGGCGCTGGCGATGAACATCAACGGCACCCCCAGTTTTGTCTTTGGCGACCAGATGGTGCGCGGCTACGCCCCGCTGCCAACCATGCGCCAGATCGTCGACGAGGTCCGCGACACCCAATGATCCCACACCATGCGCGGCGGCTGCTCACAGTCGCCGCGTTTTCCTGTCTTGCCGGACCGTTGGGCGCGGACGATGGTCCCTTTCCCTCAAGCGACAGCGGCTTGCAGGCAGAGTTTCTTGGGCGCATTCGGGCGCTGAACGCGCCTTCTGCGCCGATCGATCTGTATAGTGATGAACGGCAGGCCGATCTTGACGGGATTGCGCGTCAAGAAGATCTATTTGACCCGTCAAGCCCAGGGTTTGGGCCGGAGGGGGTTCCGTCCATCGCGCTGTTGATAGGCCCGGACTGCCCCGATTGCGACGTTGCGCTATCGGAGCTGCGTCAGATTTCACAGGATCTGGGGATCAGGGTTGCCGTGTTGGATACGACGGCCACAGACAACGCCGCCACGATGGCGGCGCTGGGTCTGGACATACTGCCATCCTACGTCATGCGCGACAGGTTGATCCGCGGGCACATGCCTGCGTTTGTCCTGCACCGTTATCTGACGGACACGGGCGGCTAGGCGTTACTCTGCAGCCTCGGACGCTGCGGCCTCTTCGGCATCAATGACCGCCGCGCGCTTTTCAACCTCTTCCACGATGTGTTCGACCATCTGGTCATTGGACATCTTGTGGCTGGCCTTGCCCGCCAGATAGACCATACCGCTGCCCGCACCGCCGCCGGTGAACCCGACATCGGTCATCAGCGCCTCACCCGGCCCGTTGACCACGCAGCCGATGATCGACAGGCTCATCGGTGTCTTGATGTGTTCCAATCGCTTTTCCAGCGTCTCGACGGTCTTGATCACGTCGAACCCCTGTCGCGCACAAGACGGACAAGAGATGATATTGACGCCGCGATGGCGCAGGCCCAGAGATTTCAGGATCTCATATCCAACCTTGACCTCTTCGACCGGGTCCGCCGACAGCGACACCCGGATCGTGTCGCCAATCCCCATCCACAAAAGGTTGCCCAACCCGATGGCGGATTTGATTGTGCCGGACATCAGCCCGCCCGCCTCGGTGATGCCGAGGTGGATCGGCGCGTCAGTCTGATCGGCAAGCTGTTGATAGGCGGCCGCGGCCATGAAGACATCAGACGCCTTGCAGCTGATCTTGAATTCGTGAAAGTCGTTGTCTTGCAGGATCTTGATGTGATCCAGCCCGCTCTCGACCATGGCGTCGGGGCACGGCTCAGCGTATTTTTCCAGCAGGTGCTTTTCCAGCGATCCCGCGTTTACACCAATCCGAATGGAACAGTTGTGGTCGCGCGCGGCCTTGATGACCTCGCGCACGCGGTCCTGACTGCCGATGTTGCCGGGATTGATCCGCAGGCAGGCAGCCCCGGCCTCGGCGGCCTCAATCCCGCGTTTGTAGTGGAAATGAATGTCCGCAACGATCGGCACCGGGCTTTCACGCACGATTTCCTTGAGCGCACGGGACGAGTCCTGATCAGGCACAGAAATACGGACGATATCGGCCCCCGCCTCGGCGGCGGCCTGCACCTGTGCAATGGTGCCGGGAATGTCCGTGGTGACCGTGTTGGTCATGGTCTGCACGGTTATCGGGGCATCACCACCGACAGGCACATTGCCGACCATGATCTGACGTGATTTGCGACGATAGATGTTGCGCCACGGGCGGACGTGGTTGAGGCTCATGCGCTCAGTCCTGTGTTAGCTTGCATTCGCGGGGAACATAGTCGTTCGGGCGGGGCCAGACCACCCGCCATCACGTCACATTTCGCGCGATCACTGTCCCTGAAGGTTCAGCTCGGCCACCACCTTGGCAAGTGTCTGGTTCTGCGTCAGGTCAGCCACTTGCAGTTCTTTCTGGATCGTCTCTGCCGACAGGGCAAGATCGCGGCCAAACTGTCCGCTTTGGCCATAGGGGCCGTAGGTCTGGCCATTGACTGCAAAGAACACGCCACCGGCGTTGCCGGAAAAGATTGTCGCGGCCTGTTCGGTCTGCGGCACTTCATAGCTGTCGCCGGGTTTTAGCAACCGCGCCAACAGTTTCTTGCCCGAGGGTGATGTGACCTCGACCCAAGTTTCCGCCACGGCCACCACAGTAATGCCCGGAGTCGGTTCAACCGTAACGCGCGGCAGGGCCAGTTGCGGCGCGGGCGCCGGGTCTGGTGTCGCGACTGGCGCCACAGGAATAGTGTCCGCAACCGGCGCGGCTGGTACGGGAGTGGGTGCAACAGGTGTGGGCAGCGGCGTCGGCGCAGGCGCTGCCGCAAGAACGGCCGCCAGCGCGATGTTGTCCGGGCGCGCCACCGGCGGCACAGAAGGAATG
Source organism: Antarctobacter heliothermus (assembly GCF_002237555.1). Classification (NCBI taxonomy): domain Bacteria; kingdom Pseudomonadati; phylum Pseudomonadota; class Alphaproteobacteria; order Rhodobacterales; family Roseobacteraceae; genus Antarctobacter; species Antarctobacter heliothermus. The sequence goes on along the minus strand of NZ_CP022540.1, from coordinate 3,285,610 downwards.
TTACGGGCGAGTTCTGTCAGGATTGGCGTCTGCGCCTCGCGCTGGACCGGCTCGACAGGAACAGGTTCGACGCTTGCAACTTGCGACGGGGCAACCTGCGGCGCGGCCATGTTGAGCTTTGTCAGCACGGCCATCAGGTCGCCGTCTTTGGCCGTATTCGCCACACTGTAGCGGTCCACAACGTCTGCGGCGGCCAGTGAAATCTTGCTGGTCACACGACCCGGCGAGCCGGCGGGGCCAAAGGTCTGCCCGTTGACCGAGAAATAGACTGCCCCGGATTCGCCGACCCGGATGAGCGGGTTCACCGCGCTGCGCGGAACGGCAAAGGTATCCCCCGCATTCAATACGCGCGAGATCAGCACGCCACTTGTCTCGTCCCGCACCTCGACCCAAGCGGGGCGCACGGCAACGACGGTGACACCCTGAGGCGCAGAAAGCGGTGCGGCGGTTGTAACCGTTTCGGGGATAACGCCCTCTGCCACCAGACGCTGCGCAAGCGCGGCGGCCGCCAAGGAACTGTCCTGCACCGCCGGCAAACCGCGACGGCCACCGCCGGCAAAGACGCCAACGCGCTCCGGATCCAGGGTCGAAATCGGCGCATCGCGCGCGACCAAAATCGGTACGTCCAACGCCTGCGGACGATAGAGCCGGTCAAACGCCTCTGTTGTGGGGGGGGTGAACACGCCAGCCTGGCGCTGGTCAACGTCCTCCGAGCGCGCACTGGGGGCAATTGCCGCCTGCAACGGGTCAAGTTCGCTAAGGACAATCGGTGTCTGATCGACCGGCGTCACCTGAACACGCTGCACTTCTTGCAGTACCCGGTAACCGCCGTAACCAATGCCGCCAATAAGAGCGAGCAACACCAGCGAAGAGCCAATAGCACCCGGTTCAATCCGGGACAGCAGGCTGTCGCCCGCCGGAGCAAACGGCATCCGCGGCTCTGCGATGGAATCGCGGCTGCGCGGGCGCGGCTCATCCTTGCGAGGTTTGCGAACAACTGACGCCTCTTGCGACATGCCATGCGCCACGGAAAACCCGCTTTCAGCACAGAAATGCGCAAACGCCTCATCTGGGTCCATGCCCAGATAGCGCGCATAGGATCGGACGTAGCCTGCGATAAAGCCGGGCGTATCAAACGCCGACGGATCACAGTTTTCGATCGCCGAAATATAGCTTGCCTTGATCCTCAGCTCTCGCTGGACATCAAGCAGCGACTTGCCCATAGTCGCTCGTTCGCCCCGCATGACATCGCCCAACTTCAACTTGAAGTCGTCAAAGCTTTGTGGCGATGCCCCATCGCCACTGTCGTCACGGTGCTGGGATTTTCGCCCTATCATAGCGAGACTGCCCCATCCTACCCATCTTTGTGTGCCTGCCCGGTCCAGGCTGCACGATTCGCGCAACCCGGTTATTGCTGCAAGCCTAACACATCTCAAGGCGTTTGACAGGAATACGCGGGGTTTAGCCTGCCATTTCAGCGCGATTCAGCGCACAGTGGCTCCATAATTCATCCATCGCGTGAATAAGACGGTCCATTTCCTTGGGACCGTGCACCGGAGAGGGTGTGAACCGCAGCCGCTCTGTCCCGCGCGGGACAGTGGGGAAGTTGATCGGCTGCACATAGATGCCATAGCCCTCAAGCAACATGTCAGACAATTTCTTGGTATGGACCGGGTCTCCGACGATCACCGGCACAATATGGGTGCCGTGATCAATGATCGGCATCCCCAGCCCCTTGAGACGGGTCTTGAGGATCTTTGCCTGTGTCTGGTGTTGCTCGCGCAGCGACTGGTCACGTTTGAGATGCGCGACAGAGGCGGTTGCGCCTGCGGCCAGTGTCGGGGCGAGAGATGTGGAAAAGATGAAACCCGGCGCATAAGAGCGCACAGCGTCACACATTTTCTCAGAGGCCGCGATATAGCCCCCCATCACGCCATAGGCCTTTGCCAGCGTGCCGTTGATAATGTCGATGCGGTGCATCAGGCGGTCCCGTTCCGCCACCCCTGCCCCGCGCGGCCCGTACATGCCGACGGCGTGGACCTCATCGATATAGGTCAATGCGCCGAATTCATCTGCCAGATCGCACAGTTCCTTGATCGGCCCGAAATCGCCATCCATCGAATAGATCGATTCAAAAGCAATCAGCTTGGGCGCAGCAGGATCATCTGCCTCCAGCTTGGCGCGCAGATCGTCCAGATCGTTGTGCTTGAAAATGCGCTTGGCACCGCCATTGCGACGGATGCCCTCAATCATCGAAGCGTGATTCAGCTCATCGGAATAGATGATCAAACCGGGAAACAGTTTTGGCAACGTGCTCAGCGTCGCATCGTTGGCGATATAGGCAGAGGTGAACAGCAGCGCCGCTTCTTTGCCGTGCAGATCGGCCAGTTCGGCCTCTAGCTGTTTGTGGTAGACCGTCGTGCCCGAGATATTGCGCGTGCCGCCAGAGCCTGCGCCGGTGGCGTCAATCGCCTCATGCATGGCGGCAAGGACGGCCGGATGCTGTCCCATGCCCAGATAATCATTGCCACACCAGACAGTGATCGGTTGCTCACTGCCGTCGGGTTTCCGCCAGGAGGCGTGCGGGAACTGACCCTTTTTGCGTTCAATGTCGATGAAGGTGCGGTAACGGCCTTCCTCGTGCAGACGGTTCAGGGCGTCATCCAGTTTCGCGGTGTAGTCCACCGGGATCCTCCTTCTACTTTCGGCCCCGTTTCGAGCCGGTGCTGCGGGCACAGCTTATTCAAGTTCATGAATGCCTAAAGCCCACGGTCAATTCTGTCTACCGTTTAGGTCCGGACCAAGCGTCGCATCCTTGATCTGAATCAAAGGATACCCGCGAACACGCGCATTGACGAAACGAAATGACGCATATCGGAAACATGATTGTATTGTCTTGGCCTCCGGTGGCACTAGAGTCTCTGTCCTTGCAGACCGGAGCGCGCATGACAACTCGTGGCGACATAGAGACATTGATCGGGCGCATCGCCTTGCGCGACAGGACGGCCTTTGCCGCTCTGTATGACGCGACCAGCGCCAAACTGCTGGCTGTCTGCCACTCGGTGCTCAAGGACCGGCAAGAGGCCGAGGACACCTTGCAAGAGGTTTTCTTGCGGGTCTGGAACAAAGCCGATCGTTATGCCGTGACCGGCCACAGCCCGATGACTTGGCTGATTACCGTGGCGCGCAACATTGCCATCGACCGCCTGCGCGCGCGTCAAAAGTCGCAAACCGGCAAGGTGGGCACAGAAACCGATGTCCTGCCCGATACCCGCCCCGGCCCCGAAGCCGCGACCATCGCCGCCTCAGAAAGCCGCAGAATCGTGGCGTGCCTGCATGAATTGCCCGGCGACCGGGCCATTGCGGTGCGCGGTGCCTATCTCGAAGGCAAAAGCTATTCCGATCTTGCCGCCCGGTTCGACGTGCCGTTGAATACCATGCGGACTTGGCTGCGCCGCAGCCTGCAAAGCCTGAGGGAGTGCATGTCCCGATGAGCGCCGACCTGCCTGAGATGCCCGATGACGATGATGACCTGATGGCCGGCGAATATGTATTGCGCCTTCTGTCCCCGGATATTGAACGCGCCATGGACCGCCGCGTCATTGACGACCCGGTCTTTGCCGCCCGCGTGCGCGACTGGGAGGCGCGGCTGGCGCCGATGGCCGATGAGCTGGAGGACATTCCGCCCGCCGCCAAAACCAGACGTGCGTTGCTGGCGACTTTGGGCGGCACACCAGAGTCGCCGACCCGGCGCTGGTGGCTGGGCACCGGGCTGGGTCTGGCGACCGTGGCGGCGCTTGTGGTCCTCTCACCCCTGCCATCGCTGCTGAAGGGGCCAGAGTTCGGGGCACAGATTGCCTCGACGGACGGAACCTTGCGATTTGATGCGACGGTCACAGGCGACGAACTGGTGCTTGCCCGGCTTGAGGGCGGACCGCGCCCCGGCCGTGCGCTGGAATTGTGGCTGATCGCCGATGGCGCGCCTGCGCCTGTGTCGCTGGGCGTGTTGCCAGAGACAGACAGCACCCGGATTGCGCTGTCACCCGACCTTGTCGCGCAATTGACTGGTGCGGCTCTGGCCGTGTCGGATGAGCCGCCCGGCGGCTCTCCCACCGGGGCCCCCACGGGTGAGGTTCTGGCGGCGGCCGCGCTGGTCGCCCTTTGAGCCGATCTGCTGGACAGTGCCCTGCCCTCTGCTAGGGTCCGCGTCAAAATCAGCAGGAGAGTCTCATGTCCCTTGACGCCACCCTTTCCCAGATCGATTCCGACCTGCCCGCAGCTCTGGACCGGTTGATGGCGCTATTGCGCATCCCGTCAATCTCGACCGATCCGGCCTATGCCGACAAGTGCCAGCAGGCCGCCGATTGGCTGGTCGCCGACCTGAAGAGTCTTGGCATTGCGGCCGAGACGCGCGAAACGCCCGGCCACCCGATGGTTGTCGGTCATGTCGAGGGCGACGGCCCCCATGTGCTGTTCTATGGCCACTACGATGTGCAGCCGGTCGACCCGCTGACCCTGTGGGACCGCGATCCATTTGACCCGCAGATCGAGGACACCGCCAAAGGCAAGGTGATCCGCGGCCGCGGCGCGTCCGATGACAAGGGCCAGCTGATGAGCTTTGTCGAAGCGTGCCGGGCGTGGAAATCCGTCCACGGCACCATGCCCTGCCGCATCACCTTTTTCTTCGAAGGCGAAGAGGAAAGCGGATCGCCGTCATTGATCCCCTTTCTTGAGTCCAACAAGGATGAACTGAAGGCCGATCTGGCCCTGATCTGCGACACCGGCCTGTTTGAAAGCCGTGTGCCGTCGATCATCACACAGTTGCGCGGACTGCTGGGTGAGGAAATTACCTTGACCGGCCCCGCCAAGGATCTGCACTCGGGTATGTACGGCGGTGCGGCTGCCAACCCGATCACCCACCTTTGCCGCATTCTTGGCAATCTGCATGACGCCAACGGGCGCATTCAGGTGCCACATTTCTACGACGACGTTCCTGATCTTTCGGATGACATCAAGGAACAGTGGGACGCGTTGAATTTCGACCACGCTACTTTCCTTGGCGATGTCGGTCTGGCCAAGCCCGCCGGGGAACAGAACCGTTCGGCGCTGGAAATGATCTGGTCGCGCCCCACTGCTGAGGTCAACGGCATCATCGGCGGTTACACCGGCGACGGGTTCAAGACGGTTCTGCCCTCCAAGGTCTCGGCCAAGGTCAGCTTTCGCCTTGTCGGCCAGCAGGATCCGCACAAACTGCGAGAGCATTTCCGTGACTGGGTGCGCGCGCAATTGCCCGAGGACGTCAAGGCAGATTTCCACGGTCACGGTGCTTCGCCCGCCAGCCAGATGCAGACGACGCACCCGGCGTTTGAGGCGGCGCGCAGCGTGCTGGTCGCGGAATGGGGATATGACGCCGCCTTTACCGGCTGCGGCGGGTCGATCCCGGTTGCGGGCTATTTCAAGAAGATCCTAGGTATGGATTCGATGTTGGTGGGTTGGGGCAAGGACGACGACCAGATCCACTCACCGAATGAGAAATACGACGTCGAGAGTTTTCATAAGGGCATCCGCAGTTGGGCGCGTATCCTTGACGCGATCCGCTAGTGCCATGCGGGCGGGGTTTTCGCGGGTTTGATGACAAACCCGCATGAATTGAGGGCAAAAACCGACTTTCGGCCACAATTCTCCGAAAATCTCGCCGCAATCGCGCGTTAACCATTGGGGCATGACAATGCCCTATCGCCCCTCCGCCTTTCGCAAGCAAGACCACGGTGATTTCAGCCGCCGGGTCCGGCAGATCGACCCAACAGCACAGTGCGGTGGCCCAAACCACCGCAACAGGACCCAACCCAAGGTCGTGACCGCGGCGCTACTGGGGTTCGGCGCGGCCTATATGACTGCGGCGATCGCCACCAATCGCGCTGTGATCGAAGCGACTCTGCGTCAACAAGGACTAGCCGCAGATACGCAACAGATGATCCTGTCCATCCTGACCGCCGCGTTGGCCGCGACGCTGGTCATGTTGACGATTCAGGTCATTCGGACGGCCCTGACCGCAGGCGTTGGACGTAAGAACGGGCGGGCCTATGTCATGGGCGCGGCACTTGCCTTCGCCATGTTCTACACACCCGACGCGATCTACATCCTGGGCTACGATTTGCTGGATGGGCATTCGCAAGGGTTTCTGGCAAAAGCCGGCGACCTGGTCGGCGACGTATTTCCCGGCCTTGATATCGACCAGATCCGCTTTACATCGTCACGCGGTTAACGCCGCTCAGATCACCCCGACAAAGCGATCAGGCAACAGATATTGCCCGTCATAATCCGGTCGTTTGAAGGCATGAAACCCGGTTTCGCCGCGCGGAGCCCAGCTGCGTTTCATGCGTTTTCGCACCCACGACAGATCAAATCCGTCCTGCATGGGCAACCTCGTGAAGGCGTCAAACACCTCGCGATCTTCGCCGCGTGCCTCGGCAAACCAATGACGCCCGATGGCGGTGTCCTGTATGCCCGTGCCCACCTCTTCCGTCACCTTGTTCCGGGCGTTCATAGTGGCTGTGTAATTGGAAAAATCACAGAATTTCAGGTGGAATAGATACAGTTCGTCCGGGGCAATCAGGTGCTCATACTGGGTGAAATGGCCGCCGCGTGCAATTTTAGCACCGTGGCTGATCACGCAGGGTTTGGAGTAATGCGGCGCAAGGCGGACGTGCCGACGCGGTCCGAGGATTGGGCCACTGATCGGCGTGTCCTCGATGTCGGTACGATGGATCACCTCCAACCCCAAAGGGGTTAGAATGCGTTTCGGGCGCGCCTCTTTGAGGTAGTCCAGCAACGAGCCACCATGTGCTGGATCCACCACCACAAGTTCATCCACGTCACCGACAACCACATGGGTGTAGTAACAGCGCAGACCCTGAACGAGGTTGTTCAGCATTCGCCAGCGTTTCATGTCGAAATTTGGATGAGGATCACCGGGTATCCCAATGATATTACATCCTTCTGCAAGATCAGCCACATCCCCACCACGACCGTGGTTGACGATATAGCAATTCTCGCGCCCCAAGGTTTCACCGTAGTGACGCAGCCATGCCTTCAGAAAGAACGCATCCCCACGCACCATGGTCAGCGCCGCCGCAACCGATTGCATCTGCTCTGGCCTCTTCGTCTGTTGTTTTGTCGCCAGCCTACCCCAGGCCGTGCAACTCGGGAATCGCATTTTGAAAGTCTTGCCGCTACCTTGTTGGAAAACAGGCAGTCAAACCCATGATCGATCCCGAATTTCGCGATATCGGCTGGCAGGTCACCCGGCCCCACGGCCCGCCAACCCGCTTTCAGGTTTTTGGAGAGCGCTCTTCGGGGACCAATTTCATCAAGCGCCTTCTGGGCCGCAACTCTCCGCTCAAGCCGGTCGAGGATTTTGGCTGGAAACACGGGTTTCCCCTGATGACTGCAATCCCCAAGGATCTTGCGGTCGTCTGCACCCTGCGCGACGCCCGCAGTTGGGCCCTGTCCATGCATGCCAAGCCTTGGCACTGCCCACCCGCAATGCAAGCCATGGACTTTGCGGACTTTATCCGGGCTCCGTGGCGCACTGTGGCGGACCGCAAACGGTATTTTCCGCAGGTCGCCGAACACGGCGGATTGGGCCAGCCCCTACAGCATGACCGCCATCCGATCACCGGACAGGCCTTTCCCAACCTCCTTACCCTCCGACGCGCGAAATTGCAGGGACTGCTGTCCCATTACCGCCGGGGGTGTACCGTGGTCTTGTGCCGTCTGGAGTCAGTACAGGCCGCACCCGAGGCGTTTCTGGATGCGGTCCACGCAGGGCTGGGCTTGCCGCCCCGTGACGGCGAATTGCGTCCAGTGCACAAGCGGCTTGGTTCCAAGTTTCAGCCAGCGGTAGAGACGCGGCCCGACACGCCCAAGGCGTTGTCAGACCCCGACCTGGCGTTCTTGCGGCAAACTCTGGATCTGGCGACAGAAGCTCGCCTAGGCTATGACTACGTCTGAGGATTAATCAATATCGCCCTGAAATCATTCACGTTTGTCCCCGTCGGACCGGGCGCGTAAATGTCCCCTAGTACCTCAAAGGCGCTATAAGGGTCTTGTCGCTGCACAAATCCCATCGGATCCTGCCCAAGGCCGCGCAACCGGTCGAAACTGCCGCCGTCGACAAAAGCACCCGCGTTATCTTCGGTGCCGTCAATCCCATCGGTGTCGGCGGCCAAGGCGGTGACCCCGCAAACGCCCTCTAGCCCCTCGGCCAATCCCATCAGGAACGCCGTGTTGCGCCCGCCACGCCCGGGTTTCGCCCCCAGAGTGACCGTTGTCTCCCCCCCGGAAAGGATCACCACGGGGGCGGTGAAGGGGCGGCCGCGCAGGGCGACTTCGCTTGCCAGCGCCGCGTGGACACGTCCCACGTCATAGGCTTCGCCTTCAATGGCGTCCGACAGGATCGCCGCATTTATCCCCTGCGCCTCAACACGGGCCGCCGCCGCCTCCAACGACAGACGGGCCGAGGCGATAACTCGGACTTCATTGCGGGAAAAAACTGGGTCCGCAGGGGTGGGCGCGGCGCACTCGTCACGTGAAATATGCGCCATAATCCCTTCAGGTATCTTGATATTTCTCGCCTCAATCATCGCCAGTGCATCACTGCGGGTTACACTGTCAGGGACCGTCGGGCCCGACGCCACCTGCGCCGGATCGTCCCCCGGCACATCCGATACGACCAGCGAAACCACCCGCGCAGGAAAAGCCGCCGCTGCCAAGCGCCCGCCTTTTATCGTGCTCACATGTTTGCGAATGGCGTTCATCACCCCGATAGGCGCACCAGAGGCCAACAGCGCACGGTTCAACGCCTGTTCGTCTTCAAGCGTCATTCCCTCTGGCGGGGCAGGCAGCAGGGCCGACCCACCGCCACAGACCAGCGCGACGACCAGATCATCCTCTGTCAGGCCGGAAACCGCCTGCATCACAGCCGCACTGGCCCGCATCCCGGAGGCGTCCGGCACAGGATGGGACGCCTCTAGCACCGGCAGATGCCGACAAGGCGCAGCATACCCATACCGCGTCACGACCACCCCCTCGACCGGTGCGTCCCAGAGCGTCTCAAAAGCCGCCGCCAGTTGCGCCGCCCCTTTGCCAAGAGCCACGACAATGGTCCGCCCTTTCGGCTTGTCTGGCAGAACACCTTCAAGCGCCTTCAGCGGATCAGCCGCCGCAACAGCTGTTTCAAATAATTCTGTCAGAAAGCGCCGATCGTCCATCGTTTCCCCTGTCTCTAATTCGTCTGATAACGCCGAGACAGATGAGAGGGAATTCTCTCACGCCTCGGCGTGCATCCGCGCCAAATGTTCAACCCGGTCACGGACGTGATTCAGTGGCGGGCAACTCCGCCGGGTGTCCAATGAAACATGTAGCAGGAACTGATCACAGGTTGCCAGCAGTTCGCCGTCCTGTGCGCGTTTCATTTCATGCCAAAGGCGCAGTTTTTTGCCCTCACCCAAAAGCACCTTGGTTTCTACAAAAATCGTTTCTCCTGCATGGGTTTCCGATAGATACTTAACGTTGGCTTCAGCGGTGAAATAACTGTGGCCCGCGTCGATATAGGCCCGGTCAGCGCCGACATGAATCATCAGTTCTTCGCTGGCGTCCGAAAAGACCTGCCCATACCGCCCTTCATTCATGTGGCCGTTCACGTCAGTCCAGTCCACCGGTACGACGCGGCGTACCGTAACCAACGGCACAGACCCTTCCAATGGCGCGCGCATCTGCGCGTCATGATCCGCAATCAACTTGCCTGCACCTGCTTCTTGTCCCTTCAATGCACGCAGGATCGCCACAAGGTTGTCATCCCGCAGCCGTTCCAGCGCACGGATCGACAAGTGGCCGGATTGTGCGTCGGATTGCCCAGCGATCAGGTCAACCAGCTCATCTGTGAACTCGGGGACATCCATCAGCTTGGTCCATGGCCATTCAAGCGCCGGCCCGAACTGCGCCATGAAGTGCCGCATCCCCGCCTCACCGCCCGCCACGCGGTACGTCTCAAACAGGCCCATCTGGGCCCAACGCAGGCCAAAGCCATAGCGGATCGCGTTATCGATTTCTTCGGTTGTGGCGATGCCGTCCTTGACCAGCCACAGCGCCTCACGCCAGACCGCCTCTAGGAAACGGTCGGCAATATGGGCGTCGATCTCCGCCCGGACATGCAGAGGGAACATGCCGATCTCTGTCAGGATACTGCGCGCGGTCGTGACAATTTCCGGTGCGCCCTGCGGCCCCGGCACCAGTTCCACCAGTGGCAGCAAGTAGACCGGGTTGAACGGATGCGCGACTATGATCTGACCGGGCCGCGCGGCGCCCTCTTGCAACTCCGAGGGCTTGAACCCGCTGGTAGACGAGGCCAGAACCGCGCTGTCAGAGGCGGTTTTCTGGATCTCGGCGTAGACCTTGTGCTTCAGATCCAGCCGCTCTGGCACGCTTTCCTGGATGTAGTCCGCCCCCTCGACCGCCTCGGCGACGGTGGCGTGAAAACTGATAGACCCCAATGGCGGCATCGACGTTTCATAGAGCATCGGCAACGCCCGCGCCGCCCCCGCCACGACCTCAGAGATCTTGCGTTTTGCCTCGGGGTCCGGGTCGAACACCCGCACCTCCCAGCCCATGAGCGCAAAGCGCGCCGCCCAGCCGCCGCCAATGACGCCGCCACCAATGATCGCTGCCCGTCTAGCCACTTGCCTCTCCTTCATTGCGATGACAGTGCGCCCAAATTGCAGTCTACGCGCCAGCACACCCGGCAGAAAGGGCGGTTGATCATGCAGAACCCGTCACGGCACCAGTGTTTCGGTATGCCCGTCGATCGCGATGATCTGGCCGGAAATCTTGCGCGCCGCGGGTGAGGTCAGCCACAGCATCGTCTCAGTCACCTCCTCGGCCGTGACCCAGCTGCGCAGCGATACGCCTTTGACGTATTGCGCGCGCACAGCGTCCTCTGTCAGACCCGAGGCCGCGCTTTCCATCGCCACAACCCGGTCCATTCGGTCGCCTTCGACGGCACCGGGGCAGATCGCGTTGACGCGCACGCCCGCTGGCCCCAGTTCCATGGCCAGCGTCTTGGTCAGACCCACGATGGCCCATTTCGCGGCCGCATAGGGCGCACGCAACGGATATCCGAACAGACCGGCGGTCGAGCTGGTCAGCACAATCACACCGCTGTTCTGTGCCCGCATCAGGCGCGCCGCCCAGCGGCAGGTCAGAAAGGCTCCGGTTAGGTTCACGTCGATACAGTCGCGCCAAGCGTCCAGATCCAGCGTTTCAATCCGGCCTGCGGGACCGCCCGTGCCCGCATTGGCGCAAACAACATCGATGCCGCCAAAGACCTGTTCGACATGGTCAAGAAAGCGCGCCATGCCAGTTTCATCCGTGACATCGACAACTTGCGCGATGGCATCCGGGTTGGCCTTGGCAAACTCGGCCACAGCCTGTGCATCGACGTCGCAAACCGCCACGCGGTCACCGCGGTCCAGACAGCCCTCGGCCATGGTGCGTCCCAGTCCGGCGGCCCCAGCGGTGATCAATACACGGGTCATGTCGCCTCCAGCCGGGTCAGATCATAGCCGTACCACTGCAGGATCTCACGCGCGATGCGCAGACGTTCACCGGGGCGGCCTGTCCGGTCCATGATCCAGACCCGCTGCCCGTCCGGATCGCCCATGGCGGCGGTGCGGTTGTCGGCATCGATCCAGTAAATCCAGACCGGGTTGCCCCCCAGTAACAGGCGCCCGCGCCCCTGATCCGACAGCGGCACCGCCTGCCCTGCCAGAACTGCCTGATCCGCGCCAAAGCGCAACCGCGCCCCCGGCGCGATCCCTGCCGCCTGAACAACCCGCCACTCGCCGTCCAGCCGCGCCAGCGTGGCATCGGTCTGCGAGGCGACAGGTGCGGTGGGATTGCGTAAGGGCAGTTTTGTCAGGTCGGGCACTGTAGCGCAGCCCGCCAGCAGCAGTACCGCGATCAGGTGCTTCACGCCGATCGCTCCACCACGACACGGGCCATTGCAGCGCCAAATCGGTGGTGATCTTCCGGTGCCCAATGCACCCCGTCCACGTCGGACACCGCAACGTGATCTCCGGCGGACACAAAACCAAAACCCTGCTTTTGGGCGGCCGCCGCAAGGAACCCGTCCAATCCGCGTTGCCGTGCCTCTGCCCCGGCGTACACCTCGGCCAAGCTGCCGATTTCGCGCACTGGTGCCGGAGCCACCAATAGGATGTCACGCACCACGCCCTCGGCGCGCGCCATCAGCGCCAGCCGTTCGACCGACCGGGCAATTTCCCATGCGCTGACGGAAAACCGGGTCTTGAGGTCATTGGTGCCCAGCATCAGAACCATCAGATCTATCGGTTTATGGCTGTGCAAAACCGCTGGCAAAACTGTCGCCCCGTTGCGCATGCCGCCCTCGACCATATCGTCATGCACGGTCGTGCGCCCCGGCAGGCCCTCATCAATGACGCGGTGGTCCGGTCCCAGTGCGGCCGCCATCACATCGGGCCAGCGAGCCCCCGGCGGGTGGCGCAGGTCGACGCCGGGCGCGGGCAAGGGACATGTCCCGTGGGTATTGCTGTCGCCGTAACACAGGATCACCGTCATCTTTCCCTCCCCGTTTCACGCCTATCCAGACGGCAACGGCGGCGCGGGTCAATCCCTCAAATGACGCCGTTCCCCTTGTTTTTGCGTATCAAACATTGCAAGAAATAGCTCATTGGCCGGGATGTCTGCCCGGTCAAGGCCGCTGCCAAGCGAAAGGCCACGATGCAAGACACTGACCAGACCCCTGCGCTATTGCGCAAGTCGCGGCACGCGCGGCTGTTCGATCTGTACCGTCAGGAGGCTACGCCCTCTGACGATCCGCACAGATCCCGCCCAACCGACGCTGCGCTGACGGAGGCTGAAACCGCCCGCCTGCAAGGCGCGGCCATTGCCTCACTCAGCCGCGAAACCCCGTGGCGACAACGAATTTTTCGCTTGAATCGGCGCGGCTCGCACCCGGTTTGAAGTTTGAGACCTTTTCAAAGCGCCGTTTCAGTTCCGCCTGAAGCGTCCCTTCGGCACCACCCTGCAGCACTTTGGCGACAAAGGTGCCGCCCTCTTCAAGCACATCAAAGGCCAGATAGGCTGCCGCCTCGCACAGCGCGATGATCCGCAGGTGATCGGTTTGCTTGTGCCCCGAAGAGGCCGCCGCCATGTCCGACATGACCACATCGGCCTTGCCGCCCAGCCAGGCCTTGACCTTGTCGTCGGCACCATCCGCCATGAAATCCAGCACATGCAGTTCCGCGCCGGGGATCTGATCCACCACCTGCAGATCGATGCCTAGGACAAAACCCTTTGCCTTGCCCTGTTTCTCACCAAGCGCGTTCACGCGCGGCACAGCCACCTGACACCAGCCCCCCGGCGCACAGCCCAGATCCACAACCCGCGCGCCGGGCACGAGAAAGCGGTACTTGTCGTCAGTCTCAAGGATCTTGAACGCCGCGCGCCCGCGATAGCCCTCTTCCTTGGCGCGCTTGACGTAAGGATCATTCAACTGCCGTTGCAACCAAAGGGTCGAGGACAGCTTGCGCCCGCGCGCTGTCTTGACCTTGACCTTGAGGTCGCGTTGCCCGCGCCCGGACGTATTCTTGCCGGAGGGCGTCTTTGTGGGTTTCTTCGCCATGCCACAACTGCCTTTTCTTGATCCTACCGCCATACGCCAAAGTCGATCCAGCCGGAACCCGGATATGGAGGTGCGACATTGCCGTTGCAAATTGCGCCTGCCCCGCGCACCCTTGGCCACAGATTTATCCAGGAGCGACCAATGCCATATTATGACCTGTTTCTTGCGCCTGTGGAGGACGCCAGACGCGCCGATTATGAGGCGTTTCTGATCCCAATGCACAAGATGTTCATCGACCTTGGCGCGATCGAAACTGTCGATCTCTGGGCCGAGGACGTGCCCGATGGCGAGCTGACCTCGCTCCCGCTGGCGGTCAAGCTGCAAGAGGGCGAAAGCGTGGCGTCAGGCTATGTGATCTGGCCGTCGAAAGAGGCGCGCGATGCGGGCTGGGCCAAGATGATGTCGGACGACAGCCCCTTCGAGATGCCTTTTGATGGTAAACGCATGGTCTTTGGCGGTTTTACCCTGTTGAAGCGCACAACCGCCTGATCACCCGCAAGGGCGGGCCGTCACAGCGGCCCGTCCTCCAGCACTCCATCCGCCGACATCTGCGCATACAGCAATCCCTCGCGTAGCCCCCGGTCGGCCACCGACAACCGATCCGTCGGCCACAGACGCAACAACGCTTGCAAGATCGCCGAACCTGACATGATCAGCGCATGCCTATCTGGCCCGATGCGCGGATCGCGCCGCCGCCCTGCCGGGCCCAGTTCCAGATAGCGATTGACCACCGTGTCGATCTGATCCGATGACATGCGCAGCCCGTCCACTTTGGTCCGGTCATAGCGGCGCAAACCCAGATGGGACGCCGCCACGGTTGTGACCGTGCCGGAGGTGCCGACAATCTGGAACCCTTCGCGCGCCTGTTCGTCCTGATAGGGGGCAAACTCTGCAAGGTTCTCCTCAAAGTACCAGCTCATCAGCGCATAGCGCGCCGCATCGTCATGCACATCGGAAAACTGATCGCGCAGAGTGGCAACCCCCAACGGCACACTGATCCAATCCACCACCTTGGCAGATGGGAACGGGCTGTCGGGGGGATGAAACCCGGCGTGCAGGCGCATGATGGCGCGCGGTCTTTCGCGCGGGGCGACCTTGGACAGGTCAATCCAGACCAGTTCGGTCGACCCGCCGCCGATGTCCACCACAAGCAGTTGTTCGGTCTTGGTCGAGACCAGCGGCGCGCAGGAAATCACCGCCAGACGCGCCTCTTCCTCAGGCTGGATGATTTCCAGCTTCAGGCCCGTTTCACGGCTGACATGATGGATGAAATCACGCGCATTGCGCGCGCGGCGGCATGCCTCTGTCGCCACCAGACGCATCCGTGTCACCTTGTGGCGTTCGATCTTTTGACGGCAGACATGCAAAGCTGAGACGGTTCGCCCCATGGACGACCGGCTCAGACGGCCAGACTTCTCAAGGCCATGTCCAAGCTGGACTGACTTAGAGAAGCTGTCGACCACGTGGAACTGGCTGCCCTTTGGCTGGGCAATCAGCATGCGGCAACTGTTTGTCCCCAAATCCAGCGCGGCATACAGCGCGTTGGGATCGGGTCGTGACGGCGCGGGGCTCTCGACCGGTTTCGGGAAAGCGCCCGCAGCCTTGGGACGCTTGGGCGCCATGGTTTTGCGCCTTTTCCGATATTAAGTTACCCACAACGATACGCGCCGTTCCGGCAACGCGCAAGCATCATGACTCCGGGTCTGACGGGGTGACGCAACGCCGGACCGCAGCCGTCCGTCAGATACGTTAATGTTCCTCATGTCTTTCGTGAGAACTTCTGGTCCTGTGGACGGTTGGAACCCGCGCCCCGAACGCATAAGCTGTCGCGCATGACGCGGGACACGTCGAAAACCGACCCGTCGCCGCGTCGCACCACGCGTAAAGAGTCTCCAAGGCACAGAGGGAATCGAACCCATGGCAGAACTGACCATCGTCTACTGGCGCGATATTCCTGCACAGGTCATTGTGGGCAAAGGCCGTCGCGGCGCGAAGGTCCAGCTGCCCGAACGGTTTGAGCAAGCCATCGACCGCGCCGCAATGAAGACGGGGGCGGCCGAAACCGATGCCTATCTTGCTGAATGGCACAAAGTGGCATCGGGCACAGTTGAGGGCGACATGCAGGAGGCCGCCAATGCCGCTGCCGCCCGTCTGGACGCCGAATTCGACCATGAGCGCATCAAGGCGCTGATCGCCAACGACGGTTGGGCCTGAGACCCGCCGCCGCAATGACCCTGAAGGAGACGCTGATGGCGCTGTTGAATTTCCGTAAACGCGATGCGGCCCCGCGTACCGGGAACCCCGATCTTGAGGCATTCATGGACGGATACTCGATCGAGGTGATGCCCCGCACCGCCGCC
This sequence comes from Antarctobacter heliothermus, assembly GCF_002237555.1. Taxonomy (NCBI): domain Bacteria; kingdom Pseudomonadati; phylum Pseudomonadota; class Alphaproteobacteria; order Rhodobacterales; family Roseobacteraceae; genus Antarctobacter; species Antarctobacter heliothermus. The sequence goes on along the minus strand of NZ_CP022540.1, from coordinate 3,269,530 downwards.
AAGGTCGAGGATTTCCGCGCGCTTTTGCCCGAGGGTACACGCGTCTACATCGCCCATATCGAGGGCACCCCGATTGAGGAAATGGTCAGCACCGCCAAGCGCCTTTCGTCGGATGGCTACAAGGTCATGCCGCACTTTCCCGCCCGCATCATCAAGGATGCCGCCACGCTGGAAAACTGGATCGCCATGTATCAGGGCGAGGCTGGCGTTGATCAGGCGCTGCTGCTGGCCGGTGGCGTAACAACCCCGCACGGCGATTTCGACAGTTCCATGCAATTGATGGAAACCGGGTTATTCGACATGGCCGGGTTCAAACGGCTGCACGTTGCTGGCCATCCCGAAGGCAACCGCGACATCGACGCCGATGGCGGCGATGCGATGGTGATGCAAGCGCTGCGCTGGAAGCAGGCATTTTCTGACCGGACCGACGCGCAAATGGCGCTGGCCACCCAGTTCGCCTTTGACGCCGGGCCGATCATCAAATGGGCCGATCGTCTGACAGCCGAGGGCATCCACTTGCCCATCCACATCGGCATCGCCGGTCCCGCCAAGCTGCAAACGCTGATCAAGTTCGCCATCGCCTGCGGTGTCGGCCCCTCGCTCAAGGTCCTGCAGAAACGCGCCATGGACGTGACCAAACTTCTGCTGCCTTATGAGCCGACAGAGGTTCTGGAACAGCTTGCCGCGCACAAGGCCGCCAATCCAGATTTCAACATTGAGCAGGTGCATTTCTTCCCGCTGGGCGGCATCAAGTCCAACGCGGAATGGGCCATCTCCAACGGTGGTGTCGCGGCCCGCCCTGCAGCGGCGCACGGCTAAAGTATGACCAAACCCGCATTGCTGTTCGATCTGGACGGCACCATGTTGATGACCGATGACCTTCACCGGGAGGTTTTCGTTGATCTCATGGCGCCCTACGGCATCGAGATCACCGAAGAGTTCTACATGAAGCACGTCCACGGACGGCTGAACGTGGATTTCTTTGCCGAGTTCCTTCCCGATTTGGAAAACCCACAAGGGCTGTCCGATCACAAGGAAGCGCTGTTTCGGGAACGCCTGCCAACCCCCTACCCCGCCATGCCCGGAGTAGAGCAACTCGTGGCCCGGGCCAAAGACGCGGGTTGGGCGGTTGCCATTGTCACCAACGCAAACCGCAACAACGCAGAGGCCATGTTGCGGGCCATCGGCCTGCGCGACGCGTTCGACACGATGATCATCGGTGAGGAATGCGTGCGCGGCAAACCGGACCCGGAACCCTATCTGGCCGCATTGCGCGCCTTGAACGTCCCGGCGCATCGTGCCATCGCGTTTGAGGACAGCCCCTCGGGAATGCGGGCCGCCGCAGCTTCGGGCGCATTTGCCGTTGGATTGCGGTCCGGACTTACCGATGCAGATCTGCGCCAGCATGGCGCGCAGTTGACGCTAGCAGATTTCAACGACCCCGCGCTTGAGCACGCGCTCGACCGCCTGACAGGAGAAGACGTGTCATGACCCGCACCATCGTCGAATCGAAAACCAAAACCGCCGTCATCGGCTTTGATGAGCCATTCTGCGTGATCGGTGAGCGGATCAACCCAACCGGCCGCAAGATCCTGAACGTCGAACTGGAGGCCGGTGATTTCAGCCGGGTGGAGGCTGACGCCATTGCGCAGGCCGCCGCCGGGGCCAGCATTCTGGACATCAATTCGGGTGCCGTGTTCTCGAACAAGATGGCCGAAGATCCGCGTTACGCCGACAACAACTTTGTCGAGCCGACGCTGATGAAGCAACTGGTCGAGGTGGTTCAAAAGGTCGTGGACACGCCGCTGTGCATCGACAGTTCGGTGCCCGGCGCGTTGGAAAACGGTTTGGCCGCCGCAGAGGGCCGCCCGCTGCTGAACTCTGTCACCGGCGAGGAAGAGCGCCTTGAACTGGTGCTTCCGCTGGTCAAGAAATACAACGTGCCCGTGGTGGCGATCTCGAACGATGACACTGGTATTTCTGAAGATCCCGAAGTGCGCTTTGCCGTGGCAAAGAAGATCGTCGAGCGGGCCGCCGACTTTGGCATTCCCGCGCATGACATCGTGGTCGATCCGCTGGTCATGCCCATCGGGGCCATGGCGACAGCCGGGCATCAGGTGTTTACCCTTGTGCGCCGGTTGCGGGATGAACTGGGCGTGAACACCACCTGCGGCGCCTCGAACATCAGCTTTGGCCTACCCAACCGGCACGGCATCAACAACGCTTTTTTGCCGATGGCGATGGGCGCAGGCATGACATCGGCGATCATGAACCCGGTCGCTCTGCCAATCAACGCCGCCAAGATCGCCGAGAAAAAGGCAGAGATCGCCGCCGCGGGCATCATCCTGCCCGAGGATATCGACGATAAAACCTTTGTCACGCTGTTCGGCATGGGCAGCACCAGCGCCCGTCCCGGCAAGGAAATGGAGGCTATCCGCGCCGCCAACTTTTTGATGAACCAGGACGACGGCGGCGCCGCCTGGATCGAGTTCAACCGCCAGCCGCCCAAGGCCGGACATGAGGGCCGTGGCCGCGCCGGCCGTACCGGCGGACGGCGTCGGCGGGCCTGAGGCGGCTTATGCTGACCTGCCTGTCCCCCTTCCTGGCGGGAACTGGGCGGCACACCTGAACAGAAAGAGGCCGGGCGCCAAAGCCCGGCCTCTTATCCAGATCCATACACCACGGACCTGTTTCTATTGCACCAGACGGATACTGCATTCGGCGTCGTAGACCGTCAGCGTCGCAGGTGCGATGGCCAGCCCGACAAAATCGTGCACGATCGCGCCCAAAAGCTCATCCAGCGGCGAGACCGCGCCAACCACCCCACCTAACAACCCGCCCAGCGGTCTGGTCAGCCCCGAAAGCGGCAGTTGATCCAGCAATCCGACCACTTCGTCGGCGGTGTCGTCCAGCACCCCTTCCAACCGTGGCGAAAACTCTTTCGAGCGTTGCTGCGCCACGTCGTCGGCGCTGAATCCGACTCGAAGCGGGCCGGTATCTACCAGGTCAATGGTGTCGGAAATCGTCAGCCCCAACACCGACAGCTCGACCTTCAGTTCCAGAAGACCCGCCGTGACGGGATTGAACACCACAACCTCGGAGTCGTCACCGGGTGTACACATGGTTGCCTCGTCACTCAGGCGCGCGCTGGCGCGGGCGATCTCCAATTCCAGACTCAGCCTGACCAGCCCCAGCAGATCCAACCCGTTGACCCCCAGACGGATCTGAGCTGTTTCTGCATAGGCTTCGGGACTACCCGGTTCGACATTTGTGACAATCCGGCGCGGCTCGACCACCGTCAGGCTGATCGGAACTTGGGCCAGCGGACCAAGATCCGCCTTGAGATCCAGATCGACCGCATGTTCGCCAAACAGTTCCAGCGATCCCATAATCAGGTCCGATCCCGATACAGTGCCACCTGGCAAACGTACGCCAAGGCGGGTCCGGCGGTCGGCATCGTCAAGATGGATCAGATCGCCCAGCCGCACCGAACCTTGGGGCGCATCGACCGAAACACCGAGGGCCGCAGACCAGAGCGTGTTCAGAGCGATGTCCGAATTCAACACTTCGCCATAGGTCATAGGCGCATCCAGATCGGCGGACAGGGTTTCCAGCAAGGCATCGACCTTCAGCCGCAGGACGCCATCTGAACAGATCACATCCGTCTCGGCGCCAAGGAAAGGTCGCAGAATTCCGTTGAACAGGTTGAGGGATACGAGGCAATTCGACAGCGCAAAGCTGACACTGTCATGCACCGCCGCCACCGCGTCCCGCTGGATCACCGAGTCACGCCCCCGCCCCAACAGAGCACTGACACTCATGAAAGAATCTGACACCGCCTGCACCTGTGCCGCATTGGACCGCGGGCCGCCAGCCACTTTGGGGACGAAGACGCCGTCGTGGTATCTGCCCAGTGTCACCTGCTGCCGGGTCAGGGCTCGCGCCACAAACTGGTCATTCAAAGCTACGGATTCCGTGGCTTGGGCAAAGGCCTGATCCTCGTCAGAAACAAACCTGACAGCCTCTAGCGCAGAAAAATCGGCCTGTGCCTGAACGTGACTGCGATGCACATTCAACATAAGCAGATCCAGAGCCACGGCGGCCCCGATAAGAAGGGCGGGCAGGATTAGGACAAAAGCCGCCGTGATCGATCCAGTATCATTGGTCCGGAACATATCACCCACCCATGATCAGGGCACGACCGACGATTTCTTCGGAGCCGTTGTTCATGGCACGCAACAAGGGTGAGAACCCATGCCCTGCTCCGTTGTAGACAAGGGTCAACTCGGTCCAACCTGGCTGGCTCGCAGGTGCGCATCGAACCGCAGAGATCCGGGCCGGGTCAATGGCGGAAAAGGACTCGGCCATCGCAGGCACGACAACATCGCCGATGTGTTGACACAGATCTGGTGAGACGCTCGGATCGACGCGAAACTGGAGTGTCTGTCGCGCCACCTCATATGTCATTTGCTGTACATTTCCGGCGACTACCGCATATAGCGCCAACCAGCAGCATCCAGTTATCAAGGTGATGAACGCAGGAAAAAGGATAGCGAACTCTACTGTTGAACTACCCTCTTCCGAAGAAATAATCTTCTTGGCTCTGTTTCTATCATCCAGCATGATTTCAATTTCCTCGGCGCACCTAAAAACAATTTCAGGTTGCGACCCGATTGGACCAAATTCTTGTCCCAATTGTGTCGAAATCAAGCCTTTCAGAAAATGCGAAGCAAAACAGACGAATTAGTCTTCAAGACAGATTGATCTCACACCTCCGTTAACCTTTGATTAACCTTTGATTAACCATTAGTAACGAGGTTTGGGACGCTGTACCCGTGATCCACAGGCATTTCTACGACTTTGGTTCTATAGTGGCACCTTCGTGGCACGCCAGTCGATCGTCAGGGACGCATTCAACCAGAAGGAGATGCATCGAGAGGATGCCGAACCCTTAGACTAAATCAAAATGAGATAAGTAAATCGAAGGCTCGATCACACCTATATGTGACCCGGTTATTGCACAATTAACAGGCACAATTCTCAATCATGGGTTCAATTCACCAGTGTGACTATGGGCAATTCGTGCGGTTCGGATCAGGTTGTCGCCTTGCGTTTTTTCAGGACACCGGCGTGCTCGGCAAGATCGCGGGCGATGGCAAAGGCCCCCTGGATCTTGTCCTTGTCGCGTTTCCACTCGCGCCGCACCACGATCTTGTTGTCCTTGACGCGCGCCTGCCCGTCCTGCGCGGTGATGAAGGCCACAAGTCCCTCGGGCGAGGCGAATTTGTCGTTGTGGAACTGGATCGTCGCCCCCTTTGGCCCGCCGTCCAGTTTGGCGATCCCGGCGCGTTTGCACATCGCCTTGATCCGCACCACCAGCAACAAGGTGTTTACCTCCCGCGGCAGCTTGCCGAAACGGTCGATCAACTCGGCGGCAAAGCCCTCTAGCTCGACCTTTGTGGTCAGCGAGGACAGGCGACGGTACAGACCAAGGCGCACGTCCAGATCTGGCACAAACGTCTCAGGGATCAGCACCGGCACGCCCAGATTGATCTGAGGCGCCCATTGATCGTCGGCCTCTGACAGACCCTCCATCTCTCCGGCGCGGATCTTGGCAATCGCCTCTTCCAGCATCGACTGGTACAACTCGTAGCCCACGTCACGCATCTGGCCGGACTGTTCTTCACCCAGCAGATTGCCCGCGCCGCGAATATCCAGATCCTGCGAGGCAAGAGTGAAGCCCGCCCCCAACGTATCCAGACTGCCCAGCAAGCGCAGACGCTTTTCTGCGGTGGTGGTCAGCTTGGCGCGCGGTTTGGTCGTCAGATAGGCATAGGCGCGGGTCTTGGACCGGCCCACACGGCCCCGGATCTGGTACAGCTGGCTGAGGCCGAACATGTCGGCCCGGTGCACCACCATGGTGTTGGCGGTGGGGATGTCCAGACCGGATTCCACGATGGTTGTCGCCACCAGCACATCGTATTTGCCGTCATAAAAGGCGTTCATGCGGTCGTCCAGGTCCCCCGCTGCCATTTGGCCGTGGGCGACGACATAGGACACTTCCGGCACTTGTTCCTTCAGGAACTCCTCGACCTCTGGCAGGTCGGTCAGGCGCGGCACCACAAAGAAGGACTGGCCGCCGCGATAGTGTTCGCGCAACAGGCCCTCACGGATCGTCACCGGGTCAAATTCACTGACGTAGGTACGGATCGACAGACGGTCCACGGGCGGCGTGCCGATAATCGACAGATCGCGCACCCCGGTCAGCGACAGTTGCAGTGTGCGCGGGATCGGAGTCGCGGTCAGGGTCAGGACGTGAATGTCCGACCGCAGTTGCTTTAGCCGTTCCTTGTGCTGGACGCCAAAGCGCTGCTCTTCATCAATGATCAACAGGCCAAGGTTGTTGAACCGGATGCCCTTGGCCAGCAGCGCATGGGTGCCGACCGCAATGTCCACGGTGCCCTTGGAAATGCCCTCACGGGTCAGTGCCGCCTGTTTTGTGCCGACAAAACGCGACAAGGGCGACACCTGCACGGGAAAGCCGCGGAACCGTTCGGCAAAGCTGTTGTAGTGCTGGCGTGCCAGCAGCGTAGTCGGTGCTATCACAGCGACCTGTACGCCGGACATGGCCGCCACAAAGGCGGCGCGCATGGCGACCTCTGTCTTGCCAAAGCCCACGTCGCCACAGATCAGGCGGTCCATCGGCTGGCCGGAATGCATGTCCTCCATGACATCTTCGATGGCCTTTAGCTGGTCATCCGTCTCTTGATAGGGAAAGCGCGCGGAAAAGGACTCAAACGCGCCCGGTGGCGGGTCCATGATCGGGGCTTTGCGCAAGGCACGTTCGGCAGCGATGCGGATCAGGCGATCCGCCATCTCGCGGATGCGTTCCTTCAGCTTGGCCTTTTTGGCCTGCCACGCGCCGCCGCCCAGCTTGTCCAGCAGGCCCTCTTCGTGACCGTATTTGGACAACAGTTCGATGTTCTCGACCGGCAGATACAGCTTTGAACTTTCAGCATATTCCAGTAGTAGGCATTCATGCGCTGCCCCTGCTGCGGTGACCACCTCCATCCCCAGATACCGGCCGATACCGTGGTCGACATGGACTACCAGATCGCCGGGTGACAGCGATTGATGTTCAGTCAGGAAGTTCTCGGCCTTGCGGCGTTTCTTGGGCTGCCGAATAAGGCGGTCGCCCAGCACGTCCTGTTCGGAAATGACCGTCAGGCGCACCTTGTCGTCCCCCGTCTCCCAAGGGGCGACAAAGCCCGCCTCCAAAGGCCAGACCGCCAGATGCAGCCCGCGCTTGCCAATCCGGGTGCCGTTGGTAACGGGGATCGCCTCGGCCAGCCCCTCGTCCTCAATCAGGCCCGTCAGGCGTTCGCGCGCGCCTTCGGAATAGGAGGCGATAACAACCGGTCCGTCCTGCAATCTCGCCTTAACATGGGCAGCCAAGGCACTAAAAAGGCTGATGTTTTCTTGTTGCCGCTCAGGCGAGAAATTCCGCCCGATACGCCCGCCTGCGTCCACGACACCGGGGCCAGTGGCCTGTGGCAGCGGATGAAACTGCACCTCGCGCCGCGCACCAAGGGCGGCAGACCATGCATCATCGTCCAAATAAAGGGATCCGGGCGGGATCGGCTTGTAAACCGTGCTGCCCAGAGACTTTTTCTGGCTCATGGCGTGTCGGCGTGCATCGAACTGATCGGCGATGCTGTCCCAGCGCGACAGGCGCGAAGGCGTCAGTTGATCGTCCAGCACAACCGGCGCGCCGGGCAGATAGTCGAACAAAGTTTCCAGCCGCTGATGGAAGAACGGCAACCAGTGTTCGACACCCTGATGCTTGCGACCAGCACTAACCGCCTCATACAGCGGATCATCGGTGCCCGCCGCACCGAATTCGATCCGGTAATTCTGGCGGAACCGCGTGATCGCCGCCTCGTCTAGGATCACCTCGGACACGGGCGCCAGTTCCACCACGTCCAGCTTTTCCGTCGTCCGCTGCGACGCCGGATCGAACCGCCGTGCTCCGTCCAGCACATCACCGAAGAAATCCAAACGCACCGGCCCGCCGTCCCCCGGCGGAAAGATATCGATGATGCCGCCGCGCACCGCGTAGTCACCGGGTTCCGTGACCGTGGGTGCCTGACTGAATCCCATGCGTACCAAAAAGGCGCGCAGCCCGGCCTCGTCCACCCGGTCACCGACCCGCGCGGTAAAGGCCGCCTCGCGCAGAACGTCGCGGGCGGGCAGGTACTGCATCGCCGCCGAGAGCGTCGTCAGCAAGACAAAATGCGTCGGCCCGCCATGCACCAGGGTCGCCAACGTCGCCATGCGCGCGGCCGAGATATCGGCATTGGGCGACACCCGGTCATAGGGCAGGCAGTCCCAGGCGGGAAACACCATCACCGGCATGTCGGGCGCAAAGAAGGTCAGCGCATCGCGCATGGCCGCCAGCCGTTTGTCGTCGCGCGCGATGTGGATCACCGGACCTTTGGCCCGCGCCACCTCACGCAGCACCAGACGGGCGTCATAGCCCTCGGGCGCGCCGCCCATGATGATACGATGTTCTGTCATGATGGCTCAAATGGCGCGCCGGGCGCGCCGCGTCAACCGCGCACAGGCCGGATCAAACCGATACGATCAGAAGGCAAGAACCGTCAGGTTCATGTACATGCCCCACAGCGCGGTGCAAAAAATCGACACGACACCGATGAACTGCGTCAGCATCCGGTGTAGGCGCAACCGCCGCCACAGCGCCTCACCCGCGTTCTCACCTGCCTGAATGCGCCGGGCCGAACTGATGCTGAGCAGCCCGACAAACATCATCGGAAAGGCCAACATGAAAACGGCCTGCGCGAACTCTACCCAGTAAAAAAAGCCAAGGATGGCTGTCCCGCTGAGAAAGGCAGAGCCGATCGCCACGATCCACAGCCCCGATTCCTCGACGATGAACAGCAGCCGGTTGGTGTTGATCCGCACCAGATCCTCTAGATCCTGCGACGCCTGCCCGCCCGCACGACGCGCGCGTGCCACCATGTCATAGGGCACGCCCAGCACCCAGTGGCTGGTCGACGACCACAGCACCGCCAGCATGACCCAGAACCAGAGGTTCGAAAAGGACCGCATGTCGATGACTTCGAAAACGGTGCTGTACCAGTCCAATGCCTGTTCTCTTCCCGGTTGTTTTGTTCCCAGCGGTCCGCTTATGGCCTGCACCTGCCGGGTCTGCAATGGGCTTGTCGCCTGCGTTTTTCCGTGTCACCCAAAGGTAACGCTGAGAAGGACCACACAGATGCAGCCGACGCTTGCCCCCTACCCCGCCACCCGCCTGCGCCGTCTGCGCCGCACGCCCGCCATTCGCGCTCTGGTGCAGGAAACCACGATCAGCCCCGCGGATTTCATCTGGCCGGTTTTTGTGCGCGATGGTGAGGGCGTGGTTGAACCCATCGCCTCCATGCCTGGCGTCAACCGCCTGTCCGTGGACAAGGTGGTGGAGGCCGCTACAGAGGCACATGCCTTGGGCATCCCGGCGATCTGCCTGTTTCCCTACACTGATCCCGCGCTGAAGACAGAAGATTGCGCCGAGGCATGGAACCCTGACAACCTGTCTAACCGCGCTACGCGCGCGATCAAGCAGGCGGTGCCGGATATCGCCATCATGACCGACGTGGCGCTGGACCCTTACAATATCAACGGGCATGACGGCTTTGTCGAGGCGGGCGAGATCGTCAATGATCGCACGGTCGAGGCACTGGTAAAGCAGGCCCTCAGCCAGGCAGACGCGGGCGCGGACATCATCGGGCCGTCCGATATGATGGATGGCCGCATCGGCGCATTGCGCAGCGCACTAGAGGGTGCTGGGCATCAAAACGTGCTGTTGCTCAGCTATGCGGCCAAATACGCCTCGGCCTTTTACGGGCCGTTTCGCGATGCAGTGGGTGCCAGCGGTGCCTTGCAAGGCGACAAGAAGACCTATCAGCAAGACCCCGGCAATTCAGATGAGGCGATGCGCCTGATTGCACGCGATCTAGCCGAAGGCGCGGACATGATCATGGTCAAACCGGGGATGCCCTATCTGGACATCTGCCGCCGCGCGCATGAGATGTTCGGCGCTCCAACCTTTGCCTATCAGGTGTCCGGAGAATACGCGATGATTGCGGGCGCAGGGGAACGCGGCTGGATCGACGGCGACAAGGCTATGATGGAAAGCCTGACCAGTTTCAAACGTGCGGGATGTGATGGGGTCCTGACCTATTTCGCCCCCGCTGCGGCGCGTTTGTTGAACGGCTGATCGCCGCGTGGCAAAGCGCCGCCGAGAAAACACAAGATGTCGTGACAACCCTTGTCTCTCCAACTATATTGCGCCCCAACCGGCAAAAAGCCGGACCATGAGGCATTTCAAAGAACAGGCGGACCGATGACACTCACCAGACGAAACGTGACCTTTGGCTTGGGCGCAACTGCCCTGCTGGGCGCATGCAACGGCGTAGGCAGCAATGGCGACGCGCGTATCGACGCCCGTGTCGATCAGACGCTGTCCAGACTGTACAGTGACTATCCCGCGACCCGCGATCTTTCCGGGAAATCCGTAGGCATGCTGGTCATGCCGGTAGTAACCGAGGCGGGACTGGGATTTGGCGGCGGTTACGGTCGTGGCGCGCTGCGTGTCGGCGGCGCGACGGTGGACTATTACTCTGTCGCCAAGGCCAGCGGTGGCCTTCAGATCGGCGCTCAGCAGTATTCGCATGTCCTGTTCTTCATGACCAACGACGCATTGCAAAACTTCCGCCGGTCGCCCGGCTTTGCGGCGGGCGCGAACCTCGAATACGCGGTGCTTGAACGCGGAGAGACGCTGGCGGCGGAAACCACCACGTCGCTGGCCCCCGTGATCGCGGTGATCTTCGGTCAGGCCGGCCTGCGCGTCGGCGCAACGCTGGAAGGCGTGAAATACACCCGGATCATTCCCTGATCTGACCCGCGACAGAGGGGTCCAACCTCTCTGTCGCCTACATTTATCCGCCGCGCGTCTCAGTGATAGCGGAACTCTCCCACCATATTGCGCCATTCCCCGGCCGAGATCATCTTGCGATGGGTGAACCGGACGGAATGCAACGATCCCTCAATCTCATCGTGCCAGAATTCGATGAACTCAAAGAGTTTGGGGTGATCTGGTGCAAGATCGTACTCCTGCCAGATGAAGGTATTGAGGACATGCGCGTAGTCGGGCATGTGGTAGAAGAACTCTGCCGTGGTTAGCCCGTAGCCCTTGAGCATCAGCTCTGTTTCAGACTCCTGCATCGGTTTTACCTCGTGTTGTCAGATCGCCGATAAATCTTGCCAAGCAAATCTTTACTTTTCAATAAAAACAGCATGTTAGCACTGTCTCTCGGTGGCTGCCAATGTCCGCCCATCGCGCTGCCATTGCACCCTACAGATAGTCTCTGATATAAGCGCCTCAACAAGATATGGCAGAACAACCAGCAGGCTCATTTCGTGAACGACACGCCAGAACCCCCTGAAAACGAAGACGAAATGCGCCCCGTCTATCGCGGCCCTTCGATCTCTATCGAAGACGAGATGAAGGTCAGCTATCTCGACTACGCGATGAGCGTGATCGTGAGCCGTGCGATTCCCGATTTGCGCGATGGCCTAAAACCTGTGCACCGGCGCATCCTGTATGCCATGTTTGACGGCGGTTACACGCCCGACAAAAGCTATCGGAAGTCCGCGAAATCAGTTGGTGAGGTGATGGGTAACTATCACCCGCACGGTGATAGCGCGATCTATGACGCGCTGGTCCGCATGGCGCAGGATTTTTCCATGAGCCTGCCGCTGATCGATGGTCAGGGCAACTTTGGCTCGATGGACGGCGATAGCCCGGCGGCGATGCGCTACACGGAATCCCGTCTGGCGAAATCCGCATTGGCCCTGCTGACCGATATCGACAAAGACACCGTTGATTTTCAGGACAACTATGACGGCAAGGAACGGGAACCCACGGTCCTGCCCGCGCGCTATCCCAACGTTCTGGTCAACGGTGCCGAGGGCATCGCCGTCGGTATGGCGACCCGCATTCCGCCGCACAATCTGGGTGAAGTGATCGACGCGACGCTGGCGCTGATCGAAAACCCGGATCTGTCGATCGAAGAATTGATCGAATACATCCCTGCCCCGGATTTCCCGACCGGCGGCGTAATCCTTGGCCGCTCTGGCGCGCGCAAGGCGTATCTTGAGGGGCGTGGCAGCGTCATCATCCGCGCCAAGACCCGGATCGAAGAGATCCGCAAAGACCGCTACGCCATCGTCATTGATGAGATCCCCTATCAGGTCAACAAGGCGACGATGATCGAACGCATCGCCGAGGCGGCCCGCGACAAAAAGATCGAGGGCATAGCCCACGTTCAGGACGAATCCGACCGCGACGGCGTACGCGTCGTGATCGAGCTGAAGCGCGATGCCACCGGCGAGGTGGTGATGAACCAGTTGTACCGGTTCACGCCCATGCAGGTCAGCTTTGCCTGTAACATGCTGGCACTGAACGGCGGCAAGCCCGAGCAACTGACGCTTTATGGTTTTCTGAGCGCTTTCATTGACTTCCGAGAGGAGGTTGTGGCGCGCCGCACCGCCTATCTGCTGCGCAAGGCACGCGAACGTTCGCATGTCTTGTGCGGTTTGGCGGTTGCGGTCTCAAACGTCGATGAGGTGGTCGCCACCATCCGCTCCTCTGCCGATGCCGCCGAGGCGCGCACCCGCCTTATGGAACGGCGCTGGCCCGCCGGAGAGATCCTGCCCTATATCGCACTGATCGACGATCCGACCCACAAGGCCAATGAGGACGGCACCTACAACCTGTCCGAAACACAGGCCCGTGCTATCCTTGAACTGCGACTACAACGCCTGACCCAACTGGGCGTCAAGGAAGTCACGGATGAGCTGGAAGACCTTGCCGGCAAGATCAAGGACTACCTCGAAATCCTGTCGTCACGGGATCGCATCATGTCGATCATCGGCGACGAAATGCGCGCCATCCGTGAGGAATTCGCCGTTCCCCGCCGCACCCAGATCATTGATTGGGCCGGTGATCTGGAAGACGAAGACCTGATCGAACGTGAGGACATGGTCGTCACCGTCACCCAGTCCGGCTATATCAAACGGACCGCTCTGGCCGATTTCCGCGCGCAGAAACGCGGGGGCAAGGGCCTGTCGGGCATGGCGACCAAAGATGACGACGTGGTCACCACTCTGTTTGTCGCGAACACGCATACGCAACTGCTGTTCTTCACCACCGATGGCATGGCCTACAAGCTCAAGACATGGCGCCTGCCGCTGGGCGGACGCACGTCCAAGGGCAAGGCCATCGTCAATATCCTGCCGATCCCGACAGGGGTGTCCATTGCGGCGATCATGCCTGTGGACCGCCCCGAAGAGGACTGGGACGATCTGCAAATCGTCTTTGCGACCTCCAAGGGGTCCGTCCGGCGCAACCTTCTGTCGGATTTCACGAACGTCAAACGTAACGGCAAGATCGCGATGAAGTTCGAGGGGGATGATGAGAACACCCGCCTGATCAACGCGCGCATCTGCTCTGAGGATGACGACGTGATGCTGGTGACCAACTCGGGCCGCGCGATCCGTTTTCCGGTGCCAGAGGTGCGGGTGTTCAACTCGCGCAACTCCACCGGGGTGCGTGGCGTGCGCCTATCCAATGGCGACGAAGTTGTGTCCATGTCGGTGATCCGGCACTTTGAGGCCGAGTCCGATGAACGCGCCTCTTACCTCAAGATGCGCCGCGCCATGGCCGGGCTGGCTGACGATGCGGAAACACCCGACGAAGAAGAAGGCAACGCCAACAGCCAGTTGCCGCCAGAGCGCTATGCCCAGATGTCCGCGGCGGAAAACCTGCTGCTGACGATCACTGCCAAGGGCCTCGGCAAACTGTCGTCCAGCCACGATTACCCGGTCCGCGGACGCGGCGGTATGGGTGTCACCGCATGGGAGAAATCCATGCGCGGGGGCGAAATCGTGGCCTCTTTCCCGGTCGAAATGGACGACCAGATCATGCTGGCCACTTCAACGGGACAGTCGATCCGTGTGCCCGTTGATGGGATTTCATTCCGGTCACGCAGCGCTGGCGGTGTGAAGGTGTTCAACACCGGGGCGGGTGAAACCGTGGTGTCCGTCGCCTGGATCGCCGATCAGGGCGACGAGGATGAGGACGGGGATACCGCAGCCCCGGAACAGGATTAATCAAACAGGAAAAACAGGCTTTCGATGCGTATTCTATCTATTGTTCTGGCCTTTGTTGCCTTTGGCGTTGGTGTCGTTTTCTTCTACGCTCGGTATGATCGGTATCAACAGAACCAACGCATCGAGGCCCAGAATGTCCGAAAGGCCGATTCGAACAAACTGGTCAAGGCCATCAACGGCCTTGATAGCCGGTCGCGCGATTGTTCGGATTGGTTCGTGGGGCTGACCACTGGTCAATACGCGGAGGCGTCGACCACCGACAATGTCGCGATCTCCTTCAGTGAGACTTGCGCCAGCAGCATGGTCACACGCGCGGATGAACTGGGGGCCTTGATCAGTCGTCTTGCGGACAAGGACCCCGAACCGGGCCGCGCCAGCCTGTTGGCCGAATCCAGGGCCCTGGCAGAGGTCTATCGCAGCCAGTCCGATGATTTCGACAAAGCCTACACCCTGATGATCCAGGCCAGCGGTCCCTCGGCGCGCGCGTCGCTGGCGCCGCAGGTGGCACAATTGATCAACCGGGCCATACCGGCCATCAACCGCAGCCTGTCCGCGTTGGAAGACGCGCGCAAAAGCTACATCTACCCAGAGAGCTGAGAGGCGGATTGGCGGTAACGGTTACAGGCAAAGAACAACAGAACGGTTACAGGCAAAGAACAACAGCGCCGTATCGCGGCGCTGTTACCCTTTTTAGGGGCTTGTACCCTTTACAACCCGTACAGCGCCGAGAATTTCTCTTCGAGATAGTCCAGCAACGGCGCTTCGGTGGGCGCCCGGCCGCTGGCCTTTTCAATCACTTCGCGCGGCGTATACAACCCGCCGTACTGTTGCAGGTTCTCCTTCAACCAGCCCGTCGCGGCCGAAGTATCGCCCTGAGCCAATTGCGCGTCGAGATCGGTAACCGCATCCCGCAATGCTTTGTAGAGGCACCCGGCGTAGACATTGCCCATGGAATAGGTCGGGAAATAGCCAAACAGCCCTGCAGACCAATGCACATCCTGCAACACCCCGTCCGAAGGTTTGTCCACCGCAAAGCCAAAGTCGGCCTTGAACCGGTCGTTCCACGCCGCCTCCAGATCATCGACCAGCAGATCGCCAGAGATCAACGCTCGCTCCAGATCAAACCGCAATAGGACGTGCAGGTTGTATTGCAGCTCATCCGCCTCGGTGCGGATATAGCCGTTCCGAACCTGATTGACGGCGGCATAAAAGCCGTCCTCATCCGTGATGCCAAAGTTGCCAAAGGTGTCGCGCATCTGGCGGTACAACCACCCGGTGAAAGCACGGGAGCGGCCCAGTTGGTTTTCATAGATGCGGCTCTGGCTTTCGTGCACGCCCATCGACACCCCTGCCCCCAGCGGCGTCAGCCGGTACTGCGTGTCGATGTTTTGCTCATAGCAGCCGTGTCCGACCTCATGGATGGTCGAATAGAAACAGTTGAACGGCTCCAACGGCATGGTGCGTGTGGTGATCCGAACATCGTCACCAGAGCCAGAACTGAACGGATGCACCGCCTTGTCCACGCGGCCGCGTTTCATGTCATAGCCAAAGGTCTTGGCCAGCAGGCGCGCCAGTTTCATCTGGCCACCTTCGTCAAACGTGCCGGACAGACCTTGGGGCTGCGGCTTCGCCAGCACCGCCTCGCGGAGCGCAACCAGACGCGGCCGCAATGCGCCAAACATCGCCTCTAGGTCTGCGGCCTTGGCGCCCGGTTCGTAATCTTCCAGCAGCGCGTCGTAGACATCGCCCCCAGCCGCCAGTGCCGCGCCCTCTTCCTGACGCAGGGCGATCACCTCTTTCAGGACAGGTGCAAAGCCTGCAAAATCGTCATCTGCGCGCGACTCGGCCCAAATCACATGACTGCGGCTGACCAGTCGCGCGATTTCGGACGCCAGCCGTTCGGGGACGCGCACGGCGCGTTCATGGCTGCGGCGGATGTGGCGCAGCTGCGCACGGGCCACCGCGTCCAGCTCGTCTTCGGCAATCGCGGCCAGCCAGTCACCCACACGCGGATCTGTCCGGCGCTGGTGCAGCACCGCCTCCATCGCTGCTCGTTCGTCACTACGCTGGTCTGCCGCGCCGCGCGGCATCATGGTTTCCTGGTCCCAGCTCAGACGCCCCGCAACCTGCGCCAACGCCTCTGTATCGCGCTGGAACGCCATCAACTCTTCATACACACCCATTCAGGACGTCCCTCTTACACTTTGTGGTGCGGGGTATCGCGCGGCAAAGCGCGCCCGCAAGATCAATGCCCATAGCGCGACTGCCCCCAACTGATGCAGGATGGCAATCTGCCACGGTGCCGAATACACAACCGTGACGATACCTAGCGCAACCTGCAGGAGCAAGGCAGCAAGGACTGCATTGAAACGAAAGCGTGTATCACCGTTTGGCGACCGGCGCGCGCGCCGCCAGACGACAATGCCAAAGATCAGCAACAGGTAACCTGCAAATCGGTGGATGAACTGCACCATTCCCGCATTCTCGAAGAAATTGCGCCACAGCGGTTCCAGATCCAGCGCGTTGGACGGAAAAATCTCTCCGCCCATCATGGGCCAGTCGTTGTAGCTGCGCCCCGCGTCAATCCCAGCCACCAGTGCGCCCAGAAGGATCTGCAAAAAGCTGAAGTGCAGCAAGCCGGTGGACATGGAAAACAGTTTTGGCTCGGCGCTGCGCCGCGCCTGCATCAGGGCGCGTTCCTCATAGGTCAAGCGGTACACATACCACACGATAAATCCGAGAATGACAAAGGCAAGCCCAAGGTGCGTGGCCAACCGGTATGATGCGACATCCAGCCGGTCACCGCCCAATCCGGATGACACCATCCACCAGCCGATCGCCCCTTGCAAACCGCCCAGCACGCCAAGGCCCAGCAGCCGCCCAGTCCAACCAGGCGGGATCGCCCTAGCCGCAAGGAATCCGAAGAAACCGACCGCCCAAACCAGACCGATCACCCGGCCCAGCTGTCGGTGGCCCCATTCCCACCAATAGATGAACTGGAACTCGGACAGGGTCATGCCCGCGTTCTGCAACTGGTATTCCGGGATCTGTTTGTATTTCTCGAACTCGGCCGCCCACGACTCTGCGTTCATCGGGGGCAGCGCGCCGGTGACGGGGCGCCATTCGGTGATCGACAACCCGCTGTCCGTCAGCCGCGTCAACCCGCCGACGGCAATCATCACAACCACAAGCGCAAACAGAAGCATCAGCCATAGCCGCACAGCCCCGCGCGCACCGCGCTTGCCAGAGTCGATCATGCCCCCTGACGGTCGGGCCGGCACCTGTGCCTTGTCGCCCACTTCTTCAAACAGCTTGCGTTTCTCTGCCATGCCCGCCTCCGTATTGTTGCCCCGGACACTAGTGCGCTCCCCCCTGTCCTTCAAGCGCCCACAAGCCAGGTCTTGGCACGTCACCAAGGGTCGGGAATACCACCGTCAGGTATGCCTGACTTATGGCTCGAAGGCCATTTCGCTAGATTGAGGTCACAGAATACGAAGACCCCAAAGACCCGCAGCCAAGCTAAACCAGCCACCAGATCAAAGACTTCTAAAAAGGATCAACACCATGAAAAAGTTCATTCTTTCCGCCGTCCTCGCCGCCGCCGCAATGACCGCTTCGGCCGCTTCCGCAACTCAGGCCTGGATCGGTGACTATCACCTGAACGCCCGCTCCGGCCCCGGCACCAACTATCACAAGCTGGGCACCTTCAACCCCTGCACCCCCGTGCATGTGGTCGCCTACAACCACGGTTGGGCAAAGGTCTACTTCAACCACAAATACTACTGGGTGTCGGCCAAATACCTGCAGGGCCAGTCCTGCCATTGGGCACCCAAGAAGAAGCACCACAAGAAGCACTACAACCAGAAGCGCCACAACCAGCACTACAACTACTGACCCCTCCCTCCCGGCGCCGGTCTCCTCCTCCCGGACCGGCCCCGGCCTCCTTGCGGATCGATTCCCCCGGATCGGTCCGTTTTTTGTTTGCGCCGGCTCTGAAGAACAGATCGCGTGATCGACCCATCTCGGGGCTCAGGCGTGTTCGTCGACCTGCAGGGGCGGAAACTGGCCAAGCCGGTATGAAATGCTCACGCGCCATAGCCAGATGATGGTCTGGATTGATCCCCGGATAAGCTGAGAGGTCACCGCGAAAAGCAGGCGTGACGTATGGCAAGGCTGCGGCTCCGCCTTCCAGACGTGTCATTCCATGAAACGGATGTCGGGCAACGCGCGGGGCGTCGATTGTCAAGTCGCGGGCATCGATGTCCTGCCACGATCATGAGCGGCGACACCGCACCCCGAAGGCCCGTCACAGGGGCCGCAGGATATGTCCACCAGGCGCACGGGACAGCCAGATCATTTACCGCTGCATGCACCAGTGCCTCTTGGCCAGACCGGGCACGATCACAAAGCGCTGCCGCACCAAGGGTCGGGAATACCTCCGTCAGGTATGCCTGACTTATGGCTCGAAGGCCATTTCGCTAGATTGAGGTCACAGAATACGAAGACCCCAAAGACCCGCAGCCAAGCCAAACCGGCCACCAGATCAAAGACTTCAAAAAAGGATCAACACCATGAAAAAGTTCATTCTTTCCGCCGTCCTCGCCGCCGCCGCAATGACCGCTTCGGCCGCTTCCGCAACTCAGGCCTGGATCGGTGACTATCACCTGAACGCCCGCTCCGGCCCCGGCACCAACTATCACAAGCTGGGCACCTTCAACCCCTGCACCGCCGTGCATGTGGTCGCCTACAACCACGGTTGGGCAAAGGTCTACTTCAACCACAAATACTACTGGGTGTCGGCCAAATACCTGCAGGGCCAGTCCTGCCATTGGGCACCCAAGAAGAAGCACCACAAGAAGCACTACAACCAGAAGCGCCACAACCAGCACTACAACTACTGACCCCTCCCTCCCGGCGCCGGTCTCCTCCTCCCGGACCGGCCCCGGACTCCTTGCGGATCGATCCCCCCGGATCGGTCCGTTTCTCTTTGGAACCTTGGGAAACAGACCCCTCGCAGGAAAGTCTTGGCCGGTCAGGAATGCCTGACTTATGGTAAAGAGGTGGAGAACGTAAATTGTGCTTACAGGTTACCAAGCGCCTACAATCATTCAAAGACCAGCCAAGTTCATAGACCCAAAGGAACAGCATCATGAAAACCTTCCTGATTTCCGCCACCCTTGCAGCTGCCGCACTGACCGCATCGATCGCCTCTGCCGATCAGGCATGGGTCGGCCAGAACCACCTGAACTATCGCACTGGTCCCGGCCTGAACTACGCCGTCGCCGGCACTTTCCAGCCTTGCCATGTGTTGGACACCTATGACCGCCAGTACGGTTGGGTTCAGGTGCTGCATCAGGGCCAGTACTACTGGGTGCATCAGGATTATGTGGTGAACCACGCCTGCACCTATACTGCACCGCAACACACCTACACCCCGCCCAAGCCCACCTATACGCCGCCCAAGAAAACCTACACGCCTCCGAAAAAGTCCGGCGGCTACGGCGGCAGCAACTACTGATTTTGCCCTGATCACCGGCGCCGGTTTTCCTCCCTGGCTGGCCCGGCCGACTAGCGGATTGATCCCCTCAGGATCAGTCCGCTTTTTTGTCTTTCCAGCGCACGACCTGCCGCATCATGCCGTGCAGCATCTGCACATCCGCGCGGGTCAACGGCAGCCGGGACCACATGTTACGCAGATTGGTCTTCATGCCATCGGCCTTGGTTTCGGGATAAAAGAACCCCGCCTCCTCCAGCCGGTCCTCATAGTGACGGGCCAGATGTTCGACCTCATGCGCCTGCGCCACCTCGGTCCCTGCCAAAGTCTCGGTCACGGGCGCGATCTGCGCAGTGGCGCGTTGCCATTCATAGGCCATCAACAGCACGCACTGCGCAAGGTTCAGCGAATAGAACTCTGGGTTGACCGGGACCGTGATGATCGCGTTCGCCTGGGCCACGTCCTCATTTTCCAGTCCGGCCCGTTCGGGGCCAAACATGACCGACACCCGCTGACCCAATGCGATTCGGCGGGCCGCCTCAGCCATGGCCTCGCGCGGCTCATAGACCGACTTGGTCAGGTCGCGTGTCCGCGCCGTGGTCGCGAAAACGAAATGGCTGTCCGATAGTGCCTCTGCCAGCGTATCGGTGTGGATCGCCTCATCCAGCAGCCGACCGGCACCGGATGCCATCGCCACCGCCTTGGGGTTGGGCCAGCCATCGCGCGGGCCCACGACCCGCATCCGGTCCAGGCCAAAGTTCCACATCGCCCGCGCCGCAGCGCCGATGTTCTCGCCCATCTGGGGCCGGACCAGCACAAAGGCCGGTTGCGGTCTGTCAGTTGCCATGGAACCCTCCTGAAGATCGGCGGAGGGGTACTGCCCCCGCACGCCGGGGGCAAGCCCGACCCGGATGTGAAAAACGCAGGTGCAAACGGGACAGAGCCGCGTTATGAGAGCGTTCGGACCAGGAGAGCGCCATGACGACCGAAGACCGGGATGCCCCGCAAATCTACCTAGTGACCCCGCCAGAATTTGACCTTGGCAGCTTTCCCGAGCAATTGGCCCGGGTTGTGGGTGAGATTGACGTTGCCTGCTTGCGCCTCAGCCTGGCCACCCGGGACGAGGATCGCCTGCTGCGCGCGGCCGATGCGGTCCGCGAGGTTGCGCACAAGGTCGATGTGGCGCTGGTGATCGACACCCATGTTGTGATGGCTGAACGGCTGGGGCTGGACGGGGTGCACCTCCTGGACGGCGCGCGCACTGTCCGTTTCGCCCGCAAGACGCTGGGCCCTGACGCGATTGTCGGCGCATCCTGCCGCCAATCCCGGCATGAAGGCATGTCCGCCGCCGAGGGTGGTGCAGATTATGTGTCCTTTGGCCCCGTCTCTGGTGCGCTGGAAGACGGCGAACTGGCCGACCCTGAACTGTTCATCTGGTGGACCGAAATGATCGAACTTCCTGTGGTGGCCGAAAGTGGCTTGAACGCGGACCTGATCACTCAACTGGCCCCGATCACCGACTTCTTTTCAATTGGTGAGGAAATCTGGTCGACCGAAGACCCCGCCGCTACGCTGAAGATCTTTGAAAAGGCCATGCGCGGCTGACGCGGCCCGCCCGTCAGCTCATTTCGGGATCAAGTGGCCCCAGTTCCGCGATGTGTCCATCCTGAACCTGCGTTTCCAGCGCACGCGCCAGGCTCTTGCGATTGGCATAATCATCCACCCGCAAGGCAGGATGATACACCAACACAACGCGGCCCTGCCGCCGCTGTGCCAGAATCCGTAACAGCGAGGGGCCGAACTCCATCTCGCCCCACCAACCGTAGAAACGCGGATTCGTGCCCGGCGGGGCGTGGTAGACCACGCTGACCGGCTGAATCTGCATCTGGTGTCGCAGTTTGTCCGAAAAAAAGGCCGCGAACAGCGTGGTCTTGAACGGCAAGACCCGCAGTCCGTCCGTCGATGTCCCTTCCGGGAAAAACAGCAGCCGGTGCCCCTGTAGCAAACGGTCCTCGAACACCTCTGTCTGCGCTCGCGCCTCACGCCGGTCGCGGTTGATGAACACCGTCCCCGTCGCCCGCGCCAGCCAGCCGATGCCCGGCCAGCCCGACACCTCTGCCTTGGAGACGAAGTAGATCGTCTTACGGCTGTTGAGCACAAAAATATCGAGCCATGACGTGTGATTGGCCACCACAGCGCCCGGCCCTGTCATGGGCTGACCGCGCACTTCAACTGGCAACCCCATAATAACAAGCACCGTGCGGCAGACAAATTGCGTGATCAAAGGTGTCACCGGGCGGCGCGCACCAAACAGTGGCCGCTCTATCAGCCGCGCCAGCAACAGCAGGCCCAGACACCCGAATATCACCACCACCATGACGGGCGCTCGCAGGGCGACCAATAGCCATCCCAGAGCATCGATCGGCGGCAAGTCGGGCGGGTCAGCCCCCTCCCACGTCTGACTCATGCCCGTCTCACCGGCCGCGATCCTGAGTATACCGGGCGCGCTGGCGGTCGTTCATCCGTTCCGTGTCCATCACAAGGCAGACGTCTACCGTGTTGAAATCACGATCAATAAAGGCCCCATCGCCAACACATCCTCCCAAGCGCAGATAGGCTTTGATCAGCGCGGGAACCTGCAGCATGGCGCGGCGGCGGTCGATCTGATCCTCTGGCATCAAGTCCATGGACTGAAACTCGCGCGCGCGCGGGCGCAGTTCTGCCGGGGACAAATGGCGATGGTGCAGCAAGGACAGTGGTTCGGCCATTTTGTTCACGTCGATGCCATGAAAGCTGGCCACGCCAAACAGCACCTCAATGCTATGTTCCCGAACGTATTTACCCAAGCCCTGCCACAGGAGAAACATGGCCGGCCCGCCACGGTAGTCGCGGTGCAGACAGGAGCGGCCCAATTCCAGCAGCCTGCGGCCACTGCTTTTGAGCGCGGTCAGGTCATATTCATCTTCAGAATAGAATTGTCCTGCGGCCTTGGCCTGATCCTCGCGCAGGACGCGGTAGACCCCGACAACCGCATTGTCGCGCAGATTGTCGCATATCAGAAGATGGTCGAAAAACGGATCGAACCTGTCCCGTTCCAGACGTGCCTCATGATCGACCAGCGCGCCATCGCCCCCCAGTTCCGCCACGAACACCTCATAGCGCAGGCGTTGCGCCGCCTCGATATCCCTGGCGTTTTCCGCAAGCCGGACCGTGAAGGCCTCTGTCACACTTTTGTCCCCCGCGTCTGGCCGCCTGATGTCTGGTGGTCATAGGCAAGCCGCCGTTGGAGTGCAATGTTTCCCGTGGTAGTGCGACACTGGTTAACCATTCCTCAACCTGTGTTGGAATACGTTAACCATCGTACACCGGGAGGAGAGACACGCGGGCACCGTCGATCACGACCTTGCCTTCTTCCCGAAAATTGACAGTAATCCGGCCTCCGATGTTCGACTGAACCTGGCCAGTGCCCCAATCGGGCTGGTCCGGGTGCCGGACCAGCATCCCCGGTTCAAGTAAAGAGTTGAGATCCGCCATTCCAATTCCCTCCAGAACGGAGCCAGACATGTCCGAGCCCCGCGCAAATCTTGCCGCTCTTGTCGGGTCGCGCCTATGCCACGACCTTATCAGCCCCATCGGCGCCATCCAGAACGGCCTGGAACTGATCGCCCTGTCCGGTCCTGCGGACACCAGCCCGGAAATGGCGCTGATCCAGGAAAGCTGCGAAAGCGCCGCGGCCCGCATCCGTTTTTTCCGGGTCGCCTTTGGTCTGGCAGGCCCCCAACAGATGATGGGCCGCCGTGAGATCATGTCCACCCTGACAGCCCTCGGCAAGGGCGGCAAGCTGCGGACGGACTGGATGCCGCAGGACGATCTTCCCCGTATTGAGGTGCAACTGGCCTTTCTGGCCTATCTGTGCTGCGAAACTGCGCTGCCGGCCGGCGGCACGGTCCGGTTTGATCGGGACGCCGCCGGTTGGGCGCTGAGTGCCAGTGGCCCGCGACTGACGGTTGACCAGCCGTTGTGGGATCATCTGAACGGCAGTGCCGCGCTGGAAGAGCCCCCAGCCAACCGTGTCCATTTCGCCCTGTTGGCGATCCTGGCAGAGGCGGCGGGGCACAAGCTCTTTGCAACCCTGCGCGACGACACCATCTTACTAAAGATTGCCTGACCCCTCACCTGCCTCAGCTGCGGGCCTGATTAGGCCCGCACTGTGCCATCCCCGGTCACAAGGTACTTGAAGCTGGTCAGTTGCTCTGCACCCACCGGGCCACGCGCGTGCATCTTGCCGGTGGCGATGCCGATTTCCGCCCCCATGCCGAACTCACCGCCATCCGCGAACTGAGTCGAGGCGTTGCGCATCAGGATCGCCGAATCGAGCCGCTCAAAGAACCTTGCGGCGGTGGCGTCATCCTCTGTCAGGATACAGTCGGTGTGGTTCGATCCATACTGGCGGATATGTGCAATAGCGGCGTCGATGTCATCCACGACCCGCGCGGCGATGATGCTGTCTAGGTATTCGTGCCCCCAGTCCTCGGACGTGGCCGGAACGGTTCCGGGGATCACCTGCAATTCGGCATCGGCGCGCACCTCGACATCCGCCTCCAGCAGCGTGCGGATCACTCCTTGGCCGATGGTTTCGGCCACATCGCGGTGGATCAGCAGGCATTCAGCCGCGCCGCAAATGCCGGTGCGCCGGGTTTTGGCGTTCTTGACGACGGACAGCGCCTTGACCGGATCGGCGTCCTTGTCGATGTAGATGTGAACGATCCCCTCAAGATGGGCAAAGACCGGCACCCGCGCCTCACGCTGCACCAGACCCACCAAGCCCTTGCCGCCGCGCGGCACAATGACGTCGATATAGTCGGTCATCTTCAGCATTTCGCTGACCGCAGCGCGGTCCCGAGTCGGCACCAGCTGGATTGCCGTCTCCGGAAGACCCGCAGCGCGCAGCCCCTCAACGAGACAAGCGTGGATTGCGCCGGACGAATGAAAGCTCTCAGACCCGCCGCGCAGGATCACCGCATTCCCGGCCTTGAGGCACAGAGCACCGGCATCCGCTGTAACGTTGGGGCGCGATTCGTAGATCACACCGACAACCCCCAGCGGCGTGCACACGCGCTGGATGTGCAGACCCGTGGGCCGATCCCATTCGGCCATGACAGCCCCCACAGGATCCTCTTGCGCCGCGACAGAGCGTAGGCTGTCACAGATCCCCTGAATGCGTGTCTCATCCAGCATCAACCGGTCCATCATCGCCTTGGACAGGTCTTTTTGGCGGCCATAGTCCAGATCACGGGCGTTCGCCTCGATGATCTGCGCGCGCGATGCCCAGACAGCGTCGGCGGCACTCTCCAGCGCCTTGCGCTTTTGCTCGGCTGGGGCAAAAGCCAGATCCGCAGCGGCGGCGCGCGCTTTTTCACCGATGTCTTGCATCAGGGCGGGAATGTTATCGAGATCTTTCATCGGAAGAACCCTCTGGCCAATGGTGGATATGTGTATTTCTAGAGAGAAGAAGCAGAACGGTCAAAGCGTGACGTCAAACCGCCATGTCATCGCGGTGGATCAATACCGCGCGTCCCGGATACCCAAGGATCGCCTCGATGTCGCGGCTGTGGTGTCCGGCGATGGCGCGCGCCTCTGTCGCGGTATAGCGCGTCAGCCCCTGCCCCAGTGTGGTGCCCGTGAAGCTGCGGATTGTCACCGGTTCGCCGCGGCCGAAATCCCCCTCGACCGCGCGCAACCCAGCCGGCAAGAGCGATTTGCCAGAGGCCAGCGCAGTCGCTGCTCCCTCATCCACACGCAGCGTGCCTTGGGGTTTCATCGCCGCGATCCAGCGTTTGCGCGCCGCGTGCGGGTCAAGCTTCGGGGTGAACAAGGTCGATGGTGCGCCCATCATCAGCCGCCGCAACGGATGCAGATCCGCCCCGTGAGAGATGATCATCGCACAGCCAGAGGCGGTTGCCGTCTTGGCTGCCATCACTTTGGTCTTCATCCCGCCCTTGGACAGGCCAGACCCGGCATCGCCTGCCATGCCTTCGATCTCGGGCGTGATATCGTCAATAATATCAAGCCGCTCTGCCGCAGGATCGGTCGTCGGATTCGCGGTGTACAACCCGTCCACATCCGACAACAGGACCAGAAGATCCGCGCCCACGGTCACCGCCACCTGCGCCGCAAGACGGTCATTATCACCATAGCGGATCTCATCCGTCGCGACGGTATCGTTCTCGTTTACGATGGGAACCGCGCCAAAACCCAGCAAGGTTTCCAGCGTCGCGCGTGAATTCAAATAGCGGCGGCGGTCAGCGCTGTCCTCCAGCGTTACCAGCACTTGCGCTGTGATCAGACCGTGCGGGGCCAATGCCTCTTGCCAGGCGCGGGCCAGCCGGATTTGACCAACAGCAGCAGCGGCCTGCGATTGTTCAAGCGGTAGCACGCTGGACGGCAGGCGAAGGATGCCGCGCCCCAGCGCGATGGACCCGGATGACACCAGCACCACATCCGCGCCGCGCGCCTTCAGTTCGGCGACGTCTTCGGCAATTGAGGTCAGCCAATCAGTGCGCAAATCACCGCTGGCGCGATCCACCAGCAAGGCTGACCCGATCTTGACGACGACGCGACGCGCCGAGGTCAGGGATGCCATTGCCCATCCTCCCCTTCCTCGACCTCCGGGGCCGGGCGGTCAGCGGCGCGGCGCGCCTCGACATGGGGTCGCAGGGCGCGCAGCACCTCTGTTACGCCCTCTTTGGTGGCACCGGACATCAGCATCACGTTCTCTGCGCCAGCGGCCTCAAGTTCGTCCTTGAGGAACACGCGCTCTTCGTCGTCCAATGCGTCGATCTTGTTCAGCACAGTCACGCGCGGCTTGTCCGCCAGCCCCGCGCCATAAGCATCGAGTTCGTTGCAGATCGTCTGATAATCTTCAATCAGGCTACCAGATGTGCCATCTATCAGGTGCAACAACACGGCGCTGCGTTCGACATGGCCAAGAAAGATGTCACCCAGCCCCCTGCCCTCATGCGCGCCCTCGATCAGGCCGGGAATGTCCGCAACGACAAATTCGGTGTTGTCGACCGCCACGACCCCAAGGTTGGGGTGCAGCGTGGTAAACGGATAATCGGCAATCTTGGGCCGCGCATTGGACGTCACCGACAAAAAGGTGCTTTTGCCCGCGTTGGGCAGACCCAGCAGACCCACATCGGCAATCAGCTTGAGCCGGAGCCAAAGCGTCCGTTCAACGCCATCCTGCCCCGGGTTCGCATTGCGCGGTCCCTGATTGGTCGAGCTTTTGAATTGCAGGTTACCCCAGCCGCCATTGCCGCCTTTGGCAATCCGCACCCGTTGTCCCAGTTCGGTGATATCGGCGATCACCGTTTCCTCATCCTCTTCAAGGATCTCGGTGCCCACCGGCACCTTGAGGATGATGTCATTGCCATCAGCGCCAGTGCGGTTTTGGCCCCGGCCCGACTGGCCGTTCTGAGCAAACCAGTGCTGTTGATAGCGAAAGTCGATCAGCGTGTTCAGCCCATCGACCGCCTCGACCCAGACCGACCCACCGCGCCCACCGTCGCCGCCATCCGGGCCGCCGTATTCGATGAACTTTTCGCGGCGGAAACTGACGCAGCCGTTACCGCCTGCGCCGGAGCGGATATAAACCTTGCAGAGATCGAGGAATTTCATGGAATGAGCTTTCGGCGAGGGACAGGCGGCGGTTTACCGTGGTTTCCGAGGGCGCTCAAGCGCCCCCGCTATGCGCGGACCGCCGTGCCGGACACTCCGACGCGATCAGCCCAGTTTTCGAATATAGGTCCAGGTCGGCACCTTGGACTGGCGCGCGACGGAATAGGCTTCGGCATCGCCGATGTACTCAAACCCGCAGTTTACCAGCACCCGGGCCGAGGCCGCGTTGTCCTGAAAAACAGAGGCAAACATGGTGGCGTTGCCCATCGGATTTGCCTCAACCAGTGCGCGCACCGCCTCTGAGGCCAGCCCGGTGTTCCAGAACGCTGGCGCCACCCAATAGCCAACTTCGGACTGATTGCGGTCCATCCGCTCCAGCGAGATCAGCCCCATCAGTTCGGACCCGCCGACCTTGGTGGCATCCATCGCCCAGACATCCTCACTCCGGTCGGGTGAGGTGGCGCGGGTGACAAACCCTTCGGTCGCACCGGGCGGCAATGGATGCGGGATGGACGTGGTCATACGCGCGACCCGTTCGTCACGGGTGTAATGTTCCATCAACCCGATGTCGGACTGGCGCACCGGGCGCAAATCAAACCGTTCTGTTGCCACGATGGGCTGGTTGTCGGTGGTATCTAGGACCATCTGCACTCTCCTCCTGTGCAACGGCGGGGATCGACGGCACCTGCGCCTTGCAGGGCGTCTTGATTTTCGGCGCAGTCGATCCGGAGCCCGGAAAATGGCAAGGGGACCGGCGCAGCCGCCGATCCCCTGTCCGCTTCCGTGACATTGTGTTCGGCGTTACTCTGCGGCTTCCGCCACTGGAAGCACCGAAATAAACGTGCGGCCCTTGAGGCCCTTGTGGAAGGTCACGCCGCCTTCGACGGTTGCAAAGATCGTGTGATCCTTGCCCATGCCCACGCCTTCGCCCGGCCAAAACTTGGTGCCGCGCTGACGCACGATGATGTTGCCGGGGATCGCAGCCTGACCGCCGTAGAGTTTGACGCCAAGGCGGCGTCCGGCAGAGTCGCGTCCGTTGCGGGAGGAACCGCCAGCTTTTTTGTGTGCCATGGGGTGTTACTCCTGTTCTGCGGCGAAAGTCTTCGCCTGTTCGATCCAGTTGTCGCGCTCAATGCGGCCTTTGAACGACAGCTTGTCATCCATATAGGCAATCTCTGCAGCATCCCAAGCGGCGACCTGGTCAAAGTGGAAGACACCGTTTTCGTGCAGCAGACCTTCCAGCTTGGGACCAACACCAGAAATCTTTTTCAGATCGTCTGGCTTGCCACCACGGGCCTCGGTCAGCAGGTTGGCGGGCTTGACGCCTTCAACTTCGGTGGCGGGTTCTGCCTGTTTCGCGGCAGGCGCAGCCTTTTTCGCGGCGGGTGCGGCCTTCTTGGCCGGAGCAGCTGCTTCAACGGCAACTGCCGAAACGGAACCTGCACCGATGGCGGCCTTGACGCCGGTCTTGTCCCCACCTTCGGAGAGGATGTCGGTCACGCGGACCAGCGTCAACTGCTGGCGGTGGCCTTTGGTACGCTGCGAGCCATGCTTACGGCGGCGCTTCACAAAGTGAATAAGCTTTTCGCCCTTCACTTGGTCGATCACCTCGGCCTGCACTGCGGCACCGGCCACGGTCGGCGCGCCGACGACGGTGGTGTCGCCGCCCAGCATGAGAATGTCATTGAATTGTACGGTTTCACCCGCATCTGCGGCCAGCTTTTCAACCCGGAGCGTATCGCCCGACTGAACCTTATACTGTTTGCCGCCGGTCTTCATCACCGCGAACATGGTGCGTCTTTCCTTTTTCTGCCGCGTTCTTTGGCCCCCTTGCAGGAGTTCATGGGGTCCAGACCCCGCCCCGAACAGCGCGCCCCTCAGGGACGTTCGTTTACAATACAAAAAGGCGGGACCAAAGCCCCGTCTTTCTCGTGCGCGGCTTATGGTCCGGTGGCCGCGTCCTTGTCAAGCGATTGTTCAGTCCCCGGACCAGCGTCGCGGCCATTTTCGCCGGGCTCGTCGCTCAAAGCTCTTGCTGTTTCATCTGCTGCGCCGCCGCTAGGCCAAGCGCGTAAGAAATCTCATCGTACATCGCATTGAAACCGGCAAAAAGAGCCCTGTTCAGCGCGCGCCCCTGCGATGTTTCGGACAAGGCAATATAGGCTTCCAGTTCCTCATCCTCCAATGGCTCATAGGCCAACAGCAGATAGGCATAGAGCCATTCGCGGGTATCCATACGGGTGTCTTCCTCCTGGGACCAGACGTCAGACAGAATATCGCCTTCTGACATTCGCAGGCCGCCGCCATCGACCAGCCCGGAATAGAATTTGAACGATGCATTCAGCGCGCCGGTGACATTGGCCTCCAGCAGGTCGTTGACCTCGACAAAACGGCGCAACTGATCAAGCCGCGGGTCTTCGTCGCCTTTCAAGTCCTGATAGGCCTCTCGCGCAGCCTCTTCGACCGCGTCATCCACCATGGCTTCTCGGGCCGCCAGTTCCAGTTGGACAACGCGCTGACCCAGATCAGACGAAAAGAATGCGATCAAGGGGTCGGGATCGGTGCCGTCAAAGGTCTCTGCGAATCCGCTCCGCACGACGTCGCGCATTCTGTCTGCGTCGTAGATTTGCGACAATGAATCCCGCCAAGGCGCAGAACTGCCGCCTGGCAACATGTCGGCTGCAAGCTCTTCCCCATAGGACAGGCCCTCTGTCCGCATGATGCCAAGCATGGATTCGACCTGTAGCGCATCCATCAGGTCATCAACCCGCTCGGCACGCACCGGAGGCGCAACCACAAGGCAGGTCAGCAGGGCAAGAGCGCCCAACAACAGGCGGTGGGCGGCCACAGCCGCAGAAAACGGGGAAATCTGGTCCATGGGTTCCTCAGAGATGACGGGACTGGTCAACAGGTAGGGCACTCAGTGGCGCGCAACAACCTCACAGCGCAATGCCCGGCGACGATGCGCCTCTTGCACCCACCGCGAAGACCCGAAAATGCACGGGTCGCCCAGAACCTGCCTTTTCCCTGTTGCGAAGCGTCAACGAATTGGCTAAACGCCCCGCTACCAAGACCCCCGCGGAGAGGTGCCGGAGTGGTCGAACGGGGCGGTCTCGAAAACCGTTGTGGGTGCAAGCCTACCCAGGGTTCGAATCCCTGTCTCTCCGCCATTTCATCTAAGTTACTGATGACAAAGAGGAAAATAGCACGACATCCAAGAAGCCGTTGTCCATAATGGACCACAACAAGGTGGCTGAGGACATGAACTATCTGGTACAACCTCGCGGCCCCGGCACCGGCTGGGTGTTCCGCATGATCACTCCCACTGAGTTGATCGGTAAGCCCACCCCGCTGACCGGAAAGCCATTCGGAAAAGAGGTGAAGAAGGGTTTGGGCACTCGCCACCCTGTCGAAGCCCGCAAGCGGCGCGACATCGCCCTTGGCGAGATACGGAAAGCCGCTGCCGAATTGTCCGATGAGGGCCGTTTCACCCTTAGCTCCGCAGAAGAATGGCGAGAGATGATCGCCAATGATGACAGTGAAGAGCATGGCATCGAACTGATCCTGTCCGACAAACTGGAAGAAGCGGCAAAACGAGGCGTACCTGAAACCAAACTCAGGAGTTTCAACCGTGTTGCGCTCGGCAAAGGCTACCCGATCACGACGGCCTTGGATCGCTACATCGAAGAGCGTAGCCCCGGCAATCGCCGCAACTTCAAGCCGCTTGCGTTGACCACCGTTGGCAACCTTAAGACCGCCGTAGGTCATCTCAGGGCTTTCCTTGAAGACCATCAAAACATTGCCTGCATGGAGGACGTGACCCCAAATGCAGCCCGTGTCTTCCGCGACGACTACTTGCCGGACCAGAAATCTCCCCGATCACCGCAGGGTATGTCTCACAAGACAGTGTCGAAAAACATCACCCTTCTGTCGCAATTCTGGGCTTGGGCAGTCGAACGTCGGATCACGATGGCCCGATATAAGAACCCGTGGATATTCCAGAAGTCAGTGCCGCGTGCATCAAGGCCCGACCAACCGACACGGGAGGATTTCACGCCGCCGGAGTTTTCGAAGCTATTGCGGGCAGCCCCGGCTGGAACGCACAAAGGCGACCTGATCCGCCTTGCGATAGTTACAGGCTGTCGTGCCGATGAACTGGCCACAATCTCTCTCGAAAACACAGAGGAAGATGGATCGGGGTTCTATTTGACCCACGGCAAAACCAGCAATGCGCTTCGGTATGTACCTGTCCCAGCAAAGGCCAGAGAGCTCCTACAGCGGCGGGCCGCCCTCAATGACCCTTCGGGTCGTATCTTCCCTGAGTGGCCCATCAGGGGGGCCTCCGGCAAGGCTGCGGCTGTCTCACAGTGGTTCACACGTTTCCGTCGCCAAGTCCTCGGCCCCGGAACAGATCACCGCTTATCTCTTCACTCGATCAGACACACATGGCGCACAGTCGCCCGACGCGCCCGCGTCAATGAAGCCGATATCAACGACCTGGGGGGGGTGGTCCGGTCCTCGCTCTTCAAATTCCGCCTATGACCACGGCATCCTGAAGGAGCAACTTGAGGAGGCACAACAAAAGATATGGGACGAGCTAAAGCGGTCTGGCTATCTGGACGGTTTCTGAGGCGGCGTCTGTCGATGCCGGCAATCGGCTACGCCCCCTAGTATAGCCAGTGCTTCACAAAGCTTAGTGGGCAGATTTTGTTGAAAAAGTCGGCCTGAGAACGTGTTTTGGGCTGCCCTCATCCTCGAGTGTCACCGTTTGGTTCGGGCAATCGCCCGTCGCGCCGCCTTTTGGCGTTTATCTGGCCGCTTAGATCATGCCGCGGCCTCCGAGTTGGCGCACTGCTGCCGCAGCTTCGCGAGTTTTCGGAGGTTCTGGGCGATGGCGGCGAGCAGGAATTCGTCCTTGGCGCCATTGGGGCCGCGCAGGCGTAGCCGGTTTAGGCCGAGGATGCGCTTCAGATGGGCGAAGAGCATCTCTACTTTCTTCCGCTTGTCTCGGGATACCTTGTAGGCCTTGGTCTTGCGGCATTCGCGGGCGAACTCGCGTGCTTCCTCGTGGGGTTCTCGGGTGACGTATCGGGCCTCCGCTTTCGGGCAGCAGATTTCTTTGGATGGACAGGCTTGGCATGTCGCCTTCAAGGCACGATATTTCTTCCGCCCTCCGGTGTCCTGCCCCCGGTTCGGATCGGAGTAGTTCCGGCGATATTGCTTGAGGGCGTGACCCTCGGGGCAGATGTATTGATCATTCGCCTCGTCCCATTCGAAGTCGGACCTGGACCAGGTGCCATCGGTCCGCTCTGATTTGTCGATGACAGGGATGAAGGGGATGATGCTGCGCTTCTCGACCAGCCATCCAAGGTTCTCGGCATTGCCGTAGGCGGTGTCCACTGCCCGGCAGTGCATCGCGCAGCGATGTCACGAGAGGGGCAGTCAGCCAATCCGGTCTGATCCCGAACCGTTTCTCGGTTCTGTCGAGCATCGTGCGCGACGCCCCAACCTCAGCCTGCCGGATTGCCCGTGTCGCCTCAACATCCATGATGACCGAGCTCTTGGTGTCGATCAGGTAGTTGGTCGCATAGGCAAAATACGGGCGGCTTTCCTAGGCGCGGGTCCATTGCGCAGCCGGATCGGACCTGGTCACGACTTCGGCTGGACCGGTGATGCGGCTCCGAAGGCGGCATCGTCGAGTGTTTCCAGATATTCGCGTGCCGCCCGGTTTCCGGCCTCGCGCGCGACCTCCGGGCTCCAGTCTTCGGCCGCAATAGACCGGACCTTATTGGCGTCAGCCGGGATCAGGCTTGCGTCGACGGCCAATCCTTCACCCGCGACCAGATCCTCTCTCAGGCAGCGTTCGACAGTTGCCTCGAATACCTTCCGGAGCAGATCACTGTCACGGAACTTGCCATGACGATACCGGGAAAAGGTCGAATGATCCGGCACCTTCCCTTCCAGACCCAAACGGCAAAACCAGCGGTATGCAAGGTTCAGATGGACCTCATCGCAAAGGCGCCGCTCTGAACGGATTCCCATGACATAACCGATGACCAGCATCCGGATGATCAGCTCAGGATCGATCGAGGGACGCCCCATGTGGCTGTAGAACGGGCGCACGACTTCCCGCATGCCATCCACGTCGAGGAACCGGTCGATCTCGCGAAGCATATGACCGGAAGGAACATGACGCTCCAGATCGAAGACATAGAACAACTGTGCCGGTGCCGTTTGGATGCCCATCATGACGAAATCCTCCAATCCCCTCATAATCCAGTGAATCAAAGGACTTGCCGCACTGCAACAAAGACTTTTTCAACAGCATCGGCGGGAGGCAGTCATTCACTGCGGATGCTTAGGCAGTAGCAGGCCCTTTGAAAGCAGTCATCTGGTTGTCATTTCAGGCGCGGTAAGATCGTCACGCTTTTCTCTTCCATGATTTCAGTGACACGAAGTTGATAACTTTCGATCTCGCGCAGCAGCCACTTGCGGAATTCCTTTTCGACCCGTGTCGGCGGCTGGCGCATCGCGCGGCATATTGCATAGCGTTCGGCACTCTGCAGGCCGATTTTGAACGGCGCAATGAGCCGCCCTGACCGGATTGCGTCAAGCGCCATGAAGCTGTCGCCAATGGTGATGCCAGACCCGGAGAGCGCCGCCGACAGGCACATGGAGGTGTCGTCGAACTTTGAGACTTGGGTTTCTTGGTCGGGATCGGTGACGCCACTATGGAGAAACCAATCCTCGCGCGGGTCGTAATTGCGGTCGATCAGGAAACGTACCCGATGGTCCAATTTGCCACCAACCATATTCGCTGCAGCATAGTCAGGCGTGCAAAGCGGGAGATCGATCCAGTCGCACAGCGCCGTTTCGTCAAGCTGGTCCGATGCGAAACTGCCCTCGGGACCATAAAAGATGCGGAAGCTGAAGTTCTCTTCCAATCTCAGGTTACCGTTGCGCTCCGCAATGATCTCGAGTGTCGCGCCAGGGTTCTCGATCAGGAACCCTCCGATGCGCTTGGCCAGCCAGGATGACGCAAAGTCGCGGTCCACAAGGATACGTAGACTTTTGTCGTCGCCCCCGAACTCGCCTGCAAATTGATACGAGGTGCCTATCAAATCGAACCCTTGCTGCAAACCAGCGGCAAGGTTGCGCCCGGTTTCAGTCAACAACTCATTCGAACGACCGCGGATGACAAGCTGGCAGCCCAATGACGCCTCCAGCAGTCGGATCTGCTTGCTCACCGCTGGACGGGTAACGTTTAGTTCGGCTGCTGCACGCGTAAAGCTGCCATGACGGGCAACAAGATCAAAGGCACGCAGGGCCGTCAAAGGCAGGGTCACTCGCGTCTCACGTAACTTGAGGTTACCAAGACCTACTATTGTTCGCTTTGGCAGCCAAGCTCTTTTGCCTACCGTGGCCCGCATGATCAGTTACGCCGAAACAAAAGTACGGAGATGCCTGCAATGACCACCCCTGTAAAGTTCTCGGCCAACGGACCCCGTGGCTGGGCGGCGGAGGCTGACATCCCGTTGGAGACTGCGAAACTCATCGAAGGGAACGCGATGGGGCATGACCACATTTACTTCAGTCGCGGCGCGCCAGAAGTGCGTGCTGGGATCTGGCGGGCCGAACCCTACACCGATTTCTACGAAGACTACCCCTGCGACGAATTCATGTACGTGCTCGAAGGCTCTGTCACGCTCGAGAACGACGAGTTTTCCGAGACTTATCGCAAGGGCGATGCCTTTCTGGTGCCCAAAGGATTTCGGGGCTACTGGAAGCAGACCGAGCCGATGCTGAAATACTACGTGATGATCGATTGAACGGCGGGCAATGGGCATGGCGGCTTCCCGCAATACGGACGAAGACCTGGGCACCTATGATTATGTGGTGATCGGAGCGGGATCGGCAGGCTGTGTCATGGCCGCGCGATTGGGAGAAGACGCCGCCGCACGAATCCTGGTGCTGGAGGCCGGCGGTTCGGACCGGTCGATTTTTGTGCAGATGCCGACGGCATTCTCGATCCCGATGAATACCCGCCGCTTCAATTGGGGCATGTCCACCGAACCCGAACCGGGTTTGGGCGGACGGGTTATGAACCTGCCACGCGGCAAGGGCTTGGGCGGCTCTTCGTCGATCAATGGCATGTGCTGGGTTCGCGGTAATCCGATAGACTACGAACTTTGGTCCGCCTTGGGGGCCGAAGGGTGGCATTGGGCCAATGTGTTGCCCTATTTCAAGCGTTTGGAGAACGTGCCCGACGGTGGCGACAGGCGCGGCACGGATGGGCCAATCTCGGTGAGTCGCGGCTGCCAGTCCAACCCCCTTTACCAAGCCTTTGTCGCGGCAGGGCAGCAAGCGGGTTATGCGGTCAGCGACAACATGAATGACCTCCAACACGAAGGCTTTGGCCCGATGGAAATGTCCGTCGGCCGCGGCGAACGCGCCAGCGCCGCTGTCGGCTATTTGCGGCCTGCGATGCGGCGGAAGAATGTCAGGGTGATCCAGAACGCGCAGGTTGATCGGCTGATACTCGAAGGCCGGCGGGTCACTGGCGTTCTGTTTACGCGCAACGGACGGACGATGCGCGCACAGGCTGGACGCGACGTGATCCTGAGTGCCGGTTCGATCATGTCCCCGACCATTCTCAAACGGTCGGGGATCGGACCTGCCGAAGAGTTGAAAGAAAACGGAATAGCGGTGATTGCCGACCGTGATCAAGTCGGCGGCAATCTGATGGATCATTTGGAGATTTATCTTCAGATGGAGTGCCGCCAGCCAGTGACGCTCTTTTCGCACATGTCCCCGCTTCGCAAGGCTTTGCTCGGTGCGCGATGGATGCTGATGCGCGATGGGCTTGGCGCAACCAACCACTTTGAAAGTGGCGGTCATATCCGTAGCCGGGCCGGCATCGTCTATCCCGACATTCAATATCACTTCCTGCCGCTTGCCGTTTCCTATGATGGCAAATCGATGGTCAGCGGCCATGGATTTCAGGTCCATGTCGGCACCAAACGCTCCAAGAGCCGTGGTTGGGTGAAGCTGCGCAGCGCGGATGCCCGCGACCTTCCTCGCGTGCGTTTCAACTACATGACCCACCCCGACGACTGGCAGGAAATGCGGGCCTGTATTCGCCTCACACGCGAAATCTTCGCGCAAGAGGCGTTCGCGCCCTATCGCGGACAGGAGCTCGCCCCCGGTGCCGACTGCCAAGACGACGCCTGTATTGACCAATTCCTGAAAGACAAGGTTGAAAGCGCTTATCACCCCTGCGGCACCTGCCGGATGGGCACCGATGACGCCGCCGTGGTCGACCCTTTAACGATGAAGCTCAAGGGCATCGAGGGGCTGCGCGTGGTCGACAGCTCGGTGTTGCCGCAGGCCACCGCCGGTGACTTGAACGCGCCGACGCTGGTCATGGCTGAGCGGGCCGCCGATCTGGTCCGCGGGTTAAGCCTTCCTTCTGCCGAAGACGCGCCGCTACTTGCGGACCCAAACTGGGCAACATGCCAGCGGTCACCCCAGATCACCCGCGACTACGCACAGGACCGCGACACGCTGCGCGCAGCCTTGCTGGAAAACACAAAAACACCAAAAAACAACCAACCGACAGGAGAGTGAGATGCAACGCAAACTAATGAATGTCACCGCGGCAATTGCCATGGGTGCCGCCACTATCGGGGCTTCGGTCGCATTGGCCGAAGTCGAAACAGATCAGCCTATCAAGATCGCGATCAATGAATGGACTGGCCAGCATTTGTCTGCGACCATTGCCGCAGAACTACTAATGAAGATGGGCTATAACGTCGAGTTGGTCACAGCTGGCGGTCTGCCGCAGTTCACTGCGCTGGCGCAGAACGAAATCAACCTGAACCCCGAGGTTTGGGATAATTCTATCACCGACGCTTATACCGATGGCCTCGCCTCTGGCGCCATTGTGGATATGGGTGAACTGGGGCTCGAGCCGCGTGAGGGTTGGATTTACCCCGCATACATGGAAGAGCAATGCCCAGGCCTGCCGAGCTATCAGGCGCTCTTTGATTGCGCGCAAGCCTTTGCCACCGCAGAGACCTTTCCGAATGGGCGTCTCATCACTTATCCGGCGGATTGGGGCACCCGATCAAAGTCTGTCGTCGAAGGTATCGAGTTGCCTTTCGATCCGGTCGCCGGCGGCTCAGAAGGCACGATGATCGCGGAGTTGAAAAGTGCGCTCGCCTCCGAAGAACCGATCCTGATGATGTTCTGGCAGCCTCATTGGGTCTTTGCTGAAATCGATGTGAAATGGGTGGAATGGAATCCAGCCGATGGCGAATGCGTGGAGGAAAATCAGCAACGCGACACCGCCTGCGGTTTTGCGCAGGCCCACGTCAACAAGATCGCGTCCCAAAATTTCGCAGAGGTGTGGCCCGGTGCTGCCGCTTTCGTCAGCCAGTTCGCACTGACCAATGCAGAGCAAAACGCCATGATCAACGAAATTGACCAGAACGGCCGCGCCCTCGACGAGGTCGTCGCAGAGTGGATTGCGCTGAACGAAGACAAATGGACCACGTGGATCCAGTAACAGTCTCGCCTGCGCCTGACCTTGTTGTCGGGCGCAGGCATTGACCGGAGAGACGATATGACAGACCAAGCGCCTGCTTCGACGACAGCAGCAGCAGCAGTAAAGCTTTCATGTCGAAACCTTTGGAAGGTCTACGGCCCAAGACCGGAGTATTATTTCGACACATCAGGCTACGCGATCGACGTGCCGGGTTTGGCCGAGCGGATGCGCCGTGAGGCTCACGTTCCGGCGGTGATTGACGTGGGTTTTGATGTGCACGTTGGAGAAACCTTTGTCATCATGGGGCTGTCCGGGTCGGGAAAGTCCACGGTTGCGCGCTGTCTGTCGCGCCTTGTGGATGCCTCGCATGGCGAAGTGATGCTGGACGGCGAAGACCTTCTGGCAATGTCCCCCAGAGCCCTGATTGACGTGCGGCGTCACAAGATGGGCATGGTCTTTCAAAATTTCGGCCTGATGCCACACTTGTCGGTGATCGAGAATATTGTCTTTCCCTTGAAATTGCAGGGTATCCCGCTGGCGGAACGGCGACAGAAGG